>JBJKRL010000094.1:0-57836 GCA_046704745.1 Desulfocapsaceae bacterium | reverse complement strand
TCGAGGTGATCAACAGACAAGTTGTCTGCTGGAAAGAATTCAGGAGCCAGGAGCCAGAATCCAGATTACTTGATTTTAAAGGGTTTTCTCATGAATTCTGACTCCTGGATTCTGGCTCCTTGTGAACCAACTGCAGGAAGACCCCAAAATTGGATAGTATTCCAAATTATTACCACAACCCGGAAATTTGAGTTATTTACTATATGAAAATTTTTATGATTACGACTTCCAACTCCATCCAATCCCCTTCCAGCTCCTGGCGCAATTGGCAAGGTTGGACCGGTTTTGTCTCCGGGAGTCGGTAGTCGGACAGGATTTTACTAGCAGTCAAAACCCCTGCAGACCCGCTCCGGGTCGGCAGGGGTTTTTTTATGTCCATGTTCTCTCCTGCAGGCCCGGAAAAAATGAACCGAAAAGGAGGATTATTCCATGGACACTCTGCTCAATCGGCTTTATGCCGGCGACAAGGCCTTTTGTCTTATCCAAAAACAAGACAACGAGGACATCCTGGCCGTACTGGGAGATGCGCATCAATATGCCCGGATCAAAGATATTCCGCGCCGGCACGGTTCCACAGTCGGCAAGCGCCTCTGCGACACCATCAGCATTATCCCCTATTGCCAGATAAAAGAAAAAGGCTACGATTGCCTGGATGATGGGGAAAAGATCCGCACCATCCTCATTGATGCCCAATATGAACTCCCCGTCCAAGACCTGCTCATGGCTTTAGACGATCGGATACCAGTCATACCAGAGGGCATCCAGTATGATACCACTGAAGGGCAATATGCTGAGATTATAAATAAAATTATAGAGGACGAAATAGGCAACGGTGAAGGGGCCAATTTCGTCATCCCAAGAAACGCCCACGGCAAGTTTCAAAATTTTTCCCTCCCTCAGGCCCTGAGCATCTTCAAGTTCCTCTTGCGGCACGATTACGGCACCTACTGGAAATTCTTATTTTACGATGGGTCACTGTTTTTTATCGGTTCAACCCCTGAGAGGCATCTTCTGGTGGAAAACGGTCGAGTCAAAATGAACCCGATCAGCGGGACCTTCCGCAAGGATGTCACCAGAAACAGGCGCAGCGAGTTCAAAAAAGACCTTTTGGCCTTCATCAATGATTCCAAGGAAATCAATGAGCTGTTCATGGTCGTCGATGAGGAGTTGAAGATGATGGCCAGGATGTGTTCCCAGGGCGGCTCCATCGTCGGTCCGCTGTTAAAGGAGATGTCTCGCCTCATCCACTCCGAATACCTGCTTTCCGGAACCAGCGATAAAGATATCTTCGACCTCTTCATCGACTCCATGTTTGCCGCCACCGTGGTCGGCAGCCCGGTGGAAAACGCCTGCCGTATCATCAAAAAATATTCTAAAACCTCGAGACGATACTACGGGAGTGCCATGATGCTTGTCGGACGTGACGAAAGAGGGCGCGATTTTCTCGATTCTCCGATTACCATCAGAACTGTGGAAATAACAACCGACGGCAGCATGCATATGAGTGTCGGAGCCACGCTGGTCAAAGATTCCGTTGCGGAACAGGAGGTAAACGAAACCAAGGCCAAAGCGGCGGCGGTTCTGTCGGGCATTTTAGGGGACGACTCGCCTGTTCGAGGGCCACTGCTTGTCAAGGTGGCCAACGACGATGAGATCGCAGAGAGTCTGGTTCAACGAAACAGGTATCTGTCGAACTTCTGGTTTTTCAAGCAGGATCATTCGCTTAAGCGGCAGGCAAACGGGGCCGATATCCACATAACCCTCATCGACAACGAAGACGATTTCATCCATATGCTCAGTCACATATTTGCCTCCCTGGGTATAAAAAGCACAATTATTCCTTATACGGAATATGTTTTTGCAAAAGACAGGGCCGATATCACCTTGGTCGGTCCCGGCCCGGGAAATCCCAATGATACAACCACCGAGAAAACAAGAAAAAACATGGAAATTACAAGGCAATTACTGGGGAACAGACGGCCATCCCTTTTCATCTGTCTCGGCCACCAGTTTCTCTGCAGGTCGCTTGGTTTTCCTGTAAAACGAAAAAGAACCCCTTTTCAAGGCTCTCAGGTCAGGATCAATCTTTTTGGACAGGAAGAATGGGTTGGATTCTACAACACCTTTGCTCCACAGCTTGGCCTGATGTCCGAAGAATATGAAATCGCCGTAATTCCGGAACTGGAAGAAGTTATTGCCATCCGCGGTGACCGTTTCGCGGGTTTTCAATTTCATCCGGAATCGATCCTGACCCGAAACGGGGTCCCTCTGTTGAAAGAGACCATAGATCGACTGTTGAGATCTTCCGTTGCTCGAAGATAACAAGGTTCGCCCCTCTGTTAAACCGACGGAGGGATGATCGGAGTCCAACAGAGAGATATTTAAAGCAATTTTGAGCCTTTTGCAAAATGGGGATTCTCGGAGTCTATGCTTACCGGTTCAAAATCAAGGCATGCGAAAAATTTTACCGCAGACATATAATTGATATCGGAGTTAAAGTTTATGCCCGGAGGGTGCTTACCTTCGAGGATAAAATTTTGAGCAACACGGGGTTTGGGCCGGTAAGCGAGCCGGCGAGACTCCGAGAAGACTTTTTTGCAAGTGGCTCAATTTTGTAAAAAATAATATCGCTTGAGTTGCAACCTCGGCCCAACCAGCTACAATGAATAATAACTTGGTAAGAAACCGGACTTCTCATCCTTTCCAAGAAGGAGAACACTTGATGCAATGTTTACGAAAATCGGTCAAAGCTGAGGGGCAACCTTTTCACGGGACGCCGTAATCCCTTCTCTGGGGGTAAAATCTGCGCCATCCAGGCTCCGGTACCCCCGGCGAGAAGGCTCCCCCTCAACTCCGAGACCTTGAGGTCATCTCAATTTTATCATGTGTTGTGCTCGCACCACAAGAATGGACGTTCATGAGAGATCCGGGTTAATCACTTTACCTTATGGAAGCAGCCGTGCAATCAGACCGCCCTCTGCCCTTACCTTTTTCACTGCCCTGGATAGGCCGACGAATACGGATCGTTTCTCCGTTTGTCGCGCTCATGGCTATTCTTGTTGCGGCTGCCCCTGTTTTTTCGGCCCCCCTCTCTTCTTCCGGACCCCATAACACAATCCGGCTACAGCTCAAGTGGCGGCATCAATTTCAGTTTGCCGGGTATTACGCTGCGGTTGAAAAAGGAGTCTTCCACGACAAAGGCCTTGATGTTGAACTCATTGAAGGCAAGCCCGGTATCGACATGGTGGGGAAACTTCTCTCAGGCAAAGTTGATTTCATCATAGACTCCCCTGGGATCCTGCTCAAACACCAACAATATAAATCCCTAGTTGTCGTAGCGGCCATCTTTCAACATTCGCCGTCAGTGATCATCACCCGTGGAGACAGCGGCCTTACCACCCCCCAGAGTCTCAGAGGAAAACGGATCATGCTGACCCCGGAAACCGATGAGGATAATCTTGCCATGCTGGTTGAGGAAGGCGTCCCCCTCAAATCATTGATCCTGGTTCCTCACAACTGGGGCGTGGCCGATCTCATAGCCGGAAGGATTGACGGTCAATCCGCATATCTGACCAACGAACCCTACTTTCTGCAAAAGGAGCATATGCCAACGAATATTATTCGCCCGCTTCATTATGGAATCGATTTTTACGGCGATTGCATCGTGACCACGCGGGGGCAGGTTGTAAACCACCAAGGCAGACTGCAGGACTTCCTCTTTGCCGTCAGGCAGGGTTGGACGTATGCCATGGCTCACCCCCGGGAAATTGCCGAGTTGATTCGCTCCCGCTACTCCAAGGAAAAAAGCCTTGATCAGCTGTTGTTTGAGGCTCAGGCAATGCGCGGCCTCATTCAGCCGGATCTTGTTGAGATCGGCCATATCAATCCCGAGCGCTGGCGCCGAATCGCCGATACCTTCGTCAAGCTTGGGATGTTAAAGGCAAATTACAGCCTGAACGGTTTTCTTTATCCTCAACTTCGCGATAAACTCGCCACTGAAAAACAGCACAAGATACAGACTTTCCTCTCCTTTCTCGCTATCCTGGTCCTTCTCTCCCTGCTTCTGGGACTGATCCTTTTTATCTTCAACCGAAAACTTGCCGATCAAGTACGGAAGCGGACCGCCTCCCTGGTGGAAAGCGAGCAGCACTTCCGGGCCTTTTTTGAAATGGCAAGTGTCGGCGTAGCTAAAATCGACATCCATTCCGATAAATACATCCGGATGAATAAAAAATATTGTGACATTGTCGGCTACAGCCCGGAAGAACTGCA
Source organism: Desulfocapsaceae bacterium (assembly GCA_046704745.1). Lineage (GTDB taxonomy): Bacteria > Desulfobacterota > Desulfobulbia > Desulfobulbales > Desulfocapsaceae > CAWGGS01. The sequence continues at coordinate 53,564 of JBJKRL010000094.1, read as the reverse complement.
GGAGTTCACCTCGACGCATATCACCCATCCGGAAGATCGAGACATTGAAAAAGAGCATCTGCAACAGCTGATTTCCGGAAAGATCTCCGAATTTACTATTGAAAAACGCTATATTAGAAAAGATGGCGTGATAATCTGGGCCTATCTTACCGTATCTCCTCTCTGGATCGCAGGCGGACAACCCGATTCGACTCTGGTGGTTATTCGGGACATCACGAGCAAAAAACTGGCCGAAGAAAAACTGGTCTTTGCCAGCAAGGTCTTCGAAAACTCGATTGAGGGAATCGTAGTTACCGATTCCGACGGAACAATACTCCAGGTTAACCCGGCATTTTCTTTGATCACCGGCTATGAGCCGAAAGAGGCCATAGGCAAAAATCCTAGGATTCTGAAGTCAAAGAAGCACCCGCCGGAATTTTATGAAAACATGTGGAAACAGCTCCTTGAGGGTGGGCAATGGTCCGGAGAGATATGGAACCGGAGAAAAAACGGCGAGGCCTATCCGGAATGGATGACCATCAGTGCCGTCAGGGATCAGCGAGGCAAGACCACGAACTATGTCTCAATCTTTCACGACATCTCCAAATTAAAAAAACAACAGGAGGCTCTGGAACATCAGGCCCAGCATGATGCCTTAACCGGTCTTCCCAATCGAGTGCTGATCAACGACCGGCTGGAAATGGCCTTGGCCAGGATGAAGAGGAACCGGGCGCGGTTGGCCTTGCTTTACCTGGACTTGGACAATTTCAAACATATTAATGACGCCTTTGGACATACGGCAGGCGACGACCTGCTCATTGAGGTGGCCGGACGATTGGCCGGTCTCTTGCGAACCGGCGACACCATGGCACGGTTGGGAGGAGATGAATTTCTCATTTTGTTAAGCGAGGTTGAACATATTGATGACGTAAGCGTGATTGCCGTTCGTCTGATCGAGAGTCTCAAGGAACCCTTCTATTATGGTGAAATCGAGTATTTCATCTCCGTCAGCATAGGGGTTACCATAGCTCCTGAAGATGGTTCCGATGCAGTGTCTCTGGTCAAGTACGCCGACAATGCAATGTACCGGGCAAAAGCCGTGGGAAAAAACAATTACCAATTTTTCACTCCTGAATTTGATGCCCAGGCCCACCAGCGAATCTCCATGGAGATGAAACTTCGCAAGGCTTTGGAACAAGAGAAATTCGAGCTTTTCTATCAACCCATCGTTCATATCTCGAGCCAAGAGATAGTCGGAGCAGAGGCGCTTATCAGATGGCGGCATGAGGGACAATTGCTCCTCCCCGGCGATTTCATTCCTCTGGCGGAAGACTCAGGCCTCATCCTCCCGCTTGGCGAGTGGGTCCTTTCACAGGCAACCCGTCAAGCGGGAAAATGGCAAAAAGACGGATATAATATCGGACTATCGGTCAATATCTCCTCACGTCAATTCACGGGTCAAGATATGGTAACACTTTTGAGACAGTACATAGCCGAAGAAAATCTTGCCCCGGGTCGAATGTATCTTGAAATAACCGAATCCATGATCATGGGTGATTTATCCGATGCACAGCAAGTTATGGGGGCCTTGCGCGATATAGGAATGAAGTTTTATCTCGACGACTTCGGCACTGGATATTCTTCGCTTGCCTACCTGAACCGGCTGCCCATAGACGGTGTGAAAATAGATCGTTCGTTTATCAAAACCATCGTCGATGACCCGGGTACTCGGGCAATAGTCTCAGCCATTGTATCGCTTGGGCGTATCCTGAATCTGCTTGTTGTCGCCGAAGGCGTGGAAACAGATGCGCAAAAACAGATCCTCTCCGGCATGAGCGCCATGCTCATCCAGGGAAATATTGTCAGCCCGGCGGTTTCCGCCGCTCAATTTCGGGAGTTGTTAATAAAGGGTAAGATTCCGCTACAATAAGTTCTTGCTGCCCTGCTGTTTTTTCATCTCAATTATTGGACGACATGCCTAACCCGGATTTCTTATCCCATCTAAAAGTAGACAAATTGACAGCGTTCATGAGAAATCCGGGCTGACTCTTGCCCTTTTCCATAGCGAATAAAATGGAGCATTCGGAGGAAGATGCATTACAGTCTCCTCAATGACAATCTGCTTCTCATCAAGGAGGAAGATTATGACGCATGCCATTGTAATACATAAAACCGGCGGCCCCGAGGTCCTCACCTGGGAGCCCTATGATCCGCCGGCACCGGGCCCGGGAGAAGTACGGATAATCCATGAGGCCATCGGCCTCAATTTTATCGACGTTTACCACAGAACCGGCCTCTACCCGCTCCCGCATCTTCCAGCAGTTCTTGGCATGGAAGGTGCCGGACGCGTTGATACTGTAGGTGAAGGGGTGAGCGAATTTCAAAAAGGCGACCGTGTCGCCTATGCAGGTGTCCCACCCGGCGCCTACGCAGAAATGCGCTGTATTCCCGCCCATCGTTTGGTGAAGCTTCCCGATGCAATCTCCACCCGCGATGCAGCAGCCATGATGCTCCAAGGAATGACGACACGCTACCTGCTGAAAGGCTGTGCCCATGTCGGGCCGAAGAGTACCATCCTGATCCATGCAGCGGCAGGAGGAGTCGGCTCGCTGGTCTGCCAATGGGCCAGGCATCTTGGAGCGACCATTATCGGAACGGTGGGAAGTGAAGAGAAGGCCTCAATCGCGCAAGAGAACGGCTGCACCCATACCATTCTCTATCGGGAGCAGGAGCTTACCAGCGCCGTCAGGGAATTCACCCAAGGCCAAGGAGTGGATGTGGTCTACGATTCAGTGGGCAAAGCGACCTTCACGCAATCACTTGACTGCCTGCGGCCTATGGGGATCATGGTTTCCTTCGGCCAGTCTTCCGGCAGCATCGGCCCGATCGATCCGGCAATACTTGGCCAGAAGGGCTCACTTTTTCTCACCCGACCCAGCCTGATGAGCTATACCGCTAAAAGAGAAGATCTTCTTGCCCATGCGGCCGACCTCTTCGAGGTCATAACCTCAGGAGTCGTCAAGATACAGATCAGGCAGGAATATGCCTTAAAGGATGTGCAGACCGCTCATCGCGACCTGGAGGCGAGAAAGACGACCGGCAGTTCGATCCTGCTGCCCTAAACTCGACTTCTCATAAACGTCCATTCTCCCAGCGCCAGCAAAACAAAAGATGAAAACTGAGATAATCGCAATGTCTGGGATCTGCGGGGCAACCTTTTCACGGGTGCCCCGCAACCCGGATGGCGCAGACCTTGCCTCCAGGCAAGGGTTTATGGCGTCCCGAGAAAAGGATCCCTCTCAGATCTGGCCGATTTTCGGATACACTTGTGCCGCGCGCTAACCCGGATTTCTCATCAGTTCAGGCGGTGTCAGGTTCGAAGTTTTTGGCAATGAACAGATAAGCACCCTTCGGGCATAAACTCCGACTTCGATAGTAATCTATGTTCATTGCCAAAATACTGAAGAAGATGGCGCCGCCTGGACTGACCACTGGCGAACACTGTGTAAATTTGACAACACACTAGATTATGTGAAATGTCATGGCTTTTCTGAAGTACAAACAAATTGACACAGTGTTCATGAGAAATCCGGGCTAAATAAAGAAGTCAGAGATACAGGCTCCACCGAATTTTGATAGGAAGAAAGGGGAGTTCCTCTCCTTTATGCTGTGGTTCCTTCAAGGTTCAGGTCAAAAAAATCGATGGCGTTTAAAGACAGTATTTTCTCAAGAATGCTGATGGGGAGATCCGCTTCCCGCAAGATTTTGAGTTCTCTGTCCCAATTATAGGGAATGCTTGGAAAATCCGAACCGTACATCACCCTGTCAGACCGGTAACGTCCAAGGTCGATCTTCTCGATAGGGAAATAGCCGGCAATTGCCATGGTGGTATCCAACCAGAGATTATCGTATTTTTCGATCAGGTTGCGATAACCGGTTGTCTCGTCGAAACCCAGATGGGGGACACAGATTTTCAGGTCCGGAAAATCTCGTAAGACCCATTCCAATCGCTCGACAGTGCAAAGATCATACGGATCGCATCGATAGGCCGGACTTTTTGGCTCTCGTCCCACATGCATGACCAGCGGCTTTTTGTTTATGCTGCAACATTCATACAGACGAATCATATCCTTGCTGTTCACATCAAAGCATTGGACATGTGAATGAAGCTTCAATCCAGCCAAACCTGAATCAAATGCCTCCTGCAGGATTTTTTCCGCATCCTTCTCTCCGGGCAGAACCGTGGCAAGACCGGTAACCCTGCCTTCATATTCACGGCACTTTCCGACCATATAGCTATTTAATTGCTTAGAAATTCCGGGCTTGTGAGCATACTGATAGGCAACGATGTGCTTGATGCCGTGCGCCGGAAGAAACTCCAATACCTGGTCCGAGGGTATCTGGTACCTGATACGCCAGGCATTTTCCTCAAACCATTGCCATACTGCAGCAAAAATACTGCGTGGGAAGATATGAACATGGGCGTCTATTACAGCCGGCAGCCCTGCCGGAACGGTTTCCCCCTCCAGATCGTTGAACGACGGCATGTTCGGTTTCAGCATACTTCCCTCCACGTTGGCAGTTTCAGAAGACAACAGTTGAGTTGAAAGGGGTTTCCTCCGGATTTCTTGAACAAATTACAGGTAGATACTCTTAGGCAATTTAGCCTTTTTTTTCAATTAATCAATACCTGACCCTTTTACCGGCCCACATACACATAGGTATCCAACTGCCTGCGGGTCTCTTTGACTGCCGATCTATCAACTACCAGATATATCTTTTTAAGAGGAGGAGAGGATCTGTTTTTTAATCCGCCATGAAGCATCCGCAACGCCTGATCATATGGAATTTTGCCGTATGTGCTGCCAAGGAGATGCATGCCGGCAACGGCAACCTTCTTTGCCTTTATCGTGTTGAATATTTCGGTATACGCCTCTTCTATCCAACAAGGTTGACACACACACTCGGCATCCAGGTCGATGACCAGCGCATACCAGCTGTTCCCCTGTTTCACCAGAGAACCGGGGACATGTTTCGGAGCATTATGGATATCCGTCAGTGTCCGGATACTATCCTCCCCACGATAGATGAGTTCTTTGTCGACTGTCAGGACCATCTTCGTGTCCTCTTCAAAGACCATTATTTCGGCATCATCGGGGAGAGTTTCCCGCGTTGCCACAACGAGTTGGACCCCGGCAAACCAATAATGTTTGGGTTTACCGCCCCTGATCAGCCTCAACGATTTTTTTGGCGTGGAACCATTCATTCAACTTTGCGTTTTCTGGTTACCTTTGAAGCTTCATCTATCGAAATGGAAGGGGGAGAGCCGTTCTCTCCAGGTATCAATAGCTGAAGAATAATGGTAATAAAATTTCCCTTAAATTAATAAGTTATAACTCAGAATACTTACAATTTTTCCCTTTGGAAAGGTCCACCGGATATCTTTTCTCGTTTTTTGCCACTTTTTTAAACAGAGCCTGATCGATTGCAATATCAAAGCGCTGGGCAAAACGAAGGAGAAAGAAGAGGATATCGGCAAGTTCATCCTCAACAGCTGCCTTTTTAAGCGAGTCGTCGAGCAATTCAAGCGCCTGTTCATCAGAGAGGAAACGAAAATTTTCCAGGAGTTCGGATGCCTCGGTAATGATGCCGATTGCAAGATCTTTCGGACCGTGATACTGGTCCCAATCCCTTTGTTCACAAAATTTTTGAACCAAAGCGACAAGCTCGTTTATCTCTTTCATTCTTTATACTCCCTGGAAAATCTTTACCCAACCGGCTGCTTACGTTTATACATTTGTTGCACATATGCAGAGAGATTACAGCAAAAAAGATTGCCGAAAAACCCGATTGCCGGATACAATTATCCTGAAACCAAACTTCTGTGAAATGCAACCGGAAAGTTACAATCCCTTTGTCTGCCCAACATCAATCCTCCAAACCTTACGAGACCTGTATGGAAGCTTTGATTGCCGACCATAACCATTTTATCACCACAATCGAGGTCGTTCCCCCAGGGGGGCCGGATCCAATACCGCTGCTCGATCAACTGGCTGCGCTTGGCACCCTTTCCTTTGATGCTTTCAGTGTGGCCACCAATCCTGTGGCAAAATCACGCATGAGCGCCATGGCCACCTGCCACTTGATCAAGGCCAGGGTGGGCAGGCAAGCCATTCTCCACTGCACTATCCGGGATCACAACCGGATTGCGGTTCAGGGTGAACTCTGGGGAGCCAAGGCCTTGGGAATCAATACGGTTATGGTGGCCACCGGCGACAACATCGCTCTTGCCGACCGGGGCATAGTCTCCCATGTCGGTGATGTTAATGTTTACGATCTGATAGCCATGGCACGCGAGGCCGGGCTCTTTACCGGCGTTGTCCTTGATACTAAACCGGAGTTGAGTTACGGTTTTGAGCGCGCCGTACGAAGACTTGAGCAGAAAACCAAGGCCGGAGCGCAGTATGTGGTCACCCAACCGGTGTACGACGAGGCCGGAGCCCAGGCCATTGCCGATGCAACACGCCACATCGATATTCCGGTGATCCTTGGGGTCCTGCCTTTGCGAACTTTCCGCCACGCCCAGTTCCTACACACGAAGGTGTCCGGAATAGAGGTCCCGGATAAGGTTCGATCCCGTATGGAAAAAGCCTCCGATCCGATCGCCGAAGGCATCGCCAACGCCCGTGACATGCTGCAAATCGCCCGGGAGAAGTTTAGAGGCGCCTGCGTCATGCCGCCCTTCGATCATTTTGAGGTGCTGGCCGATATTTTATCGTGATGGTATCTCGATTTTTTTCATACTTTTTACCTCGTTTTTAGAAAGAGACGTAACCAGACCTCGATTATTCCTATAGGTGATCTTATCGCCTGATATATTCACCTTATTGGAAAAGATATGGCCTCCGGAAACGAGTTCGATTTCATAGTAATACTTCTTTCCTTTCTCCGTTTTGCCCATCTCTATGTCTTGGTATTGCTTCTCTTCCTTCTCATGCAAGAGGCTTTGGCCTGCCCTTCTAATCTGTTCATCTGTAAACCGCTGCTCGCCTGCTCCCTTCTGTTGAGCAGATCCTCCGATCTTTTTATTGGCTCCGGCCGGCCCGTGCTGATCCAGAGCAAATTTTTTCTGTACAGCAGTCCAGATTGTGGAGAGAGTCTGGCTGGATTTAGAAGAAGACAGCAGTGTCGAACCTGCTCCGATTACCAGAAGGACCAGACCGATCCATAGTATCTTTTTCATTCTCGGGCCGGCCCCTTTTCCTAACTCGGCATCCAAGGCCTCAGCCGAATTCATGATCCTGGTATGCAGCTCTTCGCCGCCCAGGAGCGTGATCCTGCCGGCCTTGGCCACACCTTTCGCTTCTCCGGTAAGATAACCTGATGTGACGAGAATCCCGCCGGTTGCCCCAATGGCCGTTACAGCTCTTATGCATTCCTGAACGGTATCCGCCCCGATCGCTGATGATTTCCATTGCCTGGTCTTGATAAGATATTTTTCCTCTCCTTTTTTCGCAATAAGATAGCCCTCTTCACCTCCCTCTTTGTTTTCTTCAACAACAAAATGCAACTGCCGGAAATGCTCGGCAACCAGGTCCTTGATGTTTTTCCAGGACATTTTATATAAGTCTTCCTGAGATATGTTTTTTGCCGTATGCAGAAGGGTCCTTCTAAAACGTAATTTATCCAAGATGAAAAATCCCAGGAGTACTGCCGTTGGAACAGCAAATTGTCCATAAAAAGCAAAAATGTGCATAAATTCAGGTGAAAAATTTGCAGAAAGGATGTGAGATCCAGGTCCCGTCGCAGGTCCCTTTTCAGCCAGCCAGTTCAAAAATAAAAAGGAAACCAACGCCACGCCAAAACTTACCCACCAAGGAATTTTTTTCTTTATATTTGCCATGATATCTTTCTTTAACCGGAAAAATTTTCAATTGCCCGGACCTATAATCCACTCAATGGACGGACCAGGAACAGCCCCCGACCATCTCCACTATCAGAAAGTATAAGCAACAAGAAGAGAAAACAAAAAGCAACACATATAGAGATTTTCTGATTGGACCTACTTTTCAGGTAACTGATCCAGGGTGAGTTTTAATGGTAATCGAATAAAATTTATTTACGCCCCAATCAATACTCAAGGGTCTTTCCCTCATCCCTCTATCGATACGGTCTTGGACACGGACCATTTCCCCTTCCCTTGGATATCGCAAGAACAAGAGGAGTAAAAAGATGCGGATTGCCGTCAGGAATGTAATGACCGTTTTCTCGCCTTGGCAGTCTCATATAAACAGGACGATTGCGCCTTGACAAATACCGAAAAGATCAAACCATCTTAAGTAAGACAATATGTCTTCCTGGGTATTTCGATACCAGGTAAGAGGTGAATATCCACGTGGTCATAAAAATCCCGGGAGGCATTTTTTATCCCGGGGTAATCTGGATGCCACAAGCTTATAGTAACGGAGAATCTTGTTCAAGGATGGTGGAAACATGGACAAAAGAAAACATCCGCGCATCAAGATCAACAATCTTTGCATAGATATTTTGGATGGGGAAGATCCTTTTCAGGGATCGGTTTCCAATATCTCATTGTCCGGTATGCGGATAAATGATGTGTCGAAACAACTCAACTTGGACAGCAAGCAATTATCGGTTGTTTTTTCTGAAAACAAAAAATATTTCAGGATGACTGTCAATCCAAGATGGTATTTGAAGGATAAAGACAACATATCGATAGGTGTTAAAATCCTTGACTCTCCATGGACCTGGACCGATTTTATAATTAAACATGAAATGATGTCCATGTTTGCCTAGGCCGCATTTCTCATCATGAGTAACGGCAGAGGCAACTGAGTCCCTGAACATGAGAAACAAGAGCCGCACACCTTTTGTTTTTTTAGGGAGAAAACCATACCACCGGTATCGAGCTTGAGACTTCCCCTTTTCATTGAAAAAAGCAAACCATTGCCTCCATTTTACCGGGTTACGATGGAGTATCCGCACAGCAGGGTCAAAGATGTAAAAGCTCACCTGAACAAAACTCTTGACCAGATCCTGCCGAAAAGTGGAATACAGGCTGGTCATCGCGTTGCCGTCGGCGTTGGAAGCCGCGGCATTTCACACCTTCCGCTTATCGCAAAAACACTGTGCGATCGAATAAAAGTCCTCGGAGCTATTCCGTTCATCATTCCTGCCATGGGCAGTCATGGAGGGGCGGAAAGCCAAGGGCAGATCAAGGTTCTTGCATCTCTTGGCGTTACAGAGGCATCTTGTGGTGCGCAAATCGTCTCATCCATGGAGGTGACGGCAATAGATGAGATTCTGGATAAGGTTCCGGTTTATTTCTCAAAAGACAGCCTGTTGATGGATCATACGCTCATTATCAACCGGATTAAACCCCACACCAAATTTAAAGGACCTATTGAGAGCGGGCTCTATAAGATGTTGTGCATCGGTATGGGCAAGCACCAAGGCGCAATCGCACTTCACAAAGCAGGACTTCGCCATGGCCTGTTTCCTGTGATAAAAAATGCCGGAGACAGCATCATTAAGCACTCAAACTTCCGATTTGCCCTCGGAGTAGTAGAGAACCAGCATAGTGAACCCATTGCAATCCAGGCTGTTTTATCCAGGAATCTGTTTGCGGAAGAAACCGCACTCCTCGAGATGGCCAAGGCCCATTTCCCCAAGCTCCCTTTTAAAAATCTTGATGTTCTCATCATTGGAAAAATAGGAAAAGACATCAGTGGCTCCGGCATGGACCCCAATGTCACGGGAAGGGCCTACGATCTTATGGAAGATGATTTTTCTGAAAACCTTTGTGTCACCCGCATCGTCTTGCTTGATCTGTCGGAAAAAAGCCGGGGAAACGGTATCGGGCTGGGCAACGCGGACATCATCACAGAAAAACTCTTCTCAAAACTCGACTATGACAAAACCCTTGTCAATGCCCTGACAAGCTCCTCCCTTCGCAAGGCATTTATACCTATACGGATGGCAAACGACCAACTCGCCATTCAGACAGCATTTTTCACAACAGGTGTCGGCAATACCGACAATCTTAGAGTGGTTATCATAAAAGACACCCGTCATGTTCTGGAATTTTGGGCAAGTTCGCCCCTTTTAGAAGAACTGACCACTATTCCCGGAGCCACAGTTTGGGAGAGGGTGGAACTCACGTTTTCCCCGAATGGGGATCTTGCCCTTTTTGAAACCGATCAGCAATTACTGGAGCCTCTTGCAAAATGAGGATTCTCGGAGTCTATGCTTACCGGTTAAAAATCAAGGCATGCGAAAAATTTTATCGCATGCATATAAGTGATATCGGAGTCAGAGTTTATGCCCGGAGGGTGCTTACCTCCGAGGATAAAATTTTGAGCATAACGCAGAGTTTGGGCCGGTAAGCGAGCCGACGAGACTCCGAAAAGACCTTTTTGCAAGTGGCTCACTGATATAAATATTTTCCAATACTCTCTCTTTTCACGTAATCAATCAGGAAACCGCTTTGAAATCATCAACCAAGAAGAAAAACTGAACCTTCCTATAACCCGCACTTCTCATCAGTTCAGACCACCTTTGGTGAACACTGTGCAAATTTGCAGGCACAATGATTCTGAGTTTTTTTGTTAACCTTGATTGGCGAGCATTTCGTGAATGATTATTTCTTTTATTTATATTCTGAATTGCCAGGAATACAGTGAAGCCTTAGACAAAAATATTTTATAAGATAGACGGGCCATGGATAGGAGAAAACATCAACGTATCAAAATTAATAATCTTTCTATTCTTGTTTCGGATGGATTGGAACCTTCGAATGGATTGGTTTCAGATATATCATTGTCTGGTATCCAGGTTATAGATTTACCTGAACGAATAAATTTAACAACCTGGCAACTCTCAGTTATCTTGTCTGAAAACAGAAAACTTTTCAGAATGAACGTATTCCCGATATGGTCTTCTGCCAAGGATGGCAGGATAGCATTGGGAGTGACAATCAGGGATACTCCATTGGGATGGGCCGATTTCATTGGTAGACACGCAAACCAGCCCGACTGTTTTTAGAGTAGGGTTTTTACACCGATGTACCCTCGTCATGTGAGCGACAGATTCGAGCAAAAAAAGAAATTTCCACCAATTTTTTCCTTTTAAATCAACCAACAATGACATAGCAGCGTCTCTAAAAATGGGAGCTTGCCTTTCTGCCTCTCATCTCCGTCCAGGTACGAAATTATCCGGTTGAGATGCAGTATTGTGTGCGCTTGCCCTGGCAAACCGGAAACTTATGATCGAAAAGATACAGGAGGCCGTAAGCACGGTACTTCCGGTTGTGCAATCGGCAAAAGGGAACTTGCGGACGAGCAATCATCCATTGACAAATAGTAAAGTGATCAAACGATTCTTAAATAAGGACTTTGTTGTACACGAGAAACCCGGCAATATCCGGGAGGTGAGTCTTAAGCCCGGAAGGAGCCTTGCAACCAAATTAACGAGATGATCGGGGAAGCAGTCAGCATATTCTTTTCAGGCCTTGTCCTAGCAGGCTGCGGCATCTGGGTCGTGGTATTTGCCTACCTGATGTGGACAGTACGTCAGATACCCCGCCTGCACGAGAAAAAAGACTCTTTGAAACCACCTGTTCAGTGGCCTTCGCTCAGCATTGTCATTCCAGCCTGCAACGAGGAAGAGCACATTGAGGATGCGCTGGCCAGCCTCCTGGCGCAGGATTATCCGGCCTTGGAGATTATTGTGCTGGACGATCGGTCCACGGATGCCACCGGCAGGATCATCGACCGGCTGGCGGCACGGGACAATCGTGTTCACGCCTTTCATATAACGGATTTGCCGAAAGGTTGGCTGGGCAAGGTACATGCCCTGCACCAGGGGGTGGGGCAGGCGCACGGCCAATGGCTGTTGTTTACCGATGCCGATATTCATTTCGCCCCGGGCACCCTGTGCAGGGCAGTCTCCTATGCCCTGCAGACCCGGGCCGATCACCTTGTCTTGTTCCCACGGATCCTGGCGAACAGCTTCTGGCTGGAAGTGGCGGTACGCAGTTTTGGCCTTTTGTTTTTGTTCACCACACGCGCAGCTCAGGTACATCATCCCGATAATGAGTATTCTATCGGGGTCGGCGCCTTTAATCTGGTCCGGCGCCAGGTGTTTGACCGGACACCTGGGTTCGAATGGTTGCGGCTGGAACCCGGCGACGATGCCGCCCTGGGAATGATGATCAAAAAAGCCGGCGGCAGGACTCGCCTGGCATTTGCTGATGAAGATCTCAGCGTCAACTGGTATCCGAGCATCGGTGCAATGTTTAAAGGCCTGGAGAAAAACATGTTCGGTCCAGGCGCTCACTATCAATGGTGGCGGCTGCTGTTGCAGTCCAGTGGGATCTGGGCATTGGTCGCAGCACCGGTTATGGGCCTGGCTGTCGGTCTTTTTTTTGGTAACGGGGTGTTGCTTGCGGCTGTGGGGGTGGCCACCTGGGTGCATATTGTTTTTTCGCTGCTCCTGGCGGAAAACAAGCCCATGGACAGTCTGTATTTGTTGTTTTTCCCGCTGGGCCTGCTGCTGGTAAATATCATGATGGTACGTGCTGCCTATCGTTGTCTGCGCAACAAGGGGATTGACTGGCGCGGGACCCACTATTCCCTGGAAGAACTTCGAACAGGCCAGAGACTCAAGTTTTGACCCGGATTTCCTTTTGGAAATACTCTTTACTCCTCCCTTATACCACAAGGGCATTAGTTTCGTACGAGCAGGCAAGCTGCTCAACTCAGCTTTATCTTTTTATCTGCGCGGATGCCGAAGCGATTCATCCGGTTCCAGATCGTCACCCGAGAGACACCGAGCATTTCAGCCGCACGCTGCTGGTTGCCGTTAGCGGCAGATAAAACGTCCAGGAGTTCCTGTTTCTGCCGTTTCTTTTTCTCAGTCAGGGGGGATGGTGATACTACGGGAGGGTCCTTTGGGTAGATATGGCTCTGGACGACGGGAGGCAGATCTTCAGGACGGATACTGTCTCCCCGACAGGTGACAAAGGCATATTCAAAGGTACTGCGTAATTCACGAACATTGCCGGGCCAGTCATACTGCATCAGCATATCCATTGCCTCACTGCTGATTCCTTTGATCTTTTTTTCTGTTTTCAGAAGCAGATGCCTGAAAAACGATTCGGCCAATAAGGGGATGTCGCCATGACGCTCCCGGAGTGGAGGAATATGAAAGGGAATGACATTGATCCGATAGAAAAAATCTTCACGAAAGGTTCCTTCTCTGACCATCTTTGACAGGTTTTTATTTGTCGCCGAGATAATCCGAACGTTTATCGGGATCGGGCGATTTTCCCCGACCCTCTCTATCACCTTTTCCTCCAATACCCGCAGCAACTTAACCTGGGTGGCCAGCGGCAGGTCGCCTATCTCATCAAGAAAGATACACCCTTTTTCCGCCGCCTCAAAACGTCCCTTTCGATCCTGGATGGCGTTTGTAAAGGCGCCTTTTACATGACCGAAAAGTTCACTTTCTAAAAGTGATTCGTTGAGAGCTGCGCAGTTTACCTTTACATAGGGGAAATTTCTTCGATTACTGATCTCGTGGACGGCCTGGGCAACGAGCTCCTTGCCGGTGCCGGACTCTCCATAGATGATAAGAGGCGCATCCGAATCCGCTGCATTGTCAATCAGGCTGTACACCTTCTGCATCGGAGCGGATATTCCCACCATTCCATGAAAGGTATCCCTTTCGCTCAGCTCTTTCTTAAATGCCTCTATCCTCGTTTCCTGCTCAAGCAGTTCGGTGATATCCGTCATCGTTTCAACCGCACCGATTACCTTGCCCTTTCTGTCTCTGAGCACACTGGCATTTTTCAGGATATGAATCTGGTTGCCGTTTTTCCCAGTAAGGAGACAACGCTGCCTGTTCAGAAAACCATCACGGAACAAACGGCACCAGTGACGGCTTTGGTTTTCTTGTTTTCGCACAGCATGACAGCTTGTACAGTTCAGATGAGAACACTGCTGGCCAATGAGTTCTCTGGCCTCAAAGCCGGTCATCTGCGAAAATGCGCGGTTGACTGAAACGATGGTGCCCTCCTCTGTGACAATCATGACACCTTCCTGAATAGTATCGACGACCGTTTTCCAATATTCACTGATTTCATCGCCCAACATTTTTATCACCTGTTAAAATTTTAACACACGTTAATTTTTTACTTTAATACTCTCATCCCATTTTGCCAGGGAAAAGAGCTGGAGCGGTACCTTGCAAGACAATTTCATATGACCTTTAAATTTTTCTCCTGTTATTCCATGTGATTATAAAACAGACAATCCTGATAGTGAAATGTTTGTCTTTTGGGCATGGCCATTGCTAATGAGAGGAAAAGAAAACATCGAAAGGTAGCAGCAAAGATGGAAATACGAAAACAACTGAAGGTATCAACATTAGATCCGTTCACTCTGCTCGAAGTTGCGCATACTCTTCGGGAACTACCTTGTGGAGAAGTACTTGAGCTCACTGTCGAAGAAAAGTGTGATACCGAAGACTTGTTTAGAATTCTTGCCCCTGAAAGATATCGGATTGTTCAAAAACAATCCGAGACTAAAACCGGGTGTGTCCAGTTTGTAATAGATAAATTGGCTGACACGTCCCCATACGGCAGAAGCTGCTGCGGTTAAGGAGATTATCAACTAATTGATTTGTATAAAGACCGTCTCCCACGGTGAACAGTAAACCAACACAGAAGGAGAACATAATGTCCGAAGAAAGGCAAAAACTCGTTTACGTATTAAATGACGGCGGAGAAAGAGCGGAAAAGGTACTCACAGCCCTGGCCCTGGCCAATATCGGAGTAGCAATGGAATCCGATGTCACCATCCTCCTTTTCGGTGAGGCAACCCGCCTGGCATACAAGGGATACGGCGAAACAGTCCATTCCATCGAACGCCAGCCCATGGCGAAGCTCATGCGTGATTTTCTCGACAACGGCGGCAAGGTGATGATCTGCGGGCCGTGTATCAAATCCCGCCAGGTGGACCCCTCGATGTTGATCGACGGGGTTGAGCCGACGTCGGGAACCGTCGTTAACAATACCTTTCTTGAGGCAGACAAGGTGATCAGTTTCTAACTAGCAGGGCTGGACCGGATTGATCAGCCACAACGATGCCGCGCTGTTTTGAAAGCTTCTCTTTCCAGTGTGGCAAGGGCCCAGCTTCAGGAGAGCTTTCATATAAATGTTGTCCGTTTTTGGAATGAACCCACAAAAGACACTACATAAAGGAGTACGTCATGTCTGATTTAAGCAATATCACAGCATCCAGCACCATTGATTCCCGTGGTTCCGCCTGTCCCGGCCCCTTGCTGGAGGCCAAAAAGGGCATCGGCAAAGTCAAAGTTGGCGAAGTACTGGAAATCTATTCCAACGACCAGGGAACCAGAACCGACCTCAAAGCCTGGGCCACCAAGGTTGGTCATGAATACATGGGCTTCCTTGAAGCCGATGGATACGACAAGCATTACATCACCCGTAAAAGATAAGGTTTGGGAGAACATCTCCTGCAGAAATTCCGCTTGCAGAGAGCAATCGTTCACCGGCACACCTCAAAAGACTGCATAACCTGGAGTTGTAGGTAAGCGGGCCTGAGACACTCCGGCCGTTCATCCAGCGCTCCAGGTTCTATTAAACAGGCTTTACAGCACCAGTTGGCTATGTGATGAGGCCTGATCGGACGAAAAAAGGAGTGTTGCTCAACGGTTACTGTAAGAAACAACCATTTACCAGGTAGACTTCTCATGACACAAGAAACCAAAGAGGGAAAAATCCTGATTCTGGCAACCGAATCCTGCGCCTATCCAGGGGCAAATTCCGTGGGACAGGCTCATTCCACCTATCCGGCCAATACTTTCATTATGCGGGTCAGGGCTCCGGTTCTCTTTCCGGAACACTTTTACATCGACTGTTTTCGCAAAGGCATCAGCGGCATTATCGTCATGTCCTGCGGCGAAGAGTGCCCCTACGAAGGAGCCTATCATGCCTTTGCCAAACGCATCGACAGGGTATTTCAGCTGATGAAGCAGTATAACCTGGATTTGCGGAGATTGCGGCTGACCGCCATTTGTACTGTTTGCAACCGTCCGTTTTTAAAAGAAGTAAATGATATGAATACGCTCATCAAGGAACTGGGGCCGCCTGTCCTGCAGGAAAAGGCCGAAAATGACCCATTAATACAGCAGGATGAGCACGGGAGAACGTCATGAAAGCGCAAAGGAATCTGGAATTTGATGCAATAGTTATCGGCGGAGGCATTGCCGGACTGCAATCCGCACTTGATCTTGGAGATCAGGGGTACACGGTTGCCGTCATAGAGAAAGATGCCACCATCGGAGGGAAGATGATCAGGTTGTCAAAGGTCTTCCCGACCCTCGACTGTGCAAGTTGCATCACGACCCCGAAGATGTCTGCCGCAGCCCATCACCCCAATATTACCCTCTTTACCTATTGTACCCTGACGTCACTTGTCCGCGAAGACGCCAACCGGATTGTTGTCCGCCTTACGCAGAAGGCGCGCTATGTTGATCCGGACAAATGCATCGGCTGCCGGAAATGTGAATACGGTTGTCCCGTGTATGTACCCGATGATGAACAGGGCGGTTTCAATATGCGCAAGGCCGTCTACATCCCCTTTTCCAATGCCATCCCGCAGATTGCGCTGATGGATGTTGAAAACTGCTCGCTTTGCGGAAAATGTGCCTCTGTCTGCCCGACCAACGCCATAGACTATCAGATGAAAGCGGAAAAGTTCACCATTACTGCCAGGACGGCGGTGCTTGCCACCGGTTTTGAACTCACCTCCATGGACCGTAAGCCCCAATACGGCCTCGGTAAATTGCAAAACGTCGTCAGTTCCATGCAGATGGAACGACTGCTGGCCCCTCATGGTCCCTACAACCGTGTTCTGAGGCCATCTGATGGCAAGGAACCGGAGTCCATCGCCTATGTCCAGTGTGCGGGATCCAGGGATAAAAGCCTTGGCATCCCATACTGCTCCCGAGTGTGCTGCATGTATGCCATCAAACAGGCCATGCTGCTCTCCGGGGCCCTGCCGCTTGCCGATATCACCATTTACTATATGGACATCAGGGCATTCGGCAAGGGCTACGAGCAGTTCTATCAGAACGCCAAGGCCATGGGGATTGAATTTGTCAAGGCAAAGGTAGCAAAGATCACCCAGGGGGAAGGCCAGACGGCCAGGGTTCGCTATGAAAACCAAGAGGGAGACGGCGGGGTCATGGAGCGCGAGCACGACCTGGTGATCCTCTCCCAGGGAATCGTACCGCAATGGAACCCAACCGGAATATGTTCGGTCGGCTGCGGCCAGGACGGCTTCATCCGGTCCGTCATGCCCAAGATAGCACCGACGGTGACCAGCCTGGAAGGAGTCTTTACCGCAGGTGTTGCCGCCGGTCCCAAAGATATCGTCGACACCATCTGCGAAGCCGGTGCCGCCGCCATGGAGGCCTCTAACTATCTGAAAAGCCTTGGTGCATGAGGCGTTTTTTCAAAAACCTCAGGAGTTATCGTTGCCCGAAACAACTCCTCTTATAGCTGGAAATGGAGATTCCAATGTCAGAAGCATCTAAAAATAAGACGGAAGAAACCAAGGTCGGAGTCTATATCTGTCACTGCGGCGGAAATATTTCCGATCATGTCGATGTGGAAAAGGTTGCAAAAGCCGTAGAGAACATTGACGGTGTTGCCGTCTCCCGGACCAATATGTTCATGTGTTCCGATCCCGGCCAGGAGATGATCCAGGAAGATATTAAGGCAAACGGCATCAACCGCGTCGTTGTCGCCTCCTGTGCCCCCAGCCTCCATGAACTGACTTTCCGCGGCGCCATTACCCGGGCGGAGATGAACCCTTTCCTCTATGAGCATGCCAATATCCGGGAACAGGATTCCTGGGTCCACCACGGCGATCCTGCCACCTCCAAGGCTATCACCCTTGTCGCCGCAGCCATTGCCAAGGCCCGTGGGCTCGCGCCCCTTGAGCCGATAAGGGTGGACGCCGCACAACACGCGACTGTTATCGGCGGCGGCATAGCCGGCCTGCGCGCCGCTGTGGATCTTGCCAGAAGAGGAATCAAGGTGGCCCTGATCGAAAAATCCCCGTTCCTCGGCGGCAACGCAAGCCAGCTGGACAAGGTCTTCCCCACCGGAGACAAGGTGAGTGATCTCATAGGCTCTCTTGCTTCGATGGTCATGAAGGATGACAACATCACCCTTTACCAGTGCTCCGAACTCACGGGATTTGAGGGATATATCGGCAACTTCAAGATCACGCTCGGACGCCGGGCACCTGACGACGAAGAAAGCCGGAAACTCTCGGAAATCCAGGGGGCTGCCTCCGGAAGCTATCATCCCTTTGCCGGGTTTTACCCCGGTGAGCCGCCTGCCGGGGATGTTGAGGTATCTCTTACCACCGGCGTTCTTCTCTTCGCCACCGGATTTGAACTCTATCAGCCAAAACAGGGAGAATTCGGCTACGGAGAAAATAAAGAGGTAGTCACGCTCAGGCAACTGATCAAGATAATGGCCCAGGAGCAGAAAAGCTCCAAAACATTGACCGTGGACGGGAGGCCCGTCAGGCGCGTCGCCATGATCCATTGCGTCGGCAGCCGCCAGATCCCCGGTATCCACGAGGCCGATGAAAACGACTATATGAACGAATACTGTTCCAGGACCTGCTGTACAGCAACCCTGCAGGCCGCCCTGGAGATCCGGGAGCGGTATCCTGGCACCCAGGTTCTGGATTTTTACCGGGATATCCGGACGTATGGGCATAATCAGGAAGACTATTATGACCGGGCAGCATCAAAAAATGTCCTGTTTTTCCGGTATGAACCGGAAGATTCACCTATCATCGAAAAATCCACCGGCGAATTTCCTCTTAAGGTAACGGTTCGAGACACCCTCACCTTCAATGAGGAGATCGAGGCCGGAGTCGATCTGGTTGTTCTTGCCACCGGCATGAAAGCGGCCGCCATAGGTGATCTGGTTGAGATGATGAAGCTCCCGGTCGGTTCCGATAAATTCCTCCAGGAGGTCCATCCCAAACTGCGGCCGGTGGAGATGGCCAACGGCGGTATCCTGCTGGCCGGGACCTGCCAGGCTCCCATGGATATCAATGAGGCCTGCAATGCGGCCCAGGCAGCGGTAGCCAAGGCCGCCTCCCTGCTGGGAAAGGGGTATGTCGAGCTCGATCCCTTTGTGGCCAGAGTCTCACCTGAAAAATGCACCGCAACCGGCGCCTGCATCAGTGAATGCCCGGAAAAGGCCATCCATATGGCCGAAAACGGCAAAGCGGAGGTCAACCCGGCTCTGTGCACCGGCTGCGGAATGTGCGTTGCCGTCTGTCCTGAAAATGCCATCGACGTGCAGGGATGGACACTCAAACAATATGAGGACATGGTCGATGCCATTGTCCAATATTAAAGAATACCTGATTACCCATGAACCCAGCCTCTCCGAATTCTGGGGGAGGGCAGCTCTTTTCACGGGACGCCATAAACCCATCCATGGGGGCTTCGCTGCAGCCGTCCGGGCTGCAGAGACCCGAGAAAAGAGCCACCCTCCCCCAACGGCCCGTTGCTGAACCGTAGAGAAAATCAGAAAAGAATATAAGAGAAGAAAAATGAACGATCAAAAAAAAGAATACCTGGCCTCAATGGACCTCAAAACCCTACGGCAGGAACGAAAGAACAGTGTTGATCGCGCCCAGGAGAATATAAAGTACCAGAACAAAATCATCAGAGCCATTAAGGAGGCCTTGACAGAGGGTGGAAAAACCATCCCGGACCTTGCCGGCACCCTGGCCATGGGCACAGAAACCGTCCTCATATATGTCTCCACCATGAAAAAATACGGCATCATCGGCGAGGGGGCCAAGGACGGCGATTATTTCACGTATCAACTGATCAAATAAAAACGTGATTACCAACGAATCTCAGCCATATTAGTCAGAAATTGCTGGGTTCCACCTGTTTCACGGGAGTCTGTGGCCAGGACGGCCACAGACAAGCCCCCAGGGAAGGGTTTATGGCGTCCCGTGAGTCAGGTGGACCCAACCCCGGATTAATGGCTGAGGTTCGTTGGTAATCACAAATAAAAATCATTCCACGTATTCGGATAATACCGGTCTCTATCAGGGAGGCATCTCCTGAAGCAGAAAACCGGAAAAGGATGCGCCCACGTTTGGAGAAACATCATGGCTACATCAATCGATCCCGGTCTTGTGGTACAGTTGGAAAAATACGGCGTCAAAGATGCCGCAACCTGCTTCAACTGCGGCAACTGCACGGCCATCTGTGCACTGTCAACCGAAACCACGCCATTCCCCCGCAAGGTCATCCGCTACCTGCAGATAGGAGCTGCCGACAAGCTTTTGCACAGCCCGGAGCCCTGGCTCTGCTATTATTGCGGTGAATGTTCCGAGACCTGTCCGCGAGAGGCCGATCCCGGAGAGGTGATGATGGGACTGCGGCGGTATCTGACGGCGCGCTATGATCGTTTCGGTATTTCAAGGCGTTTTTATACGTCTAAGCTATTTGAAATACTGGCAATTTTATTTGTTGCAGCCCTGGTAGGACTCGGATTCGCCGCCTTCCACGGTCCCATTGTTACCGACAGGGTGGCATTGAACCAGTTTGCGTCCAGCCATGTTATTGAAATCCTGGATCTCATTATGCTGGCTGTCCTTTCCTTCTTTCTACTCACCAATGCCCGGTACATGGCCAGAGCGGTACTGGGAGATCCCAATCAGTATCGAGGGTCTTCAGAATCCAGGGGGACAACATGGAACGGCATACCGATACGCCTCTACCTGCAGGAGTTAAATGTCCTTTTCAGCCATTTCCTTACCCAGAAGAAATTCAAAGGCTGCGGCAGCAAGGAACAGCGGACCCAGTGGATCGCCCACCTTTTGATCATGAGCGGCTACTCGATCATATTCATCCTGGTGGTGGTCTTTCTCCGCTGGTTCCAGCGCGACGAAATACTGCCTCTATGGAACCCGATACGGCTTTTGGGCTATTACGGAACCTTTGCCATTCTCTACGGGACGACCTATGCCATCTGGGGCCGGCTGAAAAAAAACAAACCCGTCTATAAGCATTCGCATTCTTCCGACTGGGCGTTTCTGATCCTTCTCTGGCTGACGACCTTTACCGGTATCCTTATTCATTTCACCAGACTGCTTGAAATGCCGCTTTCAACCTATACGATCTATGTCGTCCATATGATGATCGCAATCCCCATGCTGGTTCTGGAAGTCCCCTTCGCCAAGTGGGCGCATCTTCTTTACCGCCCGCTGGCCCTGTATCTGATGCGGGTCAAGGAACGGGCCATGGCCTAAGAATGTCTGGATTACGCCGACTGGATGGGCATCACACTCACGCCGTACACCATCACCCTGGACCGGTTCAAAAACCTCCTGACGGAAGAAGCCAAGGCATTCTCACTATAAACACAACCAAGAAACAGGAGCATTTTCTATAGCAAGCCATTAATCCAGTAAGATTGTCATCCAATAAAAGGAACTCGTATCATGGGTAAATGCATCAATCATCCGGACCGTGAGACATCCTACATCTGTCTGAAACATCAGGTTTACCTGTGTGAAGATTGCCTTACGTGCCGAGATCCCAAGATTTACTGTAAATATCGTCCTTCCTGTCCCATCTGGTTTATCAGCAAACGCCAGCAAAAATGGGATGAGGAAGCACAAAAAGAGGCGGAGGAGGTTTCCTGCGAGGTGACCTTCCTGCCGGCCGGACAGAAAGTTTCCGTTCCCGTGAACAGTACGCTTCTGGCTGCTGCTCAGGCTGCGGATGTTCACCTCAATGCTTCCTGCAACGGCAAAGGTTCCTGTGGCAAATGCAGACTCGTGGCTGTCTCCGGAGATGTGAAGGCGCCTCCTACGCCAATGCTGACCGATGAAGAAAAAGAAAAAGGATATCTTCTCGCCTGCCAGACGCAGGTTTCTGGCAACATAACCGTTACAATTCCGCCGGAGGTCATCGAACGAAAACTCAAAATTGCCGGCCTGGGCAGGGAACTTACCGAAAAACTCAAAGGTTTGGTCCCGGAAATCGATCCGATGCTCAAACAGATTCCCTTACAACTGGACCCCCCAACCTTTCAAGATTCGGTGAGCGATCTGGAACGGATGAATCGGGGGCTTAAGAAAACAGGTTGCGATGTTGCCAAATTAAATGTCGGCATCAAGGTCATGCGGCAGCTCGCCGAGGTGGTTCGCCGGGAAAACTGGAACATCACCGTTTCGGTGATACGGCGAAAATGTGCCAATGAAATCCTCGAGGTTCACGCAGGCAACGGGGGGCAGAAATCCTTGGGGCTTGCAATTGATGTGGGGACGACCTCCATTGTCGTCTACCTCGTTGATATGACGGATGGGGCGGTATTGGCTGCGGCAGCCGGGCACAACCGCCAGGCAGACTGCGGGGATGATGTCATAAACCGTATTGTCTGCGCTGAAAAAGACGGGGTGAAAAAATTAAGCAAAATGGCTCTGGCCACGATCAACAGCCTGATAGGCGAGGTCCTGGATAGCGTCGAGAGCAAAAAGGAATATGTCCGCAACGTGGTCATCTCCGGCAACACGACCATGATGCACCTGCTGTTGCAGATTGAGCCCCTTTATATCAGAAGGGACCCGTATATTCCGACATTGTCGGACTTTCCGATCATCAAGGCAGGGGAGATCGGGCTTGCGGCCAACCCCATTGCAGCGGTCTTCATTATGCCCGGACCGGCAAGCTACGTGGGAGGTGATATCGTCTCCGGCATCCTCTATACCGGGTTCCACCGGGAAGATCCCATGACCTTGTTCATTGACATCGGCACCAATGGCGAGATCGTCCTGGGGAATAAGGAATGGCTGATGACCGCCGCCTGCAGCGCCGGCCCCGCCTTTGAGGGCGGAGGCATCCGCTGGGGAATGCGGGCGGAAGAAGGAGCGATCGAAAAGGTGACCATTGATCCTCAGACCCTGGTACCGGCCATAACGACGGTGGGTACAGAGCCGCCTCGGGGAATCTGCGGCTCGGGGATCATCGATCTGATCGCCGAACTCCTCAAGACCGGCATTGTCGACCGGAGCGGCAGCTTCGTAAAAGGTCTGGTCAACGATCGGGTCCGCTATCAGGGTGATGAGCCCGCCTATGTACTGGTGTTTGCCGACCAGACGCCCATGGAGGAAGACATAGTCTTTACCGAATCGGATATGAAGAACCTCATCTACAGCAAAGGTGCGGTCTATGCCGGTTTCTCCACCCTGCTCGGGGAAGCAGGCATGGATTTTTCCATGGTGGACCGGATGATCATCACCGGCGGCTTCGGCCGGTATCTCAATATTGAAAAAGCGGTGACCATCGGACTGCTGCCGGATATCGAACGCAGCAAATTCGTCTATATGGGGAACAGTTCCATCATCGGGGCCTATATGGCCCTGCTTTCCACCCGGTACCGTCAGGAGGCGAGAGAGATCTGCAATACCATGACATATGTGGATTTCTCGAATACTCCAAAGTACATGGATGAGTTTACATCGGCCTTGTTTCTCCCTCATACGAATCTAGGGGCCTTTCCAAGTATCATAACAGGATAGCGGCTGATTCACCGAACAAATACTCATACTCTAAACCATGCCACTCTCCCTTTGCCCAAAGAGGTATCTCCATGAAAACCAAAAGCACGTTGCCTTCACCGCACCGCATAACCGATCTTATTAACGAGAAAAAAAAAGGTCAGGCAGTGACCTGTAATCCCACCTTTGAGATTTTGCCAGTAGACTTTCTCCATAGAAAAAACCCTTATAAAGCATATATTTTTCTCTGCCTATTCAACGGAAAAATAGGCGAATGGGACTATTCTTTCCGAAAATGCTATGCCCGGGGCTGCCCGGAAAATCAATGTGTTCATGTTTCCAGGGCAATTATGATAGCCAACAGGTATCTGCAACGAGATTATTCCCGGCTGGTCAAGGCAGGAATAAAGGTCGAACAGCGGCTTTTTACGCTTGAGGATATGCTGCTCAAATTCGATTCCTATGAACAGGACCACGACACAACCCTGACCCTGGAGGACTGCCTGCAGTTAGCAAAGGATGGAGAAAAGGTCAATCTCTATGTAGATCTCCAATACGTTCCGGCAGTGGAACATTTCTCCAACTACGAAAACTCTCAGACATTTTTAACAGCCGACTTTACCGTGGATACTGTTCACAGACACGTCACGTTCCATCGTTGCCTCTCCTGTTATCAAACGGATAAAGAACAGGAAGAAAAAGCCGTCGGGATTGAAGTGGCGAATGCAAGGCTCAAGGTACTCTACCGGAAATTAGCCAAAAACAAGGTGAGCTACACCGCAGGATTTTTCCAGTAAAAGGGACGCAGGATATAGCGCTTGAACCACCGCGAGGTGAGCGACAAGGGCACTTTGCAACGGGATTTCACCTATTGCCTTCTCTCTGTTTTCCACCTTTCAGGCGCCCAACGGAAGTGCCCTTGGGGTGCGCCCAACGGAAGTGCCCTTGGGATACTGACCGATATGATCCGCTTTTTCAGGTCGCTTTTGGGAAAGGCATACCCAAGTATACCTGTCCCAGGTCTTTCTGCCTGGCAGACCATTTCAATCCTTGAAATTTGCGGGTTCACTGGCCGGCCTTGCAGGGTGAATCGATTCTGTAGCAGCTCAACATTCCTGCCAGTTGGGCTCCCGTTTTTCAAAGAAAGCGGCCACGCCCTCTTTCGCGTCCCGGGTCGTGCAGAGTCTGGCAAAGGCCTCATTCATATAGTCAAACTGCTGCAGATAGCCCATATCTTCCGAGCCGTAGAAGGCCTTTTTGGCAATCTGTACGGCTACCGGGCTCTTCTTGGCCAGTTTCGCCGCCCAGTCCCTGGCCTCCTCGTCCAGCTGCTCGGTTGCAACCACCTTGTTGACCAGCCCCAGGGTCATTGCCTCAGGAGCCTTGATCAGCTCGCCGAAGAGCAGGAGTTCCAGTGATTTTTTTCTCCCGACCATCCGGGCGACCGGTATCACCGGACCAACGCAGTTGAGCCCGACATTGATGGCGGTCAAACCCATTTTCATATTCTCCGCCGCTATCACCAGGTCGGCCGCGACGGCCAGACCCATTCCGTTGGCGGCCGCAGCGCCGTGGACCTGGGCGATGACCGGTTTTTTCAACTGGGAGATGGCAACCAGCGGCCGCTCCATCTTCTCGATCCAAACCCTGTATTCCTGAGCAGATTTATCCTGCAGCTCGTTGACGTCGATCCCGGCACAGAAGGCCTTTCCCGCCCCCTTGATCAGAATGACCCGAACCCGGGGATCGTCGTCCATTTGGAAAAGGGCCTGGTACAACTCCACTGCCATGGCGGTATTGAAGGTATTCAACTGTTCGGGACGGTTCAGCGTTATCACCCCGATATACCGATCATCCACTTCCACAATAAGATTTTCGTACGACATGGGCATCTCCTCACAAGTGCAAATATTGTCTTTGCCCGGTCGTTACAAATCGCTGTTATGCGAGGTACCGACCAAGCGCTCAATCGGCTTCTAAGGTAAAAATTCCACAAATAAATTATTTGTCAATCCTTAATTGGATTATGAACAAAAATCAGCTTCAAAGAAGAACGGGGTCCTCGAATCGGCTGAACACTTTTTGTTCTTAAATTTTACTTTTTTCCTCCCCCGGTCTGTGGTAGGACAGACCATGACCAAGCAAAAGGGAGAAGAAAAACAATGGCAAAATATAAACCGCAGCACGCAAGACTCCTGTTTATCGACCGTGAAATCAGCAGGGGCAGATATCCGAACTGCCGGGAGCTTGCCGATGAGTACGAGGTCAGCGGTAAAACGATTCAGCGCGACCTTGACTATATGCGCTATCAGCTCGACGCTCCGATTGCCTATTCCGCCGAACACCGAGGCTATTATTACACGGAACCGAATTACAAGCTTCCTGCCATTTCGATTAAGGAAAGCGATCTGTTCGCCATTTATCTCGCGGAAAAACTTCTCGGCCAATACGAAGGGACGCCTCTTTACAACAATCTCAGTTCCGTATTTCGTAAAATCGAAGATTCGTTGCCTGATAAGATCTCTCTGGACGCAGGCGACCACTCTCGTTTTACCGTGTTCCCGTCATTCAACACCATTCTCAAACCAGGCATATGGGAAACGGTGACCAGAGCTATTCGTCTTTCACGAAGGATCGAGGTTCACTATCAGACGCCGGGGGCGGAACCTGCCATGCGCGAACTCGATCCCTACCATGGTGTCCGCTTTGAGGGTGACTGGTATGTCGTTGCCTACTGTCATTTGCGCAAAGCAATACGCACCTTTAGTCTGGCAAGAATTGTGAGCGTAAAAATACTTGAGGAATCGTTTAAGATTCCCCCTGATTTTGATTTTCACAAACTCATAGGTTCCCATTTCGGCGTTCACTGGTCAAACCGGGAGTTTGATGTAAAAATCCGTTTTGCCAGGCCGGTTACAGGCTATATCAAAGAAAGAAAATGGCATCCCACCCAGAAAATCCATGAAAATCAGGATGGTTCTGTTGTTTTGTCCCTGACGGTGAATCATCTGCTGGAGCTGAAACGATGGATTCTTTCCTGGGGGAGCATGGCTGAGGTTTTAGAACCTGCGGCACTTATCGAAGATATAAAAAAAACCATCACGGAAATGAATACGTTGTATTGAAAAATACTGCTCCAGGCTGCGTCTTATTTCGCACTTCAGACGGTTACCTGCTTACCACCTTGTATTCTTTCCCGTCGTCATCCAGGTCTGTTTGCACATGCAGTTTTTCGCAGGAGCAATCTTCAACGCCTTGGCACACATAGGAGCATGCCTGACGAAATTCTGCTCCATCCACCAGGGCCACCCACTCGCCGGAAGACCGTTGGAATGTCTTCTTGGCGTTGATTTTTGTTTTCCTCCCGCGGCTGCCTTCTCGAACTATCATCGTTCTCATGACGTTGCTCCTGATTTGGCCTCTCCTCTTTTCCTTATATATAATATGCCTTAACCCTATGGTTGTTAAGGGACCGCACTGCGATTATTTTATCCACAGCCAGCCTTCTCAGCTCTCTTCGGGATCGTCGAGTTTATAGCGTATCCGCAGGACTCCGTTGTTGAAATCTTGGGAAATCATACGGAATTCCCCGATTTCAGAAGTATTGTCCACGTGTTCGCCGATGCAGGGGCAGGAATCATAATAACCGATGTGCACTATCCGGACGGTTTCGACACTGTCAGGAAGACGGTTCAGGTTAAAGTTCCGCCTTGCTTCTTCAAGAGGAACTCTCTCTTCGGTTACATCCATGTTCGCGGAAATCGCCATATTGACCGCTGCTTCCACTTCCCTCGCTTCACCATCGGTCAGAGCCCTGTCGAAATGGTAATCACACTTGGACTTCTTCCTGTTCATATGGGCGCTGAAGCAACGTCCACAGCCGAACTTTCCGACCATTGCCTGGTTGAGTATGTGTTCCGCCGAATGCATGCGCGGTGCATAAGATTTCGCCATACCTTTTACCTTTCTCTGCGGTTTTCACGATCTGCGGACAGGTTCGCCATGGATGAAAGTTCAGCAACCACGGCCTTGACTGCCACCTCGGCAATGTCCCGCCCGTGGGCCTCGGTGGCAAGCCAGGGGGCTGAGTGCATGCGGCCGTCCGGAAATGTCTTTTTAAACTCTTCGGCGGAAAGAGGCCAGTTGTACTTAGTGGGATCTTCGACTGTTTCCGGCTTTGCGGGCTTGTTTTTGAAGACTTGAGGCCTGTTGCACATTGTCACGGCCACTTCGCTTGCAGTCGCATGTCTTCCGTCTTTGTCCTGGTAGAGCTCTGTGCAGATCCTGCTCACTCCCGGAAGCATGTACCATGAGATCTGCCGGATGATACCCGGGGTATCTTCATACTTGAGTTGTGCCAATGCCACCTTAAGTGGTTCAATGTTTCCGCCATGACCGTTGATGAATATAATTTTATTAAATCCATGCGTCACCAGCGACCGAACCACATCGCAAATGAGGGCATTAAAGGTTATCGGCGACAAGGAAACGGTTCCGGAAAAGGCCATGTGATGCGGACTCACCCCGTAATTAAGTGTCGGCGCAACCAGGATATCCATTGCCTCACCAGCCTGACGGGCAATGTGTTCCGCCGTGATGAAATCCGTTCCCATCAACCCATAGGGGCTGTGCTGTTCCACTGATCCGACCGGCACAAGAATGATGTCTTTTTCTTCCAGGTATTGCTCAACTTCCGGATACTTCAAATTTTCCAGCAGCATGGTTCCATTCCTCCAGGTCTGCCGTTCACACATCGACATGGCCCTTGTCATCACATGTTCCTACAGGTACAGCAATGTTGATTTTTTAAGGAGAACATTACTTACGATAATCAGCTCCCCCTGAAAATCCATTCATTTTGTCATGGAGACATATGCAGAGGGGGCATCCTTTGTCTGATTGTTATTAGATTTCAATGCCATGATTTTTTACCATTTTATATAAAAAAATATATATTATCTTTTTATTATATTTATATCTTCATGGAATATGAGCGCCTAAATGGCGGCCAACGGAAAAAATTTATGCACAAAAAAAGACGAACGTTTCGTGAACCAAACAGACGCCACGGGGTAGCATGCCGCAAAAATATATTGCGCAACTCCCTTAACCCGGATTACTCATGAGGAGCAGACAAATTGACACAGTGTTTGTCTGAAGATCGATATTGCCGTAAGGGTCGGTAACCGGGGATTTGATTTTTATTATCCGGTTGTTCCCCTAATGGGCCTAAATATCCTCAAAGGGCATACATGGCTGGTCTATTTGGTCCAGCCATGCCGGTATATCCGAAAATCGAGAGCATAGAGGCAACCTTTTCCCGGGAGACAATAAACCTTCCCTGGGGGCAAGACCTGCGCCATCCGGGCTGCAGGACACCCGTGAAAAGGTTTCCCTTCAGCTCCCGGGTATTGCGATCATCTCAATTTTCATCACCTGTTGTGCTCGCGGCGCCAGAATGGACGTTCATGAGAAATCCGTGATGCCCAATCGAAGGAGAAGTATTTGAAAATAGGAGCCTATTACTATCCTGGCTGGCACCCCTGTCCGGTCCGGGATGCCGCCTTTCCCATAGGTTGGAGCGAGTGGGACCTCGTAACCGGCGCTGTCCCCAGGTTCCCTGAGCACCGGCAGCCGCTTCGGCCGCTCTGGGGGTTCGAAGAGGAATCGCAGCCTACAGTGTTTGCCAGAAAGATTAAGGCCGCCCTGCAGCATGGAATCGACTTCTTCACTTTCGCCTTCTACTGGTCGAGGAGCAAACAGCTGCTCCAGGGAGCACTGGAACAAGGCTTTCTCCCGGCGGCTGAAGACTCGCCCTTTTGCTTTGCCCTGATGTGGGCAAACCGCATGCCCCGCCGGGTAATGCCGGTCAAAGACCCGCAGGCGGCACTCATCGATCCTCAGCGCCTGGTCTATACCGATCCGGACGATTTCCTCGCCTTTGTGCAGCATGTTGGCACTCGGTTTTTTGCCAATCCGTGCTATCTCAGACTCAACGGCGCCGCCTATCTCAGCATCTTTGACACCACCTTTTTCCTGCGCCAGATGGGTTTTGAAAATGCCCGGAAGGCCATCGCACGTGCCCGTTCGTGGCTTGCAGCAGAAGACTTGGGTCCTCTCCATCTTGCCGCAATCGATCCCATTCCCGAAGACCGGCCGCAGCTTGCCAAGCTGGGTTTCGACAGTGTCACCCACTATGTCTTTCTGCCGGAGTGGAAGGGTGGGTGGCTGCAGGAGTATGCAGCGGCAGCCGAGAGGAAGGCCGGCCAGTGGGCCGCCTATGCCCAGGAGTGCGGTATGCCCTATTGCCCTTCGGTGTCGACCGGCTGGGACGCCACACCGCGCTCAGCCGAATTCGGCCGCGAAAAACCGCGGCAATATCCCTGGTGGCCCATCGTCACCGGCAGCTCACCTCGCCGCTTTAGGGAAGCGCTGGCGCGGGCTCTGGAATACGCCAACGCCCACTCCTCGCCCTGCTGCCATATCGCTTCGTGGAACGAATGGACGGAAGGCCACTATCTCGAACCCGACCTCGAGTTCGGCTACGGCTGGCTTGAAGCCGTGCGGAGGGCTCGCCGTGGATGCTGAATGGACATTTTTAAGCGCCGATGTGGAGCTGACCGACCACTGCAACGAATACTGCGCCATGTGCCCGCGCAAGCAGCTGCGCCGTCCTTACGGGCTCATGCCCCGCGAGGTATTTGACAGGGTGCTTGAGGTGCTGGTTCAATTTCGCAGCCGGGTCACCTTCTCGGGCTTGGGCAACCCGACCCTTCATCCTTCCTGGGCCCGGTGGCTAAGCCGCGTCCGCGAGGCCGGCCTGCCCGCCGGCCTGGTTCTTCACGCTTCGGAAATAACTCCCAACATCCTTGATTTACTAGAAAAGTATCCCCCATCGCATTTGGAGATCTCCTTTCCAAGCATCGACCCATCCTTCTTCGCACGACTTTGTCCACATGCGGATTTCGATCAGGCCCTGGAAAACGTTCTGCAACTGCACCGCAAAGCCATCGCGCCGCTGGTGTGTGTGGGGCTTGAAACCGGGGATTGCGCAGGATCGGCAAAGGCATTCCGCACCTTCTGGAAATCTCACGGGATCCGCTCGCGTTTTTTTCCCTGCCATTCCCGCGGCGGCAACCTTCAAGACCTCTCACTGGTCACGGCAACACCCTCTCCTTCGCTCTCCTGCGGACTGCTGGCCGTGCATGCCTTCATCGCCTGGAACGGCGACCTGCTGGCCTGCTGCCATGACCTAAAAGGAGAAACCCGGTTCGGCAATCTCCTGCAGGACGATCCATTGGCCCTGGCCAGGAAAAAGGCTCACCATGCAGCAAACGGACCGCCATGGAGCATCTGCCAAAACTGCGACGAATTTCGCAAGGGCTGGGCCCTGCCGCAAGGCGACTGCCCGCAGGACCCTGCACTTCGGGCGGCACAGTTGCGGCGAGCTACCGCCGGAAGAGGGAAATGAAAAATGAAGGCTAGCAGGTTGAGTGAAAAAGCCCCCCCACCGCCACACCCTTTTCCACATAAGCGTTGTAAAGAGCCACGCCCTTTTTCGTGGGAACGACTTCCACCTTCACACCGCTCTTTTCGAGAAACTCCCGGGTTTTGTCCGGGATTCTGAGCCTCGAGAGCACCCCGCGGGTGAGCACCACCACCCGGGCGCCCTTGACGACAAGTTCTTCTACATCACCGATCTGGACACCCCGGACATGACCGGTGCCGAATTCACTCCAGTCCCAATGCCTGCCGCCGCCCGGCCACAGCTTGAAATCCTTGCCCTGCCCCAACTCCTCGATCTCCATCCTTCCCCAGGACACGGCAAGAATTTTTGGAGAGGCAGGCAGACTCATGCCCCCTCCCCGTCTTTCTGCGAATCGGAGTCATCATGTTTCCGCCGGGTAAAGGCCCGCAGGTCGAGAACGAACCGCTTGAGGGTGCTCTCCACCATCCGGTTCACCGTATCATTCGGGTATTCACCCTGACTGTCCCGCTGGCCTGCGGGAACGCCGGTCAAAAGCTCGATGGCCTCATCCACGGTGGTGACCGCCCAGAGGGTGAATTTTCCAGCCTGCATCTCCTCGACCACCGCGTCTTTGACCATCAGATGGCGGATATTGCCAGCCGGAACGATCACTCCCTGTTCACCTGTCAGGCCCCGGCTTTGGCACAGGTCGAAAAAGCCTTCGATCTTTTCGTTCACACCGCCGATGGCCTGAACCTCCCCTTTCTGACTGACGGATCCGGTTATGGCAATGGACTGCCGGATGGGAAGAGAAGCAAGCGAGGAGAGCAGTGCGCACAGCTCGGCGCAGGAAGCGCTGTCGCCGTCGATTCCTCCGTAGGACTGCTCGAACACCAGACTGGCCCGAAAACCGATGGGCATATGCAGGAGGTAGCGGGAACGCATGAATGATTCGAGGATGAGCACCCCTTTGGAGTGAATCGGTCCGCCCAGGTCCACCTTTTTTTCGATGTCGATCAACTCTCCCTCCTTGCCCGGCCTGGTCAGGGCGGTGATCCGGGAAGGCATGCCGAACGACTGTGAACCAATGGAGAGGTAGGACAGGCCGTTGACCTGGCCTATCTCCTTGCCCGAGGTGTCGATATGGCGGATGTTCTTCTCCATCGCCTCGAACATCCGGTCCCTGATACGCCCGGCCCTTCGCCTTTCGGCATCGAGGGCCTGTTGAATCTCTTTTGCGGTGATAACCTTTTTCTCCTGTTTACGCGCCAGATGATCCGCCTCCTTGATGATGTCGGAAAACCGTTCGAGATAAAGAGATATTTTCTCCGAATCACCGGCCACCCTGGCACTGTGGTCAATGAGCCTCGCAACTCCCGAGCCGTCCATGGGCAGGAGGTTGTTCTCTTCAATCATACCGGCCACAAGCTGTGCATAGCGGCCGACATTGTCCTCGCTTCGATCCATGCTGTGCTCGAAATCGACCTGCACCTTGAAGAGCGATTCAAACTCGGGATCATACTGTTTAAGCAGGTAGTACAGCAGAGCATCGCCGATCAGCACCACCTTGACCTTGAGCGGGACCGGCTCCGGCTCCAGGGAGACGGTATTCATAAGACCTAAGAGCCGCTCCAACGGCTCGATCCGGATCTGCTGCGAACGCAGGGTGCGTTTGAGCCCTTCATAGGCATAGGGCTGCATAAGGAGCCTGCGGGCATCGATTATGATGTAGCCGCCGTTGGCCATATGCAGGGAGCCGGGCTTGATCAAGGTGAAATGGGTGGTCAGCATCCCCATCTTCGCCCAGTTTTCGATCCTCCCGTGCAGGTTCTGGTAAGTCGGCAGATCTTCGTAAACCACGGGGACCTTGGGCCGGTTGTTGCCGACCAGGATATTCACCTCGTAGCGCTCGAAAGAAGGAATATGGGAGGTCATGAGAGTGATGATATTCTCCTTGGCGCCTTCGGCTTGATAGAGAAAATCATCCACATGATCGATGATGTCGTCTTCCACATCCTGCAGATACTGGGTGAGGTTCTGCCTTGTTGCATATTTCGACTTAAGGGTATTGGTCAGGCTGGAAACCGATTGGCGAGCCAGATCGGTTTTGAGTTTGAGCTTGGCGTTTTCCGCTTCCCGTTTGAGCAGGGTGATCTCCTCCAGGCCCTCCTGCAACTCAGCCTGATACTTTTCGATCCGGTCGTTGATGTTCCGGCGGCTGGCCTGGGGCTGCTTGAGGAAGGCGTCGGAGTCGATGATATTGCCGTCTTTGTCCATGGGCGCCATCATGATGCCCTGCTCGCTTTTGACCACGGCGATCCCGTCTTTCTTGGCCTTTTCCTCGATCCGGTGATAAATCTTTTCCACCTTGCGCTTGAAATCGTCCGCCACCGCCTTCATCCTCACCTTATAATCGTCCCCTTCGAAGACCGCGCCCAGGGTTACTTTCAGCATATCGACCAGGTCACGGAGTTCTTTTTTAAAAATGAGCGACTCGCCGTGGGGAAAATCAAAGGCCAGGGGCTTGTGCGGCTGTCTGAAGTTGTTGACATAACACCAGTCGCGAGGCGGCTTGCCGTCCTGGACCTGCTGATCGATAAACGAGCGGATAACGGTGTGCCTGCCGCTCCCCTGCGGACCGATGACAAAGAGGTTGAACCCTTTCCGGTCAATGCCGATACCGAACTCAACTGCCTCCAGCGCCCGTTCCTGACCGGCTATCTGTAGTGTTTCTTTTATCTCTTGGGTCGTCTGGAACTCAAACGCATCAACAGAACATTTCGGACAGGCCTTGTTCGGAGGGATAATCTCGATCGCCATATTGCACCTCAAGCTCGGGGGTGTGTCTGATATTTGTAAATAACCCACAGATTTCACGGATAGAATTAGCCTGCCAGCAAGGAAACTTGCATGAGACTCTTGCTTGCCTTTGGCAAGAACGGCACAGGAGAGCAGGCTCTTTATATGATAGCACGAGACCACCTCATGACTCAAATCGGAAACGTACGGCCATGCGGAATGCTTGCCGGCGAAAATGAGGAAAGGAAAAAGCGGGAGGAGAATCCGGCAGAAAAGAGGCAGGCAACACTTTATAAAAAGAAAATTTCAATCACGAACGTTTAAATATTGAAAGCTTACCCGTCTCCCGAATCCCGGGGATGCGGGATGGGACAGAGAGGTGACACATGCCCTGCTGCCGAACAACCCTGTACGTTTTCAGGAGCTTACCACGGCAAGCATCTTTGCCAGCGAGTCGCCTACCCCGTGGAATGTATGCGGTCTGGAGGCGTTTATATAGGCGCTGTCGCCGATGTTGAGCCGATGGCTGCTACCGTCATAATATAATTCGATGGCGCCCTCGATGATGAAGACGAATTCCTGCCCGTCATGGGTAATGGGCGGTCCGGCCGGGGTCTTCGGGTCAAAGGTGAGCATGAAAGGCTGCATGAGATGGCCGCCGGTGCCGGGGCGGGTCAGGAAGCTATAGTCGTAGCTCTGATCGGTGCTGCCCTGCGGACCGGAAATCGACTCGCCGGCCCGGCAGATGGTGATCGCCTCGGAAATCATAGCGCCGCCATGCAGCACCCCTTCGACCTTGGAACCAAGCACCCGGGAAAGCTTTATCACTACGCCGATGGACGGCACGGCGCCGCCCTTTTCATACGCTTCAAGCTTGTCCAGCGGGATACCTGCCAGTTCGCTCACCCTTTCTGCGCTCAGTCCCTGGGCTTCCCGCAACTTCTGAATCCGTTCTCCGACATATTTTCTCATCACCCGTCTCCTTGGTCTGACGTTCGTTGAAAAATTTTTATAGCCGTCTCGCCGGAATAATCCTGCCGCTTAACGATCGTAAGCCATTCCAGTATTTTTCTATCTGTGGCCGCAGAGTTGCCTCGGTAATCCCCGATTTACGGAACCGCCGCTGCAGAGAAAGATACATGGCAAGCGCCTCGTCGGAAAAATCGGGTTCTATATTTACCACATATCTCTCACCTTCGAAAATCTCATAGACCGGAAAGAGTCCGGACCGCACGGCAAGCCGCACCAGCTCGACCCCCATGGCAGGTTCCGATTTCCAGCCGGTGGGACAGGGCGAAAGGATATGCAGAAAGCGGAAACCGCCTGCGTCAAGCGCTGTGCGCATCTTGTTGACGGCGTCTGTCGGATGGGCGATGGACACCGTTGCCGCATACGGGATGCGATGCGCCGCCATGATCGCCATGATATCCTTCTTGGCCTCCTGCTTGCCTTTGGGTGTTGAGGTGGTGGCGGCGCCATACGGAGTGGCCGAGGAACGCTGCCCTCCGGTATTGCCGTAGATCTCGTTGTCGTAGCAGATGTAGAGGATATCCTCGTTGCGCTCCGCCGCCGCGGACAAGGTGGCCATGCCGATATCGTAGGTGCCGCCATCACCCGCCATGCAGATCACCCGGGTGTCTTCGTTGTTGAGCCTTACCACCGAACTGATTCCGGTGGCAACCGACGGCGCCGAGGCAAAGGTGGTGAGGATGGTCGGAACATCAAAGGCTGACTGCGGATAAGTGGCGGCAGTTATGGCACCGCAGCAGGCGGGAATCACCAGCTTCACCTCCCGCTCGGCAATGGCATGGCTGAGCAGCTGCAGAATGGTGGACATGCCGCAGCCGCCGCAGTTGCTGTTGCCTGGCCGCAGCAAAGGACGGGGACGGTCCTGCTCGGTCTGAACGATGCCGCTCAAGATCGGTTCTCTCATATCAGTCCCTCCATTATCTGCGGTGGCCCGGCCGTCTCACGGCCACCGATATCGCCTATGATTTCCCGGATGTGGCTCCGGCGAACATCTCCGCCGCCGATTCCGGCCATGTAATTCTGTACCAGCCTGCCCTGGCCTGCAACGCTGCTGATCTCCCCTCCCAGCACCCCGCCGAAACCAAGGCTTATGTCGCGGTCGATCACCGCCACCCGTTTCACCGGCGCCAGCAGGGTTTGGATCATGGCCGCCGGGAAGGGACGGAACATACGGATGCGCAGGGCGCCGACGCTCATGCCGGCATCGCGCAATTCGTCGACGGTCCGTTCGGCAGTGGCGCCGATGGTTCCCATGGAGACGATGGCCGTTTCAGCGTCCTCCATCCGATAGGCCACCACCGGATCGGCTAATTGCCGGGACATGGCTCCTTCAAATTCGTCCTGAATTTCGCCGTACACCTCCAGAGCATCGGTTATGGCCTGCTGGTGCTGCCGGCGGTGTGAGGCGACTTGATGGGCTACCTCGATCTGGCCAAGCGTATGCGGTGTTGCCCCGAGCTGATGGGGAATGGCCGTCACCGGCAGAAAGCCGTCCACCTCTTCCTGGCTCGGCACCATGATCTGGGCGATGGTGTGGCTGAGGATAAAACCGTCCATACAGACCATCACCGGAATCAGGACCCGGGGATCCTCTCCCAGCCGGAAGGCTGTGAGCACGGAGTCGAACACTTCCTGGTTGTCGGCACAGTAGAGCTGAATCCAGCCGAGATCGCGCAGCATCAGCGAGTCGCCATGGTCGGCCCAGATGTTCCACGGCGGTCCCGTGGTCCGGTTGGCAACAGCCATGACCACCGGCAGCCGCAGGTTGGCAACGGTAATGCAGTTTTCAGCCATATACGCCAGACCGTTGGAAGAGGTCGTGGTAAAACTCCTGGCCCCGGCTGCGGCAGCACCGATACAGACACCCATGGCGCTGTGCTCGCTTTCCACCCGGACGACCTTGCTCTTTTCAATTTCCTGGCTGCAGAGGTACTCCATGCAGTCAGTCGCCGGAGTGATCGGGTAGACACCGCAGCAGAATCCCCGGCCATGGCGGTTGGCCCGCCCGGCCAGGGTCGCGGCCAGGGCTGCTGCATGATTGGCACTGATCAATTCCACTCCCATAGTGCACTCCTTGTAAATTCGACGGCAGGCGCCAGGCCTGCCGGTACGTACGTTATTTATCAAGCATCGTCATGGCCCGGCGCGGACATTCCGCCACGCAGATCCCGCAGCCCTTGCAGTATTCCTGATCGATCCGGTAGCCGATGCCGTCTCTGAAGATGACACCGTCCGGACAGAAGACCAGACAGGAATCGCAGTTTGTGCAGCGGCCGCAGGAAAAGCAGCGTTCAGCCTCGCCCGGGCCCGGCAGGCCGACGTTTACCTCCGTGAAGTTATCCTTGATCGTCCCGCCAGCCTGATGCCGGTCCTCGTGCGGCGGAATCACCGGAAAATGAGAAAAGCGGATATCGGCGGGGGCGACCGTGGATGGAGACTGTTTTTCTTCCGGCAGATCTTCGCCGCGACTGACGGCAAGGGCGTTCATCGCCGCCCGTCTGCCGTTGCCGATGGCATGGGCAACAGTGCCGTCGCCGGTGAGACAATCCCCGGCAACCCATACGGAAAGCGGCTTATCTCCACTGACCACCCGGCTGCCTTCTATTGCCCAGCCTGGCGGCAGCATTTTCGGTTGCTGCTGCCCCAGAGCAAGCAGCACGGTCGTGCAGGCCAGCTCGAGCCTGCGGTCGGTGACAAGGGGCCGGCGACGGCCGGACTCGTCCTTGTCGCCCAGGTCCACCTCGGCAAGCAGAATGCCGGTGATTCTGTCGCTGCCGATAAAGGCCACCGGCTGCCGCTGGGTAAGAATCTGAACGCCTTCGCGGGCCGCCTCTTCGATTTCCTCGATAATGGCCGGCATCTCCGCCCGGCTGCGCCGGTACACCAGCTTCACCGTTTTAGCTCCTGCGCGCAGAGCACTGCGGGCGCAGTCGATGGCGGTATTGCCGCCGCCCACCACGACGACCGTGCCGGCAAGGGGCACCTTTTGTGTTTTGCAGCGGGCCAGATAGTCCAGACCCTGCAGTACGCCTTCCAGCTCTTCTCCGGCAGCCTCCATGGCATAGGGGGCGCCAAGTCCAATGCAGACCAGCACGGCCTCAAACTCGCGGTGCAGCGAGGCAAGCTTTGCCTTGTCGATTTTCACATCGCACCGTGCCTCTACCCCCAGTGCCGTGATCCTTGCAATGTCCCGGTCCAGGACATCTTCCGGCAGCCGGTAGGCGGGAATTCCGTAGCGCAGGACGCCGCCGAGCTGGTGTTCCCTTTCAAACAGGGTCACCTTCTGCGAGTGCATGGCCAGATGAAAGGCGGCGCTGAGCCCGGCAGGGCCGCTGCCCACCACGGCAAATCTTTTGGGGTTGGGGTCCGGGTGCGGGGCAAGCTCCGCGTCGCTGTGGTCGGCAATCCATCGCTCCAGGCTTCTGATATTGACGGGACCGTCATAATAGGTACGGTTGCAGGCCTTCATGCACGGGGCGGGACAGACGCGGCCGCAAACCGAGGGCAAGGCCTGGGTTTGCAGCAGCAAGCGGGCGGCTTCGGTGACGCCTTTCTCTTTTAAGGTCTGGATGAAGCCGACCACGTCGTTTCCGGCCGGACAGGCCAGTGAGCACGGGGCCGCGTACTCCTGGTAGCGTGGAATTTGCGAGGCCCAGGCCCCGGTCTTCAGGCCGGTCGGGATGTCCTGCTGGTGTTCGGTAATCGGCAGCACCGGAGCGGAGGCGGCCGCGACATTTTCGTCCTCATCGCCCGTTGTATACACAAGCGGTTCGAAGATGCGCACCGCTTCACCAGCGGCCACGGCGGCTGCAAAATCCTCATCGTAGCCGAAAAAGCTGTAGGCCTGCTGCACTGCCGCCATGGGCAGTCCCATGAAGGCGGCATAGCTGCCGACGATGGTGGTATTGATGATAACCACGGCCGCAGTGCCGATCCCGTGTTCCCGGGCGATGCTTGTGGCATCCACCACCGCCACCCGAAACTGGGGGTAGTGCCTGCGCAGCTGCTCCGGATCCTGGCTGGAGTTAATGAGAAGACTCGCGCCCGGGGCAACCCCGTCCAAAAGCGTCGGCACCAGAAGTCCCGTGTCGAGCACCAAGAGGTGATCCGGGTGGTACACCTTATTGCGGTTCTTGATGGGCGTCCTATCCACCCGGGTAAAGGAGCGGATGGGCGCCCCTGATCGTTCGGCGCCGTAGTCCCCGAACGTCTGGACGTTGAAGCCCAGCTGCGCATAGGTTGCGGCGATGAGCTTGGCGCAGGTAACACCGCCCTGCCCGCCGCGGCCATGGACCCTGATCTCCAGCGGCAGCAGGATGTTTTCCGGAAATGTCCCTGTTGACAGGGCCTCAGAGGCAGGTGCTTTGGAAGTCTGATCTTGCATAAAGACTCCTTTGGAAAATGGTGTGCCGGCAACCGGTACGATACCTGGCGCCTTCTCTTTTCAGCAGGCGGCCTCTGGTCCGGTTGAGGTTGCAGGAATGGATTATGCAGGAGATGGAAGCAATGAAAAGCCGGGAAGGGGCAGTATTTCCAAGATCACGATGGACGGGAAGGTGAACCTTGGCTGCAGCACGTACGCAGGGCCTCTCTGACGACTCCACACTGGTGAAAACTCCATCATTTTTCATCTGATTGCCACCTTTGATAGTTTATTTACAATAAACTATGTTTTGTTAAACGATATACCCGTCACAAATGTTGTGCAAGGTATTTTCAAACGTACGCCAAAATAGTACCGGTATACAGCGGCATAGCCCGGATTGATCGGGCTAGTACGGTTTGTAGATGACCACCAGGGTCTTAGCCGGGCCGCCGATGCCCCGGTATCCATGGGGAATTATTGAATCGAAATACAGGCTGTCGCCTTCTTCCAGGGTCGTTGTGTTGCCCCCGTAATGGAACTCCAGACAGCCTTCAAGGACATAGAGAAATTCTTCCCCACGATGTTTGTTGTAGATGATATCGCTTGCTTCCCGCTCCTCCATATGGACGATAAACGGTTCCATATTCTTCTCGATTTTGGGATAGGCAAGCGGTTCATACTGATAGCCGATACGGGTGATATGCAATTTCTTGGCAACCCCGTATCGGTCCTTCTTCCGGACCACGGTCATATTGTTATTCTGCGGCGTATCCTGGAAGAAGTAGCCGATCTGCACCCCGAGCGCCGTTGCCAATCTCAAAAGCGTGGCGATCGGCGGCGTGATGTAGTTGTTCTCGATCTGGGACAGATTGGGTTTGGACAAACCGGTTAGATTAGCCAGGTCCTGAAGGGTCAGGTCTTTTTTATTGCGCAGTTTTCGGATCTGGTTGCCCAGGTCCAACGAGGCCAGCGTGTCTTTTATTTCTGCTTCCATCGCCAATCTAATATGCTTTTTAATCGAACAGGTATCGGACTGTATTTAGTATATCACCTCAACCGGCGCCAAAAAACTTCTTTTGCCGGTTGCCCCATAACTTTTTGCAAAAGGCACGAACGGAACACCACCACCGGGAGATGAAGAAAATCTTGCAGGGTCAAGCTGAAAAAGTATACGATGATAGCGTGAAAGTGAACGGGAAATCGATTTTATAGAGTCGCATGGAATAGTGTTGTTTTATCTTTCCACCATCGCAAAGGAGGATATGATGAAAAGTCTGATTGTTCATTCCAGCAAAACCGGCAACACCAAAAAACTCGCTAAATGGATCTACGATGGCCTGTCCGGCAGAACGGTGTTGAAGACGACGGCTGACGATCCCGATCCTTCCGGTTACGATCTGATTGCCGTCGGTTTTTGGTTTCAGGGGGGAAAACCGGACACCCAGTGCACTGCCTTTCTTAAAAAGGTCAATGGACTTAAAAACCAGAAGGTTTTTCTCTTTGCCACCCACGGCGCGGCAACCGGATCACCGCAAGTTGAAAAAGGCATGGCTTTAGCAAAAGAGATGGTCAGTAATTGTGAGGTTGTCGGCGTGTTCAGTTGCCAGGGAGAGGTAAACCCGGATGTTCTTGCCAAAGCACAGGCCAAAGATCCGCCACCGGAATGGATCGCCGATGCATCGTCCGCTGCCGGCCATCCGGCAGGAGATGATATGAACATGCTGCTGAAAGTGCTTGGGGATGCGATTCGCTAGCCAGGATTTCTCATGAACACTGTGTCAATTTGTCCACCTTTCAGATAAAAGGGATATTTGAAAGAAACAATTGAGGTTATGACCTTGTCATTCTGACGGCACCAGTCCCTTGCCAAGCTCAAAAGCCCTCCGGCAGTCTTCGGGGAAGACCTCCTGGTGCCGCCTGCGTTTGGCCTCGGCGTCGAAGCGTTCGGATTCGTGTTTGTCGTAATCGCCGTACTGCATGGTATCGGTTGCCAGCAGCAATTCGCAGCCGCCGAAATGGCGTTCCAACGCCGACTTCATCAGATTGAAGTGGTGCTGGTAGCCCAGTTGTTCCATAAACTCGCTGCCCACATTCATGGTGTAGATGAGCCCGGTTTTGATTTTCCGGGGAAAGAGCGAGTGGAGGTCTTTGGCGTAGCTGTTGTAGGGGAAACAGAGCCGCTCGAAAAAGGCGCGGGTGGCAGCCGATTCCGTGCCATAGTAGACCGGGGAGCCGATGATGAAGGCGTCGGCCTCGCGGATCTCTGCTAAAACCTGCGTCAGATCGTCCTGCACGGCGCAGACGCCGTCTTGCTTGCGGTCCAGTTTTTTACAGGAAAAGCAGCTGATGCATCCGGAGAATTTCAGGTTATAGAGATGCACCAGTTTGGTCTCGCAACCTTTGGAGGCGGCTCCGGCCAGGGCGTGTTCAAGCATGGTCACGGTGTTCCAGCCTTTTTTCCTGGGCGAACCATTGAAGACGATGATTTTCATAGTGTTCTCTCTATTGAACTACTCTTTGGGTTCGTCGTCGATTTCGCGGACCACGACATTGCTAAGATCAGGGACTGTGACGCACCGGGTTCGATAGAGCATCTCCATTTCAAACAGATCGTTCTCCAGCTCTTCAGATTCTTTTTCGCTGAGTTCGTATTCGTGCAGTTGATCGGAGGTGTTGTCGTTGGGCATGGGATACCTCTTCTTATACTTTTTTACGCGGGTTAGGGATTTTATATCCTCATCCTCCTGCGTATAAACGGCAAGAGGACCATCAATGTCTTCTACCCTACGAAGATTGTCGGGACAGTGCAATTATTTTTTGATTCAAAAGACGATGTCCCCAGCAGCTGTGGGTAATTTCCATGTCTTCCTGGGAGGGTGTGAGACCGCTGGGTGATTGATTGTGCGCCGGGAGCTTCTTGCCGGATGAACAAGTATTATATCCACAGTTCTTGTATTTTCTCATAATAGTCATTATAATAACCACTATAAAAAAAGGAGTACGACCCATGCAAACAATAGAGACATTCGTACCTATCACCCAAGCGAAGGCAAAACTGCTGGATATGGTCCGGCAGATACACGACACAAACGATACTATAGCCATCACCAAAAATGGAGTTCCTGAAGCCGTTTTATTATCGATGAGAAAGTTTGAGGGTTTCCTGGAGACTATCGATATCCTGGCTGATCCTGGCATGATGAAACAATTGAAAGGTTCCACAAAAGATGTGAAAGAAGGAAAGTTGATTGATCTTGACGAGGCATTTTAATGACCTATCAAGTTAAACTCACAACTTTTGCAAACAATGCCGCCGGGAGACTCAGTCCTGAAATCAAAAAGGCGGCAAGGGCCGCTCTTAAAGAATTCGCAGAAAATCCTTTCCTTGGTAAAGAGTTGCAGGCGGAATTAAGCGGCTTTTGGTCTCACAGATTTCTGAGGTATCGAATTGTTTATAAGACTGATGTTGAGAAGAAAATTATTATAGTCTGGGCTATTGGCCACCGACGGGATATTTACGAAACCATGGGCGAACATTTCCTTGGTCTTTCTCAATCTGATTCAAAATAACGAGGTTGGATTCAATCCAGATACGAGGGAATTTTTTCTAAATCTAGGCGCTATGGGAAATTTAACCGGAGGCATATGAATGATATTCCGAGGATTAAATTTGACAGCGCAACGGCGAGTTAAAGAAAAAGCGCCGT
This sequence comes from Desulfocapsaceae bacterium, assembly GCA_046704745.1. Taxonomy (GTDB): domain Bacteria; phylum Desulfobacterota; class Desulfobulbia; order Desulfobulbales; family Desulfocapsaceae; genus CAWGGS01. Next base: position 10,550 of record JBJKRL010000094.1, on the reverse strand, counting down.
TGCGGATGGAAACTAATTAATGGTATCTGATTATTGCAGGCCCTGTTTACACATCCACTCTGTACAGAACGCAGCACAGGCTGCTGATAAAAATTTCAATCGATCTGCCTTTTCGCCGCCCTTTCCGGGCATTGCCGATGGTGCATTGTGCCTGAGAAATTATCTGGCAAAAATCAGTTGGCTACTCTTCCGCCTGAAGTCCGATCCCGTTTTCTTTACACCAGAGACATAGAGCCTCTTTCTCTGCCTGAGACTCAAAATCATACCACTTCTGCAGGGCATCTTTCCTTGCCAGCAGGTCTTTGAATCTGGCATAGGCGCCTTTTCGCTGAAAGAATCCCTCAATCTTATCCGCTTCGTCAGGCAGGTGCGAGTAGGCAAAATCCAAAACAAGTCTTTTTCCCAATCCCAGTTCTTTCTTGTGGGGAATGACCAGGTAGCGGTCATCGTCGATATCTTCCGGCAACTCATCGAAATCATCATGCATTTCGGAATGGTAGTAGGTCTTCCCGGTTTCACGGTCCAGAAAAGCCTGATGCTCATACTCCGGTGCGGAACTGACAAAGAAAAATGCGTCTTCGATCTCGTTGAAGTTGATAGTCATTATGCTGCCTCCTTTTTGTTACGAAATGACAAATACTTCTTCAGTATCAACTCTTTTAGATCTTGCACAAAATCTAAAAGAGCGCAAAGCGTTATTTTACTCTTTCCCAGCTATTGAAAATCAAGATAATCCATTTATGCAAAGTATAAATGATTTTTACAGTCTGTATAAAGATACCAAACTCGCTGGCCGGAGGCTTCCCCCAGAAAGGGTTCTCATCTATAGCGGCGCCGAAAGGTATCAAATAAATGAAGTGAACGCAGTCGACTGAAAAGAGGCAGATGACTATAGATGAAGTCTTCCTTCTTGATCCTAAAAATTAAACAGTACCTCGATTTCAATTTGTATCGGAAAGATCCAAATAGTCCAAAACTTATATTAGACTGCCTTATATCCTGCTGTTTATATAAGAAAAAGAAGATTGAGAATATGAAAGTTTAAATGTGGAGGTCATCCCGGTCTTCTCTCCCCTTTTTCACACAAAGATGCATTTACACAAAATTCTCACTTGCAAATATACGGTCAATAATATAACACGTAATATCAAAACATTAATCACAAAATCCAATCACCAAATTACTCAGGATCACGCCATGAGTGACAATATTAAACGTATATCGTCCACTGCACTAGCCAAAAAATTCAATATCAGTCCAAAGGAAATGTTTCTTCAACTCAACAATTTCGGACTAATCGAAAGAAAGGGTGATGTTTGGTCCCTCACGGATGAAGGTGTGAAAAGAGGTGGCAGATTTGTTGAGAGTGAACGTTACGGTAAATATATCACATGGCCGGAAAATCACGACCTTCAAGTACAACAACCAGAAAAACTCGTCACGTCTACAATTATTGGAAAAAAATATTCACTATCGGCAAACAAGATTAATTTCGTACTTTCAGAGCTGGGCTGGGTATACAAGGGATTGAAAGGCTGGGTAACAACCTCAGCAATTTGCCTATACCAGCGGTAAGAATGTCACAGATGCGGCCATGATTATTGACGCGATGGATCTTTTATATACCCAGCAGTTGGACGGTTTTGCCCTGATGACCAGCGACAGCGATTTTACGCCGTTGGTCATGCGGATACTCTCCAACGGCATTACGGTCTAAGGTTTCGGGGAAAAGAAGACGCCCATGCCGTTTGTGAAGGCCTGCTCGCAGTTCATCTATACCGAGAATCTCGAACCAGAAGACGAGGAAGCAAAACCTGCTGCCACCAACACCAAAAAAACCAGCGCTGAACTGAGAAAGGATCGCTGGTTGGTAAAACTCCTCAGAACCGCTGTCGAGCAAAATGCCGACGAGGACGGCTGGAGCCACCTTGGCCGCGTTGGTCAGTATATCTCCAACAAGACATCGTTCTCCCCTGTTAACTACGGCTACAAAAAGTTGAGTGATCTTATCCGGGTCAGTGATCTCTTTGAGATAAAGATGGCTGATGATAAGTCGGGGATGTACATCAAAGATTCGAGGAAATAGCCGCTCGCAAAGAGAAGCGCTTCAAAATGGTGGGGGGCGGAGGGGGTCGATGATTTTCACACTTCTTGGTTCCACCACCGCACCCGTGTTTTATTATGCACGCGAAGACTCGAAATCGGTGTGCTTAGTCCGGATATCTATTGCATATTGCCGCTGCTTCTGGTATTAGCATCAGTTCCTAACTCGATGTCGCAAGACATCCGAGTTAGTTGATTGCCTCTTCGGAGACGGTCCGATCACCCAAGGTTCACTGTTGCTCCAGCGTTTTTCTCTGCTTGACCTTCCTTTGATTCTTCCCTTTGCCATTGCTGCTCGGCCCCATTTCCACAGGCGTGTATGTGTCGGACCAGGACAGAGATTCTTTGAGCCAGGAGATTTTCAGGCTCAACGTGTAAATTGTGCGGAACTGGACAGACACCCTCTCCCAAGACGGATTGAGCTTATGCCCTTTCTCTCGGGAAAACCCCAGCATGATTTACAGGAAATCTTATGTCATCACATGATCTCGAACCACAGTTTTTTGCCGATTTCCAACTCGGCCGATCCTTACTTAAAGCCGTAGAAGACGCAGGCTACGAAACGCCCACGCCGATACAGTCGGCGATAATTCCCCATGTCCTGAAGGGACGCGACGTGGTGGGCCAGGCCCAGACCGGAACCGGTAAGACCGCAGCCTTCGCCCTTCCCCTGCTCAACCGTCTCAATCTCGATCATAAGGCCCCGCAGGTTCTGGTCCTTACTCCTACCCGCGAACTGGCGCTCCAGATTTCCGAGGCCTTCGGCACCTATGGCGCCCACCTCAAGAAACTGCGAATCGCCGCCATCTTCGGAGGCCAGGATTACGCCGTTCAGCTCAAAGCACTCGATCGCGGTCCCCAGGTGATCGTCGGAACCCCGGGCAGGGTCATGGACCATATCCGCCGACAGAGTCTTATCATGGACGACATCGTCAGTCTGGTTTTGGACGAGGCCGACGAAATGCTGAACATGGGTTTTTTAGACGATGTTGAATGGGTCCTTGAACAGATGCCGGCCCAGAGGCAGATCTCGCTTTTTTCCGCCACCATGCCGGCAACTATTCGGAAGATTGCTAAAAAACACTTGAAAGATCCGGCTGAAATAACAATAAAATCACAAACCGCAACCGCCGCAACCATCCATCAGAGGTATCTGATCACCGACGGTCTGGCCGGAAAGATGGAGGCTCTGGGCAGGATACTGGAGGCGGAGACCACAAACGGCGTGTTGATCTTCGTACGCACCAAAATCCAGACCATTGAACTGGCCGAAAAGCTCTCGGGACTAGGATATAAGACTGCTCCGCTTTGCGGCGACATAGCACAGAATCAACGGCTGCGCACCGTCGAACAGCTGAAAAACGGCAAACTCGACATTCTGGTGGCAACGGATGTTGCCGCCCGCGGCCTCGACGTTGAACGTATAAGCCATGTGATCAATTTCGATATCCCCTTTGACAACGAGGCGTATATCCACCGGATCGGGCGCACGGGCAGGGCAGGCAGAAGCGGCGAGGCCATCCTTTTTATCCATCCGCGGGAAAAAAAGATCCTCCATTCAATAGAAAAACTGACCCGGCAAAAGATCGAGAGTATGCCGCTGCCGACGGTAGACGACATCAATGCCGGGCGGGTTGCGGCCTTTAAAGAACGGATACATGAGACACTTGCCGCAAGCGATATGACCTTTTATCAGCAACTGATAGAAGAGTACCTCCATGAGCACGACGTGCCGGCAACCGATGTTGCCGCCGCCCTCGCCCGCATTATCCAGGGAAATACCCCCTTTCTTCTTTCCGAGTCCCGGATTGATAGACGCCTCAGCAAAAAGACGGCGGAAAAAACTCCCGGTGTTGAAAAAAACAGGAGAGGAACGGGTAGACAAAAGGCGAAGGCTGAGCAGATGGACAGGTACCGGATCGAAATCGGCCTCACCCATGGAATCAAGCCCGGTCATATTGTCGGAGCTATTGCCAACGAGGCGGATATCGACGGAGAATATATCGGCCGGATCTCAATTTTCGACGACTACAGTACGGTGGATCTCCCATGGGGTATGCCGGACGGTATTTTAAAGCTCTTGAAGAAAGTCCGCATCAATGACCGCATGCTGAAGATCAGCAGGCTCGACGCCCCTCGTCATAGCAAAAAAGACGGGGAAGGCAGCCGAAAGAAGAAGGCGGCAGTCGCAAATGGACCGGGAGGAAAAGTGCGGCGGCGGGGACAGAAAAATACCCCCCTGGCAACAACTCAGAACTCCTGATCCGCCGTCCATGACCTCTATGTAAACCGGAGGGGGAAGGTGACCTATTCCCCCTTCTTATCAAATTACAGTGTCTACCATTTCTTAACATTTCAGCATACTATCCTGTAGTGGCCGCAATATTAGAGCAGTATAAACATTTCACCCATTCTCCCACAATTTTGCGAAACGAATTCGACCACAATAGTGCGCAATGCTCCCTTTGCATGCCTGTCGTTAAGCAATCCGCACTATCAATCCTACAACGTGTGACACAAATCGCTTAAAATCAAAAGATACACAAATGCACCATAAATAGGGTATGCTTGGCATAAGAAAGGAAAATTCATGCCGTGAATCCATAAACCTCATGGAGTCCATATGCCTCAAGATCATAAAATCGCACTTCTCATCGACTGCGACAACGTGAGTTTCAAGTCTATTGAAGGCGTCATAGATGAATTATCAAAGTACGGGAAGGTCAATATCCGCAACGCTTACGGCAACTGGAAGAGTGACCAGATGAAGGGCTGGGAGGAAAAGCTTCATCCGCACGCAATCAAACCGATTCAGCAGTTTGCCTACACCAGCGGCAAAAATGCGACCGATGCCGCCATGATCATTGACGCAATGGATCTTTTGTACACCCAGCAATTAGATGGTTTTGCGCTGATGACAAGCGACAGCGATTTCACGCCCCTGGTCATGCGGATACTCTCCAACGGGATAACAGTCTATGGTTTCGGGGAAAAGAAGACCCCCATGCCATTCGTGAAAGCCTGCTCACAGTTTATTTATACAGAAAACCTCGAGCCAATAGACGAGGAAGAAAAACCTGCTGCCACCAACACAAAAAAAACCCGCGCCGAACTGAGAAAGGATCGCTGGTTGGTAAAACTCCTGAGAACCGCTGTCGAGCAAAATGCCGACGAGGACGGCTGGAGCCATCTTGGCCGCGTCGGGCAATACATCTCCAACAAGACATCGTTCTCCCCTGTTAACTACGGGTATAAAAAGTTGAGTGACCTTATCCGGGTCAGTGATCTCTTTGAGATAAAGATGGCTGACGATAAGTCGGGGGTGTACATCAAAGATTCGAGGAAATAGCGAACACTGAAAGATCAATATTATTGATGCACGCGAAGACGCGATGACGCGAAGTCAGTGTGCTTATTGACAACACGCTGCAGGCCATTTTTTAGAGGTGGTGCACCAAAGTTGATGAGTAATCCCAGGGGCAGGTTCATCAGGCGCAGGTAGGTTAGCCCGGATTTCTCATCAGTTCAGGAGGCGTCAGGTTCGAAGTTTTTGGTAATGAACTATAGTAAGCTATGTTCATTGCCAAAATACTGAAGAAGATGGCGCATCCTGAACTGACCTTTGGTGAGCAATGTGTAAATTTGACAACATAACAGTTTGTTCGAAAAAACTTGTTCGATTTGAAGTGAAGACAAATTGACACAGTGTTCATGAGAAATCCGGGTTAGAAGCTGTTTGGGATGAACCGGATGAATGTTTTCAACCGACTTCAGCTCTACAATCAACTGGCCATCTACCAACAAATCCAGCCGAAACCCTTCGTCGAGTTCGACATTCTGATAACGGATTGGAACCCACCTTTGTCGCTCGACCAATAGCCCTCGCTGTGTAAGCATCTTGGCCAAGACTGCCTCATAAACCGATTCCAGCAACCCCGGCCCCAAATCACGATGGGGCTTAAGAGCTGTATGCACGACAATAGCGGCTACTTCTTCTACATTTTTCTTCACGCCTTCGCGTCTTCGCGTGAGGCATTAACCACAGGCATTGACCCGCTCCTGATAGATGAGATCCTCAGATAATAGTATCCGATTATTTCTTAGAAATTTTTTCTGAACCTCCTCATTGTGCCATCTTATAAACAAAAAAGTTTATAAGATTTGTAGTATACTTCTGTGGTCGTATCGTTTGAGTAATTCAAAAGACATTGTCTTTTTTCTTAGTATTCAAACCCCGGACAGCCCGTCTCCTCAGCATGGTCCCTTGATAAGGGGAAATTCCTGCAATGATCGGGTTTCATGTCATGGATGCGGCAGATGTATGTGTTTTTTCCCGGCACCTTTTTCAACCAGGGACACCTGGCAACATCATCGCCGGTCTTTGAGTCGATCCAGAGGTCGTAGACCGCTGGTTTTTCCCCGAGATAGATAACGTCCACCCATTCCAGAATATCGCTGCGGCCGTTCTCCTGCCAGCGCCGGATATCCTTTTGTGTTGCGCATGCAGTAAATGCGCCAGTCAGATTCAGACAACAATGGCCGCATTGTCTGCAGGTGAATTTCTCTATGTTTTTCACTCTTTCTTTACCTTCTCATGAACCCGGCTCGTCTTTTTCGGTTGTCCGCACCAGTACGGATCTGGAGCGTTCAGTAGCTCCGGCTACAGCCTTTTCCGCGATATTCTGTACCTGTTGGTAGGCCTTTTCCTGCTGACTGCCCAACTTATCGATTTGTTTTACCTGGTCTTTAACCGTGGCTTCCAGGGAGGCAATTTTCGCCTCCAATACCCTCAGCTCTCCTTCAAAGCCTTTCGTTAACAGTTCCTTCTGTTGATTAAAGGTTGCCGTCAGCTCTTTCTCCTTGGTGGCAATGGCTTTCGTTACAGCCTCTTCTAGTTCTTTGGGAAACCGCTCAACCTGGATCTCCAACTGATTCATCTGTTTTTCCCTATCAAGAATCTCCCGTTCCCGTTCTTCCAATGCTGTCGTTTTTTCCTTTACGTGTTTATCGATGGCGTCTTTCTTCTCCGAGATTTCTTTTTCCAGAGCTGCAATCTTGTCGGCAAAGGCATTTTCTTCCAAAGACCGGGACCGTTGTTTGTTATAGCTGTATTCTTCCTCTTCACGCTGCCGTTCTTGTTCGATTTTCCTTTTTTCCTCAGCCATTGTCTCTTTAAAGGATCTTTTCTCAAATTCCCAGGCAGCCTTTGAGTCGGATATTTCTTTGTCGAGCTTTTCTCTTTTTAAGCCCATTTCAGCTTCGAATTCCTCGCGTGCCTGATTTTGCGATTCCAGAAGAACCGCAAAAGAAGCCGCTTGTTTTTCAATTCCATAGATCTCCTCCAGTTCGGCCTGCTTTAATTTAATCGATTCCTGGAGAGTTGTGTATTTATTGGCTTCAGTTTCGATTTTTTCGGCCATGGCCGATAGCTCTTTATTGATGGTCATCTTGAGATTGTAAATTTGGGTGCCCAGATCGGATTCGGAAATTTCCTCTGCCTTTTTTATAGTTTCTTTTGATCTGGTTTCTGTTTTGACCTTTTCCGGATTAAGCCTGTTCTCATCTTTGCTTGCCATTTCACTCTGCATTTTGTTTATAATGTCAAGCAACTCCTTCTTCGTATTTTTCATGGATATTTCTTCAGTCATTTATTTGCTCCTTGGAATGTATAAAAATGGATGAACTCAAAAAAACCTGGGAAAACTGCCGGGCAATGCTTAAAATCAGCTCGGTAAACACTGACCCGCCAACAGGTAACCTATTTTCAAGAATGACAAAATCAGAAGATATTATCGACCCTCTGCATCGTGATCGATGTGAGCATTTTAAATGAGTTTCCATCCTGATCCGAGAGATTTCGGAAGAATCTAGGCAACGACTTTAATCTCGGTTTCCGACACCATCAACCTTGCCCAGATCAGCCCGGATCCAAGCACAATCCTAAGCTCGCTTTTTTCAGGCAGGGCATACGTGAGAAACCACCTGCCCTCGCCCATACATTCGACTTTATCGGGGTGTCCTATCAGTTCAACGACCTGATTATAGAGCATTCCTTCCCGCAGTTTGATGAGATTATCGATGAGCGAAGTATGCTCGCAAGCCATGGGCTGATAACTCATCTGTTCTTCCCGGCATCCGGATTCAAACGGTAGATAATTATTTACATACACCTGGTCGGTTATCGAGATATTCTGATCGGCAAATTCCATGTTCTTTCTCCTTTGTTTATATGACGTTTTTCAAATTCAACGTTCCGGTCTTGCCATTATCTTAATGCACCAGGTAGGACAAATACTGTCCTACCTTGTCATGGGAATGCATTTTTTTTATTTTTTCGAGACAAAGCAAAAGAATTTGCAATGCAGGAGGCGGAATGCCTCTCATACGGACACGCTGCAGAGGCCTGCCGGGGAACCACCATTGGCCTGGAACATGCGCATGGGACGTCCACAGCCGACAGCAGCTCAGACTTGATCCTGGGCCTCTTTACCTATTGACCTTTTATGTCTTTTTCAATGCGTTATCAATGGCATACGATTTATGCCATTTTAAAGATCTAAATGCTTATTATATTTTTATAACCTAAATACAAACAGAGAATAAACCCTCTACCCGTCACATCTCTTCTGTTGTGGTGCCCAGAGACGGCCCTTTTAGGTCAGAAAAGGTATTGCATTTTCCTGCTTGCCAGATTTCCGAAGCGGATTTATAACTCCAGTTTCAGTTTTTCTTGCATTACCTTTTCACCCTTAATGCCCAGTTCCTGTTTGACAGCCATGTTTGCAGCCCTGCAGCGATATACCGGATGGCTCATCTTTGCCACCTTGATGCTTTTTCTCGTCAGTCAACTCAACTCCTCTCTCTTCATAGTTGTTGCCATACTGGCCTGGCTGGTAGTTATCGTGGAATGGGACAGACTTTCCGCCAGCTCCCGCAGTCAGGCATATTTTCTTCTTCTCGCCGGGACTTCATCACTTTTATTCTCAGCATGGCACGGAGTGTTTCTGGGCTGGCAAAAGATCCTAACCCAAAATCTTCAGCTGCTGCCGATGTTTATCGCCGTATCCTTTCTGGCCCTGGCAAATCCCTCCGCCCAAGATGACAACCTTCCGAGAGGGAAACGGGCCATGGTAACCACTTCGATAGGCACCAATCTGCTTGGCGCGGTCATCAACCTTTCGATTCTTTTCGTTTTTGGGGATCGTCTGGAGCGCAATAACACGCTGACCAGATCACAGACAATCCTTCTCGCCCGCTCGTTCTGTGCCGCAGCCTGGTGGTCGCCGTTTTTCATCGCCGCAGGCGTTGCCCTCACCTATGCCCCGGATATGCAGTATCAACGAACTATTCTGCCGGGTCTCATCATGTGCAGCATTGCGATTTGCTATTCGATAGTCGAGGTTGGGTTTATCCGCAAGACTGAATTCACCGGCTATCCGGTTCGGAAAGAAAGTCTGGTTGTACCGCTTATACTCGCGGTGGCGGTAATCGCCGGCCATTATTTTTTCCCCCGGCTGGGCATGATCCTGCTGATCTGTCTTGTTTCGCCCCCGGCTGCGATTCTGCTGATGCGCGGCAGGCCGCGGTTCGTGCATCTAAACGATTTTATCAGCAATCGAATCATCAGCACGGTCAGCCAGTTCGTCCTCTTTCTAGCCGCCGGAGTCTTCTCAATCGGAATCACCTCGGTTATTCAGGTGTATCCTGAACTGTTCAACTTCGCCGGAGAAACATTCAGCCACTGGCTCTTTGCGGTTGTCTCGGCACTGCTCATCGTCCTGGGGCTGATCGGTGTGCATCCACTGGTGGGCATCTCCATCGTCAGCCCTCTGTTGTTGCCCCTGCACCCGGATCATTCCAGGCTCGGGTTTCTGTTTCTCACAAGCTGGGCTATCTCAACCGGCAGCAGCCCGTTGTCCGGAGTCGGCCTGGTCTTGACCAGCAGGTATCATGTATCGCCAAAGTCGATACTGCTGAACAACTTTCACTATGTCGTCGCCATGTGGCTTATTGCCAACCTGGTCAACATACTTTATTTCGGTTGAACAACGGATCAATCACGCTCTTTCGGCGGCGGGAATCCAACCCGCAGTCTCCCTTATGCATAAAGGACTGCAGTGGCACCTGGAAAAAAATGGGGATGCCCCCACATTCTGTTCCCCTCAGGATAGCTTGGCAGGTATATGACTTAAAGATTATATTTCAACTTTCCTGGTTGGTATTTTTGTTGCAATTTCGAGGTGATTAACAGACAAGTTGTCTGCTGGAAAGAATTCAGGAGCCAGGAGCCAGAATCCAGATTACTTGATTTCAAAAGGTTTTCTCATGAATTCTGACTCCTGGATTCTGGCTCCTTGTGAACTAACTGCAGGAAGACCCCAAAATTGGATAGTATTCCAAATTATTACCACAACCCGGAAAGTTGAGATTATATTGTATACTCGACG
>JBJKRL010000093.1:0-6468 GCA_046704745.1 Desulfocapsaceae bacterium | reverse complement strand
TTTAAGCAGTATTTTTTCCACTTCGCGGGGGTCCGCGTTATACGAGACACCTACCGGCAGCTCGATTCTGATGTAGGCCGAAGAGAGGGAATAATTCACGATAGTGCCGGAAATAAAATTGGCATTTGGCACAAGATACTCCACGTTATCCCGGCTGCGGATCTGGGTGGCTCGCAGAAAGATATCGGTGACGACTCCCACGGTTCCGGAGACCTCGATCCAGTCTCCTTTTCTGATCTTGCCCCCGAAAATCAGGGAAAACCCGCTGATCACGTTGGTTGCCAACGTCTGCAGACCCAAGCCGATGCCGATGCCGGCCGCACCGGCAAAAACCAGCAAAAGTCGCAGATCGATCCCCACGATTTTCATGGAGATCAGAAAGCCCACCGCAATCGACGTATATTTGAAAAAGGTATTCAAGGCATATCCCAGGCCCGGATCAACCCCCAGCTTGGGATAGACTTTATAGTCGCAGTATGCCTGAATCAGGCGGGAAGCGAATACAAAGGTAAGCAAAATCAGAGCGGCTTTGAGCACAACCCAGAAAGTGATCAATTTCCCACCGATGGCAAATACGGGAAACGACATGGCCTGCTGGAGAATCCCAAGGAGGCCCATAAGGTTCAGGACCACCAGGATGGTGGCCAGTATGGTGGCATACACCAGAACGCTTTTAAAGGAACGGTAAAGAAACTGAGCGGTTTCGTCGCTGGAGGCCGTCCGGCTGTGCCACCTTCCCAGTCCCCCCAGAAGCAGGTGGTAGACCATCATGATGAGAAGATAGGCCCCGACGGCGGACCAGGCCTTAACCAGTACCACGTCTCCCAGTTGGCGGTAGCCCACGCACCACAAGAGGGCCAGCAGCAGCGAAAAAAAGATAAAAGGGAAATAGTATCGCTCCATCATTCTCTCAAAAGACTGATAGCTGCGGTAAGGCAGCTCGGGGACCAGGCTCAGGAGTTCACGTTTTTTCAAATGGAGCAAAAAAAGTACAAGGACGATGGAGATGGAGATGGAGAATTTCAACAGGGCCAACACATCGGCGCGTAGTGCAAAGGCCTCGGCACCCCATACCAGGCCCACGCCGGTAATGGCGTATAAAACAGCCAGGCGGGTCAGACGAAAAATTGTACGACCGTACCGGGCGGTGACCTTGAACAATTCGCCGGTCAACAATTCGCGAAGCAGACCGATAATAAGGGCACCTATTGCCCAAAGGCCCAGGACCCGCCCCACCAGGATGAACCAGGCTGCGTGATATACGATCATCGCATTGATCAGTGAATAAATCCCCAGCAGCACCAGCGGAAAAAGCGCAGCAATGACCAGCCGAAGCGTTGAAAACACGAAGGGGTAAACTCCTTCCGGCAGTTTGGAACGATAGGGGGCAGAGGCCGATTCGAAGCGGGCCATTATGCGTTTCCGTCCCAAGACGCTGTAAGAGAGGGCGATTAAAAAGATCAGGATGATAATGGAACCTGCAAAGCCCAATATCCGGCTTTGCTCCAGGACGGCCTGAACGAAGAAGGGGATTTTCAGCGGCAACGCCAGGGCCCATTGGTAGAGATAATGGATCGTGTCCATGTCCCATTCCAGTGGCTGACGGTTGAAAAGTGAACGGGCCTGCTCCTGAAAGCGGTTCTTGACCCGTGCGGCTTCGCGAGCCATGGATTTGCCGATTTCGCCGGGGATGGCGATGCTGGGAGGGTTTTCGGCCTCCCCAGACGTACCTATGCCGGTGGCCGGCGCCGGTTTCGTCGCCAGGGCCTGCGCCGCCAAGACCGTGCCAACCGTCATCGTGAAAAGCAAAAGCGCCATGAGCAGGATATGGACAGCGCTCAGACAATGCTTTTTATGCATGGATATCGTTTCCTGTGGCGCAAAGCCCGCCCGGCACTTCAGGTTCGCTTGCGATTCGGCGGGGAAAAGGGAGGTAACTGTCGAAAGATTATTGGAGAAAGTCTAAACCACCATCACCGAAAATGCAACAATTCGGTAACGAAGCGCGCCCGCCGCTCACAAATTGAGATGGTCGTAAGATTTGGAGACCAGGTACCAACTCGTCATGTATGCCTTGCTAATAACAATGCAGAATAGCGAGCCATATCGATCCGGAGCCCGAAGGCACCCCTGGGAAAGTTTAAAGAACAGGAGCGCTCCCCTTCACAATTTTCCCTTAATCCAAAGATCCTCTCATTTCTTCATTGCTTATGACTATCGAGGCTGCTCCGGCAAGGATCCGGCAAAACGCGAATCAAGATCCTTTTTGAGCCAAGAAGTATTTTCAGCAAGAGGCTGGAGGAAGCCGAGGTGCCACCTTGTAGTACATGCCTTCAGTGAATATTATCTCATTCACAAAGCCACTAAACTGTATGACGGAATTCTGATCGGAAAAGGTGGCCGGCCGGGTTGTAATTGCCATCAAGTATTCCACCGGATGCAGTGTTGAAAAGGTGACTTTTCCCAGGTTTATTGCTTGCAGTGGTGAAGGATCTTGACTTTAGTCTCGAAGGAATCGGTGAGGAGGATATATGAAAGCTATAATCGGTTGGTTCAAAACAAAGAAGCAAAACGACGCGGAATATATTAGACGATTGATGGCGGTGGCCTCAAGGGCTATCGTACGGGTTTTATAAAGAATCGAGAAAGGGAAATATCAGGGCAATATCGTAATCCTACTTAGTAACTATTGCAGTATCTTAATCGATCAGCTCTTTTTTTATCCTTTTGTTTCTTTTCAGGTTTTCACCATGTCTCGTTTGCATGGGAATACCTGCTCTGGATATACCCCCGAAATACGGGCCAAGAGTATTGGCGGATTTGCTTGTATGTTTTCAGGCTAAAGCAATGCGATATCTTGTGCCAAACTCCCCTTCCTGCCCTTTTGAAGGATCTCTTTAACATCACACTCAACGTCTCGGGATACCGCCTTGACAATGCGCTCGGGAGTCAGCTTCGTCTTCAACTTCTTGAGCGGAGGGACCTCTTTATTCAGAATTGCTGCCGTAACAGCAAAGACATTTCAAACTGATTTCCTCTGTTTTTATTCAATTCCACTCCGGTACGAACATCTTTTCAATAGGTAAGATTTAAGATACACTCCTTTTTTTACACTCAATCCCACCGTTCCCCGCATCTTTTTTCTTTTTCCATCAACATGTTGTTTTTCTGGCACAAATCTGATGTAATGATAGAACGACGAAGCTACCGAGTCCAAACATCCTGCAAATGTTCCGCCGGAGGATCGAATGCAAGAATTCAAAAAGCATAAAAGCAGCAAAGAGAAGTTCGAGTCATTTCATGAGCTGATGACCAGAAGAATCGGAGAGATACTTCTGGTATCAAGTACCTATGACGCATTTATCATGCAGGAAGACGGCCCGCTGGCGGAGAGGATCATCCACGAATATCGAGGACTCAATCTCTCCAGACCGCCCCGTCTCACCTGGATATCCAACGGAGCCGAAGCCCTGGAAGAAATCAGCGAAGGGGGATATGATCTCGTTATCGTCATGCCCCATATCGGCGATATGGACTCTCTTGATCTCTGCGCAAAAATCAGAGAGATAGACAAGAACCTGCCCATCTTCTTCTTCGCCTACGATGCAGGACATCTCATCGAGGAAAAAGAGTATGTTAACCGGAAGATAATCGATAGGACCCTGCTCTGGTCCGGCAATACCGATCTTCTTATGGCCCTTATAAAAAGCCAGGAAGATCAAATGAACGTCGATCTCGACACTGTTCGAGCAAAAATCCGGGTGATAATTTTTGTTGAGGATTCCCCTTTTTATCTCTCCTCGCTGCTGCCCGTGCTCTACCGTGAAATCGTCCTGCAGACCCAGGCGGTGATGGATGACAGCCTCAACGAGACGGATCGTCTGCTGCGTATGAGGACCCGTCCGAAAATACTCGTTGCCGAAAACTACGAGCAGGCCTGGCAGCTTTATCAAAAATATAAAAATTATCTCTTCTGCGTCATCTCCGATGTCCGTTTTGCAAAGGACGGGATCGAAGACCCGCTGGCAGGCATTAAACTTCTCAAGAGTATAAAAGAAGAGAAACCGGACACTCCCCTGCTCATGCTCAGTTCGGAGCACGAGAATCAGGAGTTGGCAGGGTCAATCCCTGCTCTTTTTTCAGACAAGAACTCTCCCAGGCTCCACCAGGATATCAACACCTTCTTTCAGCATTCTCTGGGGTTCGGAGATTTTATCTTCCGCCTGGAAAACGGTGAGCAGGTTGGACGGGCCAAAAACCTCAGGGCCATGGCCAACATTCTCAAGACCATCCCCGGTCAGTCCCTGGAATATCACGCCAGGCGAAATGACTTTTCCCGCTGGCTGATGGCCCGCTTTGAGATGGAGATCGCCCAGAGAATACGCAAGGTTATGCTTGAGGACTTTTCCGGCGTGGAGGAGGCCCGTCAATACCTTATCACGGTCATTAGAAACAAGCTGAAGAAACGACAACTCGGCAGGGTAACCGATTTTGTCCACGATGAATTCGATCCCGACACCGATTTTGTCAAGATCGGCAAGGGTTCTCTTGGCGGCAAGGCAAGAGGGTTGGCCTTTATATCCCATCTCCTTAGCGACAAGGGGGAAAATGCAGTTCAGTTTGAAGATATCCAGTTTTCCCTACCCAAAACCATGGTCATCACCACCGAAGGTTTTGACCTGTTTGCAGAGCAGAACAATATCTTCGAGACATTGACCCATTTCTCCGGCGATGCCGAGATCGAGCGGATCTTCCACCGCACTTCTTTTCCCGAGAGACTCCGCCAGGATCTTCATCTTTTTCTCGAACACACCCACTACCCGCTCGCCGTCAGGTCTTCCGCCATCCTTGAAGATGCCCATTACCGCGCCAGTGCCGGTGCCTACAACACCTACATGCTGCCGAACAACGATAGCAACATCGAAGTGAGACTGGAACAGCTCATCGAGGCAATCAAACTGATCTACTCCTCTATATTCCAGGAATCGTCAAGAATCCTGGCTAAACATTCCGTCTACCACCAGGAGGATGACAAAATGGCCGTGATCGTCCAGCAGCTGGTCGGCACGCAACAACACGGCTTTTTCTATCCGGCCATTTCCGGAGTGGCCCAGTCCTACAACTTTTATCCGGTCTCCTATATGAAAGCCGATGAGGGCGTCGCCCATATAGCCCTCGGTCTGGGGAAGACAGTGGTTGACGGAGGTGTCGCCCTGCGTTTTTCCCCTAAATACCCCCGTTTCCTGCCCCAGTTCTCCAATGTCGACGACATTCTCAAGAACTGCCAGCGCCATTTCTACGCTCTGGACATGCGCAATCCCGCTGAGATGAACCTTGCCAATTTGCTGAAACGGATCGAAATTGATGAAGCGACGGATCATTTTCCCGTTCGCAAGCTCGCCTCAACCTATATTGTTGAGGATGCAAGGCTGCGGGACTTCTACTCGGGTAAGGGATATCCGGTAATCACCTTTGCCAACATCCTCAAATATGACGAAATACCGCTTGGAGAGATCCTCACCGAACTCCTGGCTATCGGCGAGAGAGGAATGGGCTGCGCGGTGGAGATCGAATTTGCCGTTAACCTTGCAGAGGGGAAAAAACCACACTTCCATCTCCTCCAAATCCGTCCCATGGCGGTTGCCCAGAGCCGTACCAATGTAACTCTTTCCGACCATGACAGACAAACCTGCTGGTGTTTTTCCAACATGGCCATGGGACAGAGCCAGATAAAGCCTGTTGCCGACATCATTTATGTCAAGCCGGAGAGCTTCGATACTGCAAAAACCCGGGAAATTGCGGAGGAGATCAACTCCCTCAACAGTCTGCTCAGGGAAAAGGCCAAAAAATATCTCCTCATCGGCCCCGGCAGGTGGGGCAGCACCGATAGATGGCTGGGAATCCCCGTAAAATGGAACGCCATCACCGAGGCCCACACCATCGTTGAGACTACCTCGGAAAAACTTCACGCCGAGCCCTCACAGGGGAGTCACTTTTTTCATAATATCACCTCGCTGGGCATCAACTATCTTGTCGTGCCTCCCAAGGATGAGAGCTTCATATCCATGGAGTGGCTGGAACAACAGCCGGTTGTGCAAGAGACGGAGTTTCTTAAATACGTGGAACCTGCGCCCCCGGCTCTCTTGAAGATCGACGGCACGTCATCGGCAGGCCTCCTTCTTCCCAGCAGGGAAGAGTGAAAGATATCGCTTTTTCAGAAACCTCCAGCCTTCCTCTTTTCATTCTGCAGGTCCGTCAGAAAGATAGGTAATGTGATTTCGGCTTCGTCCAACACCAGGTGACCCACCTCCTGGAAAAGATCCGGTCCTGAGGTGAACAGCGGCCCTCCGGCAACAACCTTTATACTTGCAGACGTACAGCGGGCGATGATCTGTTGAGCGGATTTTCGCTGTATCGCCATACCACCGATGAAAACTATATCCGCCCAGGCAAGATCCTTGTCGGTAA
>JBJKRL010000092.1:0-22785 GCA_046704745.1 Desulfocapsaceae bacterium | reverse complement strand
TATCAACTTGATACACCCTGGTGAGCGAGAAAAAGCATTACAAATAATCAAAGGATGGGCTGCCTCTGCGACCGGGTTTATAAAAATTACGGACCCCTATTTCGGATTGGATGATTTGGAACTTATTAAGCTAATCCGTAACGAGAACCTCTCTATTCCAATTTTCGTATTAACCAGCCGCAAACATCAACAGAAGATACAACAACCATGGGACGAATCTTATCAGAGCCATTGGAGGATGAAAATTTCTGACTATGAAGCAGGTGAGGTAACCATGGTCGTGGTTGGCAAGGTGTCTAATGACGAACATCCAATTCACGACCGATGGTGGTTGACCGAAAAAAATGGCCTGCGCATTGGCACTTCTGTCAACTCCTTGGGAGTTGGGAAACTATCAGAAGTATCTACGCTTGATGAATTTGAGACGGCTGCTAAGTTAACAGAAGTTGAGCGTTATCTCGGAGGATGTAACAATCTAGGCCCTGAGCGGTTAAGGTACCTATCTTTCAAGCTTTAATTTTAATAATAGCACCAAGGAAAATCGTAGAGTACAAGCGAGATCAAAATCAAAAACTGGAACAGAATTAGGGAATTTCCTCATACATTTAAAGTAGGCAAAATTCCTCAGCCTTAATTGATAACCGCTGCACGTCGAACTCACCTCGGGAAATTCAATTGCATTTTCTCTTTGGCTCTTTATTTTATGATTTAGTATAAAGATAAAATAAAGATGAATCTTATTTTAGGTTCGAGATAGCGAGGATGAAACGAAAGCTCCAAGGGAAATACGTGACCATATCGACGGTGGGTGAGAAGGCTCAGGCCTTTGTGCCTGCACCGTTGCCACCTCGTCCACCCATCGAATGGACACCAGAGTTGCACAGCAAGTTCGACCAGGCGCTGCTATCATTGGGCCGGCTGAATAGCGTGTCGACCCTGCTGCCGGATACTTCCCTCTTCCTCTATATGTACGTCCGCAAAGAAGCGGTGCTCTCTTCCATGATCGAAGGTACCCAGTCATCACTTTCGGATCTGTTGTTGTTCGAGTTGGATCAGGAGCCGGGGGTCCCGCTGGACGATGTACGGGAGGTTAGTAACTATGTCGCGGCACTCGAACATGGTTTGCGTCTTTTAAAAAAAGGGTTACCTCTGTCACTCCGGCTTTTCAGGGAAATCCATGGTGTATTTCTCGCCAAGGGGCGAGGCAGTAACCAGACTCCCGGTGAATTTCGCCGCAGCCAGAATTGGATCGGCGGCACCCGGCCTGGCAATGCGGCCTTTATTCCGCCTCCGGCCGAAGAGTTAATGGAGTGTATGAGCAGGCTTGAACTGTTCCTCCATGATCAACCCGAACCGACTCCGGTTTTGCTCAAGGCAGCGCTGGCCCATGTGCAGTTCGAGACGATTCACCCGTACCTTGACGGCAACGGCCGCCTTGGTCGTTTGCTTATCACACTGCTGCTCTGTGAACAGAAAGTGCTGCAGGAACCGATGCTCTACCTCAGCCTCTATTTCAAGACGCACCGTCAATATTATTATGAACTGCTGAACACTGTGCGTCTGACCGGGGACTGGGAAGCCTGGCTCGATTTCTTCGCTGAGGCGGTCATCGTAACCGCCACTCAGGCTGTCGAAACGGCGCAACAGCTTCTCGACTTGTCGAATCGGGACCGCGATAAGATCAACGGTCTCGGTCGTGCGGCAACGTCACCCCTGCAGATTCATCGGGTGTTGATGGAACATCCCATTACCACCTCGGGCCGGTTGGTGAAAAAAACCGGCATTTCTCCGGCCACGGTAAATAAAGCTCTTGTCCACCTGGAACAGCTCGGCATTGTGCGGGAGTTGACGGCACAGAAACGAAATCGACTGTTCAGTTATACTGAGTATGTAGAAATAATGAGCCGTGGCATGGAGCTGTAATGAAGCAGGATTTTTGTCCTGGTTAGAAATAGGTTAGAAAAAATAAAAAGGGCTTACGAGAAATTCTCGTAAGCCCTTGAATTTGTTGGTAGCGGGGACAGGATTTGAACCTGTGACCTTCGGGTTATGAGCCCGACGAGCTACCAGACTGCTCCACCCCGCGTTGAGGTCCTACAATATACACCAAAAATTTTGGCTGTCAAGAGATATCGGAAAGTTGTCCATTGCAAATATGTCCCTGGAATTATTTCAGACATACTGCCTAAGCTTTGCGAGAATATCTTCCGGAAGGCTGGTGAGCTTGCCCTCTCTGTTTATCGAGGCATTGACGGTATAACCCTTGACCAGTAGTTTGGGCTTGGCGCTGTTTTCCTGCTCGCGGCTGATCTTGTAACTAAACCGGCAGGAGAGCTCTGTCAGCTCGGAAAGCGAAGTCTCGATGATCAGCAGATCATCGTAAAAGGCCGGGGCCTTGTAACGGGTGTAACATTCGGCCACCGGCAGGATCAGGCCCATCCCTTCAATATCACGGTAGGAACAGACCCAGTCACGCATGAACTCGGTGCGCCCGATCTCAAAGAAGCGCAGGTAGTTGGCATAGTAGACGACGCCGCCGGCATCGGTGTCGCCGTAAAGCACCCGGCAGGTAGTGCGGTGGATCGGTTCGGTGAGGTTGCTATTCATTGCGGGTCCTGTCCTTTCTCTCCAGAAGTGTTTCGATGAGCTGGGTGCTGTCGTAAAAGGTTGGGGGCTTGTTTTCACCCAAGCCGATTTTCTCCGAGAAGGAAAGGCCCGAGCCGGCATTTTGTTCCCGGGAATCGTAGATGAGGACCGGCACCGGATCGGTGCTGTGGGTGCGTAGCGCTATGGGCGTGAAATGGTCCATGGTGACCGCAACCCGGAAATCCTCTTTGCGGTCCTTAAGCCCGGTAATGATAGGGGCCACGATCTTGGCATCGAAATCCTCGATGGCCTCGATCTTCTTGTCGACCAGGCCCTGATGCCCGGTCTCATCCGGGGCCTCCACATGGACAAAGACGAAATCCTGGGTGGCAAGCGCATCAAGAGCAGCCTGCGCCTTGCCTTGGTAGTTGGTGTCGAGATAGCCGGTGGCGCCCGGGACGTTAATGACCGAGAGCCCCGAGTAGACCCCCAGTCCCTTTAACAGATCCACGGCCGAGATCATGCTGCCGCTGACACCGAATCGCCTCTTAAGGGTGGGCATGGCCGGCGGCCGCCCTTCGCCCCAGAGCCAGATGCAGTTGGCAGGGCTTTTTCCGTCCTTTTTCCGCTTTTCATTCACCGGATGAGTATCAAGTATGGTTCGGGCCTTGGCAAGAAGCTTCTTCCAGGCAGGGTCCTGCTGGTATCTCTGCCACAGATGGGTGACGTCCTTTTCAGTATAGTCGTGGGGTGGGGCGGTTCCCATGTCCGGATACGGCCCCTTGACGATAAGGATATGGCGGTAGCTGACGCCGGGCTTGAAATGGAAGGTTGTACTTGCGCATCCCGATTCCAGGGCGGCTATCAGGGCGTGGGATTCATCGTTGCTGATATGGCCGGCGGAAAAATCGATCATCTTCACCCGGCCGTCTTTTGAAAAGTCGAGGGTGACCGTGTTGCAGCGAAAGGCTGTCTCATCGCCTTGCAGTGTAACACCCATGGCCGCGGCTTCCAGGGGCGCCCGGCCGGTATAGTATTTTGCTGGGCTGTAGCCGAGAAGGGAGAGGTTGGCCACGTCGCTGCCCGGGGCAAATCCGTCCGGTACTGTTTGGTTCATATAGACCTGGCCGCGCCGGCACAGCTCGTCCATCACAGGTGTTGCCGCCGCATCCAGCGGGGTGCGGTTTCCGATCTCGGCAATGGGCATATCCCCCATGCCGTCGCCGACAAGTATCAGGTATTTCATGCCCAATCGATGTTCTGGTGAAGGTTAATCTTCATCGTCTACAAGGACGCGGATCTTCATGGTCGGTGCCGTGCAGATGTCCAGGGCGTCGATTTCAGCCAGCGCCTTTTCCACGTCGGCCTCCGAGGCGCTGTGACTCCGTAAGACGATATGCACCGGTTCGTCGGCACGCCGGCTCTTCTGAATCACCGATTTGATCGAGATGTTGTGCTGCCCGAAGATGCCGGAAATCTTGGACAGGACGCCCGGCTTGTCCAGGGCCGTGATCCGGAAGTAGTAGGAACACCGTAAATTATTAAGAGGTGTGATCTTCGGCTCACCGATGAACTCGGGCTGAAAGGCCAGGGCCGGTACCCGGTTGATGGCCCCGGAAATGATGTTGCGGCCTATATCGACCACGTCGGCGGCCACGGCGCTGCCGGTGGGCATCATGCCGGCGCCCTGTCCGTAGAGCAGGATATCTCCAACCGTGTCACCGATGAATTCGACGGCGTTGAAGGCGCCGTTGATGCTGGCCAGCATATGATCATCGGGAACCATGGTGGGATGAACGCGGGCCTCGACGTGATCGCCGTGGTTGTGGCTGATGGCAAGGAGCTTGATCCGGCAGCCGAATTCCCGGGCAAAATCAATATCCACCGGTTCGATCTTGCTGATCCCTTCGGTTGTAACGTCGTCTACGCTGACGTGGAGTCCGTAGGCGATGGACATAAGGATCGCCAGCTTATGGGCGGTGTCTATACCCTCAATATCGTATGTGGGGTCGGCCTCGGCAAAGCCTTTGGCCTGGGCGTCTTTTAAAACCTCGGCAAAGGGTGTACCGTGGTCGGTCATCTGGGTGAGGATATAGTTGGCGGTGCCGTTTAAAATTCCCCGGATCGAGTCAATACGGTTGGCGACCAGTCCCTCCTTTAAGGATTTGATCACCGGGATGCCGCCGCCTACACTTGCCTCAAACCCTATCTCCACCTTGTTCTTAACTGCGGCGGCGAAAATCTCCCGGCCATGGCTGGCCAGAAGCGCCTTGTTGGCCGTAACCACATGCTTGCCGTTTTCGATGGCCGAGAGGATAAAGGACTTTGCCGGTTCAATGCCTCCTATCAGTTCGACAACGATGTCGATATCGGGATCGGTGAAGATATCTTGGGCATCCTGGGAAAAGATGACGGATTGATACTCCGCCGGAAGCTCTTTGACACCGGTATCGGCAACCCTTTTAAGGATTACCGCCGCACCTACCCGTTGCCTGAGGCGATCACCCTGGGCAAGAAGGGTTGCGGCCAGTCCCTTGCCCACGGTGCCGAAGCCGATAAGTCCTACACGTATTTCTTTCATGATATCCGATAGAAGAGGTGTGTGTTTGTCTGAAATTGTCCAGGGTGAAACACAGAAAACAAAGACGCAGGAACCTGTGCAGTTTGCGGAAAAATACCCGCTTTCAGGTTGAAAGTCAAAAATTTAGCAAAGATATTTTTCTGGCCTCATGCTCGCAATTAGTTTATAGTGGCAATCTGCTCGAAAAGTTTCTTTTGCAATGTCTGCACGCTGCTGCAAACGATGAGTGAATGATCATTCATGGCCGGTGGCTGCAATCTTTTATATGGGGCCGGATTCCGCCGTTCCACCGGACGGGGCGGAGGACACCGGTACTTGAAAAATGTAATGTCGTTAGATTGTTAATTAATTTTCAAGGAGAGGTGTTATGGGTAAGAATATTTTGTTTTTTGGACCGAACGGAAGCGGCAAGGGTACTCAGGGAGCCATCGTACAGAAGAAATTCAATATCCCCCACATCGAGTCCGGTGCCATATTCAGGGAGCACATCGGTGGTGGAACCGAACTCGGTAAAAAGGCCAAGGCCTATATCGATCGCGGTGACCTGGTTCCCGATGATATCACCATCCCCATGATGGTTTCCCGCCTGCAGAAGGACGACTGCAAAGACGGCTGGATCCTGGATGGCTTTCCGCGTTCCAAAGAGCAGGCCATAACACTGGCTAAGAATCTGAAGGAAGCAGGTCTGGCGCTCGACTATGTCATCGAGATCGTGCTTGACCGCCAGATCGCCAAAGAGCGTATCATGGGCCGCAGACTCTGCGTCAACGACAATAATCACCCAAATCATATCGCCTTTGACGCCATCAAGCCGGTGGAAAAAGACGGCAAACTGGTCTGCCGTGTCTGCGGTGGCGATCTGAAGACCCGCGCCGACGATCAGGATGAGGATGCCATCAATAAACGTCACAACATCTATTATGATACCAATACCGGCACCATGGCCGCCGTCAATTACTTCAAGGAAGCCGGAAATGTCAAGGTTGTCTCCGTCGACGGCTCCGTGGCGATCGGCCAGGTAACCGAGTTGATCATGAAAGAGCTGTAAGTCATCATGGTGTTGATAAGTTAATTTCCGTCCTATCCCGGACGGTTGATAGGAAGGCATGCCCTTTTTGGGGCATGCCTTTTTGCCTTTTCAGAGAATGGTGTTACCATAATAAGGCGTGTTTTGTTTTATTGATGGATGGAGGCATACCTGGTAGTATGGCGTTCCTCTGTCATATGGAAAAGAGTTCGTCAGCAACTGTTAGCTGTGTAAGGCTTTTTATTTACTGTGTTTTATTCGTATTCTTTAAAGGTTGTCAGGAGGTCATCTTTTTGAACTGGATGGTTTTTCAGACTCAGAGGAGGATGTAATTGGCAGGCTTTTCAATGGGCCTGCCCCTGTGATTATGGAAGAGCAAAACAAGAAAACCAGACCCGGAAAGGTTTATTTGGTCGGAGCCGGCCCCGGCGATCCCGGCCTTATCACCGTACGCGGCAAATACCTTCTGGAACGGGCCGAAGTTGTAATCTACGACTATCTGGCCAGCCAGAAGCTCCTGCGGCATGTTCCCCCGACGGCGGAGCTGATCTACGCCGGGAAAAAGGGCGGCGACAAGCATACCCATACCCAGGATGAAATCAACCAGATGCTCGTTGATTTCGCCTCCTCCGGCAAAAATGTCATCCGCTTAAAAGGCGGCGACCCTTTTATCTTCGGCCGGGGCGGCGAGGAAGTGGAACAACTGGCCGCGGCGGGAATTCCGTTTGAAGTTGTGCCCGGGGTCACCTCGGCCACTGCAGCGGCCACATATGCCGGCATCCCCATAACCCACCGCGGCTATACAGCCTCAGTCGCCTTTATCACCGGCCATGAGGACCCGACCAAGCCGGATTCCAACATCGATTGGGAAAGACTGGCCGTGGGAGCCGGGACCATCATCATCTACATGGGGATCAAAAATCTCCCGATCATCATCGACAAACTGATCAAGTACGGCCGGGACCCCCAGACGCCGGTTGCCGTCGTCCGCTGGGCCTCGACACCGGAGCAGAAATCGGTTGTAGGGACGCTTGCAACCATAACGGAAATCGTCAAGGAGGCCGGGATCAAACCGCCGTCGCTTATTATCGTCGGCGAGGTTGTCAGGTTGCGCGAAACAATCGACTGGTTCGAAAAACGGCCCCTTTTCGGCAAGCGCATTGTCGTAACCAGGACCAGGGAGCAGGCCAGCGAACTGATCGCAGGCCTCGAGGAATCAGGCGCCGACTGCCTGGAGTGCTCGACCATCAACATCGAACCTGTGGAATCCTATGACGTATTGGACAGCGAACTGGAACGCCTGAAGGAATATCACTGGATCCTGTTTTCCTCCATAAATGCCATCCGTTACTTCTTTAAACGACTCTTTGCCAAGGGAATGGATGCCAGGGATCTGAAAGGCCCGTCTATTGCCGTAGTTGGAAAGAGTTCTGCCGATATTTTACTCGAGTACGGCATCAATGCCGATCTGATCCCGCCGGTTTTCACCAGCGAAGGCCTGGCCGAAAGCCTGCTCGACCAAGGTGTGGAAGGCAGGAATATCCTCATTCCCCGGGCCATGAAGGGCAGAGAGATTCTGCCGGAGACCCTGCGTGGTGCTGGTGCCCAGGTAACCGTTGCTCCGGTCTACATGAACGTCCCGCCCCAGGGAAGAAAGAAGGCCTTGCGCGATGAACTCGAAGCCGGCAAAGTGAATATGGTGACGTTTACCAGCTCCTCAACAGTGAGAAATTTCCTCACCATGGTGGATGCCGCCGATCGCGATGAGTTGAAGAAGCTCTTGAGCGGAGTCAAGATAGCCACCATCGGTCCGATAACCGCCAAAACGGTCACCGATAACGGTCTGAGTGTCGATGTGCAGCCGGAAATTCATACCATTCCCGAAATGGTCCGCGCCATTATCGACTTTTATGGGCAGGGCCAGAAGTAATGGAGGAAAAAAACGTGATTTTGAAGAAAAGACTGTCGGAGGTTGCATTATAGGCTACGAATTTTCCGACGGACGAAGTTGGACGACTTTAACGCATAGACCGCCGGGGATCTTCCTGCTGCGGGAAGGCGGGGGAGGGAGCCAAGCCGCTCCGGTTGTAAAAGAAAAAACCTCTCTTAAGAACAAAGAGAAAAAGGCGGTTTTCTGCCGGGGCTGCAGCCATCAGATAACCCATGCGCAGAAGGCGTTTTCCGTTAACGGCTCGCAGACGCACACTTTTTTTAATCCTGCGGGCATCATATTCGAGATTATCTGTTTCACCGCTGCCCCCGGTTGTCTTCTCCAGGGGGAAGCCAGCGGTGAATTTACCTGGTTTCCGGGTCATACCTGGCGTGTGGCCATTTGCGGCAGTTGTTTTACCCACCTGGGCTGGTTTTTTGAGTTCGGAGAATCGTCATTCTACGGGCTTATAGTGAAGAAGCTGGCCGGCGACATATAAGAGGTGGTAAAAAATCAGACTGCCCGGATAAGATCCATAAGATCGTTGAAGCTCATTTTGGCACTGATATCACTTCCTTCCAACAGACTGCCGGCCAGGTCGCGTTTTTCTTCGTGGAGTTTGACGATTTTTTCCTCGATGGTATTTTTGCAGACCAGCCGGTAGATGGTTACCGGCCGCGTCTGCCCGATGCGATGCGCCCTGTCCGAGGCCTGGTCTTCGATGGCCGGGTTCCACCAGGGATCCATGTGCAGGACATAATCGGCGGCGGTCAGGTTGAGCCCGAGTCCTCCTGCCTTCAGGCTGATAAGAAAGAGATCCCCCTCACCGGATTGAAAGGCCTCAATCCGCTGTTGCCGTTGCTTGGCGCTGGTTCCTCCGTCAAGATATTGATATTTTATATCTTTAGAGTCGAGGTGTTCCCTTATGATCTTCAGATGTCCGATGAATTGACTAAACACCAGTGCCTTGTGCCGGCCGCCGATCAACTCCTCGACCACCGAGGCGAAGACCTCAAGCTTGGAACTGGGAATATTCATGGCCGGATCTATCAGTTTCGGGTTACAGCAGGACTGTCGCAGTTTCAT
The DNA here is from genome assembly GCA_046704745.1 of Desulfocapsaceae bacterium. Taxonomy (GTDB): domain Bacteria; phylum Desulfobacterota; class Desulfobulbia; order Desulfobulbales; family Desulfocapsaceae; genus CAWGGS01. The sequence goes on along the minus strand of JBJKRL010000092.1, from coordinate 13,575 downwards.
GATCTCGGTTAATATCTGGAGATGCCGGTTTCTTTTATCCTTGTTGTTTTCCAAGAGATCAATGGCGTTTTGTCTGAGCGCTTCATAGAAATGTGCCTCTTCCTGGTTCATTTCCACTTCGAGGGTGATCTCGGTGCGCGGTGGCAGCTCATCCAATACCTGTGACTTTATTCTTCTGAGGATGAAGGGGCGGATTAATTTTTTAAGTTTGAATTTGGCGTCCCGGTCATGATAGCGCTCGATGGGGATGGCGAACCGTTCGTTGAACGTGCCGATCGACCCCAGAAGGCCGGGATTGATGAAGTGAAAGAGGTTCCAGAGTTCCCCCAGGTGATTTTCAATGGGTGTACCGGTGGTAATGAGTTTGAATTTCGATTGTAAAGACATTGCAGCCCGGGATCTTTTGGTGGCGGAATTTTTTATCGCCTGGGCCTCATCCAAGATGATGGTTTGCCATTTGACGCCGGCCAAAAGATCCGTTTCCTGCTGCAGAAGGGTATAGGTGGTGATTAGAAGGTCGAAGCGTCCGAGATTGGTTATGGTTGTACGCCGGTCTTTTGCCGGTAAGGTGACGATGTTCAAGGTCGGGGTAAACCGATGGACTTCCGTCTGCCAGTTGGTGGAAACCGAGGTTGGTGCGACAACGAGAGACGGACCATCGGAGGCATATCTTAGGATAATAGCAAGCGATTGCAGAGTCTTGCCAAGGCCCATATCGTCGGCCAGGCAGCCGCCGAAACCCAGATGGGCCAGGCGGGCAAGCCATCTGAAACCTTCCGTCTGGTAATCGCGCAGTTCGGCTTGCAGGGTCGAGGGCAGCTCAGGGAGGAAGTTCTGGATTTCCCGAATGCGAGTGAGATGGTTTTTCCATCCTGAATCTGCGATAGTTTCCGCCTGATTGGTAAGTTCCTCCAGGGGAATGGCAGCCAGAGGATGGATCAAAATATCCTCCCCGTTTTGTTCGTCGAACTCCTCAGCGTAGATGTTGATGTCTTCCAGGCGTTTTTTGAATTCCTGGGTCAAGGCAAGAAACTGACCTTCACTGATTTGGATGAACCTGCTGTTGGCGAATTTGATTTTAGCCAGGAGTTCTTTGAGGTCGATGATATGGTCCTGATCAAGGACAAGCTGGCCGTTCATGGCGAACCAGTTCCTGTGATTGGTCCTGATCTTCAGGTTCAGATTTTTGAAGGAGGCCTGGTGGGCGATCGTCAGCTTTTCTCCTTCCGGCCATTCGACGATGACCTGATCATTGATGGCCTGAAGTTCGAGCAGGGCCTGAAGGCAATCGTCGGGATCAAGCAGATGCCATTCCCTCTCGTTTTCCTGTTCGAGATCAATGGCCAAATCCAGGATCGGGCAGAGCTCCTCGATGTTGCGGGCCTTTTCTTCTTCCAAGGCCAGATTTCTGCGGGTCTGGAGACGTTTGCCACCCACTTCCGCCATGATATTTTCCACGCCTTGCCCGGGTTTGAGATAATGGCCTCCTTCTTTAAAAGGTTTGACGAACATCTCCAACCTGAATCCCGGTCCATAGGGGAGCAGATGCATATAAATGGTGGGGTCTGCCTCAACAAAATTGATATTGACATCCTTGTTGGTCGAGGCGTCGGCGGCGATGGCGGAATGAACAGTCATGAAAGAGGAGATGTTGCCGATGGCCGTCAGGACCTGTTCACTGGCTTCGATGGGGACTGTCAGGCCGTCTTTTCCTGTTATCTGAGCGATTCTTCTATGATTATCGTTAATGGTAATGATTTTGAACCGGGTTGGAGTCTCCTGAAAGACCGTGACGTTGTCCTGGGTGATTGTCTGGGCAAATTGGATATGGAGGTGGTTTTCCCGTTCCTCTACGAGAAGTTCAGGTTCTCCGGCGATGAATTCAACCGGAGTGGAAGGCGAGGCGACGAGAAAAAGGTGGGGATGGCCGATCATTGCCGTCAAGGCCTTATCCATATCCAATCGATAACTGACCTTGCGTGTCTCCGGATGGATGTTTTTTTCAATGGCGAGGCAGATTTTGCGATCCTGGATACAGAGATACCCCAGGTTCTTCGGCGAGGCGAGCCTAGCCAGGGAAAGCGGCTTGCCTTTACTCCATTCGCGGGTCTGTGAAAGCCTTTGTTCTCGCGGGCTGATCTCCATCTTCTGCCTCTTAAATTCGACCATCCAGGCCATTCGGACGGTCTGAGTAGGCTCTTGTTGCAAGGTTGTTACATGGATGAGTGCCTCAAGGCTGCGTTTCCACGATTCTTCCGGCTCAAAGATGTTTACCAGGGAGATTATTCCCGTCTGCTCTCTTAATTGTTCCACAGCACAGTGATATCGTGCTTTATCGTGGCTGATCTTTTCAAGAATTTCGGCAAAAACCAAGGCAAAGAATAGATATCCGTTTTCCGTTGCGGCCTTTTGCAGGGTGCAAAGCTTTGTCTCGATTTCCGGCTGGATGGAACTGGTGAGCCAATACTGGCAGAGCCCGGCAAAAAGAACGGTCAAGCTATGGGGCTCCTCTCGGAGGGAGATATCCGTGCCTGTAAGTGTATTGTTGAGCTGTTGATCAAGAACCATGGCCAGGAAAGTATAGGCATCTTCTTCAACCGTTCCGGTAAAAAGGGTCTGCGATATCCCGATCCTGACGGCTATCTCAGGATAGAGAGCGGTGTCTTTCTGCTGTAAGAGTGCCAAGATGAAAAAGACCCCTGCGGGACCGAAGAAAGCGACACGGTCGTTTCCGTTGAGTTTTTGGAGAAACTCGAGGTCAGTGTTGAATGCTTCCAGTGCCTCTTTTTGTTTTCCTTGCAAAAAATAAACAGATCCCAGAGCGCCGGTTCCGGAAAACAGTAACGGATGATTGGTGAGTATATCATAGGCCTCTTGCAGGTTTCCTTGGAGAAGCAGCTGATTGAAGAGCAGACGTTTGAACGGCAGTTGTTCGTCGTCGTTGAGGGTCTCGAAAAGACTCGATGTATTGAGATATGTAAGAATTTCAGGAAAAGCGAGAAGATTAGCCTGGCTGTATGCCAAGACATTATCGAGTAGATAAAACTGGAAGGATGTCGGGAGATCCTTAAACCAGGAAATATCGAAAGGACACGTTGTAACCTGGACAGTAGGTGGGAGAGCCGGGATAATCTCGCGACATTGGGATGAAATAAATTCGCCGGCGTCATCTATAAGCTCAAATTGTTGCGTATAAATACCGATACGTAATTCACGTATCGCCCTCCAGCAACGGGTTGTCCATTTTCCGTAATAATAGGAGAGAGGTGCCTCAGCTCTGATCACCTCGGCAAAACGGGGAAAGGTTTTTTCGGCAACCGAGATTTTGCTTACGATCTCTACTATTTCGGGGGAGCACTGCCTTTCCGGTGTAAGAAGCCCCAGTTGTTGGAATTTCGTCAGATAATGGTTGAGGTTTGCAGCAGTCGGCTTGGTTCCTCGGGAACTTCTGAGATCAAGGCTGCCCAGACAATTTATGATAAGAGAAATGTTGGCCGGCTCGTAGACGATGGAGATAAACTGAAGGAGTGCTTGTTCAAACGGGGTGAGATTGTCATATTGCCGTAGTAAATCGTTTTCAATGGTCATTGGTTATTGCTTGTTTTGGGCTCGTTCAGGCCCGGACCTGACGGCTGCTTTTCGGAATATTGCAAAAAAAACGCGGAACAAACATTTTACTACAGCAAGGAAGATGGGAAAAGGACAAAAAGGGAGGCAGCGATTATTTCTTTGTCCGCAGCATCCTTCAAAGAAGAGGAAGCAGCTGCTCGAACGACAGTGAATTCATGTTCCAAAAAGGATTTTCCCGCCTTTCTGAATTTATAGAACGGTTGAGGATTTCTTTAATTGTCCTATTATTATTCTTTATTTCAATACGTTATATTTGTGTAAATTAATTAATATACAGTTGACAATATGCCAAATTATGATTATTTATTTTTGACATAGTGTCAATAATAAATTGGATTCAGGTCAACGTTTGACGAGGAAACTTTACATCGGGAATGTATGGCTACTTTGGGATATATCTTTTTGGCTATGGGGAAAGACGCTCAGGTACCTGCTGGAGAACAGCAGAAGGCCATCGAGGACTATGGAAAATCGTGTGGTCTTGAAGTGGAAGACTATTTTATCGAACAGGGGTGTTCGCTGAAATCCCCGTTTCGCGAAAGGAAGGAAGGTTCCAAGCTGTTGAAGGGGGTGCAGCCGGGCGATACGATAATCACCTTGAAATCCGAATGGGTTTTCGGGTCGGCTAAGGAAGGGGTCCGGTTAATCAAGATGTTAAAGAAACAGTCTATTTCCTTGTACTGTATCGACCTGCAGGAAAATATTTCTCTTGAAACGGAAAGGAAACTGGTCGTTTCTCAGGGTGCTTCTCCCTTGATCCTGTCGGTACTGCAGGCTCTTGCAGTCTGCGACAGCAGCAAGCATGGAGAGTCAATCAAGGCTACCAAAAGGCATCAGAAACGAGAGGGAAAGTATCTGGGAGGACCTGTTCCGTTCGGGTGGCGGGTAGAAGGTGAATACCTGGTTCAGGATTTGAGACAACAGCAAATAATTAGAGATATCATTAAGATGCGCTCAGATCGTTGGTCCTATAGGGATATTGTGGGGAAACTTCAACAGAAACATAATATCAAGTTGTCCCATGAAGGAATACGCCGGGTCCTGGCGAATAACGCGCAGAAGAAAGAGGAAGAGAAAAAACGCGATCTGGGCGGTAAAAGAAAGAAAAACCCTCAGTTGGTCAGACATGAGGCCCCGGAAAAGCAGCCCCAAAACGGCCACGGAGACCGGAGCCCGGACAGGAGTTGAATGCCCGCTTCAATTTCAAAACGCAATCCAGGTGTGCAGCTTTGCGGCAGGTCGTCTCTTGATGTAACGTTCGTAAAGCTCTCTTGTAAAACCCGGGCTGCCTTATAAGAGCTGTTTTGCAGTGGTGACAACAGCATTCTTTCGGGCATGGTTCAACCAGGCATTGAGGATTTCCTGCTGCTTGAGACGGAGGATGGCGGCCTTGTATTGCGTTCGTTCATTGGGGCTTAGATCCATCTTTGGCGTCATCCGCTTGGCAAACTTATAGACAAAGAAATCGTTGCCGGCCTGTTCAACAGTTTCCGGATAGGGTGAATTACTCGATAGTTGAAAGATTTTATTTATTAAGGTAGCGGGAAACGTTGTTTTGGGGTTGTTTTGGCCCTTGGATAAGAGTCCCGATGACTGGACAGTTAATCCCGCGGCCTGAACAATCTGCGCGAAATCTCCTCCTTTCTTAGCCTTCATGAGGAGATCGTCAGCTGCTTTACGCGCCATCTCGGCGGCTTTGGCGTCAACATAATCTTTGGTGACCTGCCCCTTGATGTCGGCAAGATTGGGGATGGAAGGCTGCTTAATATGTTCGGCATAAAGGATTGCATACCCCTTTTGCGACTCGATTAATGAGCTTAATTCTCCTTGTTTGAGGCTAAAGGCGGCATCAAGAAATTTGCTATCATCCTTGATTGACTCGGGAGGAGATTGACGGGTAAAAAACGGCGTTTTGATGACGGCGGCCTCCGGATGCTTTTTCATGTAAGCCTGAAGGCTTCCAGCCCCGATGATCCCTTCGTAACAATCGTTTGCCAACTGAAAGGCCTTGGCCTTGGCCTGTGAAACCTTAAGTTCTTCTGCGATCTCATCATGAACCTTGGAAAGCGGCTGGACCTCCGCCGGTTTTATCGCAACAAGTTTGATAATATGAAACCCATAGGGGGATCGGACAAGACCGCTGATCTCTCCGGCCTTCATGGAAAAAACCGCATTATTAAAAGAGGGTACGGTCTGGCCCTCTTTGATAAAACCGAGATCGCCGCCCTGTTTCGCCGTGGGGCCTTCGGAATAGGACTCGGCAAGCTTTGCGAAATCCTTCCCTGATTTAGCAAGTTTCAGGACCTTCTCCGCCTTTTCCCGCTGAGCTTCCACAACTTTTTCAGGGCTGTTCTTTTCAAGTTTGAAAAGGATATGTCGGACGTGACGCTGTTCCGGAGTAGAGAATTTGTCGATATTTTTGTTGTAGTACTGTTTGATCGATTCTTCGTCAGGAGTAATCTTTTTGGCAATATCCTTATAATTAAAGGCAAGATACTCCAACTGAAGTTGCGGTTCGGTTTTATACTTCTCCTTTACGGTTTCATACCAAGAGGCAAGGGCCTTGTCTTCGACATGTACCTTGTCCTTAAAGGATTGAGGTGAAAATTCGGCAAAGGAAACCTCCACGCTTTCCCGCTCTAGATCAAAAAGTTCCTTGATTTCCTGGTCAGTCACGATAGAGGCAAAACCCTCGATGTTATTTATTGTTTTCTGGACGATCATGTCATAGCGCAAGGAATCTTCAAAACCGTGCGGGGTGTATCTGTTCTGGGCAAGGATGTACTTATATCTTTGATTATTGAAGGTTCCGTGATCTTCAAATTGCGGCATATTCCGGATTTCATCCTGTATTTCCGCAGGGCTTATGATGAGGCCCATTTTTTTACCGCCTTGGCGAAAGAGCGCTTCCTGGACCAAGCGGCTGACGACCTGTTTTTTTAGTCCGATTTTTTCAGCGAATCCGGGTGGAATCGCACCATTGAAACTATCTCTCAGCCGTGTCTGGGCCTGCTCGTAGGCCTTTTGGTATTGCTGGAAAGAGATATTTTCATCGTTGACGGTTATGGCGGAACGGTTCCTGTTCATCAACTGTGTCCCTACACCCCAGAAGATGAAAACCAGGGCGATAACGACAACTATTGCCTGCATGACGGTCGATTGGGCTTTGTTGCGAAGTATCTGAAGCATGAATGCGCACTTTGGTGAGAATTTTCTAATGGTCGGAAAGATGTAAAACAAATCAGAAGCATCTAGCCGGATGTTTAAAATCTGACGATAATAGTTGTTGGATTTACCCTTTCTCGCCTTTGGGCGCAAGAAAAAACCGTGACCTGGGGCGGGAAAACACGTCCGGCAATCAACTTAGGCGTTTTGATATATCCTTCACCTTTGTATTGCATTTTGCGAAAAAATACGTAATAATCTCTCCTCTTTTTTGAGGATGTTGTAATTTTATTCAATAAATTGGGAGAGTAAAACTGGTTATGTCTTGTTGGCCAGGGGAGGAAAATGATTCGTCATTCACTTGACAAACTGTTCATCCTGTAGTAAAAATCCCTAGTTAGTTTATTGCTTGACTTAAGAACGGTGAAAGCCATAAAATTATATTATTTCAAGGAGGTATGAAATGCCGACGCTCGAACACAATGGATCCAGCTTTCAGGTAGATGAAGATGGTTTCCTGCTCAAAGGTATGGAAGAATTCAATGACGATTGGGTTGATTATGTTAAAGGTATCGAAGGTATCAGCGAGTTGACCGACGAACATCATAAGGTAATCGATGCTCTTCAAGAATATTATAAGAAAAACGGTATTGCACCCATGGTTCGTATTCTTTCCAAAACCACCGGGTTCCCGCTGAAAAGAATCTACGAGTTGTTCCCGTCCGGACCGGGTAAAGGAGCCTGTAAAATGGCCGGCCTTCCGAAACCGACCGGTTGCGTTTAACGAGTATTTATTTAACGACTTTGACTGACTGAAAAAGAGGAGGAGTCCCAGCGGACTTTTCCTCTTTTTTTATGTCTTTTCATCATACTCTCCGCTGTGCAGTTTCTTTAGCTCTTCCTCGTGTATTTTATCTATTATTTCCAGGTAACTACTAGATGTTATCGAGGCACCGTGAATCCCGCCACGAAGGTTGATCTCATTGAGATAGACCGTTTCATCCGGAGCCAGCAATAGATCGATATGGGCATAAGGAAACGCCCCTCGATACATGGCTGCCTCGCAAACGTCTTTTTGTTTTTCTAAGAGTTGCCAGGGGGTGGATTTCCCTCCGCAATGGAGATTGTTTCTAAAATTATTCGGATTGGAGCGTTGGTAGGCCTCAAGATATTCCCCTAAAAGAATTACCCGGATATCCCGGCTGTCGGCAAGAAAGGGCTGCAAGACAAAGGGAAACGGCAATACGTTGTTGGTGCAAAGCGTGAAGATTTCTTCTACGTCTTGGAACAGATGGACGCCCAGACCTCCATGTTTCCTGTCATGTTTTAAGATTACTTGTTTTGTGTTGCTGTTTTGATAGAGCGAAATGACGTCGAGGAGGCCGTGAATGTCATACACGGCCCGAGTGCCTGGGATCATGATAGATTGAAAAATCCTGGCCTGGAAGACCTTTGATCTGCTGGCGAGCTGGGAAGTGGCCGAGGGGAAGAGCTTTACCCCCCGTTCCATAAGATCGACTAGGATGTGTTCTTCCTGTGATTTTAGTCGGATTCTGCAACAGACAATATCACCTGCCTGCAAGTCTTGCAGACAGGAAAAAAGTGTTCTGTTATCCCTGATGATATGTGGAGGCGAGGTCAATTCAGAATACCATCTCCGTGAAACGATCGAGGAATTCAGGCAGCTCCTCCTCGCAGCTGCCGCAGAAGAGTTTTACCTCCCCGAAGACTTGTGATTCATTTTCCTCCTGGGTGAAGCTTCCGTCGGCGTTTTGCTTGAAATATGTAGTTATAACGGCATCTTCAGCAATCTGAAAAAAATTTGAGTCATTGCCGCAGTATGGACATGTCAAGCGATTGGCAACTTTCGGCTCGTAGCTTGTTGGCATATTTCAAGACCTGTGAATAGAGCTTAAACCGATTCAGTCCACATCCCCCCGAAATCCCTCAGGCATATCGATGCACACTTTGTCGGAAATGCATTTGCTGTTTTTTTTTACTCTTTTTAGGTGAGCCACTTGGCAAAGGGCATTTTAGTCAAAACGCTGTGTTATGCTAAAAAATTTATCCTCGAAATATTAGCTCTATACACCCTAAGGACACATCCTGTGGGGAGCCTGTGGTAAAATTTTCGCATGTCTAAATTTTGAACGAAAATCCTCATTTCTCAAGAGGCTCAGGTAATATTCATACTATCCATTGTGCGATGTAATGTCGACAGAAACCTGGTAGGGATCGTGAAGGGGCTATTTGCTCGTGGTATTTTTTTGGGTTTCCGGTAATAGCATAGAGACCTGTTTTTTGCCGTCTTCGTCGATAAAGCAAAGCTCCTGTGTGCTTGCTTTAATCTCTCCGTCCAGTAAAGCTCCCGGTTCTACCGTAAGACTGCCAGCTTCGAGTTTTCCCCGGATGGCACATTCTTTCCTGGCGACCACGATGGAGGCCTTGACATTTCCTTGCAATTCCCCTTGACAGGTGAAGCTTGTAACCTGAATGTCTCCAGTTACTTTACCGGATTTGCTGAGAATGAGATGTTCCCCATGGATGTTACCGTTGATCGAACCGTCGATCATTGCCTTGCCTTTGAATGTTATCTCACCGGTGATCAGCATGCTCTTATCGATGATGGAGGAGATGGCCTCACCTTCGGCCTTTTGCAACTCCTTTTCCATTATACCGTTTTTCTTTTGAAACAAGCTCATCGAATTAATGCCTCTTTTTTGCTACGATGGAGTGGGATATATGGACAAAGTTGTAAAAATTGTAGGGATCTATCGTCTTGTTATGGACACTGATTTCATAGTGCAGATGCGGACCGGTAGATCTGCCGGTATTACCGACATAACCGATTATCTGCCCTCGTGAGACGTGCTCGCCTTTGTCAACGCGAAATCTACTGAGATGCCCGTAACCGGTGCTATATCCATTTCCATGGTCTATCTGGATATAATTACCGTAACCGCCGTTTCTTTCGGCCTCAACGACTGTCCCGTCTGCGGTTGCCCGGACTTTCTCACCGATATAACCCGCGATATCTATGCCGGGGTGAAAGGCTGCTGTATGAGTAAGGGGATCTATACGCGGGCCGTACGGGGAGTTGATTTCTCCATGGATGGGTTGGCCTAAAGGCAAGGTCTTAAGGGTCTTGAGGTATTGATCGGCTTTGTAAAGGAGTTGGTTGTAGCGGGTGTCTTCAATGGCGATGAACGGACCGCCACTGCTGGGAGGCGAATCGGAGTGTTTGAATTTCTTTAGCTTAACGCCTATATGGCTCATAACGTTGGCTATAAGTTCACTGCGTTCCCTCAGTTCGCTGACCGCAGTCGACATAAGCTGTTCTTTCTCTTCTTTAAAGGCCGCTTCCTGTTGGATGTTCTGCATCTTTAGATCGGCAATCAGGTGGCTGCTTTTCAGCTGCAGGTTGGTTACCAGTTGCTCATTTCTGGCCTTCAACTGGGCAACCTCGTCATTATGGTCTTTGATCAGGGTTGCCAGACGAGTTTCAAAATCGGCATTGATCTTGTCGGTTTTGTCCTTGGCCTTTTTCAGAAGGGCAATACGATGAGTAAGGTATGTGTTTTGGAGGGAGAAACCTACGGTGAAGAGACTGCTGAAACAAAGGACGGTAACGGCAAAGATTGAAAGGACAATTGTAAATAACAATTTTCTCGGTAAAATTATGAACTTTCGTATCTCTCCATTTTCGCTCGCGATAATAACGTTAAGCCGTTCCGTCATTGCACTTTCTCCCGAATGATTGTATAAAGTTACTTCTGGAAAATAGGCATAATTAGCAATGCGTTACTTCCTCCTCCTTTCATTAACGATGTTTTATAACAGTGTGCCGGAAAATAATCAACCCAAAAAGTCCGGTAAGTACCGTTAGAATCAATCAAAAAGCAGAATTAAGCACCACCTTTTTTAATATTATTGTCAAACCATGTCAAATCTTCTTTTCTGCCGGTCGTTGACCAAGTCCTTTGGTGCTCAAATTCTGTTTCAAAATGTGGACTTGACCGTCAACTTCCAGGACAGGATAGGCATGATCGGCCCAAACGGATCCGGCAAGTCGACCCTGATGAAAATCGTCGCAGGGATTACGGAAGCAGACCAAGGAGAGTTTGTCATCGCAAAGCATATTCGTGTGGCCTATCTGGCCCAAGAGGACACCTTCGATGAAACCAAAGGGGTTACCGACAACCTCCTTCTCTCCCTTATCGGCACGGAACTTGAAGATATTGAGAAATATAACAGGGTACATACGATGTTGAGCCGTGGCCGGTTCACGGATGACGGGTTGCCTGTTAAGCTTCTGTCTGGTGGTATGCGAAAACGTCTTGCCATATGCCGGAGTCTTCTTGTTCGTCCTGATGTGCTGATTATGGACGAGCCCACCAACCATCTCGATATTGAGGGTATCCTCTGGTTGGAACAGATGTTGTCCGATACATCTATTGGAAACCCTTCGGCTTTTATTGTCGTCAGCCATGACCGGAGGTTTCTGGAAAACTGCACGAACCGGATTGTGGAACTGTCGCCCGTTTATCCGCAGGGTTCTTTTCAGGTGCAGGGCAGATACAGTGATTTTCTCGAGGAGAGGGAGAAGTTTCTGTTGCTGCAGGCCAAGGATGAAGAACGTCTTCACAATAAAGTGAAGCGGGAGACCGAATGGCTCAGACGCGGGCCGAAAGCCAGAACGACCAAGGCTCGGTACCGGATCGATGAAGCGCACCGCCTACAGGATGAACTGATGCAGGTGAGGGTGCGGAACAGGGCTTTGGGCAATGTCCGGATCGATTTCGAGGCCACCGGGAGAAAGACGAAAAAGCTGCTCGAAGCCAAAGGAATCAGTAAGGGATATGAAGAAAAACAGCTCTTTTCCGATCTGGATATCCTGTTGTCTCCAGGCAGCAGACTGGGACTTTTAGGACGCAACGGTTGCGGGAAATCGACCCTGATGCGGCTTCTGGCTGCAGGTGCAAGAGGCGACGGGCAGGGGCCGGATACCGGCACCATCCGGACGGCCGACAATATTAAAATCGTCCATTTTGATCAGCGACGTCAGGATATCGACAACAGCATACCCCTGCGAAGGGCCCTGGGGCCGGAGGGCGATTCGGTTGTTTTTCGGGGTGTATCGGTCCATGTGGTAAGTTGGGCCAAACGGTTTCTGTTTCGGCCGGATCAACTGGAGACGCCGGTGGGGCAGCTTTCCGGCGGTGAGCGGGCTCGGATCTTCATCGCCAATCTGATGCGCCAACCGGCGGATATCCTGCTTTTGGATGAGCCGACAAACGATTTGGACATCCCCTCTCTCGATGTCCTGGAGGAAAGCCTGGCCGATTTTCCGGGAGCGGTTGTGCTGGTGACCCATGACCGTTTTCTTCTCGATCGTATTTGTGACCGCTTGATTGGTTTTGACGGTGAGGGAGGGGCATTGTATTTTGCCGATTACGACCAATGGCTGTCCCACATGTTGGAGCGCAGGCAAAAGGGAACTCCTGTAGATAAAGAAGAGAAGACTCAGGAAAAGTCCCCTGCGGCAGGAAAAAAGAAAAGCGGCAGGCTCAGCTATCTCGATCAGCGGGAATACGACCAGATGGAGGAGCGGATTCTGGCAGCCGAGACCGAACTCGTTGCGCTTCAAGAAAAAATGGAGGATCCGGAGATCATGGCCGATCCCGGTTTGTTGCACGAATACTGGCAGGAAGCGCAGCAGACGCAGAAGATTATCGATGATCTCTACCTACGCTGGGACGAACTTGAGAAGAAAAAACAGCAATGAGATATGCTGGAGCTATTCGGTGGCGAAGGTGTAGCCCCGTTTGCCGAGAAACTTTGTCTTGTACATGGCGTTGTCGGCCTTTTTGATAAGCTCTCTGCTGGAATCCCCGTTGGCCGGATACATGGATATGCCGATACTGGCGCCGATCTGGATCTCGTTTTCGTCCAGCTTAAAGGGTTCGGACATCTTATATACGATCTTTCCAGCAACGTGGGCCGCTGCAGCCTTATCGCTGACCTCCGTCTGGATGATAAGGAATTCATCGCCGCCGATACGGGCGACCGTATCGGATTCCCTCACTGTCTCAAGGAGCCTTTTGGCTGCCATTTTCAAGATCCTGTCGCCTGCCTCGTGTCCGAATGAATCGTTGACATTTTTAAATCCGTCCAGATCAACGAACATGATTGCCGCCTTCCACCCTTTCCGCTTGGATATGGAGAGGGTGCTGTAAAAGCGTTCCTGAAACAACCTCAGGTTGGGAAGGCCGGTGAGAACGTCCCTATTTGCCAGATCGGAGACCTTCTCCACAACTTTAGCCAGTTCGGCCTCGGTGTTCTTGTGCTTGGTGATGTCGAAATAGGTCAGCATTCTGCCGCCGTCCGGCAGGACGACACATTGGTACTGATAGACGAGCCCATCCTTGCGGCGAAATTCTTTTGGCCCGCTGGCGCCGTTTATAATTTCCTGCTCCCTGTTGGCGACATAGGCATCGAATTCTTCGTCTGCAATATCGTAAATATTGCTGCGACGGTTGAAGTTGATCATCTCCCGAAAGGAAGTCACTCTGGCAAACATTTCGTCGGGAATTCCCCACATCTTGCGGAATGCCCGGTTGGCAATATGGATCTTAAGTTCGGAATCCATGAACAGGACCCCGTAGTCGATGGCCTCCATGACCGCATTGAATTCGTTGAGTGTGAGTGCCAGTTTTCTTTCCGTCTCCTTGATGGAGGTGATATTCTGCAGAATGGCAATAAGGAAGGAACCGTTTTTTT
>JBJKRL010000091.1:0-84825 GCA_046704745.1 Desulfocapsaceae bacterium | reverse complement strand
TGGCGCCGCCTGGACTGACCATTGGTGAACACTGTGTAAATTTGACAACACACTAGATTATGTGAAATGTCATGTCTTTTCTGAAGTACAAACAAATTGACACAGTGTTCATGAGAAATCCGGGCTAGAGGTTAATTTTTGTTCATCCAGCTTAAGCTTCCTATTGAAAAAGCTGAAAGTAATAAGCCGGCGAAGTTCATCCCTTCCCGCCGCTGCTCTGCGGCCTTATCACCTGTCCACCACCCTTCGGGCCTTATGTGGTTACCCGGCGGGCCTTCGCGATGCGTCCAGAAGCGATGAACATCGCCTCCCGCGTTACAGCTGAGTACGTTTGAGCCTGATCAGCCTTCGATGGTTTTGAAAGCACCACGCCTAACTTTTTATTGCCGGTAAAACGAACCTAATGGTAGCCGATCGTCGCTCAACAGGCAACTCTTTCCTCAAAACACGCTAGAGTTTGGAAATCCCCGGACCTGCAAGACGGCTGGTGCCGGCTGGGCCGGGGAGGACCTGGATACGGGTGGCGATCCGTTCCTGGAGGGCAGGGACGTGCGAGATAATACCAATTATTTTGCCTTCCTGTTGCAGCCCTGCCAGAGTTTCAAGCGCGGTCTCGAGCGAGTCTTCGTCCAGGGTTCCGAAACCTTCATCCAGGAAGAGTGAATCCACCTGCACGTCGTTGCCGGCCATGCCGGCAAGCCCGAGGGCAAGCGAGAGACTGACGATAAAGCTTTCTCCGCCTGAGAGGTTTTTTGTTGAGCGAATTTCACCGGCCTGGTAGGTATCGACCACATTGAGTTCCAAAGGTTGGAGGGCATCGCGTACCAGGATATAGCGATCGGTCATCATCTGCAGGCTGCGGTTGGCATGACCGATCATTATTTCAAATGTAACCCCCTGGGCGAAGTTACGGAATTTTTTGCCGTCGCTGGAACCGATCAAGTCGTGTAACGCCTGCCAGCGTCTATATTCCTTCTGCTGCAGCTGTCTCTGTTCAAGACGACTCTGCTGCTTTTCCATCAGCTCATCGTTGTCCTGCAGTTTTCCTTGCAGTCTTCCAACCTGCTGCTGTAAGAGGTGAAATGCTTCGGTTTTGTCCCGGATCAGGTCTTTGAGTTGATCCATGCTTTGGTCGGTAAGGTCTTTCTCACTCTCCAATGTCAGAATTTTATTTTTATCTTCTAGACGGGTCGCAACCTCAGCCTCCTGTTTAGCAAGCTTTTCAAGAGAAGATGCCAGTTCCTCTATTTCCTGCTCACCTAAAACGGCGGATTGAAAATCGGCCTCATCGGCAAAGCCTTTGCCGGCAAGGGTAGATAGAAAATCGCTCTCCCTCCGTTCGAGCTCTTCGGCCCGTTCGGTCAGAGAACGTTCAAGTGTATTGTGCCTTTCATGTAAGACAGCTTTGTCCTTTTCCAGACGGCGAATCTGCCCTTCAACAGATGCAAAACCAGCCTCAGCTTTCGTCACCGTTTCGGCCGCCTTTTTTTCCTCCAGTTCCGGGTCCTTGTCCTGGAAAAGTTCCCGGCGTTTTGTTTGAAGTTCATCCAGACGTTTTTGACCGAGACGGAGCTGTTCGTCGATGATCTCCGCTTCGGCAGTTATCTTTTCAACAAGGGATTTTATTCGTTCAAGCTCAATTTGCAGCAGCTGTTGGTTGGTTATGATCTTCTGCTCGCGATCCTTGTTCTGTTTCCAGGATTGGCTGCGAAAGCTTAGTCCGGCGAGGGTTTGCCCAAGAGACTCGATGGGTAAGGACGCTACTCCATAAGGGGAAAGACGGAGCAAGAGATTTCTTAGGCTCGCATGGAGATCGCGTTCTGCCAGGCCGGCTTCATTCTGCAGCCGCCTGCTGTTTTCCAAGGCAGCATTTTCAGTGTGTATGGCCTGATGCAGGGTCTGAAGACTCGAATGAACGATGTCCTTCAGTCCTGCTTCTTCCCGCCTGGCCTCTTCTACCTTCAAAGTCTTCTCATCCACCTTGCGCAGGAGCTCATCACCTTGCCTTCGGATACGTCCCAACCGGTCAAGTTCGGCCGCGGCGGTGTCTGCCGGGCAGGGGAGACTGTTTGCCAGTTCGGTGTAGGCTTTCTCGTTATTTCGCAGCCTGGCTTGAACCTTTTTTTCGGCCTCCACGCTCTGTTCGATCCGCTCTTGTGCAGTGGCGCTCTGCGCTTTGAGTTCGGCGGCATCATTTTGCAGCTGCCCGAGTTTTTTCTCCAAGCGTTGAAGCTCCTCCTCCACCTCGCTGGTGAATTTCGGAATATCGAGGCAAAAGGGGTGAACCCGGGACCCGCAAAGCGGACAGGGCTTGCCGTCGGCGAGCCGTTTTCTTTCCTCTTCGTAGTCATGTATCCGTCCGGTAAGGAAGACAAGCTGCCGTTGTTTTTCAACCATCTGTTGCTGCAAAAGTATCTTTTCAACCGTTTCCTGATGGCTGCGTTCGGCATATACGGCTTGGGATGATGCCTCTTGCCGCCGGTTTCGGATTTCACTAATTTCCTTGCTATCTGCGGCGTGCTGTCCTGCTAGACGGACAATTGTCTCCAATTGATGAAATAGCTCGGTACGTCTCTTTTGCTTCTCCCTGAGATCTGTCGGATTTTGTCCCTGGAGCAGATCGGCAAGTTCATTTTGCAATGCAGTAAGCAGGTCCTTGGCATTGGTATATATCCGCACGTTTTGTTCGTGAAGTTCCTGTGCCTTCTTTGTCTGCTCGGTAGACTGCCGGGCCAAATCCTGTGCTCCAGAAAGCTCTTTTGCAAGCGTCTCTTTTTTTGCTGCAAGATGATCCGTGGATTTCCCAAGTTCCAGAAAACCAGCCAGATCTTCGGTGAGGTCTGCATCTTTTTTGTGTTGCCGCTGATATCTCCGGATCTCTGCAAGCTCTTTGTCTTTTACCGCAATGGCAGCCTGCTTCTCGTCCAGCGCTTGTTTTTGGACCTGAAGTTGCTTGGCTGTTGTTTCCATCTGTAGCTTTAGATTCTCTTGCCCTTTATCCGCCTCCTTCACCTTCACATCCAGCTCACGGACCTGCCGGCAGAGTTCCGTTTCCCTCTGGTAGGCAGATTTTGCTTCTTTCACTAAGGTCTTAATATCTATATACGTCTGCTGCAGTTCCTCGAGACGGACATCAAGTTCGGCAAGCTCCTTTTGGGCCGTTTCCTTGTCAACCCTTTCCCTGTTTTGAAATTTTCGCAAATCCAGAAGTTGTGCAAAAGATCCGCTCAACAGATTGGCCTTTTGCGCCCGGGAAAGACGAACTCTTTCAGGCTCGGCCTCCTGAAAAGATTTTCGTACCTGCCTTGTCTCTTCTTCCAGTGCTGCAATGTCATCCTTCAAAGCTGTAAGCCCTGTCAGCCAATTAAGACTCTTTTGTGCCGTTGCAAGAGTTTCTCCTTCCTTTCTTGCGAATACCTTTTTGTCTGAAAGCTCCTGTTGTAAAGTTTTCGTTTCTTCATCGGAGAGGAGGCTGACAGCATCTAATTCAGCTTCCAGTAGTTCGAGCTTTTGCTGTTCTTCATTTCTTCTCTGATGCACCTTTTGGGAAATGCGGCTGTAGATTTCGGTCCCGGTTATCTGTTCAAGGATAGGAGCCCGTTCGTCACCTTTTGCGTCGAGAAAGGCGGCAAAACCTCCCTGGGCCAGAAGTACTGAGCGAGTGAACTGGTCAAAGTTCATCCCGCAGACCTCCTCGACCTTTTTTGCGACCTCTTTTATCTTGTTTTCCAAGACCTTGTTTGTTCTGGCATCGACAATTTCATGGCGGGGCTGCTGGAGCTTGCCGTTGGATTTTTCTCTGGCCCGGCGCTGACTCCAATGACAGCGGAACCGGCCTTTTTTTGTTTCAAAATCGATTTCGGCAAAGCAGACACCGGTATGGCGGCTCATGATCTCATTGGTTGATTCGGAGACACGGTCCAGACGTGGAGTCCGGCCATACATGGCCAGACAGATCGCATCAAGCAGGGTGGTCTTGCCGGAACCTGTGGGACCGGTGATGGCGAATATGCCGTTGGTCGAATAGTCCGCCAGGGTGAAGTCCACCCGCCATTTGCCGGCAAGGGAATTGAGATTCTGAAAACCTATCCGCAGAATCTTCATACCGAATCCTTATCCGGGGAATCTTCGAGGAGGCGGACGGCCTCCTCGAAACACACCTGCAGGTCGCGTCGCTGTTCGACCGGCACATCATGGGCGTCAAGACAACGGTCGAAAACCTGAAAAGGGGTAAGCTGGGAGAGCGTTTCCCCCATTTCTTTACGGGAAAGTGCCAGCTTGAGGACCCTGTTATTGACGGTTCGCAGAATACGCACCTTTGATCCGGAGACTGCTTCTTGCACCATGGACTGCAGGTCGGCCACAATATCCTCACCTTCATAGATAACTTCAACATGTATTTGTTCCGCCTTTGCAACGAGGTCGCCGAGACGGGAAAGGATGGTTGAAAGGTTGCCCTGGATGGATTCCAGCTGCAGGAAACAAGGAATGGGCAGGGTCGTCACGACAGGGGAGGTGCCCAGGAACGTTACGATAGTCACGCTCTTGGTCTGTTCAGCTTCGCCGAAACTGAGCGGCAGAGGCGAGCCGGAGTACCGCTTCGTTGCTGCTCCTCCCACCTTCTGCGGAATATGCAGATGTCCGAGTGCCAAATAATCAAAGCAGGAGGGGAAGGTATCGGTTGCCAGGTGGCCAAGAGTGCCGACATAGAGATCACGAAGACCGTCACTTTTTGAGGTAACAGCTCCCGCGGTAAAGAGATGGCCCATGCCGACGATGGGGATGGTGTTCCCCTCCCTGGCTTGGAGTTGAGATGCCAGTCGACCGACAAGGAGGTAGTGGCCTGTTATTCCGGCAAGGAGTTTTCTTTCTTTATCCTCCAACGTTTCGCCGGCTTCGGCCTCTCTGATGTCACGGTCACGCAAGAAGGGAACGGCGCAAACAATGAGTTCGGCATGGCCGTCCGGGTGATGCAGGAGAAGGACCTCATCACCCGGGTCCTCGGTTATGCTGCCGATTATATGGATATCCAAAAAGCGCAGAACCTCGCGAGGTGCATTTAAAACCGATGGGGAATCATGGTTGCCGCCGATTATGACCACATGCCGGCAGCCTGATTCGGCAACCCGGCACAGAAAGGTGTAGTACAGTTCCAGGGAGCGGTTGCTTGGGGTTCCGTTGTCGAAGATATCTCCGGCAACGATAAGAACGTCGATGGCCTCCTGTTTAAGGATAGCAGCCAGCCAGTCCAGGAAAGCCCTGTGTTCTTCTGTACATTTCCTTCCATAAAGGCTGTGTCCGATATGCCAATCGGAGGTATGAAGGACCTTGACGTGCATCCGTCCTGTATACTGTTTCTTTAATGGAATTCCCACCTCTGTTTTGTCTCAGATTTGATTTCTCACAAGTGGAACCACAATGGATTCATTCAAGTGTCTCGTTACTTCTGAAAGGGAGATAAATCAATACAATGTTAATCCGAAACGCTTAAAGCTGGGAGCATCTCAATTTTCTTCATTTGTTGTGCTCAAGTCGCAAGAATGGACTGTCATGAGAAATTCTGATTGATCAGCCGTAGACAAGCCGCCCCCCTTCGTAGCCGAGACCGGTGACACACAGCAGACAAAGCGCATAGACGTAGAAGAGGTGTTTCTTGGATGCCCCCATATTACGGGCGATTACGGCATAAATGAGGAGAACGACCAGAATGGAGGCAAGCGTCATCTTGATTTTGATCTGGGGCAGCAAGGAACCGCTGAGTCTATACTGCCAGTCCATGATTCCTGTCAGGATCACCGGGACAATTGAGATGAGGGCCAACACCGAACAGTGATAGGCGGTGCGGGGGAGATGGCTGTCCTTCTGCATCAAGCCTACCAGGGAGAAAAAAAACATGCCTACGACCATTCCTATTGGAATATGCACGAAAATTGGATGCAGTGGATGGTTGAAACCTAACCTTTGGAGTGTTCCATAAATGCTTGCTATCATCATAGCCTCCCTGGAAAGAAATGATGGGAAAGATACTACTTAATTGAATTTATTGCTAATAGTAATCATTGCTTTCTGGGAATACAAATAGATTTTACAGGAACCGATGAAACAGGCTTTTGTAAGAGGTCATCTCACCGTGGCATGGTGAGATGCGGTTTTTTTGAAATACCTCTCCAGAATTTGCAGGATAGGATCGCGGCTGTTTTTCTCCTGATTGAGCATGATGGTAAACGGTGCTGTGCGGCCTTGATCCTGGAGATAGCCTCCATAACAGTAAACCCCCTTTAAGGTTCCGGATTTCAGGAGGAGATCGTGCCTGACCGGTAGCAGATCGGCGTAAGGGGTTAAATCTGTCAATACTTTGAGCATCATTCGTGGTGTTATCCTGTTTTTTCTTGAAAGTCCTGATCCTTCAACCATGGTGATCGTGCCGGGAGCTGGATGAAGCGTCTGTTCGATAAACTCTTTTGCGGCCATCCTGGCCTTCGCCCAGGTAGCCGGTGGTCCGAACCGCTTCAGGCCACAAGCCAGGAAGAGTTCATTTGCAATAAAATTATTCGAATATTCAAGGCATTCTTTTATTATCTCCCGTAGTGTGTCCGATTCATGGGTAAGAAGAAGGGAGGCAGACGGGCGAACCCTGCCAATTGAAACAGTACTTCCGACTTTTATTCCCTGTTTTCTTAAAAGAGCCGTGAAAAGCTCCTGAGTATACCGCAGTTCATTGGAAAGGGTCCCCTCCATCGGGAAGGCCCCTACATTGACACGATACAGTCCGGGGGGCATGTCGATGGCTATCCATTGCATCATCGGTAAAAAGGGGGTCTGTTCCTCTCCGGAGTCAATACGGCCATCCGTATGCACCAGGATGGATAAGGCATTGAAATTGACGGCCAGCGGTCCTATCTCGGCATCGTAAGGTCTGGCCGAATGGTCGGATCCGTCGACTCCGTGCTCAAGGGCAAAGACGGAGCCGTCCAGAACCAAAGAGGTGATCTGTTTGAGTCCTTGTTTCGCGAGTTCCCTGGCAACGTCGGCTGCATTCTCGGAGGTAAAAGTAGGGTCGCCCCCTCCTTTGATTACGAGACTGCCATGTTTATCGAGAAAGAAGCGGGTCTGAAAACGATAGTCCGGTCCGAGAATATTCAGGGCAGCAAGACATGTGATGAGTTTAATGGTTGAGGCAGGGATAAAGGGTTTGTCTGTGTTGAAGCCCTCCAGCAATCCGTCAGGTGCTTGCAAAGCATACCCACCGTTTTGAATATACGACCGGATTGAACCGGCCGATGGAGCTGCCCGGGCGGAAAAAAGAGGGGACTGTCCTAGGACAAGAAGGATTCCCAGCAGCAGAGTGAAGACTGCTTTCGATACGGTACCGGTCACCCGCCCTGGAGAAATACAGGGCAGGGGTGACCTGTGAGACCTTCGGCTGTTATATTTCGGGGAGAGCCGCCAAGGATTTGGCGATTTCTTCTTCCGGATATTCGTAATCATGCAGTTCACCTGCATAAAATTTATCATAGGATCCCATGTCGATCAGTCCGTGTCCGGAGAAGTTGAACAGAATGGTTTTGGGTTCATTCAGATCTCGGGTCGCCTCGATGATCGCGCCTCGGATGGCATGGCAGGTTTCCGGGGCCGGGATGATCCCTTCGGTTTTGGCAAACAGCACACCGGCCTTAAAACATTCCAGTTGGTGGAGTTTGACCGGCTCGATAATGTTCTCCCTTACCATGGCTGAAACGATGGGAGCCATGCCGTGATACCTGAGTCCGCCTGCATGAATGCCTGGGGGGATGAAGTCATGTCCCAGTGTATACATATACAGAAGAGGTGTGGTTTTGGCCACATCGCCGAAATCATAGGCCAACTTACCCATTGTCAGAGACGGGCACGAGGCAGGCTCTACACCTACGAAACGGATCTTTTTCCCTTCCAGGTAGTCGGGAAGGTAAGGGACGGCAAGTCCTGCGAAGTTGGATCCTCCGCCGCAGCAGCCGATGAGTACGTCCGGATAGTCGCCGGCAATCTCCATCTGTTTCTTAGCCTCGAGGCCGATGATGGACTGATGCAGGATCACATGGTTCAAGACTGAGCCGAGGGCGTATTTAGTGTCATCCCGACCGGCTGCGTCCTCCAGAGCTTCTGAGATGGCGATTCCGAGCGAACCGGGGGTGTCGGGATGCTCGGCCAATATTTTCCGGCCGGTGTTGGTATCCTGGCTCGGACTGGCGACGATCTGGGCACCATAGGTGTTCATCATCGATTTACGGTAAGGCTTTTGGTCATATGATACCCTGACCATATAGACCTTGCATTCCAGACCGAATTTACCGGCGGCAAAGGACAGAGCACTGCCCCACTGACCGGCTCCGGTTTCTGTGGTCAGGCGTTTGACGCCTTCCTTCATATTAAAATAGGCCTGGGCAACGGCACTGTTGGGTTTGTGGGATCCGACCGGAGAAACTCCCTCATTTTTGAAGTAGATTTTGGCTTTGGTTCCCAGCACCTTTTCCAGGTTGGTAGCACGTACCAGGGGAGAGGGGCGCCATATCTTCAAAACCTCCTGCACTTCCTCGGGAATATCGATGAAACGTTTGTCGGACATCTCTTGTTCCAGAAGTCCCATGGGAAAGACAGGGGCCAATTTTTCCGGGCCCATGGGCTGTTTAGTAACCGGATCCAGGGGCGGAAGCAGGCCTCCAGGGATGTCAGGGGTGACATTATACCACTGGGTCGGCATTTCATCGTCGCGAAGCACAATCTTCTTAATCATGATCTCTCCTTGTCTGTGTATGGCGGTGAAAACAAAAATGTCAGATTATGAGCGCCCGTTCGGTAACGCTCTTTCTATCTACCATACTTTGCCATTCTTGGCTCGCACAATTCATGAAAACCAGAAATCGGCGAGAAATTAGTATTTTAAAATAAAATAGTTACGTCAAAATTAAGGACGACGGGAATCGGTACACTTATTAATTGTCTCTCCGTGGAGTCCAGTTGGTTTTTTGTATATGGGAGGAAAGAAGATCTTCCTCATCAAGCATAAGAATATGTTGTAGGGCCTCTGAAACCTTGATTCCAGGAGTGCCGGCCTTACTTGCTATCTTGACGATGAGGGTTGTTTCACCCACAACCTTTATATCTAAAATGAGCGGCCGAATGTCAATTTCTTTGGTTTTTCCCTTCCGTATCTTGGCGACTGGAAAGCGTTCGGCGGTTTGAAAGGCCGCCAGGTTGTTTTCCTGCTCATCCGTTAAAGACTGCGGCAGAATAATCCAGTAGGTTGTGATGACATCCTGGAAAATCCTGCCGGAGTGCAGGCTGATATCCTTGACCCGGATGCCTTCGGGCAGTTTTGCGTTCATAAGAGTTATCGTCTCATCGATGTCCGGAAGCGGTTCGGGAAGATCCATGATGAAATATTCCGCCAGGCTTTCCGTGCCGACGGGCAAGGCCGGACCGAAAGAAACCTTGGGAGAAGGATTGAATCCTTGGGAAAAATGGGTTCGTATCCCGGCACGACGCAGGGTCCTGAAAATTACCTGCAAAAATTCCAGATGCCCGAGAAAACAGATATCACCTGTTCGTGCGTAGACTACCAGGTATTTGAAATGCAGGTCATCACCGGTGGATGTTGTTAAAACTCCGGTGGATGAGGATGGCTGTGGTTGGTTCTGCTCCTTTTTTTCGACCAGGGGTTTTATGAAGCGAAAATCACAGACGCCGCATTTCTGGCAGCCGTGATAGCGGCAATCCGGGGTGTAAAGAAGGTTATGGGCCTTATCGAGTTCTTCTCGTAAAAAGGCGTTGTCCGCGCCACTGTGCAGATGCTGCCAGGGAAGGATCTCGGAAAATTCCCGCTTGCGTAGGTAGCCGTTGAGATCGAGCCCGCAGGTATCCGCCGCCTGAAGCCATGTTGTAAGATGGAAATGATCGGACCAACCGTCGAGCCGGGCTCCTTTTTTCCACGCTTCCTCCAGGAGTTTTGCCAGGCGTCGGTCACCGCGGGAGAAAACACCTTCCATAAAGCTCTGTTCAGGATCGTGCCATTTGAGTTTACAGCCGCGACGCGGCAGAATTTCCTTGAGCCGGTTAATACGTTCCCGGCTTTGGGCAACCGTCAGTTGCTGCTCCCATTGGAAGGGCGTATGCGGCTTTGGAACGAAGGTGCCGACACTGACGGTTATTTGTCTGCGGCCGCGCCCTTTTCCCTCTCCTTGTTGCAGGGTTTTTAAAGCCAGGTCGGAAATTGCATCAACATCCTCCCAGGTTTCAGTCGGCAGGCCGATCATGAAATAGAGTTTCATGAGATTCCAGCCGAGGGAGAAGGCCTCTCGACAGGTAGACAAGAGATCCTCTTCACTTATGCCTTTGTTGATAAACCGGCGGAGACGTCCGCTTCCTGCCTCCGGAGCGACGGTGAATCCGGTCTTTCTGACCCGTTTGATCTGGTCCATGACTGCCGGGGTCAGGGTACCAACCCGCATGGAAGGCATCGATACCGAGACAAAGCCGCTGGCAAAGCTGTCCATAAGCTGCGGCAGCAGTTGCTCAAGACAGGAGTAATCTCCGGTTGAGAGCGACAGCAGGGCCAATTCTTCAAAGCCTGAGGCGGCGATCCCCTCTTTGGCCAGCTCAAGGACCTCTTCGCAAGAGCGTTCACGGACTGGTCGGTACGTTATTCCGGCCTGGCAAAACCTGCAGCCTCGTGTGCAGCCGCGGGCGATTTCCAGCCCTAGGCGGTCATGGACGATTTTTGCGTTGGGAACCAACGGTTTTCTTAGATGATCTGTTCTCTTAAGATCGGCAAGGATGCGACGACGAACAACGGGGCGATCTGTTTCAAGAGGGACAACCTGGACGATTCGGCCTGAGCTGTCATAGCTTGGTTGAAAAAATGAGGGAATATAAACACCTTCGACAGTAGACAACTTTTTAAACAGAGTCGCCTTTGCAAGGCCTGCCTGCTTGGCTTTGCGCACCTCTTCAGATATTTCCAGGATAGCCTCTTCGCCGTCTCCAAGAAGGATTACATCGAAAAAGTCGGCTACCGGTTCCGGATTCAAAGAACAGGACCCTCCTCCCACAACTAACGGAAATCTTTCGTTTCTATCTGTTGCCCGGAAGGGGATACCGGCTAGATGGAGGATGGTCAGGATATTGCTGTAGCAGAGTTCATAGGGGAGGGTTATGCCCAGGATATCAAAGTCTTTTAAGGCATGTCCCGATTCCAGCGAGCTCAGATGCCCTCCTTGTTCCAAAATCTTTTTTTCCGCGTCGATATCAGGGCAAAAGCAACGTTCGGCACTGATTTCATCTTTTTCATTTAAAATGTGATAGAGGATCTGCAGTCCCTGGTGCGACATGCCTATCTCATAAAGGTCCGGAAAGATCAGGGCCCAGTGAAGCGATGTCTGGTCCCAGGATTTATGGACGGCATTATATTCATGCCCGAGGTAGCGGCCGGGCTTGTTGATAAAGGGGAGGATCGAAATATTTTTCATTCTTGTTTTTCCGGCAAAAATGTTTTAATGCTGTTCTTTTTATTACAACGAGTTATATCAATAGAAGACTTTTTAGACGGTATCTGATTTACCTGAAATCAGCCGACTTTTCAAGACGGGTGAACTCTTTTATCCGGTTTCTTTCAATGTCATGGGTAAAACATAACCGCGACAGGCAAAGGATTACTCCTATGAAATACTATAAAACCATCTTATTGCTACTGCCTTTTTTGTTTTTCCAATTCACTTCCTATGCCCGTTCCGGACAGAGCGGAGTCATGCTAACGTCCGTTACTTTCCAGCCTATCAATGCAAATGACGAGTCCGTTCGTTTTGTCTTAAGTGGGGAAAACACACCCAAAATATTTATGCTGCCAGGAGATAATCCACGGCTCGTCGTGGATTTTTTCAATACCGACTGTTCGGTCCATATCCCCACCGAAAAAGAAGTGCAGGGAAAGATGATACAGAGGATTCGAGTTGGTATCCATAGGGAAAAACCTTCTGCGACGAGAGTAAGGGTGGTTGTCGACCTTGTTCCCGGTGGGAACTACCGATATACCCGGCATTTCGATCCGCAAAACAATACAATGCTCCTCTCACTATTTCCAAAAGAAGAAAAGAATGCTCAAATAAAAGAGATATCCAAAGGCGGCACAGCTAAGAAGGCGGGAGGCAAAACGCATACGGCTGTGGCTTCGCCAGAGAATGTACCGGCAAATGCAATTGGCAAAAAGAGAAAAAACGGGAGCGAAGCTGAAGAAACGCTGAAAGGGGCAAATACGGCGCAGACTCCGGTAAAACAGCAAAAACAGGAACATAAGAAGATGCCACCTCAACAGGTTGCGACAGGACCGGAACCGGCATCGGACAAGGCTCTTTCCGCTGAACCGACGAAAGAAGAAGTCCCATCGGAAAAGCCCAAGGTCGAAACAAAAGCTGCGAAAAAAGAGGTCGACCAAGAAAAGAAAAAGGTTGCCTCGGAAAAGAAGGCGGAAAATGGGCAATCGGCAACCACGAAGCAAAAGGCCTTATTGCGAAGTGTCAGTTTTGAAAATGACGCAAGAAAGGGAGAGATGGTTCTGTTTAAACTCACAGATTTTTCACCGCCCAAGGTTGAGGGGATAGAAAAGGGTGAACCGCGCGTTGTATTGGATTTTTCTGATACAGAGCTTGGGAATCAGGTGAAGAAGAGCATCACGTGCAACGGGAGGTATGTACGCTTTATAGAGGTGCTACCGCAAACCAAATCAGGCGTGGTGAGAGTGGTACTCCATCTGGCCCCCCATCATAACTATGACCTCCAACAGGTCTTTTTTAAAGACGACAGTCTTTTTGTGATTATCGTCAATTCCGAGGAGCCTCAGTTGAAGGAGAATACCCCCAAGTCAACCAATATTTAAACCCGCGTTTCTCAGCAGCTCAGGCTGCATCCGGTTCGAATTTTTTGGTAACGAACAAAAGTAAGCTCTGTTTATTGCCAAAAGGCTGAGGAAGATGACGCTGCCTGGAGTGACACCACTAGGGCGTTTTTTCAAGTTGCCATTGGTGAACACTGTGTTCATGAGAAATTCGGGTGAGTCTCCGATTATTACGGAAAGACCTGGATAAAGTAGCCCGGCGGCGGCAGAAGAGTGAAATTATCTTTATCAAAGACCTTATCGGTGATGATATCCGACAGGTGCAGGGAAACCTCCGCTCCCATGGGAAGGTCGGTTATTGCTAAGATCGTCGGAAGTTGACATGTGCTGCTCCGTTGCCATCCTCCGTATTGTATCCGGGCGATCGGAGTATCTTCCGTGTTCATCAATATCCGGAGAAGCACGCGATCGCCCGTCGGGTCAACCAGGATATATTCTTTGCCTTGCATGAGGTTTTCCGGGTTATCGGTTATGACCCATAACCCCCTTCCTGCCGTATCTTTCCGGACATCGACGATTCTTTCACTGTCTGAAGCGTTGATGCGGCCGCTAAGCCACCCCCCCCAATTCCCATTTAGAAGTTCCGCCGGAATATCATTCCTAAGCGCCAATGCCGTCAGGCTTCCATTGATATACTGTCGGGTTAGGGTGTTGACTGAGCTGAAGATCTTTCCATTGCTGACCAGAGCGAAAAGCGGTTGACCCAAAGGATTGGTGGAGACGAATTTGACCGAAGAGGGAAGCTTAAGCTGCAGGTATCCGAAGAAGGTTTTGGTGTCTAAGGCTGTTTTCCATGTAACACTGACTTCGGTATCCAAGGTTGAGGGACAGGCGGTGTGCGCCTTTATACGCCCTTCCAGCATTTTTTTGTAAGCCGTGAACTGATCTTTTTTAAATTCACCAGACCACGGTTTTCCGGCACAGCCTGCCAGAAAAAAGAGAAGGATGATTCCCAGAAAAAGGGCAGGGCTGGAATGTGGTTGACCTGAATATTCGTATTTTATGGACATGGGCGAGATGCAGGGTTAGCGTTTGTACGGTTAATAGATTTTTGAGGCTTTAATTTTTTTTTCCAGATTCTCTCTATCCTGTTTCTGGGTGGCAAAATGCAAGGCCTTGCTGTAGGTATCCAGTGCCTTGTCTTTTAATCCCTGTGCCATATAGACATCTCCCAGGTGTTCAAGAATATGAGGGTCGTTGGGTTCTTGACTGACAGCCTTCTGCAATTCTTCCACCGCACGGTCATAGTCTCCCATACGGAAATATACCCAGCCCAGACTGTCACGAATGAACCCATTGTTCGGTTTTTGCGCAATGGCCCGTTTGATGTACGAAAGGGCCTTTCCGAGGTGTATATTGGCGTCGGCCCAGGTATAGCCAATGAAATTCAAGGCCTCAGGATGGTTGGGTTTAAGCTGCAGAACCTTTTCCATGGCCGACATGGCCTGATCGTGCTTTCCAATTTTTTCCAGTAATATTGCCAGGTCAAAGAATATTTGATCATTATTCGGATAGAGATGTTCGGCCTTTTTTAATACATCTAAAGCTTGCGGTATATCCGGTTTTTCCTGGTAGAGTGAGGAGAGAAGCAGATAATATATCGGTTTTCGCAGATCTTTATCGGCAATCGTCTTCTCCAGCAGGGTCAGGGCATCATCGATATGATTTGTATCCCGAAGTATACGGAGCTGAAGAAAGAGACCATCCTCATACTGATCGGAGTCAGGATCAATGTCTTTCAGCGTCTGCAAAGATTTTTCCAGCTTCTTTTCGTTGAAATAGGTAACGGCTAGAAGATATTGCGCCTGATCTGACTTCTTTCTTTTTACAAGCAAAAGAAGAAGTTTTTCCGCCTTTTCCGGTTTGCCCAGATTGAGATAGATTCTGCTTTCGATAAGGTCAATTTTTGCCGGATCTTTGGCAAACGTCCTCAGCCGTGCCAGTTCTGAAAAGACCTCTTTTTCTTTGTTCATCGAGAGATACGTCTGGATCAAGCCGAGACTCGCCTGTTCATCCTTCTCGTTCTGTGCCAGGATTGATCGATAGAGCAGCAACGCATTGTCATATTTTTTATGTTGGCTGTAAAAATCGGCCATCTCAAAAACGAGTTCCTTGGACCAGTTCAGTGCCAATGCCGTTTTATAATGATGCACCGCCTTTTCATACTCGCCGATCTTATTGAAAACCCTTGCCAGATAGAGGTTGGCGAAATAAGACTTCGGGTTTTTCTGCAGAAGGGCGGTGAGTATTTCTTCGGCTTTCTTATAGCTTTTCTGCTGACTGTAAAGAAGTCCAAGACGCAGGAAAAGGGTCTCGTTTTCCGGATCATGAATTCGTGCTTCATGGTAGAGACGGATTGCAGCCGGTATATTGCCGTTATGGATTTCGATATCGGCAAGGAGAATTCGCTGGCTGTTCTTGTCTGGATGAGTTGTAATAAAATTTTTAAGCCATTTTTCCGCCTCTTCAATTTTTCCAAGCCTTATCAGTAGGATGGGGATTTTTTCGTTTATATAGTCAGCGGTCGGATCACAAGCAATAGCCTTTTTGAACATTGCCAAGGCCACATCCAGATTCTGTTCATATTCTGCCTGACTGCCGACAAGAAAATAATAGTAGGCGCAGGTGGGATCGGTGCTGCTTTTGGCGGGAGAGGGAGAGGTACTGTCTTTCCCGGCCATATACGAACAGCCTGAGGTGAAGACCAAGATTGCAAGAACACATGGAATGAGAATTTTTTTGCAGATATTGGGCATGGATCTATCTCGATTTGTACTGTTCAAGGAGTGGTTCAACTGCCATCATGACAGCCTGATGAACGGAGGCGATGCTTCCGGTAGCATCTATTCTTCGAATATAAGGCAGATCGAGTGTGCCAAAAATTTTTGCAACTTTGGCCAATCCCTCCGCCTGTTCGAAATCATTCAATGACTCCCTTCGATTGCCCGTTATCCTGGCAATTGAGGTGTCTGGCTCCGTCTGGAAGAGCAGGGCTAGATCGGGCCCTGGGGCAAAATTGTTCAGCAGGAAGATCTCTTCCATATTCATGCCTGCAGCCCCCTGATAGGCAACTGTTGATAGGACGTAGCGATCGCAGAGGACGATCTTGCCGGCGGCAATGGAAGGTTTCAGCAGTTCCCGCACATGTTCCCGGCGATCGTCGATGAAAAGCTCCAGCTCTTGTCTTCGGCTCACGCTCTCCCTGTTCTGATACAGTTTTCGTATCTTTTGCCCGAACGGTCCTTCTGTTGGCTCCTTGGTACTGACGACCGGAAAGCCTTGAACAGTCAAAATATCGGCAAGCAGCTGAAGCTGAGTTGTCTTGCCGCAACCGTCTATTCCTTCAAAGACGATCAATTTTCCAGGACCTTCAATATGAATCATAATCACTTCCTTTGGTCATAGTTCCTTCCGGACTCTTTGTTTTCTGCCGCCTGCGGTTGCGGGCTATTGTTGCGGCGAGTTCGATCGCTTCGCTCAGGCTGGTCGGGTTTGCCACACCTTTCCCCGCAATATCGTATGCCGTGCCGTGATCCACCGATGTTCTGACTATGGGCAGTCCGAGGGTAACGTTGACCCCGTCATCAAAATGAAGCAGTTTGAAGGGGATGAGGCCCTGGTCATGGTACATGCAGACGACGGCGTCATAGGCACCTGCTGCCGCCTTGAAAAAAATGGTGTCGGGCGGGAATGGACCGGAAACAGCCAGTCCCTGATTTTGCGCTTCTTCGACAGCCGGTGAAATTGCATTTTTTTCTTCCTTACCAAAAAGCCCCTGTTCTCCTCCATGGGGATTGAGGCCGGCGACGGCTATTCTGGGGTCTGATATAGCGAAATCATTTACCAGTGCGCGCTGAGTGATACGGATGAGCCGAAGCACTGATTGCCTGGTGATCTTGCGGGGGACGGAAGAAAGGGGACAATGAATGGTCACCAGGGTGACTCGCAGCCTGCTGCCGGCCATCATCATTACCGGCTCTGTGCTATTTGTCAAATGGGCAAGCATCTCTGTATGGCCGGGAAAGGTAAAGTCAGCCTCCTTCAGGGCTTTTTTCGATATCGGGCAAGTCGTCATTGCATCCAGCCAGCCGTCTTGGATGAGTTTTACCGCCTTGATGATGTACTCGGCCATGGCCTTGCCGGTCAAACGATTGGGGTTGCCCCACTGCAGGCTCTCGGTGTTGAGACTGGAGACGGCCATGACGGGAATTGCGTTTTCCGGTAGAGACTCCTGCGGATGCCAGACAACCGGCGGTGGGCCTATATCCAATTCACGACGGCAACGCGCAAGGACTTCGGGATCTCCAAGAACAACCGGGGCGAAATCCGGATTTCTTCTTTCATTGCTGAAATATTTAAGGATTATCTCCGGCCCGATTCCCACCGGGCATCCCATTGTAATACCGATACGGAGCATAGACAATTTCCGGAATACAGAACTACAAACCAGATGTAAGGGTTAAATAGAGAGAGAAATCATTCAGCCAAGATCAAAGGCGTTCGCCAGCAACTCGATATCCGGTTCTTTTCCGTCTTTGATCAGGATGGAGACGACGTCAAAGCGGGCCGGACGGTTGTACAGGTCGTTTCGACAGAGATAATCCTGGGCGACTCTGCCGATCTGTTTCTGTTTTTTTTCCGTGACTGCTGCAAACGGAGGGCCGAACGACAGGGTTTTCCGGGTCTTGACCTCGATGAAAACCAGAGTGTCTCGATCTTGGGCTATTATATCAATTTCTCCACATTTTTGCCTGTAATTCCTGGCAAGAATTTTATAACCTGCATTTTGCAGGTACTCAGCCGCCAGATTTTCGCCGAGCCGTCCGAGAATATCCCTCTGTTCAGACAAATTCCTTGACTCCTTTAAAGGTTTTCCGATGGATGGGGCAGGGTCCGAATTTTGCAATCGCCAGGCGATGCTCTTTTGTCGGATATCCTTTATTTTTTTTGAAATTATAGGTAGGATATTTCCTGTCCATTGTATCCATGAAGGAATCCCGTTGAACTTTGGCTACGATTGAGGCCGCTGCAATGGAGGCACTTTTCCTTTCCCCTTTGGTCAGGGTGATCTGGGGAATATCCACAGGGATTTCGAAGGTGCCGTCCACCAGGATGAAATCAGGCTGCGGGACATTGGTGCCCATGTCGGTGACGGCAAGTTTCATGGCCAGAAGGGATGCCTGGAGAATATTGATTCTGTCGATGGTCCCGGGGGAGACGATGCCTATGCCGACGCTGGCTTTGATGTCCTTGAGATGAGTGTCAAGCCGAAGACGGCGCTTATGAGCTATTATTTTTGAATCGAGAAAGACTGAATGATCGCAGTCAAGGGGAAGAACAACACATGCGGCTACGACGGGCCCTGCCAGAGGCCCACGTCCCGCCTCATCGGAACCGGCTATACAGGCAAATCCACGGGCGTGGAGGGATCGTTCGAATCGAAAATTATCGGTCGGTGACGATGCGATGTCGGATAGAATTCCTTCCATCCTTTAACCTTTGCCGGAGCCTGATTGGAAAGCGACCACACCTGAGGCCATGGGGCCGCATGTGTGGTCGCCGGATAGTCAATATCTTACTGGTTATAACCCAATTCGCGGATTCGTGCCGCCTTGCCGCGTCTGCCGCGCAGAT
This sequence comes from Desulfocapsaceae bacterium, assembly GCA_046704745.1. Taxonomy (GTDB): domain Bacteria; phylum Desulfobacterota; class Desulfobulbia; order Desulfobulbales; family Desulfocapsaceae; genus CAWGGS01. Next base: position 66,269 of record JBJKRL010000091.1, on the reverse strand, counting down.
AGTACAAGCGGGAACGACGGACATAGCCGCGGGTTACTACCTCGATCTTTTCAACCCTTGGGTTATGCAGGGCAAAGGTCTTTTCCACACCGACGCCGTGGGAGATTTTCCTGACGGTGTACGTGGCGTTCATTGTTCCTTTTTTTCTTCTGATAACAACGCCTTGGAAGATCTGGATACGCTCTTTGTTGCCCTCGATAATGCGGATATGGACCTTTACGTTGTCCCCCGGACGAAAAGGCGGATGGTCCTGCCGCATTTGTTCCTGTTCTATTTTTTCAATGATTTTGCTCATAACGTTTTCTTAGGTTGAAGTAATCTCTTTTTGTTTACGTGTCGTTTTCTTCTTCTCCCTCCCTGATCCCCAGCAGTCTGTCCAGGATGATCGATACTGCCGAGCGTACGGAGAGGTGGTTATACCCGGTCCGGCCATGAATGGGCGGAAGGGCATAGTCTGCCTTGTCCAAAACTTCAGGTGCCAGGCCATGCGCGGTTCCGAAGAGCAGAAGGATTGGGTCTTCGGATGCGATGCGATACCTGATTGCCGCAAAGGTAATGCTTTTTTCCTGTGGTTGCGCACTGGTCATGATCAGAACAGGTTTTTGTCCGCGTTTGTCCGTGATCTGCCGGATGACGTCTTCCAGGGAATCTTCGAGTCTGACCAGCTCCAGGGCTGATTTCCGGGCTGGGTTGTAGCCCGCACCATACCCGGTACGCCAGTGCTCTATAATCTCTCGAACAAGCTCTTGCTGATCCGTATACGGCGTGACGATATAGTAGTAGCCAACGCCGAAAGTTTTAGCTGCTCTGGCAATATCATGTATATCGAGGTTTGTCACGGCCGAGCCGATGGTCTCTCCCGATTTGTTGATCACCGGGAAGTGAATGAGAGCGATATCAACAGTCATTCGTTTCCTTTCCCCGATGAAACGCACATGTCACCAGGCTTCAATCCTATTCTCCATCCAGCATCCCGGAGTTAATTCCCAAGAGTCCCGGTGGCGGAGCGATGACAAGCTCCTCGGCGGTACGCCGAACGATAATTGATTTTATAATGGGGATCAGATACTCCCGTCCTGTTCCCCGTACGACCAGTATGTCCTGTGCTCCGTTGGAGAATATGTTTTCCACCCGTCCCAGGAAAAGTTCATCAACCGTTTTAACGGCAAGACCTGCATACTGGTAGTAATAATATTCGTCCTCCTCAGTATCCGGGAGTTCGGTCTTTTCCAGCAATACCCCCATACCTTTCAGACGATCGGCAGCATCGCGGTCGCTGACCGATTCCAGCTCGACAATGGCCGTTTTCCCCTGTGCCCGGCTGGAAAGAAGTTGCAGGGGCTGCGAAAGCTCACCTTTGGTTGAAACAATAAAGACCCGCCGGTATCTTTTAAGATTCTCCGGTTGATCGGAGAACAGGTGCAGCCTCACTTCGCCTCGGAGGCCATGGGGTTTGCCTATCTTGCCGATCAGGATATACCTGTCGGTTGGAAAAGAAAATGCTACAGCCATGGCAAAAAGGTCTATTCCAGGATATCGAGCCGTGTTCGTTTGTTCTCCTTGCCGGCGGCCGCCGCCAGTATCGCCCGAATGGCCCTGGCCGTCCTCCCTTGCTTGCCGATTATCTTCCCGAGGTCATCTTGGGCGACGGTGAGTTCGATAGTGATGGTGTCGTCCTCTTCCGCCTGGGTCGTCTTGACCTCAGAAGGTTGGTCAGCAAGTGATTGCGCAATATAGGCTACCAGTTCTTTCATACCTTATTCAGCCGCAACCTTACCGATCAGGCTTTTAACGGTGGTCGTGGGCTGGGCGCCTTTGCCGATCCATGCCTGGAGTTTTTCGTTATCGATGGTAATAGCAGCAGGTTCCTGCATGGGATCATAGGTCCCCACGATATCGAGGAATTTCCCATCGCGTTTGCTCTCACTGTCGGCGACGATTATACGATAATAGGGCTTTTTCTTTTTTCCAAGTCTAGTTAAACGAATGCGAACTGCCATTGAAGGTATATCCTCCTGTTGTATTTACCGGGTTGTACATCCCGTTTCGCGTCCCTGCTTAAAAGGATCGGAACACGTCATTATCTGCGTATGCCTTTTGGTAACTTGCGGCGCTTCACTCCCGAGACCATTCCCGGTTTTCCACGCAATTTCTTCATCATTTTCAACATAGCCGTATAGTTTTTCAGGACACCGTTAACATCGGTAACCGTTGTTCCGGAACCGTCGGCTATTCGCTGGCGTCGACTGGCGTTTATGATCCGGTGGTCCTGTCTTTCCCTCCGGGTCATGGAGCAGATGATTGCCTCGGTCTTGTTGAATTCCTTTATGTCGGGTTCGGGGGCCTGTTTCAGTTGTTTGAGCTTACTGATGCCCGGGATCATGTTGATGATCTCCTGCAACGAGCCCATTTTTTTTATCTGCCTGAGCTGATCAAGGAAATCCTCCAACGTGAACTGATCCTTCTTCAGCTTCTGGGCCAGTTTGTCGGCCTTCTTTTTGTCGACGACTGCTTCGGCTTTTTCGATCAGGGTCAAAACATCGCCCATGCCCAGTATCCGCGAAGCGGCACGGTCCGGATGAAAGACCTCCAGCGCATCCAGGGCCTCACCGATACCGACGAACTTTATCGGTTTCCCGGTGACATTCTTGATGGATAAGGCGGCACCACCCCGGGCATCACCTTCCATTTTGGTCAGTATAACGCCGGTAATTTCAAGATCGTGATTAAATTTCTCGGCAACGGTGACCGCATCCTGACCGGTCATCGCATCGGCGACAAAGAGGATTTCAGAAAGGTGGATGGCCGACCGGATCTCTTTGAGTTCGTCCATCAGTGTCTCATCGACATGCAATCGTCCGGCGGTATCGATGATCAGGGTATCATAGTCTTTTACCTCGGCAGTTGCCAACGCCTGCCTGCATATGTCGACGGGTTTGGTGTCGGTGGTGGAAGGATGGACAGGTAAGCCAAGCCGTTCCCCCAGCACCTGCAGCTGTTCGATGGCTGCCGGGCGATAAATATCGGCTGGGACCAGATAGGGTCTTCGCCCTTTTTCGCGCAGCAGCTTGGCGAGTTTCCCGGAGGTGGTGGTCTTACCGGAACCCTGCAGGCCGGCCATCATGATGGTAACAGGTTGCCGACCGTCAAGACGTATCGGTTCCATGTTGCCGCCGAGCAATTCCACCAGCTCATCATGGACGACTTTGATCACCTGCTGTCCGGGAGACAGGGTCTGCGTGACTTCACGGCCGATCGCCTTCTGGGTTACATTGGCAACGAAATCCTTGGCTACCTTGAAGTTGACGTCGGCCTCGAGCAGAGCGGTACGGACCTCACCCATTGCCTCCCTGATATTTTCTTCAGTGAGTATGCCGTGACCACGGAGCCTTTTGAAGACACCTTCAAGTCGGTCTGTCAGGTTTTCAAACATGATGTATTCTGCCGGTGGTTATGAAAGTAACGGTTTGTCTTTTTGAGTAAATCAGGGCAAAGACCACACTTCGGCCCTGATCGGCCAGGTTAAAAAAGATAAAAAATACTGCGCTGTGAAGAATATGTCAAGAAAGATACGCTATCAATTTATCAACTCAGGGCAATTGCCTTTTCCGGACAGATCTCCTGGCAGCAGAAACAGGTAACGCAAACTTCAGCATCCACCATGGGCAGATCATCCTGCATGGAAAGGGCGGAAACCGGACAATGATCCACGCAGGTCCCGCAGGCTGTACACAGTTCCGGATTGGCTTTCGGTCTGACCCGTGACCTGCTGGCAATCAACTCACTGATGGCAGGGTTGCCGATGATGGCCTCACCGCCCAGAGGCGGAAGCTTGAAATCGGCCAGGATGGGCATTTCTCCATCTACCCGAACCCGAGCTGATTCAAAGTCGCCCAAACCCATGGCCTTTGCCTTTTGCAGAAACCTGAGGCAGGAAGGGTCAATCCCCATCATCCGGGCCACGACGCCATCCAGGGCCACGGCATTATCTGAGGCCAGGACAAGGCCTATCTCCCGTAGTTCGGGTGAGGCCGGACCATTCCCCTCCATACCGACCACGGCATCCATAATAAAGAAATCCGGAACCCGAAGACGGAAGACCTCGACGATAACATCGTGAAAACGCTCGGGTGAGCCGGCAATCTGGTGGAGTCTGGCTTTTTGAGCGCCCGGCAGGATTCCATAACTGTTCTTGACGGCCCCGGTCAGTACGGTTAGGCCGTGGGTCTTGAATTTAGGCAGACTGATGACGATGTCGGCATCGAGAATCTCTTTTGAAACCCCGACCTGATGCATGAAATCGGGATGAAAGGGGACGTGTTGCGGCGAATCACCGAGATTCCTGTAATACCCTTTGGCTGCAGCCATCAAGCCTGTTTGCTCAAAACTTGCTTCATTGTCACCATAATTGACAAGACCCGGATTGTCGCCCACGATTATTTCGGCCGGGGACATCTCTTCGACCTTTTCGACAACGGCTCGCAGAATGGCCGGATGGGTCACGATATGCTCATCAGCCGTGGATTTTCTTAAGACATTCGGTTTGATTACAACTTTTTTCCCGGTAATATCCTGGGGGAATTGTTCAAAGGCCCTGTCGATGGCCTGTCGGCAGTTGTCATATGTGGCCGGGTGGATCATTACACGATGCATGTCTCTTCCTTTTGCTTTATTTACATATACATTCCGCCATTGACTCCGATGACCTGGCCGGTGATGTAGCTTGCCTCATGACTCAGCAGAAACCTTACCACGCCTGCAACCTCCTCGGGTTTGCCGACCCTTTTCAGCGGTACTATCTCAAGCATCTTGTCGAGGGGAAGGTCCTTGATCATCTCGGTTTCGATCAAACCGGGAGATACGACATTGACCAGAACCTTGCGTCTGGCCAATTCGCGGGCAAGTGCCTTGCAGGCGCCGATAAGCCCGGATTTGGCCGCGGAATAATTGACCTGCCCCGCCTGCCCCGTCTGACCTGAAACCGAGGCGATGGCGATAATCCGGCCGCGTCGTTTGGAAAGCATCACCTTGGAGAAGATGCGAGCCAGGATGAAAAAGCTGTTCAGATGGACGTCGATAACCTGATCCCAATCCTGCCGTTTCATTAAAGGTAGAAGTGTGTCCCTGGTGATTCCGGCATTGTGGACGAAACCGAAAGGAACTTCCTCGTCAAGTAAGGGGTCCAACACTTTTTTGGCTGCAGCTTCGTCGGAGACGTCGAAGGGGAGCAGTAGACACTTTCTTCCCAGGGTTTCGATCTGCTCTTTGACCAGCTGGGCCTGCTTTTCGGAACTGTGGTAATTGAGCCAGATATCGTATCCTGCTTCTGCCAGGTATTGAGCGATACAGGCGCCGATACCTCGGCTTGCGCCACTTATAAATACAGTATTCTGACCGGCTTTCATGCGTTATTCCTCTCTACTAAGGACAATGTGTCTATTGTATGTGAGTTGCCGAGATCCTTGCAATGTTGAATCCGGTTGGTATCAGCTTGCCGGAGATCTCTGTTTAAAGCCGAATTTCGGCAAATAGATAAGGACCGACGGCCAAACAAGCAGGATCAGGACTATCCACAGTATCTTCTGTCCGGTTGTTTTGAATTGACGCAGGAAAATATCTTTTAACACAATAAAGATAAAGACGATATTGATCATAATGCCGACGAACGCGAGCGGCAGAAGGACTTTCAGTTGTCGTGTTACAGGGTAAAAGGACAAGACGAGAAAAAGAGCGATCACAAAAAGTATGGCAAAGATGGAATAGAGTTTCTCTTGTATATGCATCAGGCGGTGTTATCTCCTCTAAAGTGTATGAAGCCGGATAGCCGATCCATAGGAGGCAATTGTATATGGGCTCCGGATCATTTTGAAAAATATTGAGTCAGATCATCAAAATATTTATTTGAAAAGAGCAGACTGCGGAAACACACAAGGTCGTCGTGAAAGATACGATCATCGGCATAAGGCTGAAATTGTTCTTTTAGTATCGAATAAATTCTTGATGTTCCGTGTCCGAGTTTATCGGCGTTTCTAAAGGATAGTGCCTGCAGATCGGCCAGAATTTCCAGGGTGACGACATGTTTTGCGTTATTGATCAGCCGGAAGGCCTTCCTGGCGGCCACTGTTCCCATGCTGACCACATCCTGGTTCGAGGCATTGCAGGAGATGGAGTTGACGCTCATGGGCGCGGCAAGGTTCCTGTTTTCCGCTGTGGTCGAGGTAGCGAGATATTGGGCTCCCATAAAGCCCAGGCTCAGACCGATTTCCCCGGGGATCAAGTATTCCGGCAGACCTTCGTTCAGGCTCTTGTCCAGCAGTTTATTGGTTCTCCTCTCAGAGAGATTACAAAGCGTTGATATGGCTATGCACAGCATATCCATGGCAAAACCGATGCTCTGGCCGTGGAAATTGCCTCCGTGGATTATTTTTTGTTTTTCCGGGATGATCACCGGGTTGTCGTTGGAAGAATTTGCCTCGATGGTGACTGTCCTGACCGCGCTGTCGATGGCCTCGCGAACCGGAGCTAAGACCTGGGGAGTACAGCGGATTGAGTAGACATCTTGGACATTGATATCGGTTTCATAGACCTGAACGTCACCGTTTCCTTGCTGTCTAATCCTTTGATGCAAGTCATCTCTGATCGTTATATTGGCAGTGCCGCTATAAAGACGGCGGATTATCTCGGCGGTGGCAACCTGTCCGGGATGCGGTTTGGTAAGATGGAGATCGACGTCGAAGGCGTCATCGATGCCGCCGAAAATCTCGATGGCGAATGCGGCATTGATGCAGGCAATGTTGTAAAGTTTTTCCGCTCCCAAGAGGGCAAAGGCTGCAATGGCGGTCATTGCTGCAGTGCCGTTAACCAAGGCCAGTCCTTCTTTAAAACTTAAGCGAAACGGGGAAAGTCCGGCTCTCTTAAAGGCCGTGAGGGCGTCCATCAACTCCTTTTGCAGGTAGACCTTGCCTTTGCCGGTAATGGCAAGGGCCATGTGGGCAAGATGGATCAAATCGCCGGAAGCGCCGACGCTGCCGCATTCAGGGATATAAGGGGCAAGCTCCGTGTTGATCATATCGCGCATCAATTCCAGGAGTTCAATGCGGACGCCGGAATATCCTTTCACCAGCGTGTTGAGCCTGACCGCCAGGATTGCCTGGGTAATATCCGGGGAAAGAGGCTCTCCCAATCCAGCTGCATGGCTGATAATGAGGTTCTCCTGTAACTTCTCGATATCGCTGTCATTGATTATCTTTTTGCACATTGGTCCAAAGGACGTGTTTACACCATATATGATCTTGCCGTCAGCAAGGGCTCGAGCAAGAAAATTCCGTGACATGCGGCAACGCTCCAGGGCCTCGGAGTCCAACCCGACTCGTTTTTCCCCGGTACCTATGGAGACAATGTCTTTGAAAGTGAGGTCATTTCCATTGAGTATAAGTGTTGTTTGCGTATCCATAATTACCTGCAATCCGGCTAATCCCTGTTTGCGGTCGGGTTGTTTTTTTGCACGGATAGAAAAAAGTTATGAGTTGTAACGACTCTGTAGTCCACAATTCCATAATCGAATTGCAAGACTCCTGCCCTTGGAAATTCGCATCGGGGGTGATGGTTGGGAAATGGCGATAAAGTGAGGGATCATGGCATCTTTGAAAATATCGTCTAGGCCGTCTGTCTGAAAAAATCCTTAAGAAACGTCTTTCGCCATCCCTCCATCTGTCGAAGCATTTTTGATTCGCAGGATTTATTCAAGATTTTAACCAAAAGTTTCAACTCCTGGCCGTTTCCGATTATTGTCGGGTCAATGCCTTGGACTTCACTTTTAGCCCGAACCAGCTGGTTCAGTCTGTCTAAAGTGTTCTTGTCCTTTTTGGTCAGTTTGATGGTCTTGGTGAGCGGGGTTTCAACGGGCTTTTCAGAAGCCATTCCGCCTTTAACGGCGGCAATAATCTGCTTGCCGTATCGCTTCACGGCTCGGGATGAGATTTTTGTTTCCACCTTGATGACGTCCAGGTTATCCAGGTGCTTTTTTGCAATGTCTACGAGGACGGTATCCGGAACGATATGCCCGCGCGGACGGTTTGTGGATCGTGCTTCCTTTTCTCTCCACATCGTGAGTTCGCGCAGTATGGAAAGGGCATTAGGGTCAAGGTTCCCTGCTTCCTTAATTTTCAGATAGCGGTCCTCATCTCTGTACCCCGTATAGGTTGCCGGGTTGTCCAACAGTTCCAGTTCTTCCTGCAGCCATGATTTAATCTCGGGACCGATAATACTGCTGAGCAGCAGGATCCTGAGCGCCCGGAGGTAACGGACATCATCCTGGGCGTATTCTAACTGTTCCTTATCCAGGGGACGTTTAAGCCAGTTCGTGCGCGTTTCTGTTTTCCTAAGGTCTATGTCGAGCAGGATTTTGACGAGTTTGGATAGAGACAAGGTTGCCGATAACCCTGTAAAACCTGCTGCCAGACGGGTATCGAAGATATTTCGGGGAGGGGAACCGCAGGCACGATTGAGTATGGCAAGATCCTGGGGGGCGTCATGAAAAATTTTAACGATATTGGGATCCGCTAAAAGTCTGCCGAGTTCTGAAAGGTCCTTAATGGCTAGAGGGTCAATGAGGTAACAGTCTTCATCTGAAAGGGCGAGTTGGATAAGGCCGAAGCGAGGATAATAAGTGCGCTCCCAGATAAATTCGGTATCAAGGGCAATAGCATCACATCTTTCAGCTCGTTCGATGAGATCCTGAAGCTCATTTTGGGTTGCGATCATCATTTCGAATCAGTCCGTATCCTTTTAGGCAGATTTGAAAAATTGCCTTTTTGTCCACTCTCTACTTGTGCGGAATATTTTATCCTCTGAATAGTACTTAGATGCACCCCAAGGACACTTCTTACAGGGCGCCTTTGGTGAACATTGTGTGGAACACCTGTTTGCAGTATTCTGAACTCATTCCTAAAAAAAATCATAGCTTACCTGTTATTGAGCGGAATGTTCATGAGAAATCCGGGCAAATATCTATCCGGATTTAACCCGTATGCAACGCAAAAAGACATAAAGTGAGGAAAAAAACAAGTACTATTATTTTCTGGTTTTGAAAATTTTTCTTTTGCACCTCTTCCCCATTATGGGGTTGACAATTTTCCTTGGCAACGACATAAGAAAGGGGTCCCCTTGAAAGGGAAAGACCTTTTTGAGACAACGCAGTTCCATGGTCTTGTAAAAGTCTCGCAAAGCCGCAGGGATGTCATGATATCCCAGCGGCTTCAATGCTGAACCGTCGGCAGTAAATTTTTCATCCAGGCCACAAACAAAAGAAAGCAGAATTAAGGCAAATCAGTCCGGATTTCTCACGGGTTCTTATGATTCTCTATATTGCCAAACGCATAGTGTTGATGATTCCCACCCTGTTCGGGGTAATGTTGATAACCTTTATCATCACCCAGTTTGTGCCCGGCGGACCCATCGATAAACTGATTGCCCAAATCGAAGGACATGGCCGCAGCGGCGGTGAGGTCGGCGTCAACGTTTCCTCAATTTATCGTGGGAGTTCAGGACTTGACGACCAACGCCTGCAGGAGCTGAAAAAACTCTACGGCTTTGATCGTCCCCCGTTGCAACGATTTTTTATCATGATGAAAAACTACCTGTGTTTTGACTTCGGGGATTCCTATTACTACCACCAAAGTGTCGTAAGTCTCGTCATTTCGAGACTGCCGGTCTCCATGTCGCTTGGTTTATGGACTTTTCTTATCGTCTATGGGGTCTGTATTCCGCTGGGAATCAAAAAGGCGGTTTCAGACGGCTCACGGTTCGATATTTTCTCCAGCACCGTTATCCTCGTTGGATATGCTATACCGGGTTTTGTACTCGGCATTATCCTCATCGTTTTGTTCGGCGGCGGCAGTTTCTGGAATATCTTCCCCCTTCGCGGTCTGGTCTCCGATAATTGGTCAAGTCTTAGTATCGGCATGAAAATTCTGGATTATCTCTGGCATATGGTCCTGCCCATAACGGCAAGTGCGGTGTCGAGCCTCGCCTTTATGACCCTGCTGACCAAGAACTCGTTTTTAGAAGAGATTAATAAACAGTATGTCTTAACAGCACGGGCCAAAGGCCTATCAGATAGACAAGTACTTTATAAACACGTCTTCAGAAATGCCATTATTCCGATAATTACGGGCTTTCCCGGCTACTTCATCGCCTCTTTTTTCACCGGCAGCCTGCTTATCGAAACGATATTTTCCTTAAACGGCATGGGGATGCTCGCCTATGAGTCGGTCATGAACCGTGATTATCCCGTTGTCTTGGGGACTCTTTACTTCTTCACCTTGATCGGACTCATCTCCCGTCTTCTTTCTGATCTCAGTTATGTGGTGGTGGATCCGCGGATCAGTTTCGATAGGGTTGAATGAGCAATGATTGATCTTTTGGATTTTTGTCTTCCGGGTGTTAGGATTTGGTGACAGGTATGAAAAATACAAACAAAGTCCATATCAGTCCCGGAAAAAGACGCTGGAACAGATTTAAACAGAACAAGCGTGGCTATTACAGCCTTTTGATATTCGGACTCTTTTTTTGTATCAGTCTCTTCTCGGAAGTCATAAGTAACGACGTGCCTTTTCTGGTTGTCTATAACGGTCATTATTACTTTCCCTTTATCAAGAGTTACCCGGAGACGACCTTCGGCGGTGTGTTTCAGACGGAGACGGATTATCAGGACCCGTTTTTTTTGGACCAGATGAAACATCCCGGGAACCACGCCTATTTCCCCATTAACAGGCACGGGTACAATTCAATCAACCTGAATATCAATGGGCCTCTTCCTTCGCCGCCCACTTGGGATAATCTACTTGGGACAGACGATCGGGGGCGCGATGTCCTGGCTCGTTTGTTATACGGTTTCAGGTTAAGCGTTCTGTTCGGTTTTGCGCTGACTTTTATCGGAACGCTCCTGGGAATAATTGCGGGGGCGGTCCAGGGATATTTCGGGGGGAAGGTGGACCTTTTTTCCCAGAGATTGATTGAGATCTGGGGGTCGATGCCGGAATTGTACCTGCTGATCATCTTTGCCTCGATCTTCAAACCAAGCGTTTTGCTCCTCCTTGTCCTTTTGGCCGTATTCAGTTGGATGGCTCTTTCCGATTATGTCAGGGCGGAATTTCTCAAGGGGAGGAATATGGAATACGTCAAAGCTGCCAGGGCGTTGGGTGTCGGCAACATCACCATTATGTACCGTCATCTCTTGCCCAACGGCATGGCACCGGTTATCACCTACCTGCCTTTTCGTATGTCCACTGCGATCTTAGCCCTGACGAGCCTGGATTTCCTGGGGCTCGGTGTCCCCCCGTCAACGCCCAGCCTGGGTGAATTACTGGCTCAGGGAAAGGCGAATATCGATGCCTGGTGGCTCTCGTTGTCAACATTTATCGTATTGGTAGGTACTCTGATCCTGCTCATTTTCATTGGTGAGGCCTTGCGTGAAACCTTTGACCCAAGAACCAGATAGAAAATGTTGTTCCTGTTTGGAGGTGTCGTCCATCATGTGTTTACTTTTGTTATTCTAAAATTCTTTTTCCAAATATAATAAATTCGTAATAATCCGAAGAACAACAAGGACAATACGATAAATCAACAAGTTAGACATTTTGACCACCGATAAGTAAAATTTTTACCTACTCGGCATATATTGACAGAGCCGATTTCAGTTTTTATTTTAGGCCTGTTGCCTTACAGATGTCAGGGATATGGGAAGACTCCTCTGCTGATCCGAAAACAGGCCGAGCAAAAATTTTTGGAAGGCAAAAAATAAGAGGCCCTTTTGAGCGTTAAAAATACTATACAACAGAATCCGATATCCAAGCTCGGCAATACAGGCCTCTATATTGTGAGAGACCTCGGCCGGATGGGTGTGTATTTTTTGAAATCTCTGCGTGGGGTTTTCAGGCGCCCCTTCCGTTTTGCCGAGCTTATTCGTCAGGTACATTTCATCGGAGCGCAATCAACCGCCGTTATCTTTTTCACTGCCCTGTCCACCGGTATGGTTCTTGGGCTGCAAGGATATTACTCGTTGCATAAATTCGGCGCCGAGGGGATGCTCGGTTCAGCGGTTTCACTGACTCTTATCATGGAACTCGGGCCTGTTTTGACGGCCTTGATGGTGGCAGGAAGGGCAGGTTCGGCCATGTGTGCCGAACTCGGGATCATGCGGATCTCGGAACAGATTGACGCCCTAGACTGCATGGCTATTGATCCTTTCCGTTACCTCATTTCTCCTAAAATTCTGGCAACAGTGATTGCAATGCCGCTTTTGACTTCCATCTTCGATATTGTCGGCATAGCCGGTGGATATATGGTCGGTGTCACCATGAAAGGCGTGAGTCCCGGAAGCTTCATTCAAGGGATGCAGTCGAGTGTGACCAACCATGATATCCGTCTGGGAATTATCAAATCCATTATCTTTGCGTTGTTGGTTGCATGGATCTGTACCGGGAGGGGGTTTTTTGTCCGGGAGATCCGAGGCGCTGGATTCGGTGCAGAGAGTGTCAGCAGGGTGACGACCCAGGCTGTGGTGCTTTCTTCGATCTCGGTTTTGATATTTGATTATCTCATCACTGCTGTATTATTATGACGGACAAAACCATAGAATTCAGAGATGTATCCAAGTCGTTTACCTCTATGGACGGCCGGAAACAGACGGTTCTCGACAATGTCAGTTTTTCCATACCGGCGGGAAAGACTACGGTAGTGGCGGGAGGAAGCGGACAAGGAAAGAGTGTAACGTTGAAATTGATTCTCGGCTTAATGCAGGCTGATGAGGGGGATATTTTTATACGCGGTAAGGCAATTTCCCAGAGAAATGGGAAGCAATTGGAGGAAATGCGGACGAAATTCGGTGTCCTTTTTCAAGGCGCTGCGCTTTTTGATTCAATGACAGTTTATGACAATGTTGCTTTACCGCTTCGCGAGAGAACGAAAAAAACCGAGGAAGACATCCGCAGGCAGGTAGAGGAGACTCTCGGACAATTAGAACTTACAGGTCATGAGGAAAAATTTCCAGCCCAGTTGAGTGGAGGAATGCAGAAAAGGGTGGGATTGGCAAGGGCTCTGCAGTTGGACCCGGAGATAATGCTTTTTGATGAACCAACCACCGGCCTGGATCCGGTCATGACCCAGGAGATCTACCAACTTTTTGCCCGGACACAGGCAACCATCGGCTATACGGCGGTTATAGTCAGTCATGATATACCCAGAGTGTTGAATCTGGCGGACCAGGTTATCATTCTCAACTCCGGAAAAGTGGATGTGTTTGAAAGCCCTGAGGAAATTCAATGGTCGCCAAAAGAGCATATCCGTGAATTCGTAAAAACTACAATGGGGCAGATTTATCAGAGTCATCTGATCGAAAAATGAAAAAAAATACCATCGAATTGATTGTCGGTCTGTTTATGATTGCAGGCTTTGCCGCCCTTATTTATCTGGCCTTAAATCTGGGAGAAGTGTCTTTTTTACGGCAGGGTTCCACATATGTAATCAATGCGCAATTCAATAATGTTTCCGGAGTCAAGAAAGGCGCATCCGTGCAAGTAGCCGGCGTTGTGGTAGGTGATGTCGACAGGATTTGGTTGGGAGACAAGGGCTATGCATATCTGGCTCTCAGGATCGATAAAAGCGTAAAGGTGCCCCTGGACTCCATAGCATCGGTAAAAACCCAGGGAATCATCGGCGATAAGTTTATTCAATTGAACTTGGGGGGGGATGAGAAAGTATTTGCCGATGGTGGGACAATTCGCGATACCGAATCCGCCGTGGATATTGAATCAATTATCAGTAAATTCGCCTTCGGCAGTGCCAAATAGGGTTTTGCCGAGATATTTATTGTCTTCTCTATGAAGGTTTCATCCTTATGAAGAGAATACTGTTTCTTGTTCTGTTGGTCACGATTCCCTTGGGTAAAGACGTAGCCTGGGCCGTGCAGAAAAATGTTTCAGGGGTTTCTGTTAACCTGCTCAACGATGACTATTTAAGTGACGAACAAGCCCCCAAGAGCACGGTCTATGATCCTCTGGAGCCGATGAACCGGGCTTTTTTTCAATTCAACGACAAGCTTTATTTCTGGGTTTTAAAACCGGTAAACAAAGGATACTCGGCCGTAGTTTCTCCAGATATCAGGCTCTGTTTTGAAAATTTTTTTGATAATATTTCCTCGCCGATAAGCTTTCTCAATAATGTCTTGCAGGGGCGTTTTAAAGATGCATGGGTTGTTCTTTCGAGGTTTGCAATCAACACAACCTTAGGTGTGTTCGGTTTCGGAGATCCGGCGACGAAGGACTTTAAAATTACATCCAGGCCGGCGGACTTCGGTCAAACCCTGGGGGTCTGGGGGGTTGGCGAGGGTTTTTATATCTGTTTGCCGGTTTTTGGTCCATCTAATGTCAGGGACTCTATCGGTCTTGGGACGGATTTTATGACTCATCCGGCAAATTTCATGGGTTGGAACCTGACAGAGAGAGGGGCTTATTATATGGGTGAAAGACTTAATACCCTGTCCCTCAACCCAAATGTCTATGAGGACCTGATCAAATATTCCATTGATCCCTATGTGGCCTCCCGGCAGGCATTTCATGATTATCGGCAAGAAAAGATAGAAAAGCACAAAGCAGGGCAAGAATAAAAACAGTATGTGTTTTTCGTACCCTTTTACTCTAATCCTCTACGTAATATTACCAACCAACTATTTTACAATACGATGAAAATAACAAAATACATGATGGCGTCCTCCGGCATACTTCTTTCCCTCCTTTTGTTTACCGCACCTGTTTCAGCTGCCAAGGGGCCTGTCGAGACGATGAAACCGGTGCTTACGGAGTTAACGAAATTACTCAACAATCCGAATTTGCAAGGTGCCGCCCATAAAGATGAGCGACGGCGGGAAATCATGTCCACCATTAAATCGGGTTTCGACTTTCAGGAGATGTGCAAACGGGTCCTTGGCAGAACGTGGCGTGATATCACGCAGACCCAACAAGAGCATTTCACCGAATTAATGACGAAACTCCTGGAGAACGCGTATATCGGAAAATTGGAAGATTACCATTATCAGACCATAGAATATGTAGAGGAGAGGATTCAGGATGACAGAGCCCAGGTCACCACATTGGTTGAAAAAGGTGACTCCAAACTTCCGGTCCACTATATTCTGCAACTCACTCCCAAGGGATGGATGGTATATGATATCAACATCGCGGGTGTGAGCCTGGTCCGAAATTATATGGAACAATTCCGGAATTATTTGCGGACGAACAGCTTTGACGGTCTGGTCAAGCTTATCGAAGAAAAAAACAAGAATTTTGCAAATGCCAGCCAAAGTACATGACAATGATCGAATCCGGAGACGGTATCCCTCAACAGGCCTTTCGTTTTCTGACCAGCGATGAGCGCACTCAGGTTCTAGCCATTGCGACGCCCGTCATTTTAGAGAAAGGAAAAGAACTTTTTCATAATGGAGATGCGGCGGAGAGTATCTATTTTCTCGAAACAGGAAAATTGGCTGTTTTGCAGGAAACCGGATTTAACGATCGAACCCAGGTTGTAGCTCTTTTACAACCGGGAGCATCGGTTGGAGAGGGTGGTTCTTTGGACGATTCCCTCCGTACAGCAACTATCATTGCAATTGAAGACTCGCTTCTTTATTGTCTTAAACGGCGAAGTTTAAACAGTCTGGGGGAGGGAAATCCCTCTCTGCTGCTTAAAATAATAAAAAGACTCCTCTATGCGGCCAATTTGCGCCTGCATAAATGCTCGGAACGCTTGGCCCATATTCTGTAAGACCTGGCAAAGGTCAAATGATATGCTTGGATTGACATGGAATATCTTCCCGAAAATTCTTGCAGGCCTATTTTTTTCTGGCCATTCTTCCATAAATTGATTATTTTTGCGTTCTTTATCTGACCGCTCGAACCGATAGTGGATGATGAGTGATGAGATGAAAGTTGTATTTGGCCAGATATCAGCAGGTACCACACACTATTCCGTTAGGGATACGGGGTGGTTCCCGGTTGAAGAGTTTGTCTTGCAAAAGCTCCGACATGCCGAAATTGATCTGCTGAAAAAAGACACCGAGACGGTTCTCTTGCAGGGGGAACTTTCGACTGTCGTGGAATTTCTCTGTGACAGATGCGGTGAACCGTTCAACTATACACTTTCTTGCAGTTTTACTTATCTCTTTAAAACCGGAGAAGATGCGTCATCGCATCTGCATGAGATGGAATGCGGTGAGGAAGATTTCAACACTGTGTATCTGAATGAACCTGCTATAGATGTCAGTGAAGTTCTCAGGGAACAGGTTTTGCTTGCAGTTCCTGAGAGGCGGGTTTGCAATGAAGACTGCAAGGGATTATGCCCCGGGTGTGGGGCGGTTTTGAGGTATGAGGCTTGCAGATGTGAGTCCAACGTTGTGGAGTCACCTTTTGCTGTTTTGAAAAATCTAAAAAAGCGTTAATTAAAGCCGGATCATCGGCCTTTTTCAGTACTGGAGGATATTATGGCTCTTCCGAAAAGAAGACATTCGCATTCGCGAACTCATAAAAGACGTTCTCACGATGCTTTGAAATCACCGGGCCTCTCTGTGTGTTCGGAATGTGGAGAACCGAAAGAACCGCATCGTCTTTGCGGCAGTTGTGGTAAATACAAAGGACGCACGGTTTTCAATTTCGAAACTGACGTTGAATAGGAGATACCTGTGCGAATTGCCCTGGATGCCATGGGGGGAGACCATGGTCCTGAGGAACTCATTGCCGGGGCATTGCTCGCTGTAGACCAGGCAGACATACAGATCTACCTGGTGGGAGATGAACCTCTTCTTCAATCATATCTGGATAAGATAGCATCAACTTCCAAGGCTAAGGAAAACCTGCACATTGTCCACGCCTCTCAGGTCGTGGGCATGGATGAATATCCTGTTGACGCTATACGTAAGAAGAAAGATTCCTCCATTGTTGTTGCCTTTGATCTCGTTTCCAGAAAGGAGGTTGAAGCGGTGGTCAGCGCCGGAAATTCCGGAGCTACCATGGCCGCGGCTCTTCGTAAGCTTGGACGGATTAAGAATGTTTCAAGACCTGGTATTGCCTCGGTTTTCCCAACATTGAAAAACCCGGTGGTAATAATGGATATAGGGGCAAACGTGGATTGTAGGCCCTTGCACCTTTACCAGTTCGGGGTCATGGCAGCCGCCTTTGCACGGATATATAACATTCCAAAACCCAGGGTCGGCCTCTTGACCATCGGCGAGGAAAGCGGCAAGGGAAATTCCCTGGTCAAGGAAACATATGCGTTACTCAAGGAAAGCCCCCTGCATTTTATCGGCAATGTGGAAGGAAGGGATGTCTTTCAAGGAAACGTAGACGTTATTGTCTGCGATGGTTTTGTAGGCAATATCTGTCTGAAAATCAGCGAAGGTCTTGCTGAGGCCGCGATGCAGATGCTGCGAAACGAGATTCTCAAATCTACCATGGCCAAACTAGGATACCTCCTTGCTCGCCCGGCATTTACAGCCTTTAAAAAACGGGTGAATTATGCGGAGTACGGAGGGGCTCCTCTTTTGGGGATTAACGGAGTCGGCATTGTCTGTCACGGGAAATCCAATTCTTTAGCTATTAAAAATGCGATTTTGGCAGCGGTGCATATGGTCCGGAACAATGTAAATGAGGTGATCGCCAGGGACCTCGGAGTAAGCGAAAAGGAAGCATCTATAGGAGAATGATGGGAACCGTAATTCTTGGTACCGGCTCAAGTCTGCCAGAGAGGATAATGACCAACAAGGACCTGGAATCCATTGTTGATACAAAAGACGACTGGATTTATTCAAGAACCGGGATCAAAAAGAGACGAATTGGCGGCTTAGGAGAAAAGACCCATCAACTGGCCACCGCGGCGGGGCAAAAGGCCTTGGACATGGCTGGGATTGACGCCGGAGAGCTCGATCTTGTCGTAGTGGGGACCATCAGCTCACATATGTTGATGCCTTCCTGCGCCTGTTTTGTGCAGAATGAACTGGGAGCTAAGAATGCCTTCGCTTATGACATCAATGCCGCCTGTTCCGGTTTCCTCTATGGATTGGATATGGGCGATAAGTACATCCGGGCCGAACATCGAAAAAAAATTCTCGTCATAGGGGCTGAGACCCTTTCTTCCAGATTGAATTGGAAAGACCGCAATACCTGTATTCTTTTTGGTGACGGAGCGGGCGCCGCCGTTCTCGGTCATTGCGAAGATGGGGCAAGAGGCGTAATCGGTTCCAAGCTCCAGGCTGATGGGAGTCTGTGGAAACTTTTGCATATGCATGCGCCTCCAAGTTACAATCCTGATCTGGAAGTGGCTGACAATTCCGGATCATACATCATCATGGAAGGAAAGGAAGTCTTTAAATACGCCGTCAAAGCCATGGAAGATTCAATATTTTGCCTGCTGCGGCAGGAAGGCATCAGCTTAGACTCGGTCAAATTATTCATACCCCATCAAGCCAATATCCGTATTTTAAAAAAGTTGCTTGAGCGTCTTGACTTCCCTGAAGAGAGGGTGTTTGTAAACGTATCAGAATACGGGAACACATCAGCCGCTTCAGTTCCGATAGCCTTGGATGAGGCGAACAGGCAGGGATTGTTTGGCAAAGGAGATATTATCCTGCTTTGTTCTTTCGGGGGTGGTTTTACCTGGGGCGCAACCCTTATTAAGTGGTGAATAGGAGAGCAAAATGGATTATTTTTTATCTGAAGAACAGCAGATGATTGTTGATATCAGCAGGCAGATAGCCGATGAGAAGATTATTCCCAAACGCGCCGAACTGGACGAAAAACACGAGTTTCCACGTGATATTCTCAATGAAATGGCGCGGTCCGATCTTTTCGGTATCAGCATCCCTGAAGCATACGGCGGGTTCGGCGGTGGTTGTTTTGATATTGTTCTCGCCTTGGAACAGTTTGCCCGCGGATGTATAGGCGTCGGTACCGCCTTTGCAGCCAGTTCTCTGGGTATTTATCCGATCCTTTTTTCCGGCTCCGATGAGCAGAAACAAAAATATCTCCCCGCTGTGGCTTCCGGTAAAAAGTTTGCCGCCTTCGGACTGACCGAGGCCAATGCCGGCTCCGATGCCTCCGGTATACAGACGACTGCCGTTCAAGACGGAGACGAATGGGTTTTGAACGGGACCAAGCAGTGGATCACCAACGGGGGTGAGGCCCAAATTTATACGATTGTGGCCATAACTGATCGTAACAAAGGTGCCCGTGGAGCCTCGATGTTTATCGTTGAAGAGGGCGATCCCGGTTTTTCCTGCGGACCGAAAGAGAAAAAGATGGGGATCAGAGCTTCATCGACCACCGAACTGATATTTAAAGACTGCAGGATTCCAAAAGACCGAATTATAGGCCGCAGAGGAACCGGTTTCATCACAGTGATGAAGACCCTGGATTCTTCCCGGCCGGGTATCGCCGCCCTTGGTGTTGGGCTTGCGCAGGCAGCCCTCGATGAGGCGGCAAGCTATGCCAAGCAGCGAGTTCAGTTTGGTAAACCGATCATGGCCTTTCAGGCTGTGCAGCACATGTTGGCCGACATGGCAATCGGTATTGAGGCGGCCCGTTCGCTGGTCTATGGGGCAGCCAAACATATTGACGCCCATCCGCAAGATATGTCGAAGGTATCCTCCATGTGCAAGGTCTTTGCCACCGATACAGCGATGAAGGTCACTACCGATGCGGTTCAGATCATGGGTGGCTATGGGTATATGTGCGAATATCCAGTTGAAAAGATGATGAGGGATGCCAAGATCCTGCAAATTTATGAGGGGACGAACCAGATCCAGCGCAATGTGGTCGGTCAGGAACTCAATAGAGAATACACCAGGAAGAATTAACAATCCCAGTCAAACAGGTTTTCAATGAAGATTATTGTCTGTGTCAAACAGGTTCCCGATGCCAAAGATGTGCGTCTCGACCCCAAAACGAATACCCTGGCCCGCGAAGGTGTTGAATCGATCATGAATCCTTATGATCAGCATGCCGTAGAGGAAGCCGTGCGGATCAAGGAGTCCCTCGGAGGTGAGGTCACCGTGCTGACCATGGGCCCTCCCCAGGCCGAGGCTGTTCTCAGGCAGGCTATCTCCTGTGGGGCAGATAACGGAGTGCTGGTCTCAGACAGGGCCTTTGCCGGTGCCGATACCTGGGCCACCTCCTATACGCTGGGGCAGGCAATAACGTCACTAGGCCCTTTTGATTTGGTTATCTGCGGCAAACAGGCAATAGATGGCGATACTGCTCAGGTAGGTCCCGGACTGGCCATGAGGCTGGATATGCCCTATATTACCTGTGTGCAGAAGGTCCGTCAGGCAGATGCCACAGGCTTGTTGGTGGAGAGGATGATGGACGACGGCTATGATATCATCAAGGTCGACTATCCGGCATTGTTGACAGTGGTAAAAGATGCCAACGAACCGAGGGTGCCGTCTTTGAAAGGGACCATGAAGGCCAAAAAGGCGGTGATAAAGACCTTAAATGCTGCTGACATAGGGGCTGATTCAGCCTCGATAGGTCTTTCGGGTTCGCCGACCCAGGTGGTAAAGGTCTTTCCACCTGAGCCGCGCGGTGAACGATGTGTGCTCTCAGGGTCCGTCGATGAACAGGTTGAGCAGCTCGTCGCCATGCTTCGGCCGTACCTGGCATAATCGATACGGGAGAAATAAGCGATGTTGAAGATAGACAAAGAGCTTTGTATCGGCTGCGGAATCTGTGAGGACCAATGTGCCTTCGCTGCCATTTCGGTGGTCGATGGCAAGGCTGAAGTCGGAGATGCCTGCACACTCTGCGGTGCCTGTGTTGAAGCCTGTGAAGTAGGGGCGATTGCCCTTGTTGATATTGAAAAAAGTCTGCAGATGGATCTAGGCGCTTGGTCCGGGATCTGGGTGTATTGCGAGTTTAGAAAAGGGAGCCTGGCAACCGTCTCCATTGAACTTTTGGGAATAGGCAGAAGACTGGCCGATCAACGCGGGGTTCAGTTGGTGGCTGTATTGCTGGGGCATGATACCGGTGAAACAGCCGAACAGCTCATAGGCCATGGAGCCGACGTCGTCTACAGGATCGATCATCCCGCCCTTCAACAATTTACCGATGACGTTTACGGTGCGGTCCTTACCGCTCTTATTAAAGAGCATAAACCGGAAATCGTTTTAGCGGGAGCGACCGCCATCGGACGGTCGTTTATTCCTGGCGTGGCGACGACTCTACATACGGGTTTGACTGCAGACTGCACCAAACTTGAGATCAGGTCCGAGGATGGTGCTCTCCTTCAGACCCGACCGGCATTTGGCGGCAATATCATGGCTACCATTGAATGCCCGTCCACGAGACCTCAGATGGCGACAGTCAGGCCCAGGGTGATGAAGTCCCTGCCCTATGATGGAGAAAGGACAGGCAAAATAATAGATGTTACACCGACTCCGAACCAGTTGAAAAGCCGGATCCAGGTGCTTGAATCGGTGGCCGCCCAAGGATATAAAGTGAACATTCAGGAATCCGATATTCTGGTTTCCGGAGGAAGAGGGCTGGATAACGAGAAGGGGTTCGATCTTTTGCGGCAGTTGGCCGAAACGCTTAATGGTGACGTGTCGGCTTCCCGGGCGGCGGTGGATGCCGGGTGGATACCTTACCCCCACCAGGTCGGACAAACGGGAAAGACTGTTGCCCCGAAACTCTATATAGCCTGTGGTATTTCCGGGGCCATTCAACATGTGGCCGGAATGCAATCGGCCGATACAATTGTGGCGATAAATCGAGACAAGAATGCGCCGATATTCGATATTGCAGACTTCGGCCTGGTCGGGGATCTCTATGAAATCATACCAAAACTCATTGCCAAGATAGAGGAGCAGCGGGGGGCATGAAGACATTGGAGGGGAAAACAGTGGTTGTGACAGGTGGTAGCCGTGGCATCGGCAGAGCTGTCTGCTTGCGGCTTGCTGCCATGGGAGCAATGGTCTATATCAACTATGTCAACCGTTCGGAGGCAGCCGAAGAGACCAGATCACTGATTGAAGATTCCGGAGGTAAGGCAAAGATAATAGGTTTTGATGTGGCGGACCCTGCCGCCGTCGATGCTGCATTCAAAGAGATCACAAACGAAGCGGGGGGCATCGATATCCTGGTCAATAACGCCGGGATAACACGTGATGGTCTTATCGCCAGGATGAAGGAATCGGATTGGGATGCGGTCCTTAATACCAATCTCAAGGGCGCTTTTCTCTGTGCCAAGGCCGTTGCCAAAAGCATGATGAAAAAACGCTGGGGGAGGATTGTCAACATCACTTCGGTTGTCGGCTTTTCCGGCAACGCCGGTCAGGTAAATTATGCCTCTGCCAAGGCCGGGATGGTCGGGATGGCCAAATCTATGGCCAGAGAATATGCCTCAAGAAATATCACCGTAAACTGTGTCGCTCCGGGATATATTTTAACCGAGATGACCGAGGCCCTTTCGTCTGAAGTCCAGGAGAAACTCAAAAGTGAGATTCCATTGGGTTCGTTGGGTTCTGTCGATGATATCGCCGGTGCCGTGGCTTATCTGGTGGGCACCGATGGTGGTTATGTCACCGGTCAGGTGCTGCATGTGAACGGTGGCATGTACATGTGATAGGTGGCTGTGATTTCGCTTGCTATTGTCTGAAAATATGTAATATTTGGCTTTGATTTTTTGCAGGAAAACGGGCTGAATTTGGCCTTATGTTTTTTTGTTGGAAGAACACAGTGTTACTAACACCCCACTAGGGGGCAAAAGTACCTTGCGACAGATTAACTTCTTGTAAAAAACAAGAAATCAATCTGTAAGGTACTAAGAAATAGCCAAATTGCGGCACTGTAGATTATTTAAAATTAAGGGAGAAATGCAATGGCTGTAGATCAAAAAATGATCGATATTATTGTTGAGCAGTTAAGTGTTGAAAGAGAGAAGGTCGTTCCCAATGCTTCGTTCGTTGATGACCTGGGAGCGGATTCTCTGGACCTTGTTGAACTGATTATGGCCATGGAAGAAGGATTTGACATCGAAATTCCTGACGAAGATGCCGAGAAAATCAGCACGGTTCAGGATGCCATCGATTACGTTGATAAATTGAATAAATAGCACGTTTCATCGCGTTTATGACTTCTATTTTTTTGGTATTTGAAAGAGACCCTTGTTTCAAGGAGCCGATAACGTGAAGCGAAGAGTAGTGGTTACAGGTGTTGGTCTTGTAACGCCGCTGGGAACGGGGGTTGAAAAAACCTGGAAAAATATCTGCGCCGGAATGAGCGGTGTTGATAGCATCACCCGTTTCGATACCAGCGATTTCACCGTTAAGATCGCAGCTGAGGTAAAGGATTTCGACGCAGAAATTTTTTTTGAAAAAAAAGCGGCCAAGCATCTGGACCTTTTTGTTCAGTACGGTCTTGTCGCAGCCCGTATGGCTGTTGAGGATAGCGGTATTGTCATTGATAACAGCAATGCCGGACGGGTTGGGGTTATCACCGGTTGCGGTATGGGCGGTCTGCCCAACATTGAGGCCTGCCACAGTGTTATATTGGAGCGTGGTCCGAAAAGGGTAACCCCGTTTTTTATCCCGATGGTTATTCCTAACATGCCGTCGGGACATATATCAATGATGATGGGATCAAAAGGTCCCAATCTTTCCTTGTCGACGGCCTGTGCCGCCGGAACCCATGCCGTAGGTGAATCGTATCGGCATATTATGTATGGCGGGTGTGATATTGTCGTTACCGGTGGAGCCGAAGCCGTTATCTGTCCTACAGGAGTGGCCGGTTTTTCTGCTATGAAGGCGCTTTCTACGCGAAACGACGATCCTGCTGCTGCATCAAGGCCTTTTGATAAGGATCGGGATGGATTTGTCATGTCAGAAGGTTCAGGAATGTTGGTTCTGGAGGAATTGGAACATGCGCTGGCTCGAGGAGCGACCATCTATGCCGAGGTCGTCGGTTACGGTTTGAGCAGCGACGCCTATCATGTGGCAGCTCCTCCCGAGGACGGTGAAGGGGCTGTCAGGTGTATGCGGATGGCCTTAAACGATGCCGGCATAGAGCCTGATATGGTCGATTACATTAATGCGCACGGGACATCGACACCGCTTAATGACCGTTGTGAGACCCAGGCCGTTAAAACCGTCTTTGGGGAGCATGCCAAAAAACTGGCGATCAGTTCCACAAAGTCCATGACCGGGCATATGTTGGGAGCGGCCGGAGGTATCGAGTCGGTGTTTACAACTTTAAGCATTAAAGACCAGATTGCACCTCCAACCATTAATTTGCAGGCGGCGAGTCCGGAATGCGATCTAGATTATGTTCCAAATGTATCCAGGAAAATTGATATTCATTATGCCATGTCAAACTCCTTTGGCTTTGGCGGGACTAATGCCGTTGTCGTGATGAAACGTTTCAACGGGTAGGCAGGGTCCTGAGGAGGAGAATGTGAAAATTGCAATCGGTGCCGATCATGGTGGATATGAGATGAAAGAAGCAGTAAAAGAATATGCCATCTCTCTCGGACATGAAATTGATGATATCGGTTGTTTTTCTTTAGAATCTGTGGATTATCCTGTCTATGCGAATAAAGTCTGCGAGTTGATTCAGAAGAAAATCTGCTCGGCTGGGATTTTGATCTGCGGAACGGGTATTGGTATGTCCATGGTTGCCAACTCCTCTATAGGTATCCGCGCAGCCCTTTGTCATGATGAGTATACTGCCCGTATGAGCCGAGAGCATAATAATGCCAATGTGCTTTGTATGGGCGCGAGGGTCATCGGCACTGGAGTGGCTGAAGGTATCGTGAAAACCTGGTTGAATACCGAATTTGCCGGAGGGCGACACCAGAGGCGTATTGAGCAATTCAATAAGTAAAAAAAAAGTACCTATTTGCAAGAAAGCCGGCATTCATAGTTTTGAAATGCCGGCTTTCTTGTTTTTATCGTTGTGAATTATTCCGTTTTTTTATACAGTTCTATCCTTGGTTTTGTATGTCAGGATGACAGGTTGTTCGCATCTAAAGTGCTTTTGTTAAATTATAGAAAAAGGAAGTATTGAATTCGATGAAAACATTAGAAAAAACAGATCCTGAGATTTTTCGGAGCATTCGGGCGGAATATGATCGTCAGGACAATCAACTTGAATTGATTGCCTCTGAAAATATTGCTTCACAAGCAGTTCTTGATGCTCAAGGATCTGTTTTTACAAATAAATATGCAGAGGGCTATCCCCAGAAACGCTATTATGGCGGTTGTCGCAATGCCGATGAGGTTGAGACTCTGGCGATTGAAAGGGCAAAAAAGATATTCGCTGCCGAGTATGCTAATGTCCAGCCGCATTCAGGCTCACAGGCAAATATGGGTGTGTATTTTGCGTTATTGAAACTGGGAGATACTGTATTAGGAATGGATCTTGCGCATGGAGGACATCTGACGCATGGAAGTCCCGTCAGTTTTTCCGGCCAGCTTTATAATTTTATTTCCTATGGTGTCGACCGGGACAGTGAGCAGATCAACATGGACGAGGTTGAGCGCATAGCACTGGACAAAAAACCGAAAATGATTGTGGCCGGCGCCAGCGCTTATCCACGGTTTATTGATTTTCCGAGGTTTAGGAGCATTGCCGATAAAATCGACGCTCTTTTTATGGTGGATATGGCCCATATCGCCGGCCTGGTGGCGGCAGATGTCCATCCTTCCCCTGTTCCTTATGCCGACGTGGTAACCTCAACAACCCATAAGACGTTGCGTGGCCCTAGGGGAGGATTAATTCTCGCCAAAGAAAGATGGGGCAAGGCCATCAACAGTAATATTTTCCCTGGAATTCAAGGTGGTCCGCTGATGCATGCCATTGCAGCAAAGGCTGTCGGATTTAGGGAGGTTATGGGAAAAGAGTTTCAAGAAGATCAGAAGGATGTGGTTGCCAATGCAAAGATGCTTGCCGAGAGTCTCATGGGCAGGGGGTTTCGTTTGGTATCAGGGGGTACCGATAACCATCTGATGCTTTTGGACCTGACAAATAAAAATATTTCAGGTAAAGAGGCGGAAGACCTATTAGGCAGAGCTGGAATTACCGTCAACAAAAATGCCATACCATTCGATACGCAATCCCGCTATGTCACCAGCGGTGTGCGTATTGGTACGCCTTTGGTGACCACGAGGGGTATGCGGGCTGTGGAAATGCAGATGATTGCCGGCTTTATTGATCGCGTTATTGAAAAGCGCGATGAACAGACAATTGAGCAGATTCGCCAGGAAGTATTGGAGCTTTGTAAAAGGTTTCCCCTCTCACGAATAGTGACGAGAATCTAATGACATTTCTCCACAATGAGATAATCCTTGATTTGAGGTTTGGTCCCTTAAAGGATACAATAAGGTCGCGGGGGTGGGGTTCAGGGTAATCTCGGAGAAACTAATGGAGGCTGTATGAAATGTCCCTATTGTGGCCATTTGGATAATAAAGTTATCGATTCCCGTCTGAATAAAGAGAGTACCATAACCAGAAGAAGACGTTCCTGCCTTTCCTGCAATCAGAGGTTTACTACCTATGAACGCTTAGAGGTAATGATGCCCGTGCTGGTCAAAAAGGATGGCCGGAGGGAGGCCTGGGACAGGCAAAAGATGGTGATCGGTCTGGAGAAGGCCTGTGAGAAGAGACCGGTCAGTAGAGATAATATTGATAAATTTGTTGATGAAATTGAAAGAAAGCTCCAGGACTTGGGAGCCAAAGAGGTCTCATCAAAGGTCGTCGGACAATGGGTAATGGAGGAGTTGCCGAAGCTTGATGAAGTGGCCTATGTTCGTTTTGCTTCAGTTTACCGACAGTTCAAAGATGTTAATGAATTTATGGATGAGTTGAAAACGCTTCTGGATGCACGGGCTATCAGCGATTTTCCAACCCAAAAGGATGCAGACAAGTGATACGGGAGCGGGACCGCTTCTACATGCGTTTGGCCTTGAAAGAGGCACGCAGGGGGCTGGGGCGAACATCTCCCAATCCCTGTGTCGGGGCTGTAATCGTCAAAAATAATCACATCATAAGCAAGGGATACCATAAAAAAGCTGGAGAGCCGCATGCCGAGATCAACGCCCTGCGTAAAGCGGGGGGAGAGGCTGTAGGTTCAACCATTTACATAACCCTTGAGCCTTGCAATCATACCGGAAAGACTCCTCCCTGCAGTCATGCTCTGGTTAATGCCGGAGTGAAGAGGGTGGTTGTGGGCATGGAGGATCCCAATCCCCTGGTACACGGGGACGGCATAAAATATCTATCCGAGCGTGGAATCGAAGTTTTGTCCGGCATTCTTTTGGAAGAATGCCGTGAGATTAACAGACCTTTTCTAAAACACATCACCACAGCCATGCCTTGGGTGGTCATGAAGGCAGGCGTCAGTCTTGATGGAAGAATAACATATGAGAAAGGGAAATGCGGTCGCATTACCGGTCCCGAATCGCTGGCAATGACCCATAAACTACGTGATCTCTTGGATGCTATTATGGTGGGAGTCGATACGGTCCTGATCGATGATCCGTTGTTGACCACTCGCCTGTCAAGAAGAAAGGGTAAGGATCCGATCAGGGTCATTATCGATACCAATCTGCGTATTCCATTAACCTCCCGGGTTCTTCATTTGAAATCCCATGCAAAAACGTGGATTTTTTGTGATGAAGACGCGGACGTTGGTAAGAGAAAGGATCTGACGGCTACCGGTGCTGTCGTAGTCCCGGTTGGCAAAAATGCGGAAAAAGGATTGAATCTTAAATCGGTTTTGCAGGTACTCGGCCAAGAAGGTATTACTTCGGTATTGGTCGAAGGAGGGGCGAGGCTGCATGGATCGATGTTAAAAGACCGTCTGGCAGATCACGCACAACTCTTTTTGGCTCCGATTTTTGCAGGTGATAGAGGGATCTCCGTTGTGGAGGGAGTACATGTGGCAAATAGGGGCGAGGCTGTTTATCTTAAGAGCGTTCGTTATAAGAGATTGGGTGATGATATGATGATTGAGGGAGATATCTGTTACCCTGCATCTCTTACGAACATTACATAAGAGCGAAGGTCAACTTTTTGCTTGGTCCTTAATCAGCAGATCCTTTAGCAAGGGCAGGGCTTCTTTGCATCTTTCAAGATCAGGGAAACGAATGGAGAGGCTTATTTCATCCCGTTCGAAGAAAGGGCTTGGGATTATAGTAAATGTATCGGGAAGCAGGAGTTCGCGTACCTGAGACTGGAATACCTCTTTTGCCTCCGTGCTTCGCGGGAAACAACGTTTTTGCAGGATTTCGAAAATCCTGGACGTTTTTTGCGGGATGTTCATCATCGGATGTTTGATGATTTCCCTGATGCCTCTTTCTTCAAGAAGAGAAGAAAAAGAAATGTTTTCACGCAGGACGATATCCCGGCAAAGGCCGATCAGTCGTTTCTGCTTGTTTGCACCTAAGTGAAGATCATCTATCAGACATACAGCCTTTTTTTGTTCTTCTTGCCGTAGGAGTAAAAGATCCGGAATGATTTTTTCCGCCAATCGGCCTAAATGAAGTTTTTCCAAGATAGAGTCTCCGAGTTCCAGCAATTGAAGAAACTGGTCCGGATTTTTCCTCGGACGAGAGGTGTCAGGAAGCATGTCGATGGCTTCTTTCATGTCGAGATGGCCTCTGCTTATTTGTAAAAAGGTCGCAATTTCAGGAAGGGACAGAGGGGAGGAGGCTATCTGATCTTGCAAGAGGAATCTCAGAAGTGTTTTTGCAGATGTGTCTTCAGGAAGGACAGCACAAAGACAATCAGAGATGCCTAACAATTCAGCGCACCTGATCCTTTTTCTTCCGTTTATGATGTCATAAAAATTTCTATTGTCCTGAACGACAATCGGCGGATGAAGAATACCCACCTCGACAATAGAGGCAAACAACGAATCCGGAACAGAGGTTGGAAGGTAAGGGTGCAGGTTCCAGCTACGGGAATCTTTTATCTTTTCAATGGAGAGACTGAGAAACGAAGGCTCGGCAGTCATGGGATTAAGAAATTAGAAGATTCAGAGGACGATGGGGATTTAGCCCGGATTTCTCATCAGTCCAGGCTCGTGTTAGAGCGCCGAACCCTGAATGAAGAAATAAAAATTGCCTATAGACACAGAGGTTGTGCCTACAGGCAATTTAAAATGCAAAGGAGTACGTATGGTTCCGAAATTAGATAAGAAAGGTCACGAATTAATTTTGTCACGCAATATCCCCGATGGCTTGAACGTGACGACCCTTCTTGCTTCAAGAGTAAGTTCATCTCCTGTCTGCGGATTGCGCCCCCGCCGTGCATTTTTATCTTTGACGTTGAATTTGCCAAAGCCGCTTAACAAAAGATCTTTACCGTTTATAAGTGAGTCTTTGGAGATGCGCAGAAACGCTTCAACCGATTCTGTAGCCTGGGCTTTTGTCAATGTCTCATGATTCTTATAGACCTGCTGGACAAGGTCTGCCTTTGTCAATGTCATATTTCCCTCCTTTGTAGTTAAAAAGACTCCTAATATGAGAGTATGATATACAATACAGAAAGAATGTCAACACTCCTTAACAAGAATTATATAATATTTTTAGAAAGATCGGATCCTCCTGCGTTATACAACCGACGCGATCTTGAATATGGGAAGGTACATGGCAACAACGAGACCGCCGATCATTCCGCCTAGAAAGACCATCATAAAGGGTTCGATCATTGCTGTAAGGTTTTCAACAGCTTGATCGACCTCCTCGTCATAAAAGTCGGCGATTTTTTCCAACATCGTATCCAGGGCACCGACGGATTCTCCGACATTGATCATTTGGATAACCATGTTCGGAAAAACACCGCTTTCTTCAAGAGGTTCGGCCATGGGACGTCCTTCGGCTATGGAATCGGACACTCTGAATACCGCCCGTTCTATAATTTTGTTTCCTGACGTTTTGGCTACGACCTGCAGCGCTTCGAGTATCGGAACACCGCTTTGCAGCATGGTGCTCAGCGTTCTGGTGAATTTGGCCACGGACACCTTTCGTATCAAAATACCGGCTACAGGGGCTTTGAGAAACATGCCATCCATGGCGATGCGCCCCTTCTCGGTGTTGTATATCTTTTTGATTCCCCAAGCGATAAGGACGAAGCCGATGGCAAATAGGTAAAAATACGATTTTACGGCGTTACTCATATTGACGACTATCTGGGTCGGCATAGGAAGTGCAGAACCGAAAGAGGTGAACATCTGTTGAAAGACGGGAATTACAAAGACGAGGATAACAATCAGGATCAGAATGGAAATGGCAAGACAGATTGCCGGATAGGTCATGGCGCCTTTGATCTTTTTTTTCAGAGCCATTGATTTTTCCAGGAAGATTGCAAGCCTGGAAAGAATGGTGTCGAGAATACCGCCGGTTTCACCCGCTTCGATCATGTTGGTGAAGAGATTGTCGAATACTTTTGGATGTTTTCGCATGGAATCGGCAAAAGTCGTTCCGGATTCCACATCTGTTTGGATATTTAATAGTATCTTCTTAAACGTCGGGTTTTCCTGTTGTTTGCCAAGGATTTCCAGACATTGAACCAGTGGAAGACCCGCATCGATCATGGTCGAAAGCTGACGGGTAAAGACGATAACATCTTTTCCCGTCACCTTGGGTCTGAAAAGAGGAACGTTTTCAAGAATATCTTTCGGCTTTTCTTTGATGACGGCATCAGTGATCCGCATACGTTTTACATAACTAAGGGCAGCGGCCTGATCCGGGGCTTCAACTTCACCTTTACGTTTTTCGCCGTAGGCGTTCTTACCTTTCCATATATAAACAGGCATCTTTTTTCTCCAAATTTACTTTAAGTCACCTTGGAAATTTTTTTTGTATACTATTTCAAAGAAAGCACAACCGTTTTTGATGGAATCAATTCTATGTTATATTATTGGAGAATACAAGTGTAGGTGTAATAACACAATAAAATTATGTGGTAAATTAAAAAAAACCGTCAATATTCCTCCGGTCAGTATGTATTTACCGTTTCTAAATGTATTATTTAATGCCTTAATAATATGCTGTAAGAATACGATATGTCAAAGATATTACGAAATTGTTGAAAAAATGTTTTTAATGCTTGTGGAAATTATTTCTCCTTGTTAATGTAGTAATCTTTATAAATGATCTTGTGAAATCTATCGTCGGTCTGCACAATAAGTATGAGAAGTGTGTGCTTTTATTATTAGGAGGATATTATGCAACAAGCCGCTGTAAAATATAGTGACGGCAAATTTCAACCAGTGGTTGAGAAGTGTATAGGATGTGATAGAATTGTCGAGGAAAACGATGTTAAGTATTGTCGGACCTACCTCAATCCTGAGGCCAAATGGCGACTCGGTATCTGCAATTTCGCAACCCATATTAAACCTGAGATCGTAGTGGCTAAAGTACGGATCAATCCTTTGAAAGCCGCCAAGAGAGCTTCCAAATCCAAGAAATAATTTGGTTCAATTCCCTTATTAAAAAAAAAGAGCCCCTGGATGTAAGGGGCTCTTTTTTGCGTCTTTTCCTTTGAATCTTTCTACGATCTTCCTACACCTACATATTTGAATCCTTTTGCCTTCAATTTTTCAGGTTCATAAACATTTCGCAGATCAACAAATATTTTTTGTCGCATTTTTGCTGCCAGTCTCCCGAGGTCTAAAGCCCTATATTGGTTCCACTCGGTCATGAGAACTACGGCATCCGCATTGTCGCAGGCATCATAGGAATCGGCAACATATTCTATTCCCTCGGGGAGAAGTTTTTTCGCTTCTTCCATCCCTTGTGGATCATGCGCTTTAATTGTAGCTCCTTTTTCAAGTAAGGCGGGAAGAATTGTCAGTGCAGGTGAGTCTCGCATATCATCCGTTTCCGGTTTGAAGGTCAGGCCTAATATGGCCAGGGTTTTCCCTGCTTCGGATCCCCCAAGTATATCTCTTATTTTTTTTATCATTTTAGCTTTTTGAGCCGAGTTTGCTTCAACTGCAGCCTCGACTATTCTCAGGTTTTGTCCATACTCCTGGGCAATACGCATAAGTGCCAGCGTATCTTTGGGGAAACAGGATCCACCATAGCCGGGACCGGGATGAAGAAATTTTTTCCCGATTCTGCCATCCATGCCGATTCCCTTTGCCAAAGAGACGACATCGGCCCCGATGGTGTCGCAGAGAAGAGCAATTTCATTGATGAAACTTATCTTGACGGCCAGAAAGGCGTTTGCTGCATATTTAGTGAGCTCAGCAGTTTCAATATCAGTCTTTACAATCGGTGTCTCTTGGAGATACAGAGGTTGGTAGATGGTTCTGAGTATGTCCTCCGCTTTTTTCGATTCCACACCTATAACAACACGATCCGGTCGCATGAAGTCGGTAATTGCCGCTCCTTCTCTTAAAAATTCAGGGTTGGAAGCGATGTCGAAATCGGCTTTCGGATTAACCTCTCGTATTATCCTTTCAACCTGCCTTGCAGTTCCTACCGGAACTGTGCTTTTGTCGACAATTACGGTGTATCCTTTCAGATGACGGGCAATGTCCCTTGTTGCCTCGTAAATATAACTGAGGTCGGCGTAGCCATCTCCCCTTCTGCTACTGGGGGTACCAACCGCAAGAAATACTGCTTCGGCCTCTGCGACCGCTTCCGCCAGAGATGCGGTGAATTTAAGGCGGCCTTCTTTCCTGTTTTTGGCCACCAGTATATCCAGGCCCGGTTCATAAATCGGCACGGATCCGTTCATGAGCATATCGATTTTTTTTTGGTCTTTGTCAACACAAGTGATATGGTGGCCGAACTCGGCAAAACAGGTTCCTGTGACAAGTCCGACGTAACCTGTTCCTATCATGGTAATTTTCATTTTTTTTATTCCTTCGGTATATTGTAGATGATGGTGCTATGAACGCGAGCCGAAAATGGCTGTTCCTACCCGGACAAGAGTTGCCCCTTCCTCGATGGCAATTTGATAATCATGCGACATGCCCATGGAAATTTCCACTTTATTATTGTCGTAAAAAAGGTTTTTCTTCTTAATGGCTTCAGCCAGATTACGTAATCGGCGAAACATGGGACGGACCTTCTCCGGATCGTCAAAGAACGGCGGCATGGTCATCAATCCACGGATATGTAGAGTGGTAAGAGATGAGACCTCCCGGACAAGGCTCTCCGTATTTTCTGGAGAAACTCCGAATTTTTGTTCATCGTTTCCAATGTTGACCTGGATAAGGATATCCATGGTCTTTCCCAGTTCAAGAAGGTGGTCATTGAGTTTACGTGCAAGTTTTATCCTGTCAACCGTTTCTATCATGGTAAACATCCGTGCAGCAACCGAGGCCTTGTTGCTTTGGAGATGACCGATAAAATGGAACTGGGCATCCTGACCAAGTACAGCAAATTTATTTTCCATTTCCTGAATATAATTTTCGCCGAAAAGAAACTGCTTGGCTGCCATTGCCTCTTTTATGGCTTCCACCGGCCATGTTTTCGATACGGCAACGAGTCGGATGTCGTCAGGATTTCGACCGCAATTTTTTGCAGCACATGTTATAGTGCTTCGGACAATTTTCAGATTGTCGGCAATCATTCTGTTTGAAAATCCTTTAAATGATCCAGGCCAAAGAGTTTTACCGCATTTCGGCTTGTCTGCTCTGCTAGCTGGGCAAGCGGGATATCTCGCAATTTTGCTATCTCTTCTGCCGTATATAAGACATAAAGCGGCTCGTTTCTTTTGCCACGAAACGGATGGGGCGTCAGAAACGGACCGTCGGTTTCCAGAAGCAGTGAGGAAAGAGGGATGTGTTGTGCTACTTCCTTCAACAAATCGGCATTCTTGAAGGTTACGGTTCCGGGAATGGAGATATGAAGACCCAGATCGAGGACCTGGCGGGCAAAGCGAATATCTCCGGAAAAGCAGTGCATGATGCCGCCGGACCGGAGTGATCCGCTTTCCTTCAGAATTGTGAGCGTGTCTTCGTGCGCATCTCTATCGTGAATGATAACGGGGAGCTGCAGGTCTCTAGCAAGAGAGAGCTGATTGCGAAACTGCCTTCTCTGATTTTCGGGAGAAGCGTATTTTTTTACATAATCAAGACCAATCTCTCCGTAACCGACCACCTGCTCTTTGTTTTTTTGTCCAAGATCTGCTACCATTGACAAGGTTGTATCTGTTATATTATCAACATCATGTGGATGTATTCCGATTGTGGCGAACACCATTTCATATTTGTGCGCCAGATTGATGGCAGTAATAGAACTTTCAATATCAATACCGATGCTTATAATCGTTCGGACATTATGGTGATAAGCCCTCTGGAGAACCTCGTCAAGATCTTCGGCATAAGCATCCATATCGAGATGGCAGTGTGTATCAATGACGGGGGTCTCTGAGACCGGGACTGGAAAGACTTTTTGTTTTTTTTTCACGGAAAATTCCTCCGAGTGTTTCATAGCAGATTACTCTAGTCCGTGCAATGACGAATATAGTTTCCAAAATGTGTAGCAATATCCCATCCAACGAGCAGATGCGTCGATTGATCAGGCAGGCGCGGGGAGTGGAGCCGGCAGATCTCGTATTAAAGGATTGCAAGGTAATAAACGTCTTTACCCGTGAAGTGCTTGAAGCTGACGTTGCCGTTTGCGCTTCCTGGATTGCCGGAATCGGGCAATACAAAGGGAACAAAGAGGTGGATTGTAAGGGCTGGTTTGTATGTCCTGGGTTTATTGAAGGGCATATCCACATCGAGAGTTCCATGCTAAGCCCAAAACAGTTTGTCTCTGCCGTTCATCCTTACGGCACAACTGCTGTTGTCTGCGATCCGCATGAGATAGCCAATGTCGCAGGCTTGGAAGGTATTAGCTATCTGCTTGAAGAGACTGAAGGACTGCCGGTCAGTGTGTTTGTCATGGTCCCGTCATGCGTACCGGCAACACATCTGGAGACCTCGGGAGCTAAGATCGGGCAACGGGATATTCAAACACTTTATCAACATCCCCGGATTATAGGTCTTGCAGAAATGATGAATTATCCCGGAGTGCTTGCCGGTGATGAGGGGATTGTCGATAAAATCATTTCCGCAAAAAGGCTTGGTCTGCCCATTGATGGGCATGCACCACATGTTTTGGACAGAGATCTCCAGGCATACGCCGGCACCGGAATCGGGTCCGATCATGAATGCACGACAAAAGAAGAGGCGGTCCAAAGACTGCGGGCAGGGATGTATGTGTTTATTCGCGAGGGAAGTGCGGCCAAAAATCTCGAAGAGCTGCTGCCGCTGGTTAATGACAAAAATATTCATCGATGTTTGTTGGTAAGCGATGATTGTCATCCTCGTGACCTTGTACACGAGGGTCATCTGGACCGTATTGTAAGAAAGGCCGTCTTGTTAGGTCTTGATCCCCTCATGGCCATACAGATGGTAACCTTGAATGTCGCTCAGTGCTTTAGGCTGCATGACAGGGGGGCTATTGCTCCGGGATTTAAGGCCGATCTTGTTTTGTTTGAGGACCTGGAGGAAATACGCCCGCATTCTGTCCTGAGTTCCGGGAAATTAACTGTGCACGACGGGATTCTCAAGGATTGGGGAAAAAATGGACCCGACAGAAATTTGGGCAAGGTCTTCTCTTCGGTCAGACTCAAGCCGGGGAAAATCAATCTTGAGATACCGGCGGAGGAGAAGAAGCTGAGGGTGATCAAGATCATCAAAGACCAGATCCTGACCGATATGGTGGAAATGGACGCAACTGTTAAGAAGGGGCTGGCGGTTGCTGATCCAATTCGGGATTTGGCAAAAGTTGCCGTTATTGAAAGACATCATGGAAGCGGGAAGGTCGGAAAGGGGTTTGTAACCGGAATGGGGCTTACGTCTGGTGCTTTGGCCGGTAGCATCGCGCATGACTCCCATAACATTATAGTTGTCGGCATGTCCGATTCGGATATGCTACTTGCTGTTGAGACCGTGGCGGGAGCCGGAGGCGGATTAGTGGTTGTGGCTGACAACCATGTTTTGTCATTGCTGGAACTTGGTGTGGCGGGACTTATGTCCACTTCTCCAGTTAAAATGGTCCACGATCAATTTGCGA
This sequence comes from Desulfocapsaceae bacterium, assembly GCA_046704745.1. GTDB lineage: Bacteria > Desulfobacterota > Desulfobulbia > Desulfobulbales > Desulfocapsaceae > CAWGGS01. The sequence continues at coordinate 30,148 of JBJKRL010000091.1, read as the reverse complement.
ATCTCTTACAATCAGCGCAAAAGTTGGGGGTGTATGAACAAAATCCCTTCATGCTTCTCAGTTTTTTGGCGTTACCGGTTATACCACACCTGAAAATTACCGATTCAGGCCTCGTGGATGTTGATGCCTTTAAAACGATAGGACTTTGGATTTAATTCAGTTAAAATATACAGATATTAAACAGTTATTCGATATGATGGTCCCTGGTTTTTCAGTGGCGTCAGCACGGTTTATAGGAATTATTATCGTTTAATGACTTATCGGTATGATTTTTTTAAAAAATTTAAAAAAACATCTTCATATCAGGTAGAAACTATCGTATAGTATAGGCTGTTCTATCTTTTTTCATTTATCTTATTTAAAAAGTGAAATGATGCCGTATATCTGGTAACAAGAAAAAATAAAGAATACGGTATCGTTTTTTGTTCTTTGCAAGTGAAGTTTGTTGGGGAGCAGGGGCCAATTATAGGCTAACAATCAAGAAGAGGTACTTAGAATGAATTATGGTATTGTCAGTCAAGAACAACTTGAACGGATTGATGCAGTTTTGACCGATAAGCTGATAAAACTTGGTGTTGATTGCGTCATTATCATAGACATGGCGGGAAATATTATCACTGCCAAAGATAACGGTGAGAGTAAATATGATGTATACTCTTTTGCCGCACTCGCCGCTGGCAATTTTGCAACAGTAGACGCTATGGCCAAGCTGGTTGGGGAACAGGAATTTTCCCTTCTCTTTCATAAAGGGCAGGAGTCGAATATCCATTTCAGCAAAATTGATGATGAGCTTCTCCTCATATCGATGTTTGGAAGAGATATTTCATTGGGATTTCTCCGACTGAACGTTGTCGATGTGATTGAGAAGATTCGTCAGATCTGGGGAAAGAAATAATAATTTTATTCACTGCATGCTCCAAAATGAGGAAGAGAAGTGCATACTCGTTTAGCATCTGACAACAATTGGGTAGACGCGGGGGTGTTGAATTGAGTTTCATCAACTTGAAAGATAGGGTTGTCCAGGTCAAGATTGTTTATTACGGACCAGGACGTTGTGGTAAGACGACGAATCTGGAATTTATCAATAAAACATACCGGAAACAAATAGTCTCTGAGATGGTAAGTTTGAAGACACATGGAGACAGAACGCTGTTTTTTGATTTCCTTCCATTCGACATGGGACAGATCAAGGGATATGACATTAAGATTCAACTTTATACTGTTCCCGGTCAGGTTAAATACAACGCAACAAGAAAACTCGTCCTAAGAGGGGTTGACGGAATTGTATTTGTTGCTGATGCAATGGAAAAACAGCGGGAGAAAAATATCAGATCATTGAACCAGCTTCATGAAAACCTTCAGTCATATAAGGAGAGCATCTTTAATATCCCTTTGGTAATGCAATACAATAAGGTGGATTTGAAGGAGCACGGCATTCCGATCCTGCCAACCTCCGTTCTCCAGAAGGATCTTAACAGCAGATTAAGGGTTCCTTATTTTGAAGCAAGTGCAATCAAAGGATATAATGTCGCAACAACGCTGAAGAAAATTATTTCCTCGACAGTTGTATCAATACAAAAAAAACTACTCTAGAGAGAAGGCACAGTGGAACGGTATACAGGCAGTCAATATGATGATGATTTAACCGTCGGAATGGACGAATATGATGACTCTTTGCAGACCGGGGATGTGGACCTCTTTGAATATGTCGGCGATGAGGAATCTCCTATCACTCGTCTCAAAACGATAATCTTATCCATTGATTGGGAGATTACGGATGATATTCTCAGGCAGTTTAATATAGAACTGCTTGATTTGAAAGACATCTGGGCGAATGATAAAATAAAACTCGTGTATATTCAAGCTCTTGAGAAGATTAGCAAATATATATATAAGGAAAAAGCCAATTCAAATCCAAACGCAATAAAACTTTTACTGACTTTTTACACCAACCTGGAAAAAATAGTATCCAATGAATCCATGCCGGAAGAAGAAAAGAAAGCGCTTCTTATGGCGGATGTGGAAAAATTTGAAAAATTAAAAAAACAAATCAGTCGCTTACCCACCAAGCCTGAGCCTGAGCCTGAGCCTGAGCAGACTACGACAACAAAACCTTTTAAGACAGCTCCCTATTTCCGGATGGATGAACCACTGCCTTCTGATGAGGCCGAAGATCCTCTTCTTAACCTCAAGGCAATCGTGTTCGGAATGGATTGGGAAATAACGGAAGAAGATCTTGTTAATCTTGGGGAAGAAGTCAGGCGACTTGAGAAATTGTATGCCAATAGTAAGGCTAAGCTTATATTTTTACAAGGAATCGGTGCTCTTGGCGCCTATATAAATCTTAAGCGGAGCAATGCCCATGCCGATGCCTTTAAGCTTCTCCATTCCTTCTTTTTAAGCCTGGAAAATTGTGTCAGGAACGCATTGACCGGGGACGATGAAAAGAAAATTCTCATGCCGGAGGTTGAAAAGTTCAATGCTTTTAAATCAATAATAGCATCGACAATCTCACCTGAGGCCATAGCTGCATCTGAAGAAGATTTAAAAAAAGACTCGGAGGATGGGGATTCAGATGCCTATGAAGCGATTGCTCCTGCCTTTGCCGATATGCCGGAAGATATGCACGGTTTCCAGGAAGAGGATGAGGCGATAACCATCGAAGGCGATGTCAAGCAGAAAATGGAGGGGCAGATTGACAACTTCTTTGAGGATGAAAAACAGGAAAAAGACTTTGCCGATCGTTTGACTGGAAGGGCGCCGAAAAAGAACGGACTGGTAGAAGAGATGGAATCTCGCCTGGACAGATTTTTTGGTGACGAGGAAGAGCAAAGGATGATGAAGACAAGTGCAGAAGTTGCTCTTCAGGGGGTCGATGTCGAGACGGAGGCGGACGATGAGTCCGGAGAGGAGGCTTTGCCTCGCCATAAAGGTGAGTTGGCCCCTGCTTTGAGTGATGAAAACTTTGCGGGAAGTACTTTCGGTGATCAGGTTCTCGATGAAGAATCGGCTGCGGAATTGCCGGAGGAGGAAGAGCCGCCTCCTGCAGTTTCTCCGGCCCCGGAAGAAATCACTGCAGTAATGGGGGGTGTGCAGGTTGAAAGTGAGGCGGATGATGACTCTGAAGAAGAACCTTTACCGATGGCAGGTGAAGAGTTGGCCCCCGCCCTCTTTTCCGTTGAAGAGGAACTGAAAGAAGAAGAGACCGAGGTTCCATACGAAGGTGAATCCTTGTCCGGCATTGAGGATCGCCTGGATAGGTTTTTTGCCGAAGAACCTGAACAGCCACTATTTGCTGCAGGTACCGAAGAAATGGAGTTGCTGGGTGTAGATACCGGTACAGATGAAGAAGGCGACGAAGAGGCGCTATCTTCTTTTACTGAGGATACCTCTCCTGGTGTCTATCCCGCAGAAGAAATTGAGGAAGAGACGCTCCCAACAATTGAAAAAGAAGATCAACCTGGCATTGCGGAAGAAGAACCTGTGGGAGCCCTTTCGTCAGACCATGAGGAAGAAATAATTACCGGAGATATTGAAGCGCCGGTTGTTGAAACAGCGGAAGAAATTCCTGCTTTGGAGGAAGAAGAGGAGGCACTGGTATTTGAAGATGAAGAAGCCTTATCTTATGCCGAAGAAGAGGAGCCTGAATTGACCCTTGATGAGGATTTCGAAATAGCCCCTGAAGAGGAGACCGAATTGACCCTTGACGAGGATTTCGAAATAGCCCCTGAAGAAGAGCCTGAATTGACCCTTGACGAGGATTTCGAAATAACCTCTGAAGAAGAGCCTGAGGTATCCCTTGAGGAGAAGGGTGAAACAGCTCCTGAAGTAGAAACGGCACCTACCACTCTGGAGGAAGAGGTGTCCTCTGAGGCTGAAGAGCATGAGTTTGCTGCTTTTTCCATGGAAGAGGACATGCTGCTTCCCGAAGAGGAAAGCATGCAAAAAGTGGAAGAGGAGGTGCCATCTGCACTTGAAGGAGAGGCTCTTCCCGAGTTTGAAGAAGCAAGTGCAATATTTGAGGAAGAGGAGATATCGCAGGAAGAAGAACTTCCTGTCGAGTTTGAGGATCATTTAAAAGAAGTATTTGAAGAGGAAGCAACAGAATTTGAATTTGTTGAGGAAGAAGAGATAGCATCTGGAACATCGGAGGAAATTACGGGAGAGGAGATGAGTCCGGAGGTTGCATTCTCTGAAGCCGAAAGAACTGCCCAAGAGGCAGTCGTCCCAGAGAGTACCGCTGAAGAAATGGTACTCGAGCCTGGAGAAGACAAGGCCGTTGAGACCGGAGCGGAGAAAAAGGAAACCGAGACAGAGTTGCTCTTCGAAGAAGAGGACTTCGGATTTTTAGAAGAAAAAGAGGAAGCCTCTTTTGCAGAAGCTACCGAGGAAGATGTTGTTGACTCCAAATCCGCTGAACTCCAAGAACTTGGAGATGTCGTAGAATATATTGAAGGTGTGGAGTTCGACAGCGACATAGAATCTGAAATGGGTCTTGAGCCTGCAGCAGAGTCAGAAGAAGTAGTTTTTAAACCCGCCGGAAAAGAGGAACTTGCTGAAAAAGAGCCGGCCGAGGAGATAACCTTCGGTGAAGTTGAAGCCGAACTTGATAGATTTTTTTCAGAACAAAGCAAGGATGGGGCTCAAGCTGAAGAGACTGGCAAAGATGAGGAATTCGGCCAGAAGATCGAGGAAGGTTTTGGTGACTCGGAAATTCAGATGGAAGTATTCCCGGAACCCGATCGATTTGCTGAAATACCAGCCGGAGGCAAATTGGAAAGTCTATTTGCTGAGGGTGAATCCGAGGAAGAAGAGGTTGTCTTTACTGCTGCCGAGGATCTGGAAGGGGAGGGAGAAGATCAGCTCGCTTCCCTGCGGGATTATGTTGCATCTCTCGGTTTGGAGATAAATGATTCCATTTTGGATAATCTTCAAAGTGAGATTAACAAACTTCATGACCTCTGGTTTACCAAACCGGTAGAAAAAATATTCCTCCAGCTTATGTCGACAGTTTCTGAGCATATTGGACATTACCGCGACAAAGCAAGTCCGGAGGCCCATGATTTGTTGATGTCCATATTTAACAAACTGGAACTGGCAAGATTGACCGGCTCTGATTCGGTAGAGATACAAGAGGGATTACTGGCGGAAACTTCGAAGATTCTCCTTTGGCAGCAGAAGCTCATTTCCGACAAGTCATTTGAACAAGGGGAAGATTTCAGTAGCATATTTGAGGCAACAGATGAAGGTGCCGAAGGAGATTTAACTGCGCAGAAATCCGATGGTAATCAGTTTAAAAATGATATGGCATCTCCTCTCAAATTCTCTCAAGAAGAATTGGATGCACTTAAAATAACGAAAATAGTTCGTGATGAACTAGAAGTGATGCGCAAATCCTTTAAAGAGGAGATGGGAGAGCTTTTACGACAACATCTCGAAAAGAATATATCTGGAAAAGAAGAGTAAACTGTCCAGTATACCTTCTTTATCCTCCCGGGATAATCTCCTTGATGTCCGTTTACTGAGCGGGCAGGATATAGGTTTCATCGATACAGAACTTTTGCTCTGTATCGAAGACCCGGGAAAATCACTGTACTCGTATCGACTATTGTTTATTGGGCTCGGAAACAGACACCTCACTCTTTCTGGTCTCTATATAGTGGGCTGCCGCCAACGCAGCTGTACACCCATCCGCCGCGGCAAGAACGATTTGATTGGCGTATTTCTGTCTCAGATCACCGACGGCAAAGATGCCGGGTATTGCCGTTTCGCATTTTTCATCGGTGATAACATGTCCCGTCGTGTTGAGTTTGATTCCGGCAGGAACGATCTGGCTGTTCGGCTTGAATCCGACGAAGATAAAAACTCCATTGGTTTCGATTGCGCGTTCTTGTCCTGTTTTTGTATCCTTTAAAGAGAGGCCTGTGACTCCCCGTTCATTGGATTGGATTTCGGAGACAACCGTATTATACAAAATCTGAATCCGCGAATCTGCAAAAACGCGTTGTTGGAGAATTCGGCTGCCTCGAAACTCATCACGTCTGTGGATGAGATACACCTTGCGGGTAATTTTAGCCAAATACAAGGCATCTTCCAGGGCAGTATCACCACCGCCGACAACGGCGACTATTTGATCACGGAAAAAGAAACCGTCGCAGGTGGCACAGTAAGAAACCCCTTTGCCGAAATTTTCGTCCTCTCCCGGAACCTTGAGCTTTTGTGCCGTTCCCCCTGCGGCAAGAATCACGGCATGCCCTTTTAAAACGGTACCGTCAGCTAGACGAACTGCATGGTAATCGATCCCCGGTTCTGTAGTGACAGCTTCTTTTTCTACTATCTCGATATTATAGTGCTTAGCATGTTGGAGAAATTTATCGCAAAGATCAAATCCGCCGATCTCGATAAAACCTGGATAGTTTTCGACCTCTTTGGTGATAGCTACCTGTCCCCCCGGAAGTCCTTTTTCAATCAACACTGTTTTTAATGCCGCCCTCATGGCATATATTCCTGCCGTTAGTCCTGCTGGACCTCCACCTAAAATTATAACATCGTATAGTACGTCTTCGGGCATCTCACTCTCCTTTGTTTATTTATCGAGCCACTTGCAAAAGGCTCTATCATTTTAAAATTGTAACCTTTGTGAGGATAGGAAGCTTGCAATAGAAGTTTTCAGAAAATCTTTTCTGTAAATCGCGTTTGCTGCTCTTTAATGGTGTGACTCATTTGTCGACCAGCAATCTTGAATTCGGAACAAATTACATCGACATAAAATAATCATTTATTCGAAAACTGGAAAGAAAATATCCGATTGCCTAACCTGGATTTCTGATCAGTCCAGATGGCGTCAGGTATGATAGAGGGAAATCCAGGCCAATCCGTGACAACTGGACAGATCAACCTTATTTTGAATCGTAAACGGATATTTTGAAAACAGCTGGGCAGGTAAAAATTGCAGCAACAGCTTATTTGTCCATAAAGAACCATCATGGAGCATTCAACTATAGGAGCCTTTTTGACGACCTTTGTTCCACAGAAAAGTCAAAAGAAAGAGAAGATGAGGCCAATGTGCCATCCCGTTTGGATGGGTGGAAATGAGATCATTTATGAAAACATATGACAACCCATCAGCTAAGGAGTCTTCCCAGTGGACCGTTCGTTGGCTTGATTCCATCGATGAGGTGAGTCCGAAGCAATGGGACAAGCTTGCTTTACCGACGCCGACGCCACTCATGGAATGGCAATGGCTCCAAAATCTGGAGGCCTCGGGCAGCATATCACCTCGCTACGGATGGCAGCCGCATCACTTAACTATATGGGATGGGAAAGAGTTGGTGGGTGCGGCACCTTTTTATCTGAAAACCCATAGCGAAGGAGAATTTATTTTCGATTATATGTGGGTGCAGTTGGCAGCGGAATTCGGGGTCAATTATTATCCGAAGATGATTGGGATGAGTCCGGCAACACCGTCTATAGGCTATCGGTTTCTTATGGCAGAAGGTATAGACAAGTTGAGCTTAATGCACAGAATGCTTGCTGTAATCGATCAGTTTTGTCAACGCCAACGGCTTTCTTGCTGTCATCTCAATTTTGTTGACGCTCCATGGTTTGCCGAGTTGCCGTCCGACGGCTTTGTTGGATGGCACCATCAATCATATCTCTGGAAGAATAGTGATTTTGCAAGTTTTGAGGATTATTTGAAGACCTTTAAGTCAACGCAACGACACAATATTCGTCGTGAACGACGAAGCATGGAGAGACAAGGTGTCGATATCCGCACCTTCACCGGCGATTCCATTGCTCCAGATCTGGCAGTGCTCATGTATCACTATTATCTCAAAACCAATGAGCGCTATGGACCATGGGCGGCCCGTTTCCTTAATGGTGATTTTTTTAAAGGAATTTTTCAGAACTACCGTCATCGTCTCTTGATTATCGGCGCTTTCACGGGCTCATATGAAAAACCCATTGCCATGTCTATGCTGCTGGTGAAAAACCGTCACATGATCGGCCGTTATTGGGGGTGTGAGGAGCCTGTCAAAGACCTGCATTTCAATATGTGTTTCTATGCCCCCATCCAGTGGGCAATTGAGAACGGTGTGCAAACCTTTGATCCGGGTGCAGGCTCACCCCATAAAATCTACCGCGGATTTGAGGCGGTGGCCAACACCAGTCTGCACAGGTTTTATGACCCTCGATTGAAGATCATTTTTGAGAAGTTCATAGATAAGGTAAACGACTTGGAGATATCCAATATTGATGCATTGAATCGGCAGCTGCCCTTTGCTAATAAAAATCAGTAACAGACTCACGATAAGTATATAATTTCAATAATTTGAGTAATTGTTGTCTAAGTATCCGGCTCCATACCCAACTGCAGTGGATAGCCGTTTTCGCGTGCCAAGGCTATTCCTCTTTCGATTTTGGTTTCAGCAATCTCACGTGGATAGATGTCGATAATTCCTTTCTCCCCTCCATGGACCCGCCACATCAACTCGGTTGCTTCAGCCGGGGTTTTATGAAACAGACGAACTAATAACTCAACAACAAAGAGTTTGGGTGTATAATCATCATTATAGAGTATCACCCTGTACATAGGTGGTTCATCGGTTTTGATATCGACATCTTCTCTTGTTTTTTCAAGAATATCGCCTTTTGGGTTGCTCATGAAATTGTCCTAATAAACGTGGAGTAAAAGAATCGGTGATCCAGCATACAATCAAGATGAGCATTATTTCCGCATGAATCAACCAGGAGAAAAAGCTGGGAGAAACAAAGCAAAGAAAAATTAAGGATACGTCTATGTACAGGTGTCGGTTTCCTAAACATGAGCCCCGTAAAACGACAGAGAAACTCTTTTCTTGCCAAACCATGGGGAGAGGATATAAAAAAAAAGAGATTCCTCTTTCGATGTAATGGAAAAAAGATGACTTCAGATTTATTACGTGTACAGGTTCAATGTTATGCCGGATACAGGGGTGAACAACGTCCTTTGAGTTTTTATATCAATCAGCGCTGCATTGAGGTTGTTGAGGTTATAGACCAGTGGTATGGTCCTGATCATCGCTATTTTAAACTTTTATGCGATGATGAAGGAGTTTATATTCTTCGTCACAACATTGATGAAGAATATTGGAAACTAACTATGTTCACTCGGGCAAGGGCGTTTGAAATGCTGAAGAAAGTTGAAAGAGGTAATAATTGAACAAAAGTTGCCAGATAAAATCTTTGTTAAAAGAGCCTGGCCTACAAGGATTAAGGTTTTTATAAAGGAGGAAGGTATGAGAAAGAAAATATGTACATACTTGTTTTTTGCGTTATTGGCCACCGCAGCTCTGATGTCCTTCAACTCTCAATCGGTCTCTGCCGAGGAAACGGCACGTCCGTCTAACCCCGGAGGCCCCGGACCTGCGGCCACAATGAAGGGCGATGCCCAGGCAGGCGCAAGACTTTTCACCCGAAATTGTATGTCCTGTCATGGACAGAAAGGAAAGGGCGGAGTGGTCAATTCCGGGTCGACGGATGGTACCGTCCCACCACTGAATCCTATTGATGAAACGATGGTCAGCAAAGACCCGAAGGTTTTTGCCTACAATATCGACCTGTTTGTGCAGAACGGCTCGACACCCGAAGGGCAAAATCCGGCGATCAAAATGCCGGCTTGGGGTGCTAAAAACCTTCTAAAGCAGCAAGATATAGCCGATATAATCGCCTATATCATGAGTCTCAATTCCGCCAAATAAGATTGAAGGTCAGCATGGCTGGCTGGACATGCCTTTAACTACCCACAGCCTGCTGTGGCATCGGTTCCAGTCTCTATGGTTAATGTAGCGATCTGAGCGGCCACACCTTGCTCTTCCCACAAGGAACGGCTTAGCTCGGATTGCTCATGAACACTATGCTGATTTTTTTATTTCAGAAAAGACAAGACATTTTGAAGAAACAAATGTGTCTGCAAATCTACACAGTGTTCACCAAAAGTGCTTACCTGTCCGTTGCCAAATACTTCGAATCTGACGATGCCTGTTCCGGCGAGACATCCGGGTTAGAAGGAAACTCCAGCAGCAATTAAAATATGTTCAATCGTCGAGGATCTGTTTTCTGAACGTCTCGATGCCTATTTTGTTTATGAGAAATCCAAGGCGTGCGCGGTTTGAATTTTCCTTGTAATAGGTCATCACTTTTTCAACCATGGCCTCCGCCTCTTCGGTCGGCAGATTTTCCACCAGAATTTCTGCAAGCCTGGGGGCAATGCCGCCCATTCCGCCTACCATGATGGTCCATCCACTATCGGTTCCATACAGGGAAAGATCCTTGATGCAATTTTCACCACATTGAATCTTACAGCCGCTTACGGCCATTTTCATCTTGCTTGGCATTGGCATGCCGTGATACTTGCGGTCTATTTTCATCCCCATTTCCAGGCTGTCCTGTTTCGCTAGCCGACAGTAGGTGATTCCCGGGCACACCTTGACGCTACGAACACAGAGTCCTACCGCATGTCCTTTGTCGAGTCCCAAGTCTTCCCAGACCTTATCGACGTCTTCTTCCTCTATTCCTACAATGGCGATTCTCGCGGCACTGGTAATCTTTAAAGCCGATGAGTTATATTTTTGGGCAACCTTGGCAATACGTTCCAAAAGCTCCGGCGTTACCCTTCCACAGGGTATATGGGGAGCGATTGCATATGTTTTTTTATCCCGTTGCAGGATAACTCCTTTCTGGCCATCTTTAAGCATAATACTTTTCCTTTGTTACTAGAGGTTGAAGCTGAAAAACTTTACAATACTCCATGGGAAGAAAATGGTAAATTCTAAATTAAAGCGGTAAACTATTACTAAGCGATTCCCAATACCATAGAATGATGGACCGGCTTATGGCACAAAAGGGCAAGGATACAAAACAAATAAACAGCTGTTCTGGAATATTTGATTTCCGGCTCTCCGATATCTTAGAGAATATCTCAGACGCTTTTATATCCTATGACCGTGATTGGCGTTTTACCTACGTAAATGCAGAAGCAGAACGAATTCTGGGTATCGAAAGAGAAAAGCTGCTCGGCAAGATTCACTGGGAAATTTGTCCGATAGCCGTGGGTAACGAAATTGAAGATTTCTATCGCCATGTCATGGCACGGCGTGAAACCTGCGATTTGGAGTACCAGCATCGGCTTGAAGACAGATGGCTGCATACCTGGATATCCTTCAAGGCTTTTCCTCTGGAAAACGGTGGGATAGCTGTAGCTTTCCGGGACATCACCGAGCAAAAACGTGCTGAGGAAGCATTACGTGAAAGAGAAGAACTCTATCGTTTAATAACGGAAAATTCCACCGATTTAATAGGTTTGATGGACCTTGAAGGAAATACGGTCTACATAAGTCCGTCGGTACGGGAGATCATGGGAGTGGAACCGGACCAGGTTCTTGGTGTGAGCACTTTTTCCTTCATTCATCTGGATGACGTCCCAGCGTCTAAAAAGAGTTTTGCCAGAGCTTTGGAGGGAAAAACTGCAACCTTTCAACATAGGACCAGGGACGCTGCCGGTAGCTGGCGCTGGTTGGAGGGGTGGGGGCGGGTATTGCAGTTTCGCGGACAACCCCATGTATTGGCTGTGTCTCGTGATATTACCGAACGCAAGCAGGCGGAAGCGTCACTGCATTTATTTCGCTCACTTCTCGATTATTCCAACGATGTTATAGAGGTTGTGGATCCCTCAACAGGCAGATTTATAGATGTCAATGAAAAGGCATGCCTTGCATGCGGCTACAGTCGCGATGAATATCTGGCTCTCAATGTCTCGGATATCGATCCCCTGGTCGCTTCCCGATCCTGGTCGCAAATGCGAGAAGAACTCGAACGTCATGGTTCTCAAATTTTCGAAAGTTTTCATAGGCGTAAAGACGGTTCGCTTTTTCCCGTTGAGGTAAATGTCAACTTCATTTATCTGGACCGTAGTTATATTCTTGCGGTGGTACGCGATATCAGTGAACGAAAAAGAACAGAAGAGCATGTGCGCAAACTCTCTCAGGCCATTGAACAAAGTCCGGTCTCCATTGTTATCACTGATACTGCCGGTGATATAGAATTTATAAATATCCATTTTGCTGAAAGTACCGGATATACACTTGCCGAAGTCCTGGGCAGGAATTCACGCATACTGAAATCGGGCGAGACGTCAGTCGAGGAATACCGACAGCTTTGGAAAACCATCAGTTCGGGCGGTGTTTGGAGAGGTGAATTCCATAATAGAAAAAAGAATGGGGAATTGTTCTGGGAGCAGGCTACAATTGCACCGCTGAGGGATGCCGATAGTAAAATCACCCACTATGTGGCATTCAAGGAAGACATTACCAAGCATAAGGCGCTTGAAGAACGATTTTACCAGGCCCAGAAGATCGAGTCCATCGGTCGTCTGGCAGGAGGAGTAGCACATGATTTCAATAACATGCTGGGAGTGATAATCGGTCATGCAGAGATGGCTTTAAGCATGCTTGATTCCGACCACCCGCTGTCTGCCGCTTTAAAGGAAATTCAAAAGGCTGCCAACCGCTCCGCCGATCTTACCCGGCAGTTACTGGCTTTTGCCCGCAAACAAACCATTGCTCCAAAGATTTTTGATCTGAATTTTACTGTTGCCGGGATGCTTAAAATGTTGCGTCGTTTGATAGGTGAAGATATCTCTCTTGCCTGGTTGCCGGCGGCAGAGGAACTGTCCGTCAAAATGGATCCGTCCCAGTTGGACCAAGTCCTGGCAAACCTCTGCGTTAATGCCCGTGATGCCATTACCGGAGTGGGGAAAATAACCATTGAAACTCATCCGGCAAACTTTGCCGACGATTATTGTGCTGATCATCCTGGGTGTACTCCTGGTGACTATGCCTTGCTGGCAGTGAGTGATACCGGTTGCGGTATGGATCAAGGGACCCTCAACCGGATTTTCGAGCCCTTTTTCACAACCAAGGAGTTAGGAAAAGGAACCGGTCTTGGATTGGCCACGGTTTATGGAATTGTTAAGCAAAACAATGGATTTATTTATGTCTACAGTGAGATAGATCAGGGGACGACCTATAAAATTTATCTGCCTCGATTCACTGACAGTTTGGAAAAGCCTGAGGAAGACAACTTCATTTTACCCAGGGCAAGAGGTGAGGAAACCGTGCTGCTGGTAGAGGATGAGGAGTCATATCTTGATATTGTCAGGAAGATGCTTGAATCTTTGGGTTATCAAGTACTTGCCGTCGATAAACCGAGCAAAGCGATCCAAACCGCGGAAGAACATTCCGGCAAAATCAGGCTTCTCATGACCGATGTAATCTTGCCGGAGATGAACGGTTGGGAACTGGCTAAGGCTTTAAAATCTCTCAGTCCGAAAATTGGACTTCTCTTCATGTCCGGTTATACAAGCGATGCTATTGCCAATCATGGAATATTGGATGCAGGAGTCAATTACATTCAAAAGCCTTTCTCATTATCGGATCTGGCGACCAAGGTTCGTGAGGTACTGGAGGAACAGTAGAATCTGCCTTGGATCTCCAGAGTAAGGCAGTACGTTCATGAGAGATGTGGGCGAGATAGGGGAACGGATCAAAAGAAAACCAAAGGGAATTTCATCCGTCTTTTGTCTCCAATGATAAAAAGAGGAGCCACTTGCAAAAAGGTCTTCTCGGAGTCTCGCCGGCTCGTTTACCGGCCCAAACTCCACGTTATGCTCAAAATTTTATCCTCGGAGGTAAGCACCCTCAGGGTATAAACTTCGACTCCGATATCACTTATATGCCTGCGGTAAAATTTTTCGAATGCCTTGATTTTTAACGAAAATCCTCATTTTACATAAGGCTCAGAGTGTAAAACATTTTGCATTGGTGTTATTAATCGGCTAGGATATAGTTGTTTTTAAGAATTATTCCTGTCGTTTTTAAGTTTGCAGTTCCTGGAACCCGCGGGCAGTGCGTAAATTTGCTTGCCCATCACCGAGCAGGAGGTGTTTTCATGCCTTTAAGCTCAACAAATTGAGGGTATGCCGATTCATCTCCTAGCCAGCCATAACGCAAGGTTCTTGCGTCTCAAGGCTTCGAAACATGCTGTTAAAGGTGCCGCCATCGCAATTGTTGCAACAATTATCGCAACAATATTATCCAGTTATTTTAATGAAGGCGGTATATCTATCGAAGGGATGGTGACTGCACAAAAAAATAATATAGTGCTCTGGATCATGGACGGCATGGCCTTCGTCTTTCCTCTCTGGGGTCAGTATGTCAGCACTCTTCTCTCATATGAAGCAGGCGTCATGGTACAGGATCAAACGCATGAATTACGAAACTATACCATTGCCTTAGAAAAAAAGGCCATGCATGACGCGACCCATGACCCTCTGACCAATCTTCCCAATCGCATGCTCTTCATCGATCGCTTGCAGCAGGCAGTCAGCCTTGCAGGTCGGGAGAAAGCCAATCTTGCCGTATGCATTTTAGATATAGATCGGTTCAAGGAAGTTAATGACACCCTGGGGCATTTCAACGGTGATCGACTCATTAAACAACTTGCCTTGCGACTTGGTGGAATTACACGAGAATCTGATACATTGGCTCGCATCGGAGGGGATGAATTCGGTTTTATCATGCCAAGGATGGCCAAGGTCGAAGACCTGAAAAAATTGGGAAAGAAGCTTCACAAAGCACTAGAACAGCCTTTTGTCGTGGAAAATCTGTCAATCGATGTAAGCGCCAGCATAGGTGCGGCCCTATATCCTCAGCATGGAAGTGATGTCGACACACTTATCCAAAGAGCCGATGTTGCCATGTATGTTGCCAAACAGGATAATTCCGGGATTGTTCTTTACTCTAAAGAGTTGGATGGGCACAGTCCGCATCGGTTGACATTGGGTGGAGAGCTGCGCGAAGCGATAATAAATAACGGTCTGCTTCTCAACTACCAACCTAAAATTTCCTGTCAGTCTAAGATGATGGATTCTGTAGAGGTACTCGTCCGCTGGCAGCATCCCAAACACGGATTTATGCTCCCCGACGAGTTCATTCCCATGGCCGAACGAACAGGACTTATTTACGATCTCACCTTATGGGTCTTAAAACATTCTTTAAAGCAGTGCCGGGAATGGAACAAGGTGGGAATCAATCTTCAACTGTCTGTTAATGTCTCTTCCTTGTGTCTTTTGGATCCGGAATTTCCCGATATCCTGACCGGCCTTCTCGCTTCCTGCGAACTCCCGGCAAAATCTTTGATGCTTGAAATTACAGAAACTTCCATCATGGTTAATCCTGAACGATCCTTCCAGATCGTAAACAGGATTGCCGAAATGGGTGTCGGTGTATCCATCGATGATTTTGGTACCGGGTATTCTTCCCTGTCCTATCTCAAAAAACTGCCGGCAACTGAACTCAAGGTCGATAAGTCGTTTGTAAAGGATATGCTGGTGAATGAAAGCGACATGACCATCGTCAAAGCAACAATCCAACTGGCTCATAATCTGGGTCTGAAGGTTGCAGCTGAGGGGGTGGAAAGCAGTTCCATATTTTCTAAACTCGAGGAAATGGGATGCGATTCCCTGCAAGGATTTTTCATTTCTAAGCCGGTGACGGCCGATGAGATTCAGTCATTGATCGGGAAACAACAAGCAAACATTATGCCACTGGAAATAATGGGAAAACAGGCATTTCATGACAGCTGAGCACTGTTCTTTTTATGGCAACTAGGAAAATTGCCTTCTCGGAGTCTCGCCGGCTCGCTTACCGGTCTAATCTCAATGTTGTGCCGAAAAATTTTATCCTCGGAGGTAAGCACCTTTCCGGCATAAACTTTGACTCCGATATTACGTATATGCACCCCAAAGCCGCTTCCTGCGGGGCGCCTCCGGTCAAGTATTCCCAAACACCTTGATCTTAAAAGTAAAGTCTAATTTATCATAGCGAATTTATGAAGTTAATTGAATAGAAGAACTCTTCTTCCTCCGATTATTTCAACATACAGGTAAACTCACATGTCCAGCAGCTTCGGAACACTCTTTCGAGTGAGCACCTACGGGGAATCCCATTGCAAGGCAGTAGGCGTCGTTATTGACGGCTGTCCGTCGGGTATCGACTTGACGGAAGCAGACATCCAGTGCCAGCTTGACAGGCGGCGTCCCGGTCAGAGCAGCCTGTCAACCGACAGACAGGAGGAGGATCGGGTGACCATTTTGTCCGGTACCGAAAATGGTAAGACTCTCGGTACTCCCATTGCATTACAAGTGGCCAACAAGGATCAACGTCCACAGGATTATGGGAGTATGAAGGATATTCCACGTCCATCCCATGCTGATTATACCTACCATTTAAAATATGGCATCAGGGCATCATCCGGTGGCGGGCGATCGAGTGCCAGGGAAACCATTGGCACAGTGGCTTCGGGTGCTGTTGCATTGAAGATTTTAAAGGAAAAATGCAACATCGAAATAATCGCCTGGGTCAGCAGTGTCGGGGAAATCGATTCGGAACCTCCGGATGGTAAGACCTTAACGCGGGCTGAGGTCGACGCTACAACGATCCGCTGTCCCGACAAAACCACGGCGGTGAAAATGGAGCGCCTGGTTGCCGAACTCAAGAATCAGGGTGATTCAGTCGGAGGAAAAGTCTCCTGTGTTATCCGTAACGTCCCAGGAGGACTTGGTGAGCCGACATTTGAAAAGATGGAGGCAAAACTGGCCCAGGCAATGCTCGCCATACCGGCCACCAAAGGTTTTGAAATCGGCTCCGGTTTTGCCGGCAGCAGGTTGCGTGGGTCTCAACATAACGATCCATTTGTCAAAAAAACAGGACGATTGGGAACCGATACCAATAACTCAGGCGGTGTCCAGGGAGGGATCAGCAACGGGGAACCGATCACGCTGCGCATCGCTTTCAAACCCCCGGCAACAATTGCTTTACCCCAAAAAACAGTTGATTTTGCTGGCAAGGATGTTGTTCTTGAGGCCAAGGGGCGTCATGATCCCTGTGTCGTTCCCAGGGCAGTTCCCATAGTCGAGGGGATGGCCGCTTTGGTTGTCCTCGATATGTTCCTTCGCCAAGAAGCCAGAAAGGCATTACAATCCTGTTAGCTCAGCCTGCAGTCAGGGCAGACAGTTCCCTGGTCTCAGAGGACACAACAAAATAGGTAGGTGTTCGATTTGTTGCAGAAAAACCTCCTAGAACACGTGAACTGGCAGCGTATATAAGAGAGGTGCTGGACGGGCAGTCGCAGGCACCGAATGTATGAAATCATGTCTCAATCTCCTTCGACATGTTTCTTCTGTAATCAAAGGCGGTTGCTGATTACGTAAACTCCAGGGTCAAACCCCTTACGCGGATACGGATAATGAAATCTCCGGCTCTACCGTAAGGTTGTCGTATGACTAACAGTAATTCAGCATACCATGATGGCACGCTATTGGTGAATATGAGATGATCCCTCCCAGGGAGTTTATACGTTTGATACGTCCCTTTGCTTTTTTATCGGAAAAGGACCTGGATGTTCTCATGTCCGGGTTGGAAGTCGAATTCTTTTCACAAGGCGATACTATATTCGAACGCAGCCAGACATCCGAATATGTATACATTATCTATTCAGGTCTCATCGGTCTGTATGATGATGAGACAGTCATTGATTATCTCACAAAAGATGAGATCTTTGGTATCCTGACCCTTTTCGGCAGATCAATGAATGTGTCGGCTAAGGCCCTTGAAGAAACCATCTGCTATCTTATTACATCACGGCATTTCAAGACTGCCCTTGAAGCTGACAAAAGGTTTGCCGAGTTCTTCTCCACCCTGATTAACAGGAGATTCAGATCATTCAAAGCGATCGCCATAGACAGGAAGATTGTTGAGGAGGCCTGCTTCGTTCTTGATGTAGAAAAAATAATATACAAAAAACCTGTTACATGTTCATCCGATCTGGCAATTTCCAGTGCCGCGCAAAAAATGGAGAGTCAGGCGGTAAGCTCCATCGTAGCAGTAGACAAAGATGAAAAGCCAATAGGGATATTGACCCATAAGGATTTGAAAAAAGTCCTCATTCGAGGTGATAAATCCGATCAAGTGTGCCGATTTATGTCGTCACCCGTCAAGACAATTCCGGTTCAGGCTATGTTATTCGATGCTTTTACCCAAATGATCGAGGCTGGTATCGACCATCTGGTGGTAACCAAGAACGGAAAGGTATTCGGAGTTATTACCAGGAAAGATATACAGATCCATCTGGAACCGCCCTTTTCTATGATCAAGCTCTACAGAAAGGTACATCGGGCTGCTTCGTTGGATGAACTCAGGTCGGTTCTGAACGGACTCAAAGTATCGGTGTCCAGAATCGTCATAACCGGATCGAATTTCTTTGATTTGACCAAAATGTTGTGCTCAGTCCATGATGCAGTGGTTTCCAAGGCGTTGGAGATAACTCTAAGCAATAGGCCCAAGAATGACTTCATCTGGTGTCATATGGGCAGTTCGGGCAGAAAAGAGGAGATAATCGCAACCGACCAGGACAACGCTTTAATCTATGCAGGTGAAAATCCGCCTGCATTCGCTGAGGAAATGTCCGAGGCTATGAACGCGATCGGACTCCCTATATGTCTGGGGGGCTACATGGCCTCGAACAACAAATGGAATCAGCCGTTGATGGTATGGCAGGGCTATTTCAGGAAATGGTTTGCTGAACCCGAGCCCCTGCATCTCAGGTATCTCTCGGTTTTTCTCGACATGAGACCGGTATACGGCAAAGCTGCCCTTTATGACGAATTACTGGCATCGATACCTGAGACAAAAACACCTGAAGCAGTGAAACTCATGGCTGAGGACGCCATCGGCATTAAGCCTCCACTGGGAATTTTCGGTATTCTGGGATTGCATCAGGGAGTGGATCTAAAAACCAATGGTATATATCCGATTATCAATGGAGCAAGAGTTCTGGCTGTGGATAATGGAATCTGGGGTGTGACAAACACCCGGGAACGGCTTGAAGCCTTGGCTGCCCAAGGAATTCTCACCGACACAATGAGCCACGATCTCATCGAATCCTACGGGTTTATGCAGGATTTACGCCTCAGACATCAGGCGCGGGCTGTGTTAAACCAAAAGCCGGCGAACAATATTGTCACGGCAAAGGAAATTCCCCATATAGATTTACTCATATTGAAGGAATCTTTAAAAATTGTAATCGAACTTCAGAAATTTCTGATGAAACAATATAAGGTTGCCCGCCAGGTTATGGTTACTCCACTCTAGCCAAGTAAGGATTTCATGGATCTGAAAACAGGATATTTTGTGGCGATTGATATTGAAACTACGGGCTTGGATCGCACAAAGGACGAGATTATCTCCTTTGCCTGTATTCCGATTTTTCACCTCAGGATTATGGCGGGGAAGATGTTTTATACATTAATCAAACCCAAGTCATATAGCCATAGTGCTATGAAATATCATGGAATAAGCAAAAATGATCTTCAAAATGCACCAACTTTTGGAGAAATCTCGGAAGACCTGCTGACACGACTTCACGGTATTCTTGTCGGCCACACCATAGGGTTTGATTATTCCTTTTTGCAATCGAATTTCAAGAAATCAGGCGTAAAGTTTAAAAAGGAGTGTCTGGATATCGTCATGGTTGAACGCTGGCTCCTCGAAAAACACAAGACTACCCAAGAAAAGGATCTAACCCTGGATGGTATGATAACAGCGTATGGTTTAAAACCACATTATCGGCATAATGCCGCGGCAGATGCCTTTTTTGCCGCCCAGATATTTCAAATACAGTTGCGGAAAATGCTGTCTCTGGGGATTGATTCTCCTAAAAAGGTGTTGAAAGCGGCTAAGACTTGCCGGTACCCAGCTGATGATTATCTGTTTTATGGATGAATGCTGGAATGTTGCATGCAGAGGAACAATTGTTTGAACCATAAAGTATGGCTCTTCCGGATTAAGCATTCTTTTGTTGGTAATGATGAAAATAGAGCTGGTCGCAATGCCCCTCAGTTTTGATCGATTTTCGGAGAAACATTGAGCAAATTTCCAAAAGCCTGCCGGTATTCGCAGGTTCCACTCCATTTCTTGATCACAATACAACAAAAAATAAACCGTACTATGACTAAACGGTAACAGTTGTCATGTGATCTTGCGTCAGGATTCAAAAAAACAGAAGAATCCATGACGCTGCACCACTTCAGATCCATCTTTATCTCGGATCTTCATCTCGGCACCAAAAACCTGCACAGCAGGCAATTACTCGACTTATTGCTTCATACGGAGTCGGACTATCTCAACCTGGTTGGTGATATCTTGGACCTGCTTGCAGGCCCAAAAAAATGGTATTGGCCAAAAATTAACGACCTCATTGTCGATGCTGTGTTCGCCAGAGCCGGCAATGGACAGAGGCCTCGGGATAAACAGGACTTGAAGCACTGGCGCTCCGGCAAGCAGAGACCACTCAATTCAAAAACCATGCGGCATTGAGGCAGAAGAACACAGAGGATTTATTGACCTCAGTAGAATTGAAAAAATATTTTACTTTTATTGATGATCGAAAACCGGTGAGGACTCAGAAGTCCTTTGAAGCTGGAATATTGCAAAAATTTACATCACAGGCAACTATGCTCGCGGCTTTAGCGAGCTGTACTTACGCTGTTTTCGGTATTACCATTAAAAGAAATCATGTGCTTAAACTGTGCTGAATTGTAATAAAATTAATGAGCTGTTCTATAAGGAGACTTTTCGTGAGTAGCAGCATAGATAGCAGGAATGCGGAACAGATGAGTATTGAAGAAGCATCCAAGCTTCTGGAAAGTTCCTCTCAAGGTCTGACAAGCGAGGAGGCCGGAAGGCGCCTCGAGCAGTTCGGGCCTAACGCTCTTGAGAGCAAAAAGGAAGGACCCTTAAAGAAGTTTTTTGGGTATTTCTGGGGGCCTATTCCCTGGATGATCGAGGTTGCGGCTATTCTGTCGGCTCTGGTGAGACACTGGGATGATTTCGTTATTATTCTTGCCCTTCTTGTATTTAATGCCGTTATCGGATTCTGGCAGGAATTCAAAGCCGCCAACGCCCTTGAAGCGCTTAAAAGCCAGTTGGCGATTAAGGCCCGTGTCCTGCGCAGCGGGAAGTGGCAGGACATCGATGCAACGGAGTTGGTGCCGGGTGATATTGCACGCCTGCGTCTGGGGGATATCATTCCCGCAGATGTCAAGCTCATTGATGGGGACTACCTTTCCGTCGACCAGTCCGCGCTCACCGGAGAATCCTTGCCGGTAACCAAGAAGGTTGGCGGAGTGGCCTACTCGGGCTCAGTGGCTAAACAGGGGGAAATGGTGGCGCTGGTCCTGTCAACCGGTGAGGAAACCTTTTTCGGCCGGACCGCCAAGCTGGTGGAAGATGCAGGGTCCGTGTCCTATTTCCAGAAAGCCGTCCTGGCCATCGGCGATTATCTTATTTACCTGAGTCTGGCATTGGTGGCTATACTTGTTGTTGTCCAGTTATTTCGCCATGTTCCATGGCTTGATCTGGTGCAGTTCGCCCTCATTTTGACCGTAGCCTCGATCCCCGTTGCCATGCCGGCCGTATTGTCGGTTACCATGGCGGTAGGAGCACTGGCCCTGTCGAGGATGCAGGCCATTGTCTCACGCCTGCAGGCAATCGAGGAGATGGCGGGTATCGATATCCTCTGCTCGGATAAGACCGGGACGCTCACCCAGAATAAGCTGACCCTGGGCAAAGCCGAGGTTTTCGAGGCTGCAGACGAGCAGGACCTGATCCTGGCTGCGGCCCTGGCCTCCAAAGCCGAGGATAAAGATGCCATTGATCTTGCCGTTATCGGCGGACTCGCAAACGCCAAGGCTGTCGATCTTTATAACCGGACCCACTTTATGCCCTTTGATCCGGTGGGCAAACGTACGGAAGGAGAGATCAAGACCTCAGACAGCGAAACCTTCAAAGTATCCAAGGGGGCACCGCAGGTTATTCTTACATTGGCCAATGTCACGGGAGAACAGGCAGAGCAAGCGAATGCGATCATCCAGGATCTGGCCGGCAAGGGATTTCGCACTTTGGGCGTGGCCAGAACCGATGCCTCGGGCTCCTGGCGTTTTTTGGGGATTTTACCACTCTTTGATCCGCCACGCGAGGATTCGAAAGAAACCATCCGTCAGGCGGGAGAGCATGGCATTGCGGTCAAGATGGTGACCGGCGACGACACTGCCATCGCAAGGGAAATTGCCGCGAGTCTCGACATGGGAACCGGCATCCAACCGGTTGGTGATCTCTTGACCCAGGCAGTGAGCAGCGGTCATCTGTCCTCCGATGCCGCCGAACGTATCGAGGCGGCCGATGGATTTGCCCAGGTATTTCCAGAACACAAATATGCCATCGTCAAGGTTTTGCAAGAGCGTGGACATCTGGTGGCCATGACCGGGGATGGCGTCAATGATGCGCCGGCACTCAAGCAGGCTGATGTGGGCATTGCCGTAAGCGGTGCCACCGAAGCGGCCCGGGCGGCTGCCGACCTGATATTGACGGCCCCGGGATTGTCCACCATTGTCAGTGCCGTGGAAGAGACCAGGCGCATCTTCGAACGTATGAACTCCTATGCCATCTATCGCATCGTGGAGACCATACGCATTATGTTTTTCGTTGTACTGGCGATGATCGCGTTCAATTTCTATCCGATCACCGCCATCATGATCATTCTGTTGGCATTTTTCAACGATGTGCCGATCATGGCCATTGCCTATGATAATACATGGCTGGATCCCAAACCGGTACGCTGGAATATGCACAGGGTGCTCACTGTTTCAACGGTGCTCGGTCTTGTAGGAGTCCTCGAGACTTTTGGCCTCTTATGGATAGCCAGGGACTGGATGCATCTTTCCATCGGCCAGATTCAGACCTTCATTTTTCTGAAACTTGCCGTGGCCGGCCACCTGACCCTGTTTATCGTCCGCACCCGCAGGCCTTTCTGGAGCAAGCCGTATCCATCGCCGCTCTTGCTTTGGTCGGCGCTTATCACCAAGATATTAGCAACCCTGTTCGTTGTCTATCCGTTCGGTCTTGTTGCGGCCATAAGCTGGAATGATGTGGGCTTAATCTGGGCTTATTGTATTATCTGGATATTTATTGAGGACTGGATCAAGCTGGCGGTGTACAATCGTTTCCACCGGACGTCGGTTAGACACCAGAGTTTTCTGGGTACTTTGGGGGCGAAGCTTCATTCCCATAGCCGGTGAGACGCAGCTAAAGAAGGACCATGATGCCGGTCAGGGTAAGAAGGCTGGCCAGTGTAGAGATCAATACCACAGATGTAACGAAATCCGGGACAATATCATATTCTTTGGAGATGATGGCCACGAGTACGGCCACCGGCATTCCGGTCTGGAGAACACCTGCTGCATAGTCGATATGATGCAGGTGAAAGGGAATCGCCAGCAGGCAGGCAAGGGCGGGGGCCAACAGGAGACGGGTGGATGTTGCTACGACCACATCAAGTGAAATACGCACCCGTTTTTGTTCCAGAAGCTGGAGTCCGAGGGCAAAAAGCATCACCGGAATCATTGCCTCGGCCAACAGGCCGATCATGCGGGAGAACATCAGCGGTATGGCAATATCACCGTGGGCAACGATCAATGCCGGAACAGAGGCCCATAGAGCCGGTGTTTTAAGAAGCCCGCTCAAGGCCCCGAGTCCGCCTCCACGCGCCCAGCCTGCCGCTCCAACACAGACAATGAAAGCAGTTATAACGATGACAACAAAATAGATGGTTGCCGGAGCAACGGCCGTATTCCCCAATCTGAAGCGAATAACGGCCAGACCGAAGTTTCCGACATTGCCGAAAACAGCAATCATTACAAAGGCGGCAATCATTTCTCTGGAACGCCGCATGAGGCATCCGATGCTCCCGGCAATGACCGAGACCAGGAGGTGGGCAGCGATAATAAAAACGACCATCCTTATTGTGTTGGCAAGCGGAATTCTGGAACCGCTTATGGCATGGAAAATAAATGCCGGAACAAAGACATAATAGGCAACCCGATTCAGTGTCTGGGCCTGTAGTTTCAACCGGCTCCCCAAAAGATAACCCAACAAAACGATGGCGAATACCGGCATGATGACGTTGAGAAAAACCGAGATAAATTCGATCATAATGTTGTGCTGTCCTTATGGGAGGATTTTTAAGGTTCATCCGACTCAAGCGTATGTATTTATAAATTAAAAAGGCGGAGGCCGTCGCTTACGGACGCATCGTTGTACCCCGGCGATGAGGACGCAGAGAAGAGACCGGAAGCGATGACCTCCACCGGGGTTCCTTTTTTCAGTTTTGCAAAAGTACGCTCAATCCGGATGAACTGTTTTTTTAACCACGTTACTGTAACCTGAAGGGTGAAGGCAAGTCAAAGGATTATTGGTCCTACCATGTTTTCTGTTTGTGTTTACACTATATTTGATATCCTATGATAGAATAGGATATCAAATAAACCGGAAAGTTGAGACGTGTTGATGTTCACCCTTTGGTTGACGAAGAGAGGAGCTGTCTTATCATCAAAATACTAACACCTTTGCAATCAACGAAAGACAGGTGAACACTGTGTAAATTTAGTAACTGATGCGTTTTCTTAAGCGTATGCTTATTAAGGTTTCCTTTAGATTGACACAGTGTTCATGAGAAATCCGGGTTAAGCAAGCACCGCGATCATCCCAACTTTTCATCATCCGTTGTGCTCGCGGCGCGAGAATGGACGTTCATGAGAAATGCGGGTTAAAGCCTGCAAAAATCTCTTTACAAGGAGGAACATCCGATGAAATATGAGATACTTGGTACTACTGGGATTTATGTCTCTAAACTCTGTCTGGGAACAATGACCTTCGGCGGAAGAGGATTCTGGGAAGTCATTGGTCAATTAGGGCAGGAAACGGTTACGCGTCTTGTGGATCGCTCTCTGGACGCCGGAATCAATTTTATCGATACCGCCAATGTCTACTCGTTCGGCGAATCGGAACGTCTACTGGGTGAAGCTCTAAAAGGCAAAAGAGATAAGGTGGTTCTGGCAACCAAAGTCCGCGGTCGGATGGCAGATGGACCCAATGAGGTCGGCTTGTCCAGAAAGCACATATTCGACCAGGTCCATGCCAGTCTCGATCGGTTGCAGACGGATTATATCGACCTGTATCAGATACACGGTTACGATTCTCTCACGCCCTTTGAAGAGACGTTGCAAGCCTTAGATGATCTGGTGCGGCAAGGAAAGATCCGTTACATCGGCGCCAGCAACCTGGCTGCCTGGCAGTTGATGAAGGCTCTGGGGACTTCGGACCGTCTGGGGCTTTCCCGATTCGTGTCACTTCAGGCCTACTACACCATTGCCGGTCGCGATCTGGAGCGCGAACTTGTACCTTTACTGAAGGATCAGCGCCTGGCATTGATGGTCTGGAGCCCTCTTGCAGGCGGATTACTAAGCGGTAAATTCAGTCGTGACGGTTCAGGGCCGGAAGGATCGCGCAGAACCACGTTTGACTTTCCGCCGGTGAACAAAGACCGTGCTTTCGATATCCTCGATGTCATACTACCTATTGCCAAGGAACATGAAGTTTCCGTTGCCAATATCGCCCTTGCATGGTTGCTCCTTCAGGACGTCGTTACTAGTGTTCTTATAGGTGCCAAAAATATGGAGCAGCTAGAGGACAACCTGAAAGCGGTTGACGTTGAACTCAGCCGGGATGAACTTCAACGACTTGATAAAATAAGCGACCTGCCGGACGAATACCCCCAATGGATGATTGCCCGGCAGGAACTGGGCAGAAAACCGGAAGAACCGTCTGCTTTCAATAAAAAATGAAGGTTCAAGGACGAAAAGATTTCGGCGCCCGTTTCAGTTGAGCGGGCAGAGGTCTGCTCGTCAAAGTCAGCAGAAAGGAGATGAGGTCCGATCTCTGGCGGACGGTGAGATGAGGGATCGTATCTAAAGTCTGCTCCCGTTTTCCCATCAGAGGACCAGGACTTGCTGCTTTGCCCCTGGCATAGAAAATCAAGACACGCCATAATTCCGGGAACCGTCCGTCATGCATGTAAGGCGCAGTCAGTGCGACGTTACGCAGGCTTGGGGTTTTAAAGGCTCCGAGTTGGGATTCGGCCGTAGGCAGAGCGGAAAAGCGATCTCCGGACTCTCTGTTTTCAATATCACTGAAACGGCCTTTCCCGTTAAAAGGGTCAAGTACGACCGCTCGGATACCACCCGCCCGTCCGGAATCCTCTTTCTCTCCGGCAAGAATCGGCAAGCCGAGATTATGAAATTGACCGTCGGTGAAGTTGGGACCTGAATGGCAGAGTTCACATTTTGCTTTGCCGACAAAGAGTTTCAATCCTCTTTTGGCTGCGGGGGAGATAGCATATTGATACTTCCTGCTTCCCGCTTTAAGCCCGGCGGCGTAGCGATCAAAAGCGGAACTATAGGAGACGAGTTTTCTCTCATATGCCTCAATTGCCTTGCCAAGATTGCTGAAAATGCGGTTGATTGTGGTTTGGTCGGTAACTGTCATCGCCGCCCATGCTTGAGCCACGGGGGCATTAGGATCGGGATCCGGTCTTGCATGTTGAGGAAAACGCTTTTTATCCGAGAGTGCAGGTATATCTCCGAACACCTTTTGATAGACTTTGTACAACGTCGGATCTTTTTTGACAAGGTGAACGATATACATACGATCGTTTCCGTAACTGATTGTATTTTCAAGAGATTTAAGAGCTTGGGCCCAAAGAGAGTCACTGCTTCCATCCCAGTTGAACCAGTGATTGTACGCACTGTTGAGAATGGTTGGGGTGTTGCGGGTTCCGCTTGCCGTTCCTATGGGGAGCGCTCTTTTATCGGTAAAGGCATGCCCCGGTTGATGGCAGGTTGAACAAGAGACCTTATGCCCTTCGGAAAAACGTGGATCAAAAAACAATAACCGGCCGAGGATGGCTGCCCGGGAGTTGTCGGCAACCTTATTTGTCGGGTCGGGTGGTGGTGGACTGAAGGAAGCATGACGGAAAATCGCTGCCAGTTCATCCGGGGTGTACAGAGAGCGATCGCTTTTCAAGACAGCATGACGATATGCTTTTTTATTTGTAATCCGGACATGGTTGTCGGCGGCTTGCGCTGAGACAGCAAGAATGACGACGAGAAGTATTGCAGCCGAAATAAAATGGATCGTGCGGATCGGCATTGTATATTTTTTCTCCTTTTGGGAAAAATAGGAGCTTGGTTTAAAGGACAAGCTTCTTTTATTGCTAAAGGTCGCATCAAGCAAGCTCTAAATAAACGGTTCTTTCTTTATTTTCCTTTATCAGGTTCCCTTTGCTGATCCAGATATGTGTCGTACAAGTGTCGGGATCCCGCGCCGAAACTCAGGATACTCTTCATTGTAAGATCAACGGGGTAATCTATTTCAAAAACATTTTCTTTTTTTACATGATAGATAAATCCCGCGGTCGGTGCCGGCGCAGAAGGGATAAAAACAGTAACACTGCCGTCTTTCTGCCTGTCGGTTATAAAGGCGGTAATCAGCGTTTTGCTGCCGAAAAGGTCTACCAGTGCCACGCCGCTGAACAGGTTCTTTTGAGAACCAAGGAGCTGGCTGACTGTTTCCTTGACAATTCTGTATCCGGGAATTTTGACTAAAAGGGTATTTTCCAGGGATACATAGATAAAACGACCGAAAGTCGTTTTGATAAAAAGCCCGAGAAAAAAACAACCACCCAGGATAATACCAATAGTAATTATGGCGGCCAGTGGCCTGTTGACCATGGCTGTTTTGATGACAAGTCCGGTGATTGGGTCGATATTTTCGAGAATAAAGAGAAAAAGTGAACGAAAAACCAGAAGAAGTATGACAAGCGGGAGAACGATTAAAAATCCGCCGAGGAAGGTCGTGCTAAAGAACTGTTTGATCTTTATCATAGTTTATTATGCCTTTTGGGTAAGTTCATGTCCTGTCCTGGGGCCTGGTTTTCAGCCTACATTTTTCATTAGGCATAGAGAAGCGGCTAATTTTTCAAGGCAGCCTTGACTGGCTGATTTCCTTGCTTGAGTTTGAAATAAAAATAACAATATCGCCTCATTTTGTGTTAAGAAAATAATTTGCTCCTCTTTCACTTTTGAGGCATATTGCTTGATGTAAATACTTGAAAAAATATATGTGTGTCAAGATACTCGTTGAACCGCAGGCAACTCTGATCTCCTCTTTTGCAGGTATTGGCTTTTTCCCTATTTCTAAACAGAGATCTTGTCGTGTTTGAAGACAGGGGATGGCCTTGCTAAGCTGAACGTTTCGATCAGACCGATCTTCTGTTATTCTACACCGTCATCAAGGCAGTCAGGGCCGCTGAAGCCAGCAAAGGTGTTGCCGTGGTGGCAGGCAGGAAAAATAAAAGAGCTTTTTCAGCCACACCAGGCAGGCGCCCCGGAAAACAAACCAGATAACAGGTAGTCAGCAGACCACGAGTGATAGCGTCTTCGAAATCGGCTTGATCGCTGGTCTGATCGAAAAGGTTGAAACTATCATGTCCAAGACAAGTGGGAGAGACCTGAAAAACTCACCGATCCAGCCACACCATTATAAACCATGGACAGCGTTTTTAAGGTTTCCGTAAAGAATGCGGAAAACGCGAAGGGTGAAAATTATTGCTACGTATTTTGTTTCTGTGGCTGTTCTGCGATCCCATGCACAAGCAGCACCGGGCTGGAGATAGAGACCAAGAGACCAGTATCGGCGGATCTGCAACCTCACCCGGGAAAAGTGTAGTTATATCCGAAAAACCTTCGATGCATATAAGGAAATCAGAACAAAGAGAAGCCTGAGCAATACTTTTCTACAGGTCAGAACGAGCCTTGTGGTTTATCCTGGTCCCGATTTCAGCAATTAGATTTCTTTTTTCGGTGATCTTGTTCTTCTGGCAGGTCTTGGCATGACTCCTAAACGGGCGTTTTCCTTTTCTTTACGAATACCGCAGGCTATGGAAAACGCTTTCTTTTTTCCATGCTTGTTGATTGATACCGTGGTTTTTCCTTGTTTCCCCTCCTCTGTCACCCAGCTGACATCGTATCGATTCAGTCTGGTATTCAGACGGACACCCACGACTCCTGTGCCGGAATTGCTCACCGTTACCATGTGCTTATCGGTGCGAACCTTTCCTAATTTCTTCTCCGTTTTGTTTCTCCATGAGATGGCTTGCAAAAGGCTGGAATATCTCCCTCCGCATTTTTTATCGGAAAAGAATTTCGGATACGTTTTTCCCAAAAACCTCACTCTGACATACCATCCGTGGTTGTGTTTGTGTTCTTGGTCAATTCTGGCAATGTCCTTGTGTTTTTCATGAAGAATTTTTTGGTTTCCTTCGTCTTCCATGGTTATCCTTTCGTTTTGGTTGATTTTTATGGTTTAATTACTGTTTAATATCGGCATTTTTCTGTTAAGATAATCATTTTCTATCCTATTGAAAAGGCAAAATCAAGAAATAATCGCTGAACCTTTTTGTTAAGCCAGGGTTCTCCCTGAATATGTCATCAAGAAAGATAAAAGAGGTGTTGAATTGGAAGTGCCCGGCATGTTGGTTATACCGTAAATGACATGGCGGAGCAACAAGCGTAAGTAATTTGTTTTTAAGCATTTTTATTGTCATTTTACAGTATGACGTGTTTGTGGTAACCACTAAATCGTAACAAGATGGATTGGCAGGGAAGTTGAAAAAGAGTATTTTCAAACAAAAGCCGGGCAATAGATAGAGTGGGTACTTAATCAGTTACAGACTCATTATTTAAAAATAATTGTCACTCCAAAACAGAATAGGGTCGTGAGAACGCCTTGATTCAGATCAAAAGGCAAGAGCGGCAGACGTTTTATCTGACCGCTCATATCAACGTATACAGCCACCACCTGTTATATATCCGTGGAATGGGGGGAGGTATCGATTGCGTACCACTTCTTAGAGACGATCGATATCAAAAAGTTATAATTTTTGGTTTATCCGAC
This sequence comes from Desulfocapsaceae bacterium, assembly GCA_046704745.1. Classification (GTDB taxonomy): domain Bacteria; phylum Desulfobacterota; class Desulfobulbia; order Desulfobulbales; family Desulfocapsaceae; genus CAWGGS01. The sequence continues at coordinate 146 of JBJKRL010000091.1, read as the reverse complement.
TCAAAGAAGCGTACTTATCTAGTGTTCATCCGAGAACCCTCGATTTCTGAGAAATCCGCGGCAGAATTTTGCATTTTGCAAAGTCATTGGTGGTAAAGCTGACTACCTATTTCAAAAATATAGTCAAATGGTCCTTCTTCAGCTCA
>JBJKRL010000090.1:0-23837 GCA_046704745.1 Desulfocapsaceae bacterium | reverse complement strand
TTACCGACAAGGATCTTGCCTGGGCGGATATAGTTTTCATCGGTGGTATGGCGATACAGCGAAAATCCGCTCAACAGATCATCGCCCGCTGTACGTCTGCAAGTATAAAGGTTGTTGCCGGAGGGCCTCTGTTCACCTCAGAACCGGATCTTTTCCAGGAGGTGGATCACCTGGTGTTGGACGAAGCCGAAATCACATTACCCATCTTTCTGACGGACCTGCAGAATGGAGAGCCAAAAAAAATCTACCGATCCGCAGGCTTCTGTGATCTGAGCGGTAGGCCGAGTCCCTTGTGGGATCTGGTAAAAATGAAGAGGTATGCCTCCTTGAACATTCAGTTTTCCAGAGGCTGTCCGTTCAACTGTGAATTCTGCAACGTGACCACGCTTTTCGGTCACCGGACCCGGATAAAGACGTCGCGGCAGGTTACCGCCGAGCTTGATCAAATGTATGACTCCGGGTGGCGCGGCAGCATATTTTTTGTTGATGACAATTTTATCGGCAACAAGGCCTTCCTGAAAAAGGATCTGCTGCCCGCCCTGATCGAGTGGCGGCAAGGGAAAAAAGGATGTGTCTTTTTCACGGAGGCCTCCATCAATCTTGCCGATGATCCCGAACTCCTGGAGTTGATGGCAAGGGCCGGATTCGATACCGTTTTTATCGGCATTGAATCGCCTGATGACACGTGCCTTACCGAATGCCATAAGATCCAGAATAAAAACAGGGACCTTCTTGAGAGCATCAAAAATATTCACCACGCAGGGTTACAGGTTATGGGAGGCTTTATCGTCGGATTTGACAGCGATACGCCGTCTATTTTCCAGCGGCAAGTCGACTTCATCCAGAACAGCGGAATCGTCACCGCCATGGTCGGCATGCTCCAGGCCCCTCCGGGCACACATCTCTTCAGCCGGCTTCAGCAGGAGAGCAGGGTACTTGCCACCTACTCCGGAGATAATGTCGACGGAACAACCAATATCATACCCCAAATGGGTCTGGACAGACTTGTGGAAGGGTATCGATCGCTCATGAAGCAGATCTATTCTCCAAAAAACTACTACCGGCGGGTAAGAAAATTACTAACGGAACTCAAGGAGCCTGAAATAAACCAGCCGATAAACTGGCAGCGGTTCCTTTCACTGTTCCGTACCGCATTTCGTCTCGGGTTCCTGGGAAAAGAGCGTTTTCAGTATTGGCAACTGATGCTCTGGACCCTGACCCGCAAGCCCAAACAACTTTCCCTGGCAGTTACGCTTTCAATATTCGGTCATCATTATCGTAAGATATGTGAACTGTATATTTTCTAGTGTCATTGCAAATACAGGGAGTCTCTGCAATGAAGCGGCCATTCAGGTATCTGCAGGGGTATCAAAACAGGAGAGAATCAGTAATGACCCCCAAAAAGGAAATCTATAAATGTGAAATATGGGGGAATATATTTCAGGAGGATGCCCATGTATTCAAAAGAAGAATTGTGTAAAAAAATCACTACGCTTTATCCTGATATCGGTAGCTGTGACATAGACATTACCGTTGAATTCGACCCCAAGAAGAAAATCTGGTTGATCGATCTGAAAAAAGACCACCATGAACTCAAACACCACCTGGAAATACCGGATGCGGATGCCTGTATGGAAGATAAGCAATGTGTTTCCCTCGGTCTTGAGATAGATCAGCTCATTAAGAACATCGCAGGAAAGCAGTACTAGGGAAGGTCATGAGCAGAACAGATAAGCACTCCATCGACACCTCTTTTGCTGATAAAGCCTCTACACAGTCCGTCGATCCAGGAAAGGCTCTGCGCCGACAGGCCGAAGAGATCTTTCTCAAAAATCCTGCGAGATCACCGGTAGTCCATTATTTTTCGATGTCCGAAGAAACCCGGAAGGTTATCCGGGAATTGCAGTTGCATCAGATTGAACTCGAAATACAAAACCAGCAATTGCGTCAGAGGCAGGATGAGTTGGAAGCGGTCCGGAGCCGTTATTTCGACCTCTACGACACTGCTCCGATTGGATATTTGACTCTTGATACAAAAGGGCTGATCACGGAGGCAAATCAAACTGCCGCCGAACTGCTGGGAACAATGCGGGATGAGGTGGTCAACCACCCAGTCACCCGGTTTATTCTTCGTGATGATCAAGACATATACTACCTGTTCTGCAAGAAGTTCATGAAGGTCAGAGACCTGCCACCCGGAACAAGAGAGACTTGTTCGGAGCAGGCAGCAGCGCCGCAGGGATGCGATTTGCGAATGCTCAAAAAAGGGGGAAAAGCCTTTTTCCACGCGCGGCTACAGGCGATTTCCTATCTGGGTCATGAAAGTACACCTGTGTACCGGGTCGCGTTAACCGATATCACCCAGCATATCGAAGCGGAAGCGCTGCGGACCAAACTTGAAGCCAAAAACCAGCGCATCCACAAGGCCGAAAGCCTGGAACGGATGGCCGGCTCTATCTGTCATCTCTTTAATAAACACCTTTCCACCGTGGTTAGTGACCTGGAACTCGCACTGGAAGAAGGTGCCTCTAAGAAATTATCTAGAGAGAAATTAATTGCAGCCCTACAAGCCGCTCATAAATCTGTCGAGGTATGCGAACTGATGGCCGCCTATCTCGGGCACAACAATGTCAAGCAGGAGCTCTTGGACCTTTCCGAGACTTGCAGCCGGCCACTGCCGGAAATCATGGCTTTTATTCCAAGCGGCGTAACGCTGCGAACGAACTTTGTATCTCCCGGTCCAGTTGTTCATGCCAACAGCAGTCAGATAATGCACATTTTATCCAATCTTATTGCCAACGGCTCGGATGCCATAAAGATCCATTCCGGTAAGGGTGAGGTTAAGGTGGATATAAAAACTCTTTCGGTATCCGACATCTCAAGTTCTTATTACTTTTCCGCCGATTGTGTACCATTCGCCGAGACATTTGCCTGTCTTGAAGTTACGGATACAGGTTGTGGTATGTCCAAAGAGGAAGTGATCAAAATTTTCGATCCTTTCTATTCAACAAAAGGTGTAGGCAAAGGTCTCGGTCTGGCAATAGCCAAAAGGTTTGCAAAATCTTGGGGCGGTATGATCGGTGTGCAGACTGCCGTTGGTGTGGGTAGCAGCATCAGAGTATTTATACCTCTTGTCGAAAATGCTGTTGCCCGGTGAACTGAGACGTCGATAAGGGAAAAGGAGAATCCGAGACGGAAAGCGTAGTATTATTGATAGACGACCATGACATCATTAGACTTTGAACAAGAAAAAGAAACATTTAAAAGCTATTACGACAACAACCGGAAACATCTCGTAGGTGCAAAAAATACCTATATCCGCATTATCAACTCGCTGTTCAAGCAGTTGAACGTGGGTGAGGTCACGAAAATCGAAGGCCGGGTCAAAGACAAAAAGGAGTGCATCAAGAAGTTTCGCCGCAAATACCAGAACACGCTTGAGAGTGATGAACAGCCTTATGAGATCAAAGACTTCATTTCCGATCTGATCGGCATCCGGATAGTCTGCCTTTATAAAGACCAGATTCCTTTGATAGCGGAAGTTCTGCAGCAACATTTCGGGATTCTCGACATCACCGACAAGATAACTTCCGTGGAAAATACCGAGGATTTCTTCGGGTATAAAGGCCTCCATATGGACCTGTCCCTGAATGATGAAATGGCTTCTCTTCCCAAATACCGGAAATATGCAAACCATCCGTTTGAAACCCAGATCAGGTCTTTGATCCAGGACTCATGGAGCGTACTTGACCACAAAATCAAATATAAGAAATCGATCCCCCTGATCTCAAACGCAGGATCAATATCCTCTCCGCTCTGTTTGAATTGGCCGACCGCGAATTTCAGGAAGTCCACAATGCCACTACGGAACTTTTGCAGCAGGAAACGGTAGCTCCGATCGGCGATTCCCTGGGTGAGACCCATGACGCAGCGGAGCAGACAACATCAAAGGCAAATAACCATACTGTCAATGCTTTTAATTTCTTACGCATCGCCGGCCACTTCTTCAGGGATTTCGAATTTGAGGACAACAAAGTAGACGACTTCGTAAGCGATATTCTAAAACTGGACAATAGCTTTCAGAAATCCGCTCTTCATAAATGCGTGACTGAGAATTTGAAGATCGTCAGAGAGTATCGAGACCATTTCATGGCAGAAAATCCCGATAAAGCCTTTAGCCCTTACACATCGATCAGGCACTGCCTTCACCTCCATGATCCGGGAACCTTTGACCGGATGTTATCCAAGAGAACAAGAGAGCGGTTTGCAGACTGGCTAAAAAAACCAAATATATGATCATATATGACCAGGCGTTATATATGACCGTTATTTAATATCAACCCGGCCTCCTCATCCAACCTTTTGGTTTTAATATTATATGTTAAATAAACATGTTGTATGATGTTTGGCTCCGCTCAACCGGTCTGGCACGAAGTTTGGATATATAGTTATGATTTGTTAAATCTTTTCAGACGGCAAACAAGACCGTGAGATTCCTGAATCCGGGAAATTTAAGGTGAGATCATGTTGGCGCTACAGAGAAAACAAATAAAAAGTGGTGTGTATGCAAGGATTGCCCATTGGGGTAAACGAAATCTCACAGATACGAGGTGAATTATGGCAACGTTTAAAGTTTGGCAAGACGATAAAGCATGGATCACTGTTCATGCTGAAGATAAGAGCGCGGCGCTTGATATCGCAGCAAAAGAATTCGGTTACACTAACTATTCAGACATGGCGGAAGCTTTGAAATTGGACTCTTCTAAAAAAGAAGGTCTGAACATTGAGGAAATTTTGTAAGTATGAGACCGTTAATAAAAGAGCCCGAGACTGATAATTCCCTTATTTGCTATTTAAAAACGATGTATGGCCGGTCGCCAAATGTGGTAATAATATACCTATCGATGATTATAAATAGGAGTGAAATCAATGAGTAAAAACAGAAAGAGTAACAAAGAAGCTAAGAAAAAGCCGGCAATGACCAATAAAGAAAAAAAGACTGCAAAGAGGTTAAAAAAGGCAACCAAGGATGGATTTATAATAAAAATTGCTTAAGCGGGTTGGCCCTTATCAGGTTAAGGCAATTTCGAGATGCGTGAAGTCGCATTTAATGTTGTGTAAATAGTTTTATCTTTATTTCAATAAGCCGGCGAGAGCTTTGCCGGACACGATTGAAAAACGGTTCAGCGCCGACTTCCAGCCATTGATCGGTTGAAGGTCACTGCTTCCTCTCATCACCGGGCATTTCTGGTCGAGGTGATGGGACGCACGTGCGGTTATCTGGCCCTTATGACCGCTATTGCCGGTGGAGCCGAGTCAGTGGTTATCCCGGAGCACGAGACCGACCCGGAGGAGGTTGCCGTCGAGTTGCGCTCCGCTTACGACAATGGCAAGTCCCATGCCATTGTCGTTGTTGCCGAGGGAGCTGCATGCAATGCAGAAGGCATGGCGGAATATTTCCATGTGCACAAGGAGCGGCTGGGTTTCGAACTGCGAGTGACAAAGCTTGGGTATGTGCAAAGGGGTGGCAGCCCGTTTTCGTTTGACCGTCTGCTCGGCACCTGTCTCGCAGCGGCAGCGACCTCAAAATTGGCTAGAGGGGAACATGGAGTGATGATGGGGCTTATCAAGGGTGAGATCGCAGAGACACCGCTTGCTGAAGTTGTTGTCAACAGAAAGTCGATAGATTTGCGCCTGCTGGAGCTGGCACGAATATTGGCAACATAGAAGAGACGAAAAAACCGTAGGTTACCCGGTCGGTGGAGAAGATAATGGAGTACAAAGATTATTACAAAACCCTTCATATCGCCAAGGAGGCATCGCAGGAGGAGATCAAGAGGGCCTATCGAAAGCTGGCCCGCAAATATCACCCGGATATCAATAAAGATGCAAATGCCGAGGCCCGGTTTAAGGAGGTAAACGAGGCCCATGAGGTACTGAAGGATGCAGAAAAACGCAAGGCGTACGACTCCTTTGGCGGTGATTGGGAAAACGGCCGGGGATTCAGGCAGACGCCTGACTGGAGGGACAGTTTCAAAGGAGACGGCCATGGACCGCACAGGGCATCCAACCACCACTACAGCGATTTCTTTGAGTCCCTCTTCGGCGGACATTCCGGCAGGTTCACCTCCGAGGATTTTTTTTCGGCCGGGCAGGGATACCAGGGCCGGGGGCATGATCTGAATGCGAAAATCTCCATCTCTCTTGAAGACAGCTATCATGGAGCCAATCGCACCATAACCTTGAACAGAATGGTTGGTGACGGCGACTGCGGCCGGATGCAGAAGCCTCAATCCCTGCAAATAACCATTCCGAAAGGAATAATCGAAGGCCAGCAAATCAGACTGGAGGGCCAGGGAGACGCCGAATTTGCCAAAGGGCCATCGGGGAATCTCTTTCTGGAAATTGCCTTTGAGCCGCATCCTCTCTTCACCGTCAATAAGCGCGACATCCTCTTTACACTAGCCGTAACTCCGTGGGAGGCAGCTCTTGGGGCAACCGTTTCCGTGCCGACTCTTGGAGGTCAGGTCGATCTGAAACTGCCGGCGAATTCCCAGACAGGGAAGAAGCTGCGCATGAAAGGACGCGGCCTCTCTTCGAAAACCCAGGTTGGCAATCAGTATGTAACCCTGACCATCCTTGCACCGCCGGCAAAGACCTCCGAACAGAGGGAATTCTATAAAAAAATGGCGAAACTCATGCCCTATAATCCCCGGTCGGGTTTGGAGGTCAAAAAATAAAAAAAGAGGTTGTCTTTACACTTCTGGACGAGACTGTCCCTCGGGATTTATTGAAGTTTGCACCCGTTGCCGAGTAGAGAGTGACATGGTCTTTCACATGGTCGACGAAGGATGGATCCGGAGGGAACTTCAGTCGAAACGTGGCGTTTCAATGCTGTGGCAATTTAGAGGATTCAGGTTGCATGCAGGTTGCGAAATGATTTGCGGGTCGATTTGCCGGGGGTTGCTCTCGCTCTTGATCTGCTGGCAGAACTTGAAGAATTGCGTTTCCGGACGGCACGGCTTTCTTGAAAACCAATAACAGGGTGACAGAATAATGAAACTTAATGATATCACAAGAAGTACGGGACTTGAGGCACATGGAATCAACAATGCCAATCTTATTTATTGGACACCACCGACATCGGTACTCTATGAGCAAGTCGTAAAACTCGGCGAAGGATTGATTTCCCATTTGGGAGCTGTTGCGGTCAAGACCGGACACTTTACCGGACGGGCTGCCAACGATAAATTCATCGTCGACGAGCCGACCTGCCGAAATCACGTCGCCTGGGGAGAGGTCAATCGTCCCTTCGATTCGGCAAAGTTTGATAAACTCTACAAACGCATGTGCGCCTATATGCAGGGCCGCGACCTGTTTGTGCAGGACTGTTTTGCCGGCGCCGACAAGGAGCACCGCCTGCCGATCCGTATCATCACCGAAAAAGCATGGCATTCTCTTTTTGCCCGCAATATGTTCATTAATGCAACGCGGGAGGAACTGGAAAACCACTCCCCCCAATTCACCGTCATCACTCTGCCGAACTTCCACGCCCTCCCGTCCATGGACGGTACCAACTCCGAGGCCTTCATCATTATCAATTTCGCCCGCAAAATGGTTATCATCGGCGGCACCAGTTATGCCGGAGAAATCAAGAAATCGATATTCACTATTCTTAACTATCTCCTGCCGCTGGAAAAGAAGATTATGTCCATGCACTGCTCCGCCAATATCGGGCCAAAGGGTGACACCGCCATCTTCTTCGGCCTGTCCGGCACCGGGAAAACGACCCTCTCCGCTGATCCGAATCGCTCCCTGATCGGCGATGACGAGCATGGCTGGGACGACAAAGGGGTTTTTAACTTCGAAGGCGGTTGCTATGCCAAGATCATCAATCTCTCCAAAGAAGCCGAGCCGGAAATCTATGACACAACCCGCCGCTTCGGCACCGTTCTGGAAAATGTAGCAATTGATACCCAGACCCGCCGGGTTGACCTGGCTGACGACTCCTTTACCGAAAATACCCGTGCCTCCTACCCGATAACCCATATCCCCAATATCGTCAAAAGCGGTTGTGGCGCTCACCCTGCCAATATCATCATGCTCACGTGCGATGCCTTCGGCGTATTGCCTCCGATAGCCCGTTTGACACCTGAGCAGGCTATGTTTCACTTCCTTTCCGGTTATACCGCCAAAGTGGCCGGGACAGAGGCCGGGGTAACGGAGCCGTCGGCAACTTTTTCCACCTGTTTCGGCGGCCCGTTCATGGCACTGGATCCGACCGTGTACGGTGAGCTGCTGCGCAACAAGATCGATATGCATAACGTGACTTGCTGGCTGGTTAATACCGGCTGGAGCGGTGGTACCTATGGTATCGGTTCCCGCATGAAGATCGGGTACTCCCGTGCCCTGGTCGATTCCGCCTTGAACGGTACATTGAGTGCAGGTGTTTTTGAAAAGGACGCCTTTTTCGGGCTGGATATTCCCACGGGGTGCGCCGGAGTGCCCGGCGAGGTGCTCAACCCACGCAATACCTGGGCTGACAAGAAAAAGTATGATGAGACGGCAAACCATCTTGTGGGAATGTTCAAGGAAAATTTCAAGAAGTATGAGCCCCATGTCACAGCTGATGTTGCAAATGTTATGTGATTTTGCGCGACACTCCAAAAACGGTTTGATTTACAGAAACCTCAAACCAATTCATATAGCCACGAGGAGAAGAAATAATGCTTGACTATACGCTTGATGAAACCAACTCCGTGCTCTACGTTCGCCCCACAGGACCACTGTAGGAAAATGATTTTGAGACTCTCTCCCAGGCGGTAGATCCCTTCATCGATCGAACCGGCGGGCTTAACGGCCTGCTGATAGAAGTTGTACACTTCCCGGGGTGGACAAATGTGGCGGCGGCTACTCGCCACTTCAGATTCGTTCGTGATCACCACCAAAAGATCAAAAAAGTAGCTATCATTACCGACTCGCTTCTCGGCGAGGCTGCCGAGCGCATCGCATCACATTTTGTGGCGGCAATAATCAAACATTTTCCTTACGGTCAATTTGATGATGCAAAAACATGGGTGGCCTCGAACTGACAATGCGGAGGCTTCGAAACCGCTTCGACCCGTTTGACTCCTGAACGTTTACATACAAACATCCGAGCTGCTGTGTTTTTGAGGCCCTCAAAGGAATCTTGGCTCCTGTTGTGAGTTTTGGACTTTTTTGGTTTTTCGATTTATTGTGAGGTATGGTTTATGGAAAAAGAAGACCCCGACGAAGTGGGTTGTTGCAATAAAGGGAACATTTTATGTTCCCTTTGAAAGTTATGAAAGATGGGTGCGGCAGCGTTCGCGAGGATATTTATTGGTAGCAGAGCCTTTTGCAAAATGAGGATTCTCGGAGTCTACGCTTACCGGTTAAAAATCAAGGCATGCGAATAATTTTACCGCAGGCATATAATTGATATCGGAGTCGAAGTTTATACCCTGAGGGTGCTTACCTCCGAGGATAAAATTTTGAGCGCAACGACGAGTTAGGTGAAAAGCGCCGTTTTCGGATGGAAACATATTAGTTCTAATGGTAGTAGAATACACCCTGGTCGTGGAGAGGAAGGCAGTTTCAAAGCGTGCTCTCTCCATTTTTCATCCATAAAGCTCATTTTCCCTATTACTACAAATCATGCAAACGCTCGATAGCATATTGGACGTCATATCGAAGTTTTCCAAGACGCCGCTGAATTATTGGGCTGAATTCACCGTCGATATCCCCTTTGGCATTCTGTTGATCCTTGCAGATTTACAGAGCAACGGGCTTGATCCCATCGGAATTGTTCTAACCATACTGCTTGGGATTTTTCTTTTCAGTTTTATTGAATACTCTTTTCATCGCTGGCTGTTTCACGGCTCTGTGAAAATCATGGCACAGGGGCATCGTGCTCATCACGAGAATCCATTGGGCTACGATTCTTTACCGTTCTTCTTGCCCGCTTTGATACTCCTGGTGCTCGCCGGCTTGTTTCTACTGTTTATGCCTGCGAAGTATGCCTTTCTGCTGACAGGGACTATTTGCATAAGTTACGTTACCTATGGGCTGAGTCATTTCTTCATCCACCATCACCATTTTCATAATGTCCTTGCTCGAAACTGGGCTGCCAATCACCACATCCATCACCATCATGTAAATACAAACTTCGGTGTTACCACACCATTGTGGGACATAGTGCTCGGCACACGCTACAGAAGAACATCTTAGAAAGCATCTTGGAAGTTGGTAGATCTTTGTATTGTCCATATAATGCGTGAAATACTACTCTTAACGACCGATGAGGGCATAATCATTACACCTCTGATCATTCTTACCCTGCCCCACCCAAAATCCCTGAACATAAATAAATTGAAAGGGCCGGGCAAAACCTTATTAAAATCAATCTCAGCCCCATGTTGATATTCCTCCTGAACATTTAATCTCAATGCAAAATTTAGATCCGCATGGTTAGGATTTACATCCAAGGCACTTATACCCCCTTGCGGGGTGTTAGAGCGGAATAGACAACAGGTCGGCAATAGTCACAAACCCAAATCCGGTTTTTTACGGGTGTCATGTTCCAGGGTTGCCGCAAAACTTACAAACCTTCCCCTTTGGGGGCTGCAACATTGTTGAGAGACGGTCGTCCTGATGGAGACACAAGAGGAATATGCACCACCTAACTCCTCAACATTAATAAAAATAATCGATTTCAGTTGACTATTTTATTCCAGTGGATAACGTATTTACTGTACGCAGTGAAAGTGTTTTGCTTCACTGAAAGGAGGTAGCATATGAGAATACACTCTGACGTTTTGACCATCATATTAGTGTCAATCGGCTCGGCAGCCGCAGGCAAAAGAATGACTCATTCGCAACAGAGGATGTTGAACGCTTGAGTTGGAGAAATTCGACTAGAAGCTACCATATGCGCTTCATAGGGTGGAACTTCTGTACCAGGTAACCAAGTTGACGGTATATCTGGGCAGCCGCCCAACCCATTGTCTCCCAGGTGGAACGAAGACAGAAAATGCAAGCGTATCAATTCACGTTTCAACCCCCTCTTAATCCCACGCGCACGTTAGCTTCCAATTTGTACAATTAAAAATTTCCCCTCGTTCTATCCGTAGCCGACATGAAAAGATCTGGAGCTGGATTTTCTTATTTTCCAGCTGACGTTTTTTTGTGTATGAGCGGGAAAACCATAGAGCGCGTGCAGGGTGAGCCGGGCAAGGAGAAATGATCTTGCCTCGCGAAAAATAGAGACGTGATAATTTAAGGGTTCATCGATCAACATTGGAGGTTTATATCGGTCGGACCCTGCGAGATAAGGAGTGCCATTATGAAAAAGATACAATTTTCATCTCTATCAGTCGTGGTTCTTTTGACTCTTTTATTTTGGTTGCCGAACCTAGGATCGGCCGCTGGCCTCGGAGGTTATCAGAGCGCCATCAATACCTTCCGCAGCTCACCTGCCGTAGCAGAATTTTTCCGGAATTCATATGGCTATGCGGTATTTCCAACCATAGCCAAGGCCGGATACGTCATCGGTGGCTCCTATGGCAAAGGCCAGGTCTATCGTTTCGGCAAGGTAACCGGAAAATCAAGTGTGATTCAAGGATCGGTCGGTCTTCAAATTGGAGGGGAAGCCTTCAGTGAAATCATCTTCTTCCAGGACAAGCGTGCCTATGACGAATTCACCAGCGGTGATTTTGAATTCAGCGCCGGGGCCCAGGCCGTGGCTGTAACTGCCGGTGCCCAGGCCCAGGCCGGTACCTCGGGTAAGAATGCAGGCGCCAGTGCCGGGCCTAAAACCGGCGCCCAGGCCAAGACAGGGTATCACAATGGCATGGCTACTTTCGTTCACGCCAAGGGTGGCCTCATGGTCGGAATTACCATCGGGGGCGAGAAGTTTACCTTTCAGCCATTGTAATAAAATGGAACGAAAGCCAGAGGTTAACGGCTTAATACTTCCTTTCCAGCAGATGGAAGAACAAACCGAGGCGGCCGGATCGGGCAAAACCTTGATCGAGATCCCGGCAAAACCGCACTTTCTGCGATTTTCCACCCGGACACGATAGCCTGAGGACTTACAATTTTTAGGCTCGTCCCGGTTTGTTCCACCATTAGTCGACTTCATTGAGTGGGCTGATCAAGAGGAGGCTCTATTATGCGAAATAGAGATTATTGTAAATATGATAAGCTGACATATATCAAGATGAGGCAGTGGGTATTGATAGGTGTGTGTGTACTTGTCTGCCTCGTCATTCTTGTACCACCTGCTTCAGCAACGAAGGGTCCGACAGTGACAATAAAACCGGTTATAACGAAGGTGACGGAACTGCTCAAGGATCCTGGGTTGCAGGGTGACGCCCATCGTGACGAGCGGCGTCAGAAGATAATGAGCACCATCAAGACCCGTTTTGATTTCCGGGAGATGTGCAAACGGGTCCTGGGAAGAACCTGGCGGAATATCAATGAGGCAGAAAAAGAACATTTTGCCGAGATTATGACAAAGCTCTTGGAGAATACCTATATCGGAAAACTCGAGGACTATCATTACAAGGCCATAGTGTATAAGGACGAGAGGGTTCAGGGCAAGAGAGCCCAGGTTTCAACCATGGTGGAAAAAGGGAAGAAAATTCTCCCCATGTATTATCTTCTTGAACAGACGCCGAAAGGATGGATGGTGTATGACATCAACATCGAAGGAGTGAGTCTTGTTCGAAACTATGCGCAGCAATTCAGATCAATACTCCGTACGAAGACCTTTGATGGACTGGTTAAAATAATCGAGGCAAAAAATAACACCTTTGAAAAAACCAGTTCAAAGTCATAGGCGAACGGAGAAAGGATGAAGACCATCCCTTTACACCGGCCTTGCGCCGAGATGACAATGTCCTAGACCCGTATTTCTCACCCAAAAAATCCTACCACGAAGGCTGTACAGACAAACTGCATAGTCATTAGGTCGGTGTAAAGCTGCTTCTCTCGAACCCTTTTGGGACCATACTTTATAAGGGTTCCGGGGTATTCCTGGCCGCCGGCGCAGAGGGAACAGCCTTTATCACCATCATCCGGCACTTGGCACATGAGGGCAAAATCAGCTCGAATTCTCTAATAATTTCCAATAAGACCCCGGCAGATGGAATCTGTGAGAAGGAGCTTCGTCAGTACTTCCAGACGTGGTGCATTCCGGCCTGTACGCGCGAGGGCGCCTCCGGTTACGAAAACCGAAAACCGTCGTATTTCTGCAGAATTTTTGAAGGAGAAGATCAACGATTTCAATCAAAAATATTACGTTTGCGGACCGGATATCTTTGTCAACCAAACAAGGAGCATCCGGACAGAGTTGGGTGCCAGACCGGATGCGGCGGTTTTCGAGGAATAGACGACCGTCTATACTCCTGAATACAACCATTCCATCCAATCGGAACAGTACTTTTCAAATTTCGCTACTCAAAAACGTCAGGAGAAATCCGGGTCAGGACTAACTCTCCGCTCTTTTCATTTTTCTTTCCAAACCTCTTATCAATTCTTTAAATTTCCTGAATTCAAAAGGTTTAAAGATCCATTCGTCCACTGGTCCGGGTTGTTGCCTTAAACTATCGGTTTCCTCACTGCTTAAACCGGTCATTATGATAACGACTGTCGCATTACATTCCTCTTTAACCAAACGAGCCAGCTCATACCCGTTTAACTGCGGCATCCTCAGGTCGGTCACCACCAGATCATATTCGACCTTTTCCAATAATTTTAAAGCTTCTAAACCGCCTGTTGCCCTATCGGGTACAATCCCGATACGCGCCAGCATCGAACACACGAGGCAGACCATCATGGGATCATCATCAACTACCAGAACCGACTTTTTCTTCAGCAACACTCTTTGATCCGGACTGAAACAACCTCGACGACTTTGCCCTTGTTTTTCTCCGGAGTGAGTTTTGTATCTCATATATTATCTCCAAGTTCCCCTTGATTAACCGGTTTCTCCGTCAAATCATTAAAGGTCGCTTTCAAAAATCGGGGATAAGACTCTAATAAAGGAACTCCGCCTCCTGGCAGTGCAGGCCGAGCAGTATAAAAGAAGTATGTTCTGCCGGTGAAGAAAGTACAATGGGGTAAGTTAGGAGACTCAATGGAGAGCAGATCTATCCATTCGATGTCCGGCAGTCTCAAAAATAAGAGAGAAACAGCCGCTCTTGTATTTCATGAACAACTTCTTGCCTCACTCATGCATTACCTGTACTTCATGGACCATAGCCAATTCTTTCTTCTTGACTATCCTGGTCCGTTTTGCGCAAACACGTCTTTAGCAAATCGGAAAATTGCCGGTAGGATAACGGCTTATGCAAATATTCGACAGGGAGTAGAGGGTCGATTTGTTCCCGGCTCTTCTCGTCGACATGACCCGAGAGTATAATGACCTGGACATTGCTATGCATCTGCCTCAGGTGTCGAAATGTCTCAATGCCATCCATCCGCGGCATATAAATATCCAGGACGATGCACCCTATATCGTCAATGTGTTCCTGAAACAAAGCTATCGCCTCGATTCCGTCATGAGCAGTCAAGACAGGAAATCCGAGCCGTTTGACCATAGCCTTGGCTATCTTTAGAAAGATTGCTTCGTCGTCGACAATCAGAACATAGGGGCGTTTTGGCATATGTCCTCTTTTTCAATTAAATTACGTTCAGAGTTGAGGAGTTGGAAACAAAAAGTGGTCTTGTATCCCGATGGTGTCTGTTTTGCGCCAACCTCGTTCCGGATATTGTTGAATCATTACCCTCTTCCACGGCACTTTATGATGTGCATCTGTCCCGGCACCACTTTCCTGATCCGGAAATGGAATTACGGGCTCTGGGAAACAGATTCTTCCTGAGAAGGTCTCATCATCTCCATCTTCACCTCGTTGATGATAACCCGGCTCTTATTCTCCGCCTCAATGTGATTTTTGGCCGTGATTATCTGAGATGAGTTATCACTTTTCCGGATCAATTCATATTTTCCTTCTCCCATATACCTTAAAAGCCAATCTCTCCATTGATGAACCGGGTGTTCCTGCATAGCAATCTCCATGTGATAACCAACCCCCTTTTTTTCTTCCAGGGCTGCAACAACCGCCTCTTAAGATTTGTTTTACATATCCGGACATTCATCCAGAAGATCCGGATAGAGTGTTTTAAGGCATTCGGGGCATATTCCATGACTGAAGAGGGCGGTGGAATGTGTCTGGATATAGGTTTCCACATTATCCCAAAACCCTTGGTCGTCGCGCACTTTTTTACAGTTTGCACAGATGGAGATAATTCCTCGAAGGGTTTTAACTTCGTCCTTCAATGCCTTTTCCAGGGCTAGCTCAGCTTGTTTGAGCTTGGTGATATTGCTCAGCACGATGCGAAATAGGGGCTTGTGTTCTGCCGTTCTCCGAAGAGTTGCCGCCAGATGCAACCAGAACAAGGCTCCGTCTTTTCTCACTATCCGCAATTCACAACAAAGAGGTTCAACAGAAATTTCCGGCAGTTCTGTTTGCAGATCACTAAGCTCTTTCAAATATGTGAAGTAACTCTTTTGATCTTCAGATAGGATGAACCTGGAAAACGGTTGTTTAATCAGCGTATTCCGGGGCATACCCAGAAGAGAGGCTGCCGTCAGGTTGGCCAGCAGGATCAATCCGGTTTCGCTGAGTGTTAGATAGCCCACCGGTGCAGTGTCATAGAGATCGAAATAGCGGGCTCGTGCGTCATCCAGTTCATTCTGCGTCCGACGCAGGTCTTGCCGGGGCCGGAGTCGTTCCTCAGCCCTGGCTCGCAGAGTTTTTTGAAGCTTTAACGCCTCAGGTTGTGCAGATATCGGTTTATCGTCTTTGGCACTCATCCGCTTATCTTTGCAGTCAGGAGAAGTTTGACCTCATGTGCCAAACGATTGCATCGTCCTTTACCCGATGGACAAGACTTCCCGAGAGCGACAGGCTATCAGGCGAAGGTTACACGACGGATATACACCTTCTTTTGTTCATGCTTAATTTCCGTAATACATCGTTCTACAATTCAAGCGGAAACAAAACAATCGACTGAGCATACGGGATATGATATGAGCTATTGTACTTCGGAGTTCAAATTTTGGATATTGGGTTAAATTGAAGATAAAATGGATAGTATTTATATCCACTTTTTAAATTCCAAGGATCAGGATCTTATCGAGAGGATGGTCTGAAGATTTGTTTTCGTATGGGTCAGATTAAGTTTTCTCCTGATGTTTTTGCGAAGGATGCCGATCGTTCCCGGGGACAGATGCATGATCCCGGCGATTTCCTTGGTGCTCTTGCCCAGTTTGACAAAATTGGCAATCTGCAGCTCCGCGGAGGTAAGCTTGGCCAGTTTGTTGGAAAAATTTTCGGCAAACGGCGAGGTTAATTCCTTGAAATTGGCGCGAAGAATATCGACCAGGTCCCTTTGCTGTTTGGTCAATCCGCACTCGTTTAATCGGTCCAAAAAGGGTTCAACCAACCTGGCAGCATTGGAAGCCATCTGTCGGGCAAGGATCTTCCGATCTTCCTCCAGCTTTTTCAATACCACCTTCAGGGCAACGTTGGATTCAACCAGTTCCGCAGTACGTTCCCGTACCCGTTTTTCCAGGTCGGTCCGGGAATGGAGCAGTGCAGCTTCCACCTCTTTGAGCCGGGTGATGTCGGTGAGCGTGCCGATAATCCGTTGCGCCTTTCCCTGCCCGTCCCTTTTTACCACCTGCCCTCTGGACAGAATTCACTGCCAGCCGCCGGCCTTGTTGCGTAACCGGTACTGAGCCTCATAATGGGAGGTCTTTCCTTGCAAGATGTCGTCACGCAGGGCCGACACTCTGGCCCGGTCGTCGGGGTGCAAGAGGTCTTCAAAGGACGTTTCCTCACCTCCCTTGCCGCCATTTCCATACCCCAGGGTCCGATACCAGTTTTCCCCGTAATACGTTTCACCGGTCAGTACATTCTGATCCCAGACACCGTTGGATGACGCGTCTAGAGCAATCCGAAAACGGTTTTCACTCTCCCGCAGCTGTTCTTCAATGAGACGTCGGTTCTTTACCTCCTCTTCGAGCCGGAGTTTCTGGGTCATCAGCAATTGCAGCAGACTCCGCTTCTCCAGGCAGCGCCGGATACGGAATACGAGTTCCTCTGTCTCGCAGGGCTTGAGGGTAAAATCATCGGCTCCGAGACGCAATGCATCTATGGCAAACTGCATATTGCCGTACCCTGTGAGGATGATGACCCGGGTGAGCGGGGACTTCTCTTTTACAGCTTTGAGCACGGCGAATCCATCGATGCCGGTCATCATCAGGTCGGTGATCACCAGATCGTACTGCGTTTTCTGCAAAATATTGATCGCCTCTTTCCCGTCGGCTACTGCGGTAACCGAAAAATGCTCTTCGCTCAGTTCCCTGGCCAGGGATTTACGGATGACGCTCTCGTCATCGACAAATAAAATTGATGCCTCGGCTGGTGTCTTAATTTCCATTCGAAACACATCCTCTCTCGATTACCATCAGGGCCGGCGACTCAATACTAAAGCCTCCGGCATCTGGTGCTGTAATTTCACCTCACTCGCCTCTAAGGGGCAGCAGCATGGTGAAGGCGGAACCTTTCCCGGGCCTGCTTTCCACCCGGATTTCGCCCCCATGATGCTGAACGATACCATGGCATACTGACAGGCCCAGACCGGTTCCCTTGACGTTGGGTTTGGTGGTGTAAAACGGCTGGAAGATGAGATCCCTAGCTGCGGGTTCGATTCCTATGCCGGAATCCTTGATCTGCACCGTAACTCTCTCTTGCTCGCACCAGGTTGTTATTGTAATCACCCCACCCGGCTGCAGGCAGGCATCTGCTGCGTTGGTCAGCAGATTGAGAAAGACCTGTTTGATCTGGTCCGGCACCGCCAGAATCCGCGGCAGGGATTTGGCAAAGATACGTACCACGGAGATCCGTTTGTTCTTGAAATCGCTTTTACAAAGCAACAACAAGGAGGTGATTGACTCGTGCACATCAACCACCACCTTGCTGCCCGATGACGGCAGATAAAACTCCTGAAGATTTCGAATCAAATTCTTAATCCGTTCACTCTCACTTATGGCCGCATCCAGCAGTTCCCTGTCCTCTTCCTGCAATATCGCTCTTTTTTTCAGCCCCTTGAGTATGGACATAATACCCTGCAAAGGGTTATTGAACTCGTGGGCGATGGAAGCGGATAATTTGCCGATCGCCGACAATTTTTCCGCGTGCAGATACTGGGATTGCGCCTCCTGCAGCTCACGGGTACGCTTCTCGACTCTTTGTTCCAACTCGTTATTCAGTGCCTGGAGCTGTTCTTCAACCTGTTTCCGTTCACTGATGTCTTCGGTGAAGATTACAATCCCGCCGATATCACCGGATAGGCTGTACCACGGGCGAATTTCCCACCGCATCCAGCAGACCGATCCGTCGATCCGCTGATGACGATCCTCCTCAACCCTTACAACCTCTCCTGCCAGCCCGCGTTGTTGGGCTTTTTTCCATCGTTCCGGGATGTTGTAGACAAAATCGATGGGCAGGCCATGCAGGTCTTCCTCTCCCAGCCCGTGATCGCGGGCCCAGCGGCGGCTGGCACTCAGATAGCATAGATTGCGGTCAAACATGGCAAGCGCCGCCAGAGCATGTTCTATGAAGAGCCGCAGGCGTTGTTCGCTCTCGTACAGAGCCTCCTCGGCTCGTTTATTTTCGGTAAGGTCAATGTCGATGCAGAATAATTCCTGCTTCCGACCCGGAAGCTGAAAAACGGCACAACTGGAGAAAACCGCAACGCGCGAACCGTCTTTTCGCATCAACGACTGTTCCGATGCCGGTATCGGCTGCCCCGTCTCGGTCATCCGCCGTATTGCCTGTTTTACCTCCTCACGCATTTCCGGGGGGATAATCAACTCCAGGAAGTTGCGTCCGATGGCCTCCTCTGCACTGAAGCCGTACAGGACTTCTGAGGCCCTGTTCCAGTATTTTATCGTGCCGTCCGGTTCATATCCCTGTACGGCAAGGGATGGGACATCCTCAAATATCTTGCGGAATCGGGCCTCGTTTTCATTAAGAACCCGCTCGGCCTCCCTGCGCTCGGAGATGTCGTGAATGATGGAAAAGAGAAGATTTCTTCCCGGGAGTTCAATCGTGTTGGTGAAGACCTCCACATCCCGGATGGAGCCGTCCGCTCTGCGGTGCCGGCATGTAAAATCGGCTCCCCCCGGAGCAACAGCCTTTGCCCGGATGGCCGTTGCCTTTTCAGGCGGCATGTTGTTGATTTCAAAAATGGTCATCCGTTTAAGCTCATCCAGGTACCACCCGTAAAATCGCATTGCCGCTTTGTTGGCGTCAATGATGCTCCCCGACTCTATATCCAGCATCAGCATGACCGCGGAGTGCTGCTCGAACAGTTTTCGGAATCTATCCTTGCTCTCCCGCACCCGGCTTTCCCGCAAGGCATCCGCCGTCCGTTTGTGCTCGGTGATATCACTCAACACAAGCCGCAGCTCAGAAGCGTCGTCCGGATCACGAGCCACAGTTCCATTCAACCGCGCCCAGAATACCGTTTGGTCCTCTTTCACCATTCGCAGTTCATAGGACTGCGGCTCAGCGGTTTCAAGGAGCCGTTGGCGGTGCAGGTAGTGGATGTCCTGGTCTTCCCTGAGGATGAACCGGGATATCGGCTGCTTCATCAGTGTCGTCCGGGTCATGCCCATCAGTGTGGCTGCCGTCAGGTTCGCCATCAGGATCATTCCCGCTTCGTTCACGGTTACATAGCCCACCGGCGCGAAGTCGTAGACGATCGAAATACCGGTCTCTGGCGGCGTCCAACTCCGCCTGAGACCGGAGCAGGTCTTCGTTCTGGATCTCGAGCTCTATCTGATGCACACGAAGCTCATGAATCAGCCGTTGTATCTCTTCCGGATCGAGATTTTTTACCTCCCGCTCATCCACAGCCAGGAGCTTTGCGCCCGCCCTGCGCCTCAAAGTTGTGATGTATTCAGGAGCGCTTACATCTTCAGAGCCCGATATACGGCCATCCATAGTGACATCCTCCTGGGTGTTTACTGGTTGCATTCCGCTCAAGGAGCGGCCCTTTCCTCGAATATCACATAAAAGTATTCTCGTCCTTCACCCATGCGGGAAACATGACAACGAAACCGTTTCGAACCGGATGGATGATCCATCTCGAAAGAGCTTGGCTCCCCGCTGTCGACTGCCTTGCCGCAGGAGGCAATCCAACCGGGATCCATGTCGGGCCAGACCTCATCAACCGTCTTGCCGCTCACCTGCCTGCCTGTAACCCCCATCATGCGTTCATAGGCATCGTTTATGAAAACGAACCGGCAACCGACAAACCCGCCGTCGTCATCAAACACCGATTGAAACTGCACGCAGGCATTGAACATGCCCTTGACGAGCGCCTTCATCTGGCGCTCGCGTTCCTCCAGCATTTTCCAGGTCTCTTTATTCTGGGTGATATCGGTAAAGGTGATGACGGCGCCTTCTATCACATTCTCCAGGGTGCGGTAGGGACGGATGCGCATCAGAAAACACCCTCCTTCCCGCGTTTGTACCTCAACTTCGCGCGGCACCAAATCGCGCAGCACTTCCCGGATGTCGGCCACCAGGCGATCATATTGGATCAGGTTGGTGACGATATGGGCCACCGGGCGGCCGACATCGGCCTGGATAAGGTTGATCATCTCGGTGGCACTTGGGGTGAAGCGGACCACATGCAGCTGATGGTCGACAAAGAGCGTGGCTATGCCGGTACCTGCCAACAGATTATTCATGTCGTTGTTGGCCCGGGAGAGATCGGCAACCTTGTTCTGCAGCTCGGCATTGACCGTGGCCAATTCTTCATTGACCGGCTGCAGTTCCTCCTTGGAGGTCTCCAGCTCCTCGTTGGTGGACTGCAACTCTTCGTTCACCGACTGCATCTCCTCGTTGGTGGACTTGAGTTCCTCGTTGGAGGTTTCCATCTCCTCCAGGGTGCTCTTGAGGTACTCTTCCTTGTTGCGCAGTTCCTGTTCGAGATGAGCGATCCGGGTATTGTCCCCGAGGGCCGGGTCTTCCCCGTTCACCGCCGGTGGTGCGGGTTCCGGAAGGGTAGCCGGCGCCTGCGACTCCTTGAGAATAACCAGGAACATGTCATGAAGCATTGTCCCGTCGGTTCCCAGAGCTGGCCGTAAGGTGAGGTCGACATTAGCGAAATCGCCGTTGGTCTTCACCCGCAGACCCTGATGAGTTACCGGCTCCTTTCTGGCAACCACCTGGTACAAAGAAGAGGTCAAAGGCTGCCGGAGCCCTTCCCTGGCCATGGCGATGACATTCATTCCGGCATCGCCCGCTGCCGGCTCAAGGTACCTGCCGGAGCGGCCGAAGATGTGGAAAATCTCGCCGCGGCCGCTGACGAGCACACCGGTCTCGGCATACTGGGTAGGCAAGGTATGTTCCGTCACCTGCCGCAGGTTTATCGGGCCGGCCCCTCCGTGTGCATCGGGTGCGGCCCGCCCCCGGTACACCTCCGCCGTCAGGGGCGGAACGAACCGGGCAAGCAACGGATGGGCCATGCCGGGCATATCCTCCCGGCGGCGAAAAAGCTTCTGCTTACGATCCAGGACATCGAACAGCGTCCCGGAGTCGCCCACCGACTCGGAGCTCCCAAGGAAGAGGATGCCTTTGGGGTTTAAGGCATAATGAAACAGGGGAATGATCCTTTTCTGCAGATCCCCCGTTCAGATAAATGAGCAGGTTTCGACAGCTGATCAGGTCGATTTTGGAGAAGGGCGGATCTTTGATCACGTCCTGCTCGGAAAAAACCAGCAGATCGCGGATGGCCTTCTGGATACGAAAAACACTTTTGTCCGGCTCCTGGGTGAAAAAACGGGCCAGGCGTTCCGGTGAGAGATCGGCGACCACCCCCGCAGGGTAGATTCCGGCGCGGGCAATCTCGATGGCATGCGCGTCGATGTCGGTGGCGAAGACCTGGACCTTGAAACTCTTTTTCAAGGTCTCGACATGCTCCTGCAGCAGGATGGCGATGGAATAGGCCTCCTCCCCTGTGGCGCAGCCGCAGACCCAGACCCGTATCTGCTCACCCATGGGCTTGCCGGCAAAGAGCTGCGGGATAACCTCCTTCTCGAGGGCGGCAAAGGCCTCCGGGTCGCGGAAGAAGTTCGTAACGCCGATCAGCAGATCGCGAAAGAGAGCCTGCGCCTCCTCGGCTGTTTGCCGCAGATAGCGCAGGTAGTCCTCCTGTCGCTCGATCTGGTGGACAGCCATACGCCTCTCCACCCGGCGGATAAAGGTGTTGTGTTTATACTGGGAGAAATCGTGGCCGGTCCGGTCGCGCAACAGGATGCATATCTTTTTCAGGTTGTCTTCACTTCCGGGCCTGGGGTGGATCGCCCGGCCGACCCTCTTGGTAAATGCGTGGGCGGCATAGGCAATGAGCTGGGCCGGCATCTCGGCTGGAGCAAGGACGTAATCTGCAAGGCCGGTGGCGATAACACTGCGCGGCATGCCGTCATAAGGGGTGGAATCCGGGTCCTGTGCCATTACCATGCCGCCCTCGATTTTTATCGTTCTCACCCCCTGCGTACCATCGCTTCCGGTACCGGAGAGAACGATGCAGATGGCCCGTTCATGCAGGTCCTTGGCCAAAGATCGAAAAAAGAAATCGATGAGCAGGCGCTTCCCGCGCGGTGCGGCCGGCTCCAGCAGCTGAAGGCTCCCCCCAGATAGGCCATGTCCCGGCCGGGAGGGATGATATAGGTACAATTGGGCTGCACCTCCATCCCGTCTTTCACCTCATAGACCTGCATCCGGGTGTAGCGTTTGATCAGATCGGAGAGGATGCTTTTATGGTCCGGATCCAGGTGCTGCACCAAAATGAAGGCCATTCCGGGGTCGTCATCGGCCGGCATTGAGGGAAAAAAAGCCTCGAAGGCCACCAGACCTCCGGCTGAGGCCCCGATGCCGACGATCGGGAAACCGATGCCTGCTTCATCGATCGTCTCCTGTTTTTCGGCAGGTTGAACGACAAGCTCCTGTCTTTCTCTATTGTCTCCTTCGATATGGGGTACAGCTTTTTTGGGTTGGTGTTCTTTCTTGTCGACATGGAGTTCCTTCACCTAAGGTCGGAGGTCTGGAAAAACCGCAATGTTTGCTCAGGATCGATCTCTCTCGACTCTTAATCTCTTTACGGCAAAAGGTATAGCAGTATCTTATAAAATGCGAGGCGCCCTGATAAAAATACACGTTCTCAAACGTTATATCCCACTTGACTGTTCTTTTCATCATAAGAGATTTGCTCAGCCGACCTCCTCTCAGGTTGGCGATACACTATTTGATATGTTCCCGAGGAAGGTTGCTGGCCAGTATCCGTAACAAAACGCCAATGCCTCTAAAGAGAATCAAATTTATTTTTCCTGGGTATACTCTGGGTTACCGGTAATAATACTATTAATCTGACGGCATTTCCGGATAATAGGATATATGAACTTTTAAATATCGACGATTTTGACTCCTCTCCCCCTATTAAATCTTCACTAAAACATGCGATTCTTTCTTTTAGGACAAAAATCAACCTGAGAGGAAGAACACATTACTTTGAAAAACTTACAGCGCTGCATTTATCGCGAGATCTTTTAGCCCGGATTTCTCATCAGTTCAGGCAGCGTCAGGTTCGAAGTTTTTGGCAATGGACTATAGTAGGCTATGTTCATTGACAAAAAACTGAAGAAGATGGCGCCGCCTGAACTGACCTTTGGTGAA
>JBJKRL010000089.1:0-16058 GCA_046704745.1 Desulfocapsaceae bacterium | reverse complement strand
TTGCCTGACCTTTAAGAGACAACACGCGAGTTATGGCTGCTGTCAAAGTGGTCTTTCCATGATCAATATGACCTACCGTTCCTACATTGACATGCGGCTTCGTCCTGTTAAATTTTTCCTTTGACATAGTCGTTCCCCAATATTTTAAGCTTAAATTCCTCTGATTTTCTTAATAATAGTTTCTGCCTTATTGGCAGGGACCATATCATATTGCAAAAATTGCAGGGTAAAACTGGCCCTGCCCTGAGTTGCAGATCTTAACGAGGTCGAATAACCGAACATTTCCGTGAGCGGCACATGCGCTCGCACCTTCTGCACATCATTCTCGGCTTCAACCGCAGCGATCTTTCCCCGTTTTGTGTTCAGATCTGATATCACATCACCGATATATTCTTCCGGTGTGATAACCTCCAGATCCATAATCGGCTCAAGCAACACGGGTTTTGCCTGGGCCCCAGCCCGCCGCATGGCCATTGCCGCCGATATTCCAAAAGCCATATCGGTGGACTCATCCTCATGATACGAACCGTCAACAAGACTCACTCTGAGATCGGTCAAAGGGTAGCCAATCAACGGCCCGGCATCAAGACTGTCGGCAATACCTCTTTTAATCGCTCCCAGAAACATCTCGGGGATCAAATCAGTATCAATTTTGTTGACGAATTCGAAACCGCTGCCTCGATTCATCGGTTCGATCTCCAGGACGACATGGCCGTACTGTCCTTTCGCCCCGGTCAATTGGTCAAACTTGCCTTCAGCCTTGCATTTTTCAGTGATTGTCTCTTTAAAGGCAACCTGCGGTTTGCCGACATTGGCCGAGACCTTAAATTCATTTACCAGACGATCAGTGATAATCTCCAGATGAAGTTCGCCCATCCCGGAAATAATCGTCTGACCGGTGTCGCTGTTCACCGATATCTTAAACGAGGGGTCTTCAATGGCTATTTTTTGCAATGAGTCAGAAAGCTTTTTCTCGTCCGCCTTGCTTTTCGGTTCAATGGCCACCCCAATCACAGGTTCAGGGAAATCAATACTTTCAAGGAGAATATAATCTCCGGTAGAACAGAGGGTATCACCGGTTGTTGTAAATTTCAACCCGACGATCGCACCGATATCACCGGTACCGATCTCCTGAACCTCTTCGCGTTTGTTGGCATGCAACCTCAAGAGTTTGGCCACTTTTTCCTTCTTGTTTTTGGCCGGGTTAAAAACCCTGTCGCCAACCTTGAGTTTGCCGCTGTAGATACGGACAAAGGCAAGATTTTCGACAAAAGTATCACTCATGAGTTTGAAGACCAGACCGCAGAAGTCCTCCTTGGAGCTGGTCTTTCTCGTCACAGCCTTCCCCGTTTTATCGGTCCCTTCAACCACCGGGATATCATGGGGTGAGGGAAGGTACCGAACCACGCTGTCAAGAAGAGGCTGCACACCTTTATTTTTAAACGCACTGCCGCAGAGAACAGGCACGATTTGCAGTGCAAGTGTCGCCTTCCTCAGAGCTGTGTATATTTCATCCGCAGATACTCGTGTATCTTCTAAGTATTTTTCCATGATCCCCTCATCGAAGTCGGCCAACTTCTCGAGGAGTATCATACGTGCGGCCGTGAATTTTTCTTTGTATTCGTCAGAAATCTTTTTTTCGATGACTTCCTGACCAAGAGACTGCTCCTCAAACAGGAACATTTTCTCTTCTATTATATCAATTACGCCTGTAAACTCAGCTTCTTTTCCCACAGGAATCTGTAGAGAAACGGGATTTGCGCCGAGTCTATCCGATATCATTTGCAGACAGCGCTCATAGTTTGCTCCGATCCGATCCATCTTGTTTACAAAGGCAACGCGGGGGATCGAATAGCTATTCGCCTGTCTCCAAACCGTTTCCGACTGCGGTTGCACACCACTTACCGCACAAAAAACGGCCACGACTCCATCCAACACTCGCAGGCACCGTTCAACCTCAACCGTGAAATCAACATGGCCGGGAGTGTCTATGATATTGATCTTATGATCTTTCCAATAACAGGTGGTTGCAGCCGAGGTTATGGTAATGCCTCGTTCCTGCTCCTGTTCCATCCAGTCCATGACAGTATTACCATCATGGACTTCTCCAATCTTGTACGATCGACCTGTATAGTACAGTATTCTTTCGGTTGTCGTTGTCTTTCCGGCGTCAATATGGGCCATTATCCCAATATTGCGCACATCCGACAGATCATCACGGGGACTCATGAAACGTTTCCTAGAAATTCTTCTTATTCTTCAGTCGACGTCGGCCCCTTGATCCTGTTCAGTCAATCGTTGACTCTTCTCCTTACCAGCGATAATGGGCAAAGGCCTTGTTCGCTTCAGCCATACGGTGGGTATCATCCCGCTTTTTAACAGCAGCCCCACGATTATTATAGGCATCCAGTAGTTCTGCCGCCAGTTTCTCCGACATGGATTTTCCCGACCTGGACTGGGCGAAACTGATGATCCAGCGAATGGCAAGTGCATTCCTTCTTGTCTGTCGAACCTCCATGGGCACCTGATAGGTAGCACCGCCCACACGTCTTGATTTGACCTCGACTTTGGGACGAACCTTTTCCATGGCTTCTTCGAATACGGTCAGAACGTCACTATCAGTGACCTTGCTGCCTACAATATCCATTGCTTCATAGAAAATGCGCTGGGCAAGATTCTTTTTGCCACGCTCCATCAACCCATTTGTAAACTTGCTTACCAACACACTGTTATAACGTGGATCGGGATCTATCGGCCGTCTCTCACTAATCTTTCTACGCGACATGAATTCTTCCTCTCTTTTTCGGCACTTATGAAGGCCGTTTGGCTCCATATTTTGACCGGCCTTGGCGTCTATCCGAGACCCCCAAGGTATCCAGAGTACCGCGAACGATATGATAACGCACACCAGGAAGGTCCTTCACCCTGCCGCCCCTGATCAATACCACGGAATGCTCTTGGAGATTGTGCCCGATGCCTGGGATATACGATGTCACTTCAATACCGTTTGTCAGCCTTACCCTGGCTACCTTACGAAGCGCAGAGTTCGGCTTTTTCGGCGTTGTGGTATAGACCCTGACACAAACACCTCTTTTTTGCGGAGATCCTTTCAAGGCAGGTGTGGTGGTCTTTTTGGCAATTTTCTTCCTTGCCTGCCGAACGAGTTGATTGATTGTTGGCATTACCTTTACTGCTCCTGTTCGCTTAACCTTATGTATTGTTTATATAAAAGCCCCTCACAAACACCGGCCTTTCCAGACCTGAATAAGGGACTTTCATGTTTTATTGCACCAGTAAGGGGAGTAACCCCCTCAAATGTAAAACAGCTGGCTTGCCTCGTCCAGCAGTGCTGAATTATCGGCACCTCCGCCGAACCGGGGATCGCATTACGGCACGAAAAGAGATACATACCCTACTGCAGGTGTAGTGTCAAGATAAAAACACGTGCTCTCCGTTTTCCTGTCTCTCTATAAATTCCCCAAGATCCCCGTTCCGGCAGAAATCAACCGGCCCATGATGACATTTTCCTTCAAACCGGAGAGTTCATCAACCTTTCCAGCCATGGCTGCATTGGTAAGGACCTTGGTCGTCTCCTGGAAAGAGGCGGCTGAGATAAAGCTCTCAGTCGAAAGAGAGGCTTTTGTAACTCCGAGTAAGAGAGGCTCCGCCACAGCCGGGGTGAGGCCCTCGGCGAAAAGCTTGTCACGCTCATCTTCAAACTTCCACCATTCAACCTGCTCTCCCAGCATGAACTTGGAATCGCCGGGTGAGGTTATCTGCACCCTACGTAACATCTGGCGGACGATAACCTCGATGTGCTTATCGTTGATACGGACGCCCTGTAGTCGATAAACCTCCTGGATCTCATTGACAAGAAATTTCGCCAATTCCTTAACTCCAAGCACCCTGAGAATATCGTTGGGGACAACAGTCCCTTCCATCAGAGGCTCTCCGGCCTGGACATAATCCCCTTCGTGGACAATGAGATGTTTGGACTTGGGCACCAAATATTCCAGCGGCTCACCATGTTCAGGCGTGACAATAACCCTTCGTTTTCCTTTAAGCTCTTTCCCGAAACTAATCCGACCGTCTATCTCGGTGATGATTGCCGGTTCTTTGGGTTTTCGTACCTCGAACAATTCGGCGACCCGGGGAAGACCACCTGTGATATCTTTTGTCTTGGAGGTCTCACGCGGTATTTTACCAACCACGGTTCCCGGTTTGATCACATCGCCCTCGGTAACCGAAATAATAGAGCCCACAGGCAGACTGTAACGGGCATAAACATCGGAGTCGGAGAGTTTTTGTGTTTTCCCACGCTCGTTCTTCACTGAAACTCTCGGGTTCAATTGGGCACTGCTGCTGGAATGGATAATGACCTTGGAAGACTTGCCGGTCACTGCATCCACCTTTTCCTGCATGGTGATACCCTCAACGATATCTCCATATTTAATGGTGCCGCCTACTTCGGCGACAATCGGAATGGTATAGGCATCCCAATCCGCCAGGATTGTTCCAGCGGCGATCTCCTGGCCTTCCTGCACCAGAATTTGGGCACCATAGTTGACCTTGAAGCGTTCGCGTTCACGCTTGAGATCATCCAAAATCAAGATCTCGGCATTACGGTTCATGACGATCTTGATCCCTTCAGCGTTAACGACGGAATGAAGATTTCGAAAGGCGACCTCGCCCCCTCTTTGGGTCTTCAGCTCGGCCTGCTCAACAGATCGGCTGGCCGTTCCTCCGATATGGAAGGTCCGCATGGTCAGCTGTGTTCCCGGCTCACCAATTGATTGGGCGGCAATAACCCCGATGGCTTCACCGATATTCACAAGATGCCCGCGGCCGAGATCGCGGCCGTAACAGGCAGCACAGACTCCGCGCCTTGACCGGCATGTTAAAACCGAACGGATCAGGACCCGATCAATGGCTGCCCCGTCAATCTTTCGTACCTTCTCTTCGGTGATCTCCTCTCCGGCTTCAACGATTACCTCGCCCGAATACGGATCACTGACATCCTCCAGGGCCACGCGGCCCAGAATTCTGTCACCTAAAGGAACGATAATCTCACCGCCGTCCAGAAGCGGTTCGGCAACAATACCGTCCAAGGTTTTGCAATCTGATTCGACAATGGTCGCTTCCTGGGCAACATCCACCAGACGCCTGGTGAGATATCCGGAGTTGGCTGTTTTCAATGCAGTATCGGCAAGTCCCTTCCTTGCACCGTGGGTGGAAATAAAATATTCAAGAACACCGAGACCTTCGCGGAAATTGGCCTTGATCGGAGTTTCGATAATGGCGCCGGACGGCTTGGCCATGAGCCCGCGCATTCCGGCGAGCTGACGTATCTGATCACGAGAGCCCCTGGCTCCGGAATCTGCCATAATAAAAATAGGATTGAAACTTGGGGCTTCTACTACTTTGTTTTCTTTATCTTTAAAGTAGTCGACCTTAATCTCATTCATCATCTCATTGGCCACATCTTCTGTAACCTTCGACCAGATATCCACGACCTTATTGTATTTCTCCCCGGAGGTGATAAGACCATCGGAATACTGCTGATCGACGTCCATCACTTCTTTCTCCGCCTTTTCAACCAGCTCCTCTTTATTGAGCGGAATTTTCATATCATTAATACATATGGAAATTCCGGCGCGAGTTGCATATTCATAACCAATGTCTTTCAATCGATCGGCCAGAATAACCGTATCCTTGGTTCCGGCATGACGATAGGTGTAATCAATAAGCTGGGCAAGGGCCTTTTTGCTCATCACCTTATTGATCTCTTTGAAAGGGACGCTGGCAGGTAAAAGTTCACCCAGAATGATCCGTCCCATGGAGGTTTCAACAATCTCGCCATTCATCCGCACCTTGATCTTTGCCTGCAGGTCGACGGCTTCGTGATCATAGGCAATCCTTGCCTCCTGGGAATTGGCGAAAATTTTGCCTTCTCCCTTGACGTTAATCCGTTCTCTGGTCATATAATACAGGCCGAGGACGATATCCTGAGACGGAATAATGACAGGTTCGCCGTTGGCGGGAGAGAGGATGTTGTTGGTGGACATCATCAACACCCGAGCCTCGACCTGAGCCTCCACTGAAAGCGGTACATGAACCGCCATCTGGTCACCGTCGAAGTCGGCGTTAAAGGCCATACAGACGAGGGGATGGAGCTGAATGGCCTTACCTTCGATCAATACGGCTTCAAAGGCCTGCATACCGAGTCTATGCAAGGTCGGCGCCCGGTTCAAGATCACAGGATATTCCGTGACCACCTCGTCAAGGACGTCCCAAACCTCCTTTGAGCCTTTTTCCACCATTTTTCGTGCACTTTTTATGGTGGTTACATATCCCTTTCTCTCCAGCTTGTTGTAAATAAAGGGCTTGAATAGCTCCAAGGCCATCTTCTTCGGGATACCACATTGATGCAGCCTCAAATGGGGTCCTACGACAATGACCGACCGACCGGAATAGTCGACACGTTTCCCTAAAAGATTCTGGCGGAACCGTCCCTGTTTACCTTTAAGCATATCGGAAAGCGATTTTAACGGTCTCTTGTTGGCACCGGTAATGACGCGTCCTCGTCTGCCATTGTCGAAAAGGACATCTACAGCTTCCTGCAGCATGCGCTTTTCATTGCGGATAATAATGTCGGGTGCATCCAACTCAAGGAGGCGTTTGAGTCGATTGTTTCTGTTTATCACCCGTCGATAAAGATCGTTCAAATCGGAGGTAGCAAACCGACCGCCCTCAAGAGGAACCAGCGGACGCAGATCCGGAGGAAGAACGGGGATCACCTCGAGCACCATCCATTCAGGACGGTTCCCTGAGTCCTGAAAGGCCTCGATGACATACAATCTTTTCCCCAATTTCAGCCTTTTGGTCTGCGAATTGGTGGTTGCCATTTCCTCTCTGAGTTCCTTGGACAGGGCCACCAGATCCTTGCCCTGCAAAAGCTCTCGGATCGCCTCAGCCCCGATTCCCACCTTGAACTGCCCGGGATACTCTTCCCGCGCCTGGCGATACTTTTCCTCGGTGAGCAAAGTGCCCTCAGGAAGTGCATCTGTTTCGGAAGAAACAA
The DNA here is from genome assembly GCA_046704745.1 of Desulfocapsaceae bacterium. Classification (GTDB taxonomy): domain Bacteria; phylum Desulfobacterota; class Desulfobulbia; order Desulfobulbales; family Desulfocapsaceae; genus CAWGGS01. The sequence continues at coordinate 8,977 of JBJKRL010000089.1, read as the reverse complement.
CGGCATACTGTTCGAAGTACAGAATCTTTTCCAGCTGTTTGAGCGTCATATCCAACACCGCACCAATTTTGCTGGGAAGACTCTTTAAAAACCAGATATGAGCCACCGGTGCCGCAAGTTTGATATGACCCAGCCGCTCTCTGCGAACCTTGGACTGAATAACCTCGACGCCGCATTTCTCACAGACAACGCCTCGGTGTTTCATCCGTTTGTATTTTCCGCAGTTACACTCAAAATCCTTAACCGGTCCGAAAATCTTGGCGCAGAAAAGTCCGTCTCGTTCCGGCTTAAATGTTCGATAATTAATGGTTTCCGGCTTCTTTACTTCACCGTGAGACCAATCCATAATCTTTTCAGGTGAAGCAAGAGAAATCTTCACCTTGTTGAATTTAATGGGAGCCTTCGGTTTTTGAAAAAAAGTGAATAACTCTTCCACATCTCACCTCTTCCAGAGATTTTTTTTAATGCCCGCTCAATACGAGCCATGAAGAGAGTATGCCCCAAAACGGGTTATATACTTGTTGATCGATGTCGTTGCTATCCCGGTAAACAGGCCGGCAACGAGCAGATCCAACTATTCTTCTATAAGTTCCATATTCAGACAGAGTCCCTGCAACTCTTTTACCAGAACATGGAAGGACTCAGGCAGTCCTGTGGTCAGGAAGTTGTTGCCTTTGACAATACGTTCATACATGGTAGTCCTGCCCTCGACATCATCGGACTTGGCTGTCAGAAACTCTTTTAAGGTATAAGCAGCCCCATAGGCCTCCATGGCCCAGACCTCCATCTCCCCCAGTCGTTGACCACCGAATTGAGCCTTACCTCCAAGCGGTTGCTGAGTAACCAGGGAATATGGCCCTGTCGACCTGGCATGAATCTTATTGTCGACAAGATGATGCAGTTTCAACATATACATAACACCCACGGTTACCTGGTTGGCAAACGGCTCGCCGGTAAGGCCGTCGTACAGTTGACTCTGGCCGACCTCATCCACGCCCGCCTCTACAAGGAGTCTTCGAATGCTGCTTTCCGCTGCACCGTCGAAAACCGGAGTTGTCATATGGATCCCTCGATGATGCTTTCTGGCCCAGGCTATAAGCTCTTCATCGGATTTTCCGGAAGTCAGTTCCTCACATTCATGCTTGGAATAGACGGTTGAGAGTTTTCTCTTGATCTCGTTAGCCGCTCCTTTTCGGGCCAGGGCCTCCAACTGCTCGCCGAGCTTTCTGGCGGCAAAACCCAGATGAACCTCGAGCACCTGCCCCACGTTCATACGAGACGGGACACCCAGAGGATTCAAAACAATATCAACTGTCGTGCCATCGGCAAAGTAAGGCATATCCTCTTCAGGCAGCAACCTGGAAACAACGCCTTTGTTGCCGTGTCGGCCGGCCATCTTGTCGCCGACGGAAAGCTTACGTTTCGTGGCCACATAGATCTTGACCATCTTGACGACGCCAGGAGGCAGATCGTCCCCTTTTCTCATTCTGTCAATGATCCCATCGTAGCGCTCGGTAATCAGTCTGGACTGATTTCTGTAGCGTTCATAGATGGTATCAATCTTATCCATGAATTTGTTTTTTTCAGAAAAATCAATCGATCCAAGATTATTGAAACCGACAGTCAACGCCATGTCGGCATTGATCTTTTTACCCAACTTGACGATGACGTTTCCATCCGGATCCAAAATGTCGTGTTTGGCGGTCCTGCCGTCCATGATCTCACCGATCTCCCGGCAGACGCCGCGCTTGAGACTGGCGAGCTCATCAATTTTGTCACGGTTGAGCTTGTCGATCTCCAAATCCTCTATCATCAGGGATCGCTCATCCTTATCAACTCCCTTACGTGAGAAGACCTTGGCGTCTATGACCACACCTTCGATTCCCGGAGGCACCCGGAGCGATGAATCCTTTACGTCTTGCGCCTTTTCACCAAAAATAGCCCGCAGCAGTTTTTCCTCGGGTGAAAGCACGGTCTCGCCTTTGGGGGTGACCTTGCCGACCAGAGTATCACCGGCCTTTACTTCGGCTCCGATACGAACGATCCCTGAGTCATCCAGGTTTCTGAGCGTTTCTTCACTGACATTGGGGATATCCCGGGTAATCTCTTCCTTGCCGAGTTTTGTGTCCCTGGCCATTGTCTCGAAGACCTCGATATGGACTGACGTAAAGGTATCTTCTTTCAACAGCCGCTCATTGACCAGAATCGAGTCTTCGAAATTAAAACCGCGCCACGGCATGAAGGCGATGGTCACGTTTTTGCCAAGAGCCAGTTCCCCGCTCTCGCAGGAAGGACCGTCAGCCAGAACCGTTCCCTTTTTCACCGGCATATCCGGCCGGACAAGTGGTTTTTGGTTGAAGCATGTATTTTGGTTTGATTTCTTATATTTTTCTAACCGATAGACGGCAACCCCGGTATCAAACCCATCGGTTCCAGGCTGTTCGTAGCGGACAACAATTCGATTTGAATCAGCCTCTTCGATCACTCCGTCTCCTCCGGACAGCAGGCAGGCGCCGGAATCCTGGGCAACATATTTCTCCATACCCGTTCCGACAAGAGGCGCCTCAGTGGTCATCAGCGGTACGGCTTGTCGTTGCATGTTCGAACCCATAAGAGCCCGGTTTGCATCATCGTTTTCCAGGAAGGGTACAAGAGAGGCGGCAACACTTATGAGCTGGTTGGGCGCAATATCCATGTAGGTGACCTTGTCGGCCATGGCCGTGACAACCTCTCCATCTTCCCGGACAATCAGGGTATCGGTGATTATATGATTATCGGCATCGAGCTTGGTGGAGGCCGGAGCAATGATATGCTTCTGTTCCTGCAATGCGCTGAGATATTTGATATCTTCGTAAACGATACGATCCTCAACCTTCCGGTATGGAGTCTCAATAAATCCGTACGGATTTACTCTGGCATAGGTCGCCAGTGAGACGATGAGGCCGATATTCGGCCCTTCAGGGGTCTCGACCGGACAAATACGGCCGTAATGGGTCGGATGAACGTCGCGGACCTCGAAACCGGCCCTCTCCCGTGATAGACCGCCGGGCCCAAGAGCACTGAGGCGCCTTTTATGCGTTACCTCTGAAAGCGGATTGGTCTGATCCATGAATTGCGACAACTGGCTGGTACCGAAAAATTCCTTAATGGCCGCTGAAATCGGTTTGGGATTTATCAGATCATGCGGCATCAGGGTTTCGACATCCTGAAGAGTCATACGTTCTTTGATGGCCCTCTCCATACGGACAAGCCCCATTCTGTACTGATTCTCCACCAATTCACCCACCGTTCTAACCCGGCGATTGCCAAGATGATCAATATCATCAACACCGCCCTGGGTATCTTTCAGCCGAACGAGGTAGCGAATGGAATGAATAATGTCCTCTTGGGTTAAGGCACGATGATGGATATCGATATCAAGACCGAGCTTGGCATTGATTTTGTAGCGCCCGACCTCGGAAAGATCATAGAGATCCTGGTTGAAGAACAGATTGTCAAAAAATGATGCGGCCACTTCAACCGTTGGCGGGCTCGATGGCCTGAGCCTTCTATAAATCTCAAGCAAGGCCTCTTCCTTGGAACTTACCTTGTCAAGGGCCAAGGTCTTCCTGAAGGCTTCAGAGTACTGCACACCGTCAATATAGAGAACATCAAATTCGTTGATACCGGCTTCCTTTAACGAGGTCAGTATGGTATCAGTGACTTCGGTATTACAGAGCGCGATTACTTCTTCGCTCTCATCTTTATCAATGGTTTGAACAAGATACCTGCCGATAAGCTCTTCTCTGGGGATCTGCAGGAATTCAATACCGGCTGCCTCAATTTTTTTAGACAGGACCTTGCTTATCTTTCGCCCCTTTTTGGCTATGACTTCTCCATCTACCGGACTTATAAGATCGTACTCCAGTCTTTGGCCCTTTGCGGTTTCAGGGTCGAATCGAATCTTATAGTTCTCTCCATCATAGACAACGGAATTGATCGGATAAAACTCGCGCAGCAACTGCTCATCGGAATATCCGATGGCTTTCAAAAGGGTAGTAACAGGGAATTTACGTCTTCTATCGATGCGTACATGCAGGATATCCTTGATATCAAACTCAAGATCGATCCAGGAACCGCGAACCGGAATGATGCGGGCAGAATACAACAGCTTGCCGCTGGCATGGCTTTTTCCGTTGTCATGGGTGTAGAAAAGTCCTGGTGATCTCTGAAGTTGAGAGACAATCACTCTTTCAGTCCCATTGATCACGAATACACCGTCTTTTGTCATCAGCGGGATCGATCCAAGAAAAACTTCCTGCTCTTTGATATCTCTAATAGTTTGAACTCCTGTTTCCTCATCGATATCAAAGGTCAACAGCCGTACGATAATTTTAAGGGGAATATCAAAGGTCATTCCCCTCTGCAGACATTCCTGAACGGTATACTTGGGCTCTCCGAACTTGTAACGGACGTATTCCAGCGAGCAAAGCCCGTTGAAGTCATTGATTGGAAAAATATTTTTGAGAATAGCCTGTAACCCGTAATCTTCCCGATCGTCAGGGTCTTTATCCATCTGCAGAAATTTTTCATAGGATTTTCTCTGCATGGATATCAAATGAGGTGGCTCGATAATGCTTGCCACCGTGGCGAAATTCTTTCTAACTCGTTCCATATATTGTCCTCGAGATTGCCTTAAGATCGTTTATCGTAATCTACAGCTGCATGACATCTACATGTCAGCATATTTAGCAAACGGAATGAAAAGTCAGGGTGCAACAAAAGGGAAACAACAGTTGCTTGGATCAATTGTATTTAATTTCATGAAAATATAAAGGAAAGAAATGAAACCGGGGGCAGTACGTAGAATCATGTTTTCAACCATTGGTTTAGATTACGTAAATGTTAGACCGAGAGACACTCCTGCGTAACGTATTGTAATTATATGTGTTTTTCTCTATCTTTCTTCAATATATCCGAAACGCAACACGCTACGCGGCAAAGCCCGTAGCGTGTGCATCTTCTCCGTGTTGTTGTTGATATGCAACAACTGTAATCATTAATTATTTAATCTCAACAGTCCCACCAACAGCTTCAATCTTGGCCTTGATGTCGGCAGCCTCTTCCTTGGTAACACCTTCTTTCAAAGGTTGAGGTGCATCTTCAACCAAGGTCTTTGCCTCTTTCAGGCCGAGATTGGTAATGGCACGAACCTCTTTAATGACCTTGATCTTCTGATCGCCGGCGCTGGCGAGAATTACATCGAACTCAGTCTGCTCCTCTGCAGGTGCAGCGACTTCTCCGGCCGGGGCACCTGCTGCTGCAACAGCAATAGGAGCAGCAGCGGAAACACCGAATTTTTCTTCAAGCTCTTTGATCAGCCCGGAAAGCTCGAGTACGGACATGTTGGAAATGAAATCAATTACGTCTTCTTTTGTAACAGCCATTATATTCTACCTCTTATTTAATTTTTTGATGTCAACGAGGTGACACTTAATTATCAGCCTTTTCCTTCTGCTCTTTTACAGCCTGCAATCCATACAAAAATGTCCGCGGTACCCCGGAAAGTACTTGAACAAGCCCTGTAGGAACGCTGTTGAGTACTGACAGAAATTGCCCCAGCAGAACTTCTTTGGCAGGAAGTTTGGAAAGGGCAATCAGCTGATCCACATTCAGCTTTTCTCCCTCAAGAGCGGCACTCCGAATCTGGAACTTCTTGTAATCCTCTGCAAATTTTGCGACAATCTTTGCAGGTGCAACAGGATCACCATAGGCCATAATTACGGCTGTTGTGCCAGTGAATTCATCACTGAGCGATGCATTATCCGTTTCGGTAACTGCTCTTTTGAGAAGAGTATTTTTAGCAACACGAATTTCAGAGTCGCATTTCCGCAGTTCAATACGGATCTGCTGCATCTCTGAAACCGTCAATCCGCAGTAGTCAGTCACCACGGCCAGCTTGGAACGATCAAGCGACTCGCGGAGCTCAGCAACTATTGCCGATTTTTCATCACGATTCAAAGCACTCCTCCTTTTAGTTGAATATTGGAAATTTCGAAACAGCAGTTACAAAAGATAACTCTTTCATTAAAATCATTTGAAAAATAATCCCGTCTCGGCAGGTGGTGCCCATGCACCTATTAAACTTATGTACCTGCTGTCTCAGACCAAAAGATTGACCTTTTTGTAAAAGGTCAAATCCTTTTAACACCCTTATTTTATTTGTTTTCTTATTTCCAATGGATCAAGCTTAAAGCCTGGTCCCATTGTCGAGGAAACGGCAATCGACCGTATATAGATTCCCTTGCTGGTTGATGGCTTTAATTGGATAATTTTTTCTATGAAGGCAAGAGCATTTTCAAGCAGCTTTTGTTCCCCGAAAGACACCTTCCCCAAACCGGCATGGATAATACCAGCCTTATCCACTCTGAAATCTACTTTTCCGCTTTTGATATCTTTAACGACGTTGGCAACATCGAAGGTAACGGTACCCAGTTTGGCATTGGGCATCAGGTTTCTCGGGCCAAGAATACGCCCGATTTTTCCTACGGTCCCCATCATATCAGGAGTGGCGACCGTCTTGTCGAATTCCAGCCATCCCCCCTGAATCTTTTCCACCAATTCGTCAGCACCAACGTAGTCAGCTCCCGCTTCTTTGGCTTCAGTCTCCTTTGCTCCTTTAGCAAAGACCAGAACCCTGACAACCTTCCCATTCCCATGAGGAAGGACCACCGACGATCTGATCATCTGATCTGCATGACGTGGATCGACTCCCAACTTCATGGCAATATCAAAGGTTTCGTCAAACTTCGCGAATTTGGACTGTAAAACACCTTTTATCCCTTCTTCCAGGGAAAACAGCTTTGTTTTATCAATGTTTTTTACAGCATTTTTGAATTTTTTTCCATGTTTCGGCATATCAGCCTCCTACCTTTTCAAGCACACAACAGCTTGATTGTAGTAATTTTATTTTATAGGGTTAATCAACAACGGTTATGCCTGCACTCCTCGCCGTTCCCTCAACGATTCTCATGGCACTTTCGACATCATAGGCATTGAGATCCGGCAGTTTGATCTCGGCAATCTCACGAATTTTATCGCGTCCGATCTCAGCGACACGCTGGGATTTCGGATTCCCGGATCCCTTCTCGATACCTGCAGCCTTTAAAAGCAACACAGATGCAGGCGGGGTTTTGGTAATAAAGGTAAAAGACCTGTCTTGGTAAACCGTTATGACCACAGGAACAATTGTATCACCCATGGATTGGGTCTTTGCATTGAACGCCTTACAGAATTCCATTATATTTACACCCTGCTGACCTAAGGCAGGACCAACAGGCGGTGACGGATTCGCCTTACCGGCAGGAATCTGTAATTTTACATATGCCGTAATTTTCTTGGCCATTGCTCACTCCGACTAACAAATTTATAAAACGGGAAAAAATCTAATTTATAGCTCCGCTTACCGTTCACCATGAGTCCCGTTTTGTGAACGGAAAATTATCAAGTGTTCGATACCTGTACATATTCCAGTTCCACAGGAGTTTCTCTCCCGAAAATGGAAACCAGAACCCTTACCCTTCCTTTCTCAGGATATACCTCATCGACGACTCCCTGGAAATTGGCAAAAGGACCGTCAATAACCCGCACGACTTCACCCACATCAAAGATCACCTTCGGCCGCGGTCTCTCAGATCCATCCTGAATCCTGCCGATTATCTTCGCGGCATCCTCGTCCGATAGCGGAACCGGATTCTTGTCGTCTCCTACAAATCCGACAACTCTTGGCATATTGGCATGAATCGTATGCCATGTCTCATCGTTAAGCTCCATACTGACAAGCATATACCCAGGAAAGAACCTCCGAGATGAGGTCTTCCTGGACCCCTTGATCATCTCGACGACCTGTTCGGTCGGAACAAGAATCTCTCCAAATAGTTCTTCAAGACCCTCTTTTCTTATCCGTTCTTCAAGTGTTGCTTTGACTTTGTCTTCAAAGCCTGAATGTACCTGAAGTATATACCATTGTCTTGCCATGGGTATGATTTGACCTTACGTTATATTTAAGTGATTGTTTTCTTTCAAATAGTATCGCATTTTCACGCAAAAGATGTCGCATGGCTGTTTATTTTAAAAACATCGAAATTATTTTACCCAGCAGCATATCAACGGAGCCTAAATAAGCAGCAATAATTAACGACAGTACAATCACGATTCCGGTAAGACTCAATGTCACCTTCCTTTCAGGCCAAACAATCTTAGAAAACTCGACCTTCACCTCGTCCAGAAACTTTTTTATCTGGCCCGGAGAAAAACCCGTGGTTTCTTCCTTAACTACTGCACCGTTTTTTTTGGGTTTTGCTTTATTCGCCATGCCTTTTCACTTTACCATTTCCTTAAAAATGAATCCCACAGATCAAATCTCTACTACGCTGAGGCCTCTATTCGTAGTCTTAAAAAAGTGGGACCGGATTGACTTGTGTCCTTTGCCTTGAGTTTTAAGGAGTAACATCTCCTCTATAAACAAAATATGTTTTCGGACGTCTTTTTTGATCCATGGCAGGCCAGGAGGGACTCGAACCCCCAACATCCGGATTTGGAGTCCGGCACTCTACCATTAGAGCTACTGGCCTGCAAACTTTACCAGCTATTTTGTTTCCTTATGCGGTGTATGTGTCTTACAGAAGGCGCAATATTTTTTGAACTCCAACTTATGCGGAGTGTTCTTTTTGTTTTTCGTCGTCGTATAATTGCGTCGCTTACAGGTTCCACAGGCAAGGGTAATTATATCTCTCATCCCGGTCTTTCCTTCTATAAAAAATTACCCGGCTCCCAAATGGGAAGCAGGGTAATTTTTGTCTGGTAGTGTTTCTTTATTGAATAATTTCGCTGACAACGCCTGCGCCGACCGTCCGGCCGCCTTCGCGGATGGCAAACCTGAGTCCTGCATCCATCGCTATCGGGGTAATCAATTCACCCGTAATCGATACGTTGTCGC
>JBJKRL010000088.1:0-27987 GCA_046704745.1 Desulfocapsaceae bacterium | reverse complement strand
AGTTCGGTGAGCAGTATTGTTACCAGGACGGGAAAACAGCTACAAAAAAATAAAAGTATGCAAAACCGAATTGAAAAGATAAGGCGAATGATCGAGAAGGGTCAAGCAAAGATTTGACCCCTTTTCTTCTGTTTAAATCCTTAAGCTCATCAAGAACGGGTCCTAATAAGATTGGAGAATGTTGACTCAAAAGGATATCGTGGACTAGCTTGAGGCATTTGGTTGAAAATACGCTAGTATCAAGTAATAGATCAGTGGGATGCGGATTCAATTCAACATTTTCAAGAATCTCGTTTGGTCTGAAATTGAGATGCCTTAGAAGAAATGGAGGCTCTTTAATGATGGAAGGACACATTGTATCTAGGAGGTTTGGTGCTACAAATAGTTGCTGTATCCGTTTCATACATGACCTACTTTACTGCACATCAAAATACCATGAAAAGAGTATCTACAGAAAACTGGAAATATTATAGACATGCTCTAATGGAGTTCTGCGAAAGTAAAGATAATTCCAAATTACCTTAACTCCGTACTTCCCAGGTTCACTGCAGAATCGGCAAAGGAGCGAGGCTCCTAAACAGGCAGGAACTGCGGAGTTCGAACAAAGTTGATCACTCTGCTTTGGCATCGGCGCCATGCTCAGACAATTGTGCCCCAAACCATCGGTGTATTGCCGTCAATAGATGGAGATCCTTTGTCTCAAAGAGTATTTCAGCTCCATTCTGTAATGCAGTGTAGGTTACCTTGATTTGCGAGGCCCCTTTTTCAAGTTCTTCAAGCCCGGGCATGCTCGCACCGTGCAATTTGGCCGGGTCTGAATAGTCCCCTTTCTGAAACCTCTCAGCTTCATGCTGCAGATGTTGCCGAATGAGTGCTATCTGATCATCCGCATTATTTTTCCGGGCGACAACACGCTCCACACCGCCCTGCTCCGTCATCTTAAAAATATGCAAGGTCTGTGATACATCGAACGGCATCACACCATGCGACATTTGATGCACACGTTCCTGAGGTGTCATTTTCGCCCATGCCGGTCCGGTCAGGCAGACCAGCACACCCGTTATCAGCAGACAGAGCAACCTGTTCATATGCGACCTCCTCTTACTCGTTGTTTTCATTAATCTTCCAGATGTGTTGATGCAGCTCGGACCTGTACAGAGAAGAGTACCTAAATTGATTGGATATGTAGAGTCTTAGAGAGAGTATGGATTTATGTCAAGGAATTTGTGTGTCTTTCACCGGTATAACAGCGATAAATCAAAAAAGAAAAATTTGTATTTGTAGCCCTGGAGTATGGTTTAATGTTTATACTATTGAGTAAAACCAAAGCCATTTAACAACGAGGAACTTTTCCACAGGAATACAAATATGAACGGACTCACCATTGGGAAATTAGCCAAACAAGCGGGTCTCGGCATCGATACCGTACGATTCTACGAACGCCAGGGATTGATTGATCCGCCGCCGAGAACGGAATCCAATTACCGGCTCTACCCCAGGGACGAAGTAGCACGACTGCGGTTCATCAAACGGGCAAAGGTGCTCGGTTTCACTTTAAACGAGATCAAAGACCTGCTGACGCTCCAGCAGGACCCCCATACAACCAGGGCGGATATTAAGAATCGGACCTTGGCAAAAATTGAGGATATCAACCGCAAGATTGACGATCTCACAAGGATAAAAGCAGCGCTAGAACACCTGGCATCCGAATGTGATGGACACGGTCCCCTTGCGGGATGCCCCATACTCGCCGCCCTGACTCGAGTGGATGAAAAGACTTGCGAGCATCCTGGGGATCACCATCATTAGATTTTCCCATAACCGTCCCGGCGACGGGCTGCCAGCGACCTGCCATGCAGGCCGCTTGTGCGTCAATACCGTGAATACAGTCCTTGGAAAATCCAGATTATCTCCGTGTTACTATAAAGCGGCCATACATCCCTTTATTCGCATGATTATAATACTGGCAGAGATAGTAATAGTTCCCGGGGGGTGGGACTCTGAAAGTAACCGAGCTTTCAGCGTACAGCGATCTGGTGATATCCTTAAGCTGTCTGGGGGGCAGGATGGGAATACCGACCAGAGTGTCTGGCATGCCCATCATGGAAAGCACGGGATAAAGCGGAGGTATGGAAGTGATGACCATCCCGTGATTCATCCGATACCCATAATCCATGTTCACGAAATCGATAGTGACAACAGAGCCTGCCGGAACAAAAATGGTGGGATCGACAAGGCCAGCCACCTCAAAGGTTGTGTCGGGGAAGTCAGGCTGTACCGCCGCCATGGCAATCTCGATACGATCTCCGTTAAAGCTCACCTGATTTTTTGCTTTATCGATGTGCGCTGACTTGGCTGTTTGTGCGAGCAGGAATTCTGCCGCTCGATAGCTCACCTGCTGGAATCGTTGCCACCCATAGCCGCCCATCATTCCTCCCATCATACCCGGCCCCATCCCGTAGCCGCCGTATCCACCGGCGCCTCCCTGGGCGTATGCCGAAGTTGCCGCGGCTAATGCGATTGCGAGGAGTGCAACTATAATTGTTTTTTTCATGATATGACCTGATAGCGTGTCCATTTGAAGCAAGACAATTCGGAGGGACACGCTTCTTACGTTTTAGGTTCATCCGACTCATGCGTGCTTATTTACAGACCGGAAGGCGATGCACTTTGCCGGACTGTTACTCTCAGCTTTTTAAAAGTACGCTTGATCCTGATAATCCAATATTTATATCGATATATTTACCTTTTGTTGCCTCGTTACGGTTTTCCGTTCGTCCCGAATGGGTCATTCTCAATACCATTTTGAGTCCTATGGAATACAATAGGCATCTGTTTGAAGTATTTTTAGCATAGATCGTGCCACCAAAGGCACACTTGAGAAACGGAGCACATAACCTTCTGGATTAAAAGAATTAAAAAAATAGAAAAAGAGCATCATTACCTGGGAAGAAATAGTTCCTGTAATTTTTTTATGCACCTTACTGAGGCGCTCTCGCTCTTGATGTCCAATTTCTTGTCGGTCTTAGAAGTGTCACCCTGGTTAAGGGAGATCTCACAGGCATCGTCCAGGCCAGACAACTCTCACGCGCAACCATGGCCAACATCAGGCAGAACCTCTTCTTCGCCTTTATCTATAATGCACTGGGTGTCCCGCTGGCGGCCGGCGTATTGTACCCCTTCCTGGGGATCCTGCTGTCGCCTGTCATTGCGGCGGCTGCCATGAGCCTCTCGTCGGTCTCGGTGGTCGGCAATGCCCTCCGATTACGCAGGGCAAAGATTATGTGAAACTGGCACACTTCAGAAAGACACCCCAGTCACATAACATCCGATACATGCCATGACACGAGAGAATTAGCCTGACCTTCAAGAGTCGAGGCGGTCGCAAACCTTGGAGTAGTGAGCTTCCCAATACTATTTAGTTTCCGTCCTGAAACGAGGGATTTTCTTCTAAATCTAGGCGCGGTGATAAATTTAACCGGAGGCATATACTTAATATTCCGAGGATTAAATTTGGCAACGCAACGACGAGTTAGGGGAAAAGCGCCGTTTTCGGATGGAAACTATTTAGTATGTAAACCTCAGAAGCGGGGCGGAAGAGCCGATTATCGATACTGTTCTGCCTTCTGATTGAGTTGGGCCTGCAGATTGTCTATTTCGTTTTCAAGCCTGGAAAGCCGTTGCCTGGAGGTATTGGGATTTCTCTGCGCTTCCCGATATTCGAAACGTTTCTCATTGAGCTCCTTGCGCAGCCCAACGGTAGCATCCAGGAATCTTCGGTTCTGTTCGCTCGTCATGGCATTCTGATCACTTCGGCCTTGATCTTGATAGCCATTGTTTCCTTGGTATCCGTTATTCCCATAACCGCCGCCCATTGATCCATAGCCGCCGCCACCCATCATGCCGTAGCCGCCTCCTCTTGATCCATAGCCACCGCCCATCATCCCATAACCGCCGCCGTTCCCACCGTAGCCACCTCCGTTCATCATGCCTCCGCCGCCGCCCATCATGGCATAGCTGCCGTTTCCCATCCTGCTGTAACCATATCCATTACCTTGGGCATAAGCCCAACCTCCGGCTGCCAAACCAAAAGCCAGAGCAGTAGCGAGAAATACCTTTTTCATGTTGTTCTCCTCGTAATCACTATGTAATCTTTCACTTCAATCGCCGTCGATCTTGTTGTTCGAGGCACGTCCAATTCCATTTAAGGTTGTCGGTATTGTTTTTCTTCTTTATTGCAGAGACCGTGCCGTTTTCAACTTCTTCCACCATCAAGCGCCAACACATTGAATATGGGGATTTTTCATGAAGAAAAAAGCGTATGGAGGATGTGCTTCGATACAGAATGCCTAATTTTTGGACACTTCACTTTTTATCAGATGCCGTCAATCGTCCGGTTTTTTTACGGCACTTTTCGCGGATATCCCGCAGCCTGGATGGTAAGCCCCCAGGGTTGGATTTATTACGTCCTTGGATATGAACAGTTCTCTCCCAGGATCAGTAGCCTAAACATCTGTTGACCATCATGCTCGGGTTGCGCGGCCCGATGATGCTCACCCCTGCCCGGCAGCAGAGCCCCTCTGCCAACCGGGAGGGAATTCTCTCTCTGCAGTCGCTGTTCTTTCGCTTCTGTTTCGTCCTGACCGGGCCCCTGATCGGCAAACTGGCCGATGCCAACGGTATTCAGCAGGCCTTTCACCTGTTGTTGTATCTCTTCCTATTGGCATTGTTACCGGCCGCCTGGCTCTTCTTTCGGCACCTGCCGGCAGCTGACACCCGCAAAGCCGCTCACCAGGGTACGCTCCGTCCCAGGTAGTCAAGATATTGCAAGCCACTCTTGCCTTCTTGAGCATTGATTGTTGCTACAAGGTTTGGAATGCTCTCTTCAATGCTCAAACGCGCATTTGGTCCTCCCATATCTGTACGAACCCACCCCGGGGCCATGAGCAATAAGGTTCTGGCATCGCTGGCGTGGCGCGCTGCAAAGCTTCGCATGAACATATTTAAAGCTGCCTTGCTCCCGCGATAAACTTCGTAGTTGCCGTTCACGTTATTGGTAATGCTCCCTTGACCCGAGGACATCACCCCGATTGTTCCTCTTGCATGGACGATATGGTGCAGTTGTTCGACAACACGCATGGGGCTCAAAGAATTGGTTACCATGACACGCAAGAACTCTTCTGTGGTGACATCTGCGATTGTTTCCCCGTCATCGTTTTTCACACCCGCACTTACATACAACAGATCAAAGACTCTTGATGTCAGACGGTCTCTTAGTGCGGCGAGCTGCTCGGAGTCGTTGATGTCCAACAGTTCTATTTCGAGCCTGCCGTTCGACGACTCGGCCAGATTGTGTAGCTGGGTTCCGGATGTAGTGCGAGCCGTAGCCACTACATGCCACCCCAGACTCACATACTCTTGAGCCATTGCATATCCAAGGCCGCGAGATGCACCGATTAACAGTAATTTCTTATCAAGTTCAGGGTATTGCATAAAGATTCTCCTTCTAACCCGGATTTCTCATCATTTCGGCCACGTCAGGTTCGAAGTTTTTGGTAATGAACGAGCATAAGCTCTGTTCATTATCAACAGCCTGAAAAAGATGGCACCGCCTGGATTGATACTCCAAGGACACTCGAAGTCGAAGTTCATACCAAAAGGGCGTTTATGCCCGAAGGATGCTTGTGCCCGAAGGATGCTTGTGCCCGGAGGGTGCTTGTGCCCGGAGGGTGTTTATGCCCGAAGGGTGCTTATGCCCGAAGGGTGCTTATCTCTTTTAAGGCGCCTTTGGCGGATATTTTCTAAATTTATGGGCACACCTGTTTCTTCGAAATGTCTTGTCCTTCTTGAAGGGGCGACAAAAAAACACAGTGTTCGTGAAAAATCCGGGTTCCGTAATAGATTTGTTCAACCCAACTTCACACGCCTTCAAGATAGTACAGCTCAATCCGGTCGGAAAGACGCGCTGGACGCACAGTATCCCTGCGTCAAACGCACTGGTGCGCTTTCAAGTTGATAAGAGACTTCCTCTACGGGTATTATGAAGGTATGACAGATGTAGACTTCAATCTTCTGCGAGCCTTAGATGCACTCTTGACCGAGGGGAGTGTGGCAGGCGCAGCCCGTCGCCTTGGCCTTAGCCCCTCCGCCATGAGTCGTACGCTGGCTCGGTTACGAAGGACAATGGGAGACCAGTTGCTGATCCGAGCGGGAAGCAAAATGGTCCCCACACCGCAGGCAGAGAAGCTTCGCGAGAAGGTTCGGGATCTGACAAGAGAAGCCATGGCTGTCCTGTCGCCAAGCCGAGATAAACTGTGCCTGTCCTCGTTGGATAGGACGTTCACCTTTCGGGCGAATGAGGCTTTCATCGCGGTTTTCGCGCCTCGCCTTATCACGGAGCGGACTTCGGTCGCACCTGGCATTCGCCTGCATTTTCCACCAAAACCCGAAAAAACCGCAGGTCCTCTGCGTGAAGGACCCGTTGACCTTGAAATCGGTGTGTTGGGTGAGATGGGTCCGGAAATTCGCATTCAGAGCCTTTTCCGGGATTCTTTCGTAGGTGCCGTAAGGACTGGACATCCCCTTTCGACGGGAAAAGAAATTACTCCTGACCGGTATGTTGCGTTCGGCCATGTTGTCACATCACGCCGTGGACGCGGAAGCGGGCCTGTAGATGAGGCACTGGCAAAAATGGGGCTCAAGCGCAATATTGTGGCTGTAGTACCGAGTTTTCGAGCTGCACTGGAAGTTGCCCGTTCCTCCGATCTTGTGGCGCTGGTGGCAGCGTCATTCTTGATGACGGATCGGGAAGGTCAAGCCAAAACCGGAAGACAAACATTTTTTAATTTCCCGCTTCCCGTAACCACAGACCCCATTACGGTATCACTCATGTGGCACCCACGCCTTGAAGCCGATCCCGCTCATCGCTGGCTCAGATCACTCGTCACCAGGACTTGTCGAATGGTTCAAGTATAATTCCAGTTTCAGATAGGCGTCGAAAAAACCCTTGCGCTTGCGCATATCCGATAGGCATACAACCGATGAACAATTGGTTTCCTGTGCGCAGTTCGAACAAGTCACAATTCCTATGCGTGCCATTTTGCACCTCCATTGAGTTGTCTTTAGCCTGAATTCATCAAGAGGCAGGTTACAAAAAGACAGTCAAAAAAAAATCATCCAAATGGGTGACCAGCAAAGAAATCCATCGAATTTTCAGAAAATCATATAAAACGGTGCAAGAGTCTTCCTTAATTTAGACCAGCTCATTTTGTGCCGCCCAGACGGCAGCTTGGGTCCGATCATTTACTCCAAGCTTGTCAAATATGTGCACAACATGGCTTTTTACAGTATTGTGGCTGACCTTCAATATCTCGGCGATCTCCTTGTTTGTGAATCCTTCGGTTATAAGACGGAGCACTTCGGCTTCGCGCGCTGTAATCTTAAAGATAATGCCATCGCGATTTCCCGTTATACCCGTTGAACGCCTTGCCCATTCTTTTAGATCAGACTTTTGTTGCGGGGCACCTTGTGCATCATCGCCCCGTGTAATCATGACACCGGCCAATTCGGGATCGACCTTGAGGGTTCGGATTTTTTCCGATTCTTGGTCTTGAACGGCAAAACAGACTTTGGCGTCAACAGGTTTTGGAAAATGGGCACAGGTGGTAAGCCTTGCTTTTCTCTGACTTACGGCTGCGGCAAATGCCATACACGTTTTAAACCCGCACTCGCCGCAATTTGTAATGGGTAGAAAATGTAATATTTCAGGAACATGAATACGACTCACTTTCTTGAAAACCGGTGCGATTTGCAACTTGCTGCGTTCCAATTCGTTTAAAAAATCAATCAATCTTGCTGCAAAGTCCAATGATTGTTCTCTTCCATAAAAAAACCTGGCCGCAACAATATCCGGAGGATATAGGGCGCAGAGAACATCATCCAATTGAAACTGAATATGTTCAGGAGATTTAAAATAGACGGCATTATTTGCCGTTGACTGAATAAATGGAAACAAGTCCGAGAAATCACCGTCAACCCTGAAATGGGCAAACCAACAACGCTCACCCATGTTGACCGAAGATGATCTAAGGGAAAAATTGAAAAACCTGGTAAATCGATTCATGCAATACACTAAAGTTTGTCTATGCGTGTTGACCGGACGACGATGAAAATGCTGTCCTATCAGCTCGCTTTCGTTGAAGAAGGTGTTGATTTCAGCCAAAAGACAGAAAATATAACAAGTAGAAAAGAATAAAAATTTCTGAAATTGAAATCAACACAATGTTTATCCGAAAATCGATTTTCACTGTTTGGTGGTACCCTCAAGGGGCATAAATACCCTCAAGGGGCATAATTGGCTGGTCTATTTGGTCAGTCATGCTGTGCCATGAGAAATCCGGCCTAGGCCCTATACTGTATTTTGCCAGGTTTCCGGGAAGTACACACGTAATGGTTCGATAAATTTCATATAGTTACACCAGCGTTTAACAGATGACGTACTGATTTTTTGCCGTACTTGCCAATTACTGGCTGTGCTGACTCTCCGAGCAGTTTTTTGGAAATCAAGACAGCGTTCATCCCAGGACACACCTATGAAGTCCAACAAGATTCGAGTCCAGCCTTCCTGGTCATTGACCAAATCTTCATACGATACATTTAAAATAGCATCCTGGGGAAGAGATTCATGCCAGTGTTTCATGATGCGTAGATATTGAGTATAATAATGCGCGATATTTTCTAAATCGTTAGCATACGAATGGGACTCAAAATTTTTAAAGAAGATTGACAGACAGGTATCTAATGGGTTGCGTTGGAGGTGGATAATACGAGAATTGGGAAGTGCAGCGTGAATGAACCCTAGCACTTGGAAGTTACCGGGCATTTTATCCACTACCCGATGTGTATCAAGGGAAAATCCTTCCAACAATCGCAGATAGCCGTCAGCCAGCTTGCGAAGGGCGATGGTGCTCATCTTCCCTTCGAGAACATACATATCCTGCATTGTCGTTCCCCAAAACGTCAGTTCGCCAGCGCCAAAGACTTCCGGATGCGAGGCGAGAATTTGTTCGACAAGCGAAGTTCCTGAGCGAGGCATCCCTACTATAAATACAGGACGATATGAAAGATTTGTCCCTGCCGAGACCTGATTTTTTATCCAACCCCTATCGTAAAAATTGATCATACGGTCAACTGTCATTTCCTGGAGTCGTTTGACATATTTTTTACAATACACCTTTGAAAGGTCGTTGGCGCGTCGAAAGTTGACAAAGGCAGGCTCATAATTTTTTACATCATCGAAATATTTGCCTATGGAATATCGTAAGTGGGCTTCACTTCGAGGCAGCAGGTTGTTTTCTGCAATTCTTTGCGCCTCTGTCAGCCAGACTTTGTCGCTGTCGCTGGTAGTCATTTTTCGCGTATGGGCAATGCCCGCCCATGCTTCCGGTAAATCCGGTTCCATGGAGATGGCCTGACGAAATAGGCTTTCGGCTTCCTTGAATTGCCCTTTGTCTGTGGCCATGCCAGCCATGAACACCATAGCCAATGACGCCACTGCCGAGTTTGGATTTATTTCAAGAGACCTCCGGCAACTGGCCTCTGCTTCGGCAATACGACTCTGGTATTTCAGAACGTTTGCCAAGTTTAAGTGCGCCTCGGCATAATAGGGTTTTATCTCAAGTGCTCTACGATAGCTTGCCTCGGCGGCATCAGGCAGGCTGAGAGTTTTTAGTAGAGTTCCCAGGTTATTGTGCGCCTCGGCATAATCAGGTCTTACTTTCAGTGCCTGGCCATAACTTTTAGCAGCGGCATCAAATTGTCCATAATCTTTCAAAATGTTGCCCAAGTTATTGTGCGCCTCCGCATAATCAGGTTTTAAGTTCAGTGCCCGGCGGTAACTTTCCACCGCCGCATCAAATTGTCCGTTGTCTTTCAGGGCGTTTCCCAGATTATTATGGGCTTCGGCATAATCAGGTTTTAATTCCAATGCCCGGCGATAGCTGGTCTCAGCTGCGGAAGATTGTCCGAGATCTGTCAGAGCATTTCCCAGATTATTATGGGCCTCGGCATAATCAGGTTGTATTTCCAATGCCCGGCGAAAACTTTCCACAGCAGCGTCAAACTGTCTGAGATCTCTTAGGGTATTGCCCAGATTATTATGTGCAGCAGCACTGTCAGGCCTTAACTTCAGAACCTTGCGATAGCTGGTCTCAGCTGCGGAAAGCCGTCCAAGATCTTTAAGGACTGCGCCAAGATTATTGTGTGCTTCCGCCAAATCAGATTTAAGCTCCAACGCCCTGCGATAGCATGCCTCGGCAGCGGAAAGTCTTTTCTGAATTTGTAAGACATTGCCTAAGTTATAGTGCGCTATGGCATAATCCGGGTTAATCTCAATCGCACGGTGATAGCTTGCCTCAGCATCAGCAAGCTGTCCACGTTTTTTAAAGACATTACCCAGACTATTGTGCAGATCAGCGTCATCAGGCATAAGTTCAGCCGCCTTTTCCATTGCAGGCAGAGATTCCTTTCCTTCAATCTGAAGCACAGTCCCTAACATCTTCCAGGCGAACCCGGAATTCGGGTACAGTTCAATCACCATTTTGGTCCGGTTTTCCAGTTCTGCATAGCGTCTCGCATTGAACAGGTCCACCAGCTGATTACATTCATCAGGTGTCGGTGCTGATCCCCGAGCAGAAACTTTCAGCGGTTTTGGTTTGTTTCCACAACATTTTTTTGATTTTTTTCCACTACCGCAAGGGCAGGGGTCGTTTCTTCCAACTTTCACATCCAGGTTCCTTTATACGCAATAAAATCGGCAACCCGATCAAAACTAAGTGATATTGTTGAGGCCAATTAATTTGACGTCATTTACCCTAACAACCTCCGAAGGGGGTATAAACACCTCCCATTTAATAAAATTGTACCTTGAACGTACTGCAATGATTGCTTTTCGTCGAGTGTTTTCCACCTCCTTCTGCGAGTTGAAAAAGCAGAAGCTTCTCCATCTACCCTTATAAACGGGGGGTGCATGTGCAATACCTGACTCCTTGTAGTTGAACCGCGAAGAGTCGAAATTATCACCCGACGAATATATTCGATCATTCCATATCCGTGATAGATTGTCCGGATGGCTTACTATTTTTGAAATTCACCGGTCCTTCAGCAGCAGAATCGAACCGGAAAACATTTTTATCTATAAATCGGTGCAGAACGATATCGATATAGGTTGTTTGATTTGGGGCTAATACATCTTGTGAAGTAATGCCGTCCGAGCAAAATTCAGCGGTGCAGTAATAGGAAAATCCATTGGCTGGTCGTGCTACAACCCGAAGACCGAACTTACCGTTTTTTATCTCACTCATTTTATTTGCATCCAAATAATAGACTAACCGACCGGTTTTCTCGTTCATTTGCCGGTCTTTAAAAAAACCTGCCGGCAGTTGGTGTGGTTGATATTTTTCACCGGCAAGGAGAATAAGGTCATAGTCATCCTGTCCGATGTGTTCACCCTGATCATCTCTAACATTAAAAACAATCATACAGAACCTCTCTCCATCGGCCTGCTGTTTTTCGGTAACTTCCTTTAATTGTTCAGCTCTCTTCTGATAGTCGTTATCGCTCTCCACTTGAAGGCATTTTAAAATATCCTGAACAATTTGGGCATCCGTATCAACAGCTTTCACACTCCTCATAATGCCCATCTTAGTACCTGAGTGACTATAAAAATTATACACCCCAAGAGGTACCAGCCTCGATTCTCTGACATTGCCAGTCGGTTCCAGGGCATAGGTGAGTGGCCTCTTCCGGATTATTTTGCTTGGGTCGTGGCTTTGGGCGAGCGAGATAAAGCGGTAGTTCATGTTGGCACCAGCGACACGAACAACGCCATCTGAACCCTTTTCGACTAGGTAGCTGTTTAAAAAGTCATAAAATTTATTATCAATTCCCTGTCCAACGAGGACAAAAGGGTAAAAAGCATTACCGACATAATCGTAATCGAGATACCGTTCGTTCAGAGACCATTGCCCGTCACTCCCCAAGCTCAACCAGTCTAGGACTCGCTGCCCTGGCTCGACTCCCTGAAACCATGCCTTGATCCTGCCAACCCTCGCCTTGCCTAGTGTTGCCAGGGATGATCCATGATTTGCTGGAGCTAGCATTACTAAATGCTTAAGAGGCAGCTTCCCAAGCCCTTTTACTCCATAGTACTTATCAACCCAGTTTCTGACAACCGGCCCTCCAGTGGAATGGGTTATACAGGAAAATGGAATAATAGTGCCGGCATTATTTCCCGGAAGGTCACGTAGTGCCCTGTCCATTGCCCTGGAGATATCATCTACTGTCACTTCGTCATGAAAGCTGATATACCGTCCAAGATAAAGATGTTGTATATCAAGATCCAGGTTGAATGCCCCGGATGCGCTTGACATTGCCTGAGGTAACTCTCCATAGGTATTGGTATTGAACACGCTCCATCCATGAACAAATATGATTCTCTTGCTCTCCCCCTTCAATAATCTGTTGTTCTGTTAACTCCCGAACCACATTCCCTGTTGATACAAGGCATTAATCAACGTCTTTTATAATTCTAATTGATTACCACTGAATCTCAGTTTTGTCCGCAAAGAGGGGTTGTGGCCACCCTTTTCTCGGGTGTCTGTGCCCTGGATGGGCACAGTCAAGACCCCATGGACGGGTTTATGGCGTCCCGTGAAAGGGGTGGCTACAACCCTGTCGTTTTTGCATGAAATTTGGTGGTAATCAGATAATTCTATGATTTTCGCGTAGCGACCTCATGGACATGATATTAAAAATGCGCGTTCTTTACGGTTAATTTTTAGGGTTACAAAGAGTCAAAGTCTTTCCAGACAAGCTTAACAAAGATATCTCTACCCACCATAACCCAACAATGACATAACATAAATAAGATGTTTAACCTCTATTGCGCTTTTCTTCGAAATAACTCTTGGGCCTTCTTTTTTATTGAAGTAAAGATGACAAGAGATCGAGGAGCAATGGATGGCAAACTTCACAAGACATGAAATTCAAACAACTTATCATAATATTGCCGAAACATATGATTTCTTGTCGAAACTCTATCCGCTGATTGGGATTCGTGAGAAAACATACCGGAAACAAGCAGTTACCGAACTCAAACTCAGGTTGGGTGTGTCGGAAAAATAGAATCATTATAAAAATCGATATGCGGGTGCCTCACTCCTGGAACAGGAGGCAAGCCGCCATCCGAGGGCACATTTTCCTCAATCATTCACTCCCGACGAATGCCCTTTCCAGAGCCGCAACATCGAACTTCTTCATTTTTAAAAACGCCTGCGTCACGCGAGCACGCTGTTCGGGAGTACCACCCATGAGATCATTCATTTTCGATGGAACAATCTGCCACGAAAGGCCATATTTGTCTTTAACCCAGCCACACTGTTCGGCTTCGGGACTGGCCGAGAGTTTCTCCCAGAAAAAATCTATCTCCTCCTGGGTGTCGCAAGAAACAACAAACGAGACGGCTTCGTTGAATGAAAAGTCCTGCATGCGCGCGGAGTCCATGGCGGCAAACCACTGGCCGGAAAGCATGAAATTTTCGTACATTACCGTCCCCTCCCTGTCCGGATCCATATCAGGACCGTAACGGGCGATCATGCCTTCCTTTGAATCTTTGAAAACCGTTGTATAAAACGTCATCGCCTCTTCAGCTTTCCCGCATACGTGTTTCGTGAACATCAGGGACGGCGCTATATTGGGTCTGATCTCCCCTCTCGGATTCATAAGAATCAACTGCCATGATACGCCGTACTTGTCTTGAATCCATCCATAGCGCTCGCTGAAGGGATATTTGTCGAGCGGCATAAAGACCGTGCCGCTCTCGGCAAGTTTGTTCCAAGCTTCGTCTATTGCCTCTTTTGCGTCATCTCGCTGCGACGGATCGAAGTTGACGAAAAACGACACCGATGGGTTGATCTTAAACAGGGGTCCGGCACTTATTGCCATGAATTTAAGACCCAAGAGGCTAAATGCGACTACCTCTACATTACCTGACGGCGTATCGTGGATAGGCGTTGCGCTTGTTACCGCCGAGTCGCCTCCGAAAACGGAAACGTAAAACTCGGCCGCTTCTTTTGCTTCTTTATCAAACCAGAGGTGGGGAGTGATTTTCTGTTGTCGGCCATTTGTTTGCATATTGTCCCCCTTGAGCAACGTCATTCTGCACCCGTCGCCATGCCGGCAGGGCTGCAGCGAGAACGTGTTTTCCTTTATCCGTTAGGTCGAGCATGCGTAAACGCTCGTCTTTCCCTTGGGTGCTGGAAAGTCGGCCGTCGCGCTCCATCACGCCGGCAACGCGTGTCAGCGTGGTACGTTCCAGCCCGAGAATGCCTGCAAGCCTGGAAACCGGCAGCGGCCCGGTCTGGGCAAGCGCGGCCAGTACCGAAAACTGGGTGGCCCGGAGCCTGTAGGGGCGAAGCGCCTCCTCATACCGGCGCGTCAACTCCCTTGCCCGTTTCCGCGCTGCCAGACAAAAACACCCTTGTGTTTCCTCTATGCCTTGTAGTGATATATCAATCATGATAATGAGTGTATATACACTGTTATCTGTTGTCAACCCTGCAACAACCACCCAAATTAACAATTCTTCACTGTGTGCTCAGGGGACGTCTCCATATTCCTTACCGAGTGTGATGCTCTTAATTATTCATTATATATTCAAACAGTTATCCTCTACCAAATTATTGTTAAAAAATATTCAACCATTTGGTTGACAATTCATAAGCCCTGGTTATATTCAACTATATGGTTGAATATAGCGACGATAAAGACCTGAGCGAGATATTAAAAGCCGTAAGCGATACGACACGCCGCTCGCTCTTGACCCAGCTCTGTCAGCAAGGCACAAGCCGCGTCACGGATCTGGCGGAGTGTTACGATATGTCGTTAAATGCGATATCCAAACACATAAAGGTGTTGGAGAGGGCCGGACTCGTGGCCCGCAAAACCATTGGCAGGACCCATTGGATCGAGCCGAAAATAGAACGAGTAAAACTAGTTGAAAATTGGTTCAAAGAGCTGAAGTCCATCTGGGAATTGCGCTTGGAGAAGCTCGATGAAATCTTGCAAGACGGAGGTAAATAAAATGGCTGATCTTACTGTAAATATAGAAAAAGTTATCAACGCCCCAATCGAAGTGGTATTCGATGCGTGGTTAAACCCAAAACTCCTGCCCAAATTTATGGGAAGGCCTGGTGCGCCTGATACCGAGATCGCAGAACTTGAGGCGCGTGAAGGCGGCAGCTTCAAATTTCTTATGAGTTGTGATGGTGAAAAATTACCCCATACAGGGAGGTATCTGGAAATCCGCCGTCCTGACAAGCTTGTTTTTACCTGGACGTCTCACCACTCGGTTGTCGAAGACAGCACGGTGACGTTGCATTTTACCAGAATAGATGAGAAGAAAACGAATATTTTACTTACCCATATTAAATTTATCGACGAAGATGCACGTTCAGGGCATGAAGAAGGCTGGAATTGTATCCTTAATAGACTGGGAGAGGTCATCCGGTAATCCATAGCGATCACCTCGTTTGGTAGAGTTCACCAAACCCCAGGGGACCCCTTTTGCATTGCAACTTGATAAGCTCAAATTGCAATGCCTGGGTGCCTTCCTTTTTTCCCTTTTCTTGCCTGCTGGATGCGTGTTACGACGCATCCTGAAGCGCCGCTCGGACCACATCACGCAGCGGTGTGGTCGGTCGGCCGATCAGGGTGCTCAGCATCCGGCTGTTGTCGAACAGGCCGCCCTTGGAAGCACCGGTATCGGATTCGCTAAGCAGTGTGGCAAAGACCTCCGGCAGGCCTGCATTTCGCAGAGCCTGGGCGTAGTCAGCCTCGGGCATGTCTTGATAGGTGATGCTTTTGCCGGACTGCCGGGAAATCTCTGCTGCAAATTCGCTCAGTGTATAGGATTCATCCCCGGCAAGCTCGTAGACCTTTCCAGCCTGGTTTTCAGCCAGCAATACAGCTGCTGCGGCCGCAGCATAATCTGCTCGTGGAGCAGAAGAAATGCGGCCTTCGCCTGCGCATCCGAATATCGCACCATACTGCAGGGCGGTTGGAATACCTGCCGTATAGTTTTCGGTGTACCAGCTGTTGCGCAGCAGCGCGTGCGAAAGGCCCGATTCGGCCAGCATGATTTCGGTCTGCCGATGCTCCTGCCCCAGAGGCAGAGGCGTGGTATCCGCATGCAGAATACTCGTGTAGGCCATAAATCCTACCCGCGCTTTTACGGCCGCGGCAATGACATTTTTATGCTGCGGCGCTCGCCTGCCGACCTCACTCGACGAGATGAGCAGCAGTTTGTCGGCTCCTGCAAAAGCGGCCTCCAGTGTGTCGGGCTTATCGTAGTCTGCCTGGCGCACCAACACGCCTCGTTCGGCGAGATCTGCCACCTTATGCGGAGTGCGGACTGCGGCTATTAGGGATTTCGCGGGTACGGACTTGAGTAATTCTTCCATGACAATTCGGCCCAGCTGGCCGGATGCTCCTGTAATTACAATCATATCACCCTCCATTGACTGTGTTGTGGTTGTTTCTTATTTTTTTATAAGGCTCGTACTGATTAAAAGTAAGTACACACAAAAAGGTAAGTATGAAAAAAGATGATACTGCTGCCTCAATGGAGGTGCTTTCGCTTACCGAGCGCATGAGAACAGGCGATCTGTTTGCCGCACTTTGCCCGTCAAGAGACATTCTCAAACACGTGTGCAGCCGATGGGGTGTATTGATTTTGCTGGCTCTACAGAGCGGTACGCTCCGTTTCAGCGAGTTGCGCAATAAAATTGGCGGAGTAAGCGAAAAGATGCTGGCGCAGAGCCTACGGTCTTTGACCGAAGACGGTTTTATCCAGCGAATTTCCTACCCGGTGGTGCCGCCGATGGTAGAATACACCCTCACGTCCTTAGGGAAAGAAGTTGCAGAACATGTAGCCGCACTCGCTGATTGGATTGAGGTCAATGTGCCGAAGGTATTGGAAGCGCGGGAGCAGGCTGATAATGAGAGAGTACAGTCTGAATGAAAAGACCGGGAATACAGACCGGCTGCTTCGATCCGTAAACGACAGCCCGCATGTTTCAAGAGTCGAGTTTTATTTTGTGCGGCTCTTTTGATAGTCCTCCCCCCATTTGCGCATGGCCTCAAGAATAGGGAGAAGACTCTTTCCTACATCGGTCAGTGAATATTCAACCCTGGGGGGGACTTCGGCAAAAAGCCGTCTGCGCACCAAATTGTCTTGTTCCATGGCTCTGAGACGCTGGGTCAGAACCTTCTGGCTTATGCTCGGAATTCCGCGAGAAAGTTCCACAAACCGTTTGGTACCCGTGAACAGTTCACGCAGAATCAACATCCTCCATTTATTCCCCAGCAGGGCCAATGTTGTTTCCACCGGGCATTCAGCCTCTTCTTTTTCCATAACACAACCTACAATTATAACTCAATACTTACTATTTGTAACTAACTATTTTTTTTATACCTACTTGCTTTTAATCTGTTACTTCTTACTATAAAGCAAAAGGGCAAGAGAGTCAATCGCGTCCTTACTGACTATTTAATTGATTATTTTAGTAATTAACCATAGAAAGGGGTTCGTCATGAGCAAAATATTAATTGTCTATTACAGCATGTATACGCACGTACACCAATTGGCGCAGGCAATAGCAGAAGGGGTAAAGGAGGTCCCTGGATGTGAAGTCGAGATACGAAGAGTTCCGGAAACCTTGCCTCCCGAAGTTATTGCCGCCATGGGCGCGGAGGATGCCCAAAAGAGCATGGCACATATTCCCGTCGCTCGGGTGGATGAGCTTGCCCAAGCGGATGCAATCATATTCGGGACCCCGACTCGCTTTGGTAATATGTGCGGCCAAATGCGGCAGTTTCTGGATGCTACAGGCCAACTCTGGCAGAATGGGGCCCTGGTCGGCAAGGTCGGCAGCGTCTTTGCCAGTACTGCCACCCAACATGGTGGGCAGGAATCAACTATCCTGAGTTTCCATACGACGCTGCTCCATCACGGTATGGTCGTGGTCGGACTGCCCTATGCCTTTGCAGGTCAAATGGACAATTCCGAAATCACCGGAGGCTCTCCTTATGGAGTATCGACCATAGCAGGCACCAAAGGAGAAAGAGTACCGACAGCCAACGAATTAGCCGGTGCCCGATTCCAGGGTGCGCATGTAGCGCGAATTGCAAACAAGCTTGCTTGAATTGTGCTTCAGCGAGTCACACACAAACATAATTAAACAGCCAGACCGCTTCTCTTATGGACGTCCATTTTTAAAGTGCAAGCAACAAATAAAGATGTAATATCTAGATTTTCTCAACAGTTAGAAGCTAAGGAGAAACCTTTTCACGGGTGTTCCGCAGCCATCCTGGCTGCGGGCAAGTCCCAAGAGGAAGTTTATGGCATCCAGTGGAAAGGTTGTCCCTCAGCTTTGACCGATTTTCGGATAAACCAGCCTGATTGGAAAATCCTGCTCAGCCTTTTATGCCCTCTGAGAGGGCAACAAAAAAATGGAAATCGATCTTCAGCAACCGATCCCTACGGCCATAATGTTTTTTGGATAACCACTGCGTAAGTTTGATAAAGTGCAAGAGATGAGTGCATTCGGCCGATTTAAATTTAGAGATGTCCTCTACCTCTTTTTTCCGGTAAATGCCTGAACAGACCTCAGACTGGTTGGACGGAGAAGAAAAACTCTCTAAGAAAACAGGTTTCCATCCTTTTTCCCAGGATACGCGCGGCCTTGCCGTCAATTGAATACCCGCTGGACAGGAGTGTGGGTAATTGGGGATTAATTCGATGAATAGAGCTAAAAACCTTTTCCGGCATGGCAAATAATTAGACTTGTTTCCATCCGAAAACTAGGGATTTGGTTCGAGATTGAGGCCTGCTCAAATTTTTTACCGCAGGCATATAATTGATATTCCGAGGATAAAAGATTTGAGCATAACGAAGATACCGGGACAGATAAGCGGAGACTTCGAATAACAGTTTTCGGACGGGAACTAGACTTATCATATTCCAACTGAGTCTTCGTGCTCCAGGCTCAAGCCTCTTGATTTTGTCTTAATTCTGCGCTTGAGAAAAAGTATGACCAGAAATATTGTAACAGCTTCTTCCTTCTCTCTCACAAGCACCGGAGGAAATATTATCACCGATGCCGACTTCCAAGGGAAATGGCTTCTGATGGTCTTTCTTCGGCATCTAGGATGACTGCCGTGCCAAAGCCATCTGCTGCAGTTGCAGCAGCACAAGGATGCGTTTGCAAGCAGAAACATTAAGATTGTGGTGATTACGTTTGAACAGGAACCGGCGGCATCGGCATTTGCGTGCAAGACAAGCTTGCCATGGCCGCTGCTGATTGATGTCGAGAAAAAACTCTACTCCAGCTACGGCATGACAAAGGCCGGGTTTTCCGATATCTGGGGATTGCAAACCTGGAAGGCTTATGCAAAGGAAATCGTAAAAGGCAGGCTTCCGAAAAAATCAAATGGCGACATTTACCAACGGGGAGGCGATATCCTGATCGACCCCCTGTGCAGGGTCAGGCTTCACCATGTGGGTACAGGCCCGGCCGACCGCCCTACCGTGGAATCGATTCTGGCTCTTATCAAATGAATTCTGGCTTATCCGGAAAAATCATACTCTGAAAAGCTGGAAGTTATAAGGGCTCGAAATATTCTTAAAATGGAAAAAAATAAGTGCAGGGTTTATCCGAAAAACGTCAGAGCAGAGCGGTTATGACATTTTTTCATCATTCATTTTACTCGCTGTACAAGAAAGGACGTTCATGAGAAATCAGGTTCAAACAGATATCTACTCTGAATGGGTAGATACCTGTTCGTGAAAGGCAAACTCTAATTATCACAAAGTTTTCCTTAGTCTTTTGTCTTTCAGACAACTTCGAAGCCGATCTTGCTGATTGCCTCTTTTACCACCTGGGCATCGACACTGCCCTCGAACGAGGCCTCGCCCTTTTCCAGATTCACTTTAACATCCGATATGCCAGGAATTTTTTCCAGGGCTTCTTTTGTCGATGCAACGCAATGCTGACAGCTCATTCCTTTAACTTTTACTGTTGTCATGAGTAATCTCCTTTTTTGGGATTAATCCCTTTTATAAAATTAACCTTGCATAGCGATATAAGGTCGCTCATCATACGCCGGATATCCGGCCTAGTCTCACAAGAAAGACCATAAGGCATGGACCATACTCCAGGGTCAAGGCTTGATAGTAGAATTTTTTTATGATTATTCCACAAGAGGGGAAACAATATCAATGAAGCCAAAGAATTCCTCGATGGCCGATGAACGTCTACAAAACCGGGATAAAAATGAGGGTGGCAGCGGTTGCAGTGAGGAGCCCTCCGATAACGATTATAACAAATGACTGGCAGGTCCGGGGGCCGACAGACGAGGGATCTCAGGAATGTAGTAGATATATGAAATAAGATGTTTTAGTACCAGCGTCCCCTATTCCATACTATTCTCATACGGAAAATCTTCATCCGATTAACATCTGTTAAGAATTACCTATGAAATCTTTTTCCGATCCGTGCCTTACTTTTTTAGGTAAAGTGCTTCCTAAGAGGGGGAAACCCGGGTTTTTTATAACCGTTATAATAAACCAGTCGTGGAACCAAGGGGGTATTTCAGGCTGAACTACTGTTTCTCCCGTCAGAAAAGAATTTGTTTTCATTGCCTTTTCCACTCTTTTATGGCTAAAGCCCGGAAAATCCGATCCTGGTATTGCCAATTCATAGGATTTATCAAGAAAATCGTGGGCAGCTTGTTCCTCCCCCATGAGATAACATATGTAAGCCAGATTCGTCCAAGGGAACTGACTCGTCGTGTCGTATCGGATAATATAGAGATATCGTTCTATTTCCTGGCGCAACAAGTACCAATTCCACTCTGTATCTTTGGTAGCCATTGTATCATTCCTCTATACGTATTCGTTGCACTCACAAAACAATCCTCGGAGGAGTGGCAGTGGCTTCTCGATTACTGTTGCGAGCACAAAAAGTTAGGACAAAATATCTCTTTTTGGAATAGTCACAGGTTGTTCCATTACGAACAGGTGATTCCAGATCCAAGATAAATAAAAAATGAGTTGGTATGGATTTCTTACAGTGACAAAGACTTTCTTTGCTCCCTTCCATCTCTCATAAACAGTTTGTCCAGTTTCAAGGATAGTCAAGACAGGAGCACGAGCCTGACGTTCAGGACGCCTTGACGAGCAAACTGTCTCGATTCTTGACGTCAGGACCTTGTTTCTTCTGGCGATGTCTTGGTTGTATCGGCTTGGACGTTCTTATCACATCTCCATACAACACTGACCTGGGGAAAAAACCAATAGGTATCCGACTGTTGAGTGAAAGGATGGACAAAGCCACCCTATCCTGGAATATGCTCTTTCATGATGTTGGTATCTCTCGCTCATATTGGTATCTATGGAGGAGATAGTAATGGGTTGTACTTGAAGACAGAAAAATCATAATTATAATTCTGCCAATCGATAAGATTTACGGAATAAGCAGTTAACAATTCAAAATAAGAGAGAATACGGCGGTGGGCAAAAAAATACTTGTATTAAGTGTGATCTGTTTTTGTATTGGTTTCCTGACCAACCAAAATGGGATGGCGCAAGCCGCGGAAATCAAGATTGGTGTGATGAATAGCCAAAAAGTCCTGTGGACCTGCAGGGCCGGCGCCAAGGTCAAGGCCGAACTTGATGCAAAGGTCAAAAAATACCAGCAGCAAATTAATACAGAAGAAGAGAATCTGTCCATTCTGCAGAACAATTTCCAAAAAATGAGCTCAGTTTGGAGCGTTGAGCAAAAAGATGAGATGGCTCTTAAATACAACCAAAAAAAACGTGACTTACAAGCCAAGAAGGAAGATGCTCAAGACGATATCAACCAAATGAGAGCAAACAAACTCCAACCGCTTGTGGAGCAAATCCGCAAGGAACTGGAAAAATACGGAAAGGAGCATGGCTATACGGTTATTCTCGATTCTGCCAACAACAGCGCTCTGTATTTTAATGATTCTATCGACATTACTGACGATCTTATCAAGAGTCTGGATAAAAACATGGCAAAATAAGCCCCGTCTCTTTTCCTGACAAATGATTTACTATTATCAAATGTGCGATTAAGGGGACGCCGAGACCAGCGTCCCCTTGTTTGGGGCAAACAACTTGCTTTTCGACCGATAGTTTATCGATTACCGATGAACGTCCGTAAAATCGGGATAAAGAAAGGGCGGCAACGGTTGCGAAGAGAGGCCCGACTTTCCACGGTGATGGCAAAGGGTTGGAAGATCCTGCCCTTGTACGGCTCTCCTTGAGAGATCAGCGTCGGGATCAGATGTCGAATTTCGATTTTTTATTGATTCTGACCGACTCCAATAAAGGTTCCTTTTTGATTCAGTCAGTTAAAATCGAATCTCTATCTATCGCCTGAACAGCTTGCCGTAATCCTGAATTACACACAGCGACATAAGTCCTACCCATCTCACCCTGCCGCGTCGCTCGTTGTGACGCCTACTCACGTACTATCGTGTACGCCGGGGCTCCTCTGGCTCGGCTCCCTGCCGAATAAGCGCCTCACACCTATGTCGCTCTATATAGAAGGTTTCAGCCTATTTCGCCGGTGAATATAGAGTGCCGGGATGAGGTTGGTGCTCAAGACTGCACTCCAGAGAATACCACCGCCGACGACCACGGCCAGTCCTTGTTCGGGCGCGGCTCCCTGTCCCCATCCCAGGGCTGTTGGCAGCATGCCGAGGATAGCCGTAAGCGTGGTCAGGACAATGGGCCGGAACCGAACCTGGATGGCTTCGCGCACAGCGTCTTCCGGAGAAAGTCCGGTCGCTTCGTTGCGGCGGGCATAATAAAGCAGCACAATGCCGTGGTTCAGACAGATTCCGATCAAGGTAAGAAACGCCACCAGGCCCGTGGCGTTCACTCCCACGCCGCTGATGACGAGAGCCGCGGCGCCGCCGGTAAATGCAAGGGGAATCTGCAACAGCAGCAACCCTGGAACCAGCAGACCGTCGAACTGGAGAATCAAGAACCCCAGCATGAGAAGAAAGGCGGCAATGGCCGCGACACCGAGGCCGAGCGCTGCATTTTCCAGCTCCGGAAACAGTCCGCCGAACCCGATCCGATACCCGGCCGGCAGGTGAAGACCGACCAGTGCCCGCCTGGCCGCAGTGATCGTATGCCCCAGAGGGCCGTTTGGCGTTGCCAGGATTTCCAAGGACCGTGCCCCATCGATGTGACGGATCTGGTTGGGTGTCGGAACGAGGGACAAGGTTGCAAGCGTCCCGAGCGGCGTCCACCCTTGAGTACGGATCGGCAATCGGGCAAGCGCGTGCAGGGATTTGTCCGGAGCATCTGCAAGGCGCATATACAGAGCCAGCGGAGCATTTCCGTCCGGAACCTCCGCCACCACTTCACCCGCCATAAGCGGTCTGAGTTGGGCGTAGAGCTGTGTAGGAGTCATTCCGTATGCGGCAAGCACAGACGGCTTGGGCTGAATTCGTAATTGGGTGACGGGGTAGGCATCGTTATTGAAAACGTCGCTCAGAGTCGTTACCTGCTTAAGCCTTGAGACCACCTTCTCCGACAGGGTCCGCAATATCTTGATCCGGCTCCCGAACAGACGGATGGCGAAGGGCTGGGGCAAGCCGGAAAGACTCTCTCCAACGCGTTCCACAGTGGGAGTATCCAGTGAAAATTGAACTCCTGTGGTACGGGTCTTCGCAAGCAGCCGTTTGCCGATGCAATCAAGACTGTTGACTGCAATATCGGGTTTGAGGACGATCTGAATTTCGCCGGCAAAAGCAGGCTCTGTATAGGCGCTTCCAGCAGGAGATCCGATCCGCGCAAAGGTATGGGACACCGCCGGATCAGCCCGCAATCGCCTGGTTAACTTACGGACCGCAGCTACCGTATCGGTCAGGGAAGTGCCCGGCGGCAAGGAAAAACTCTCCAGCATGACTCCTTCGTTGGGAAGCGGGAGAAAATTTACAGGAACAAGTATCAGAGATGCCAGTGAAACCAGAAGGAGAAGCAGGCAAATCAACAGACTTGAACGCGGGAAACGAACCACCTTGTCAAAAAGGCGGTTGTTCAATCTGCCAAGAGACGAAAGGGCCCGTCCTGCCGCAGTCTGCCTGGCACCCGGCCTGGCCTTGAGAAACCCCAGCCCCAGCGGGATCAGACTCAACGAGATAAAGAGCGAGGCCAGAAGGGCAATGGTCATGGAAAGAGCAAATGGAATAAAAAAGAGCCCGGCAAGCCCGCCAACAAAAAGAAGTGGAACAAAGACCGAGACCGTGGTCAGCGTGCCGGTGATATCAGGACCGGCAATATCGAAGAGGCCCTGCCTGATGCCTTCCCAGTGACCGGCTCCCTGTTCCCAGCGGTGATAGATGCTCTCCAACATGATAATGGTGTCATCCGCCAGGAGTCCCACGGCCACGCTCAGGGCTCCGAGAGTCATCAAATTGAGGCTATGCCCCAGTGCGTATAAGCCGGCAATGCCCATAAGCAGAGAAAGCGGAATGCTCAGTGCCAGGGCCCAGATTCCCCGGCCGGCCCCGAGAACCCAGAACAGTACCCCGATGGCCAAGATGGCACCGATAAGCAGATTGCGCCCCAGATCGGAACCGATGACCTGCACAAGATGCCCCTGGCTGTAGGTGCGCTGCCAATGCACGCCTGCGGGGAGCTGATCCAGGGTTTCCCGAAGGGTTCGTGCCACGGCCCTGGTGACTGGAATAGTCGAGGCGCCGGGCTGCTTGAAGACGGTAAGAGCAATACTTGGATGGCCATCCAGGAAAACGGCATTGTGCGTGGGAACCGGCGCCCGCACGATCCGGGCCAGGGCCTCCAGGGGAATCGGCCCGGAGGGGGTATCCACTGGAATCCGCGAAAGTTCGGCAGTTCGCACTGGCAGGTTCTGCGCTTCAATGAGTACATCCTGATGTCCCGCCGTCAGATACCCGCCGGGACCCAGCAAGACCTGCCTTTTGATGGCGCCCACCATAGCCGTGACCGGTACCCCGTAATGATGCATGGCACCCACATCGGGCTGGACCCAGAGGGCCTCGTCGCCCGAGCCGTAAACCTCCACCCGCTGCACCCCGGAGAGGGCGCGCAGAGCCGGCACCACCCGGGTCCTAATAGCGCGTCGAACACGCACTGGCGCAACCGACGCCGGAATCCCGGCCGTATAGTCGGCAACCTCGTTGATGGCATTTCCCATGATTTCAGCATACGGTTGGACAGAGGAAGGGATCTGCCCCCGGGCCCGGTCGATGGCGCTGTTGACTGCCTGCAGGTCCTGATGCGGATCGGTCCCGCCGGCAAAGCGGATATCGGTCTGTACAGTGCCGTGCCCTATGGTCGAACGGACACTGATCAGGTTGGACAGCGACATAACCTGACTTTCCAGAGGCCGGGTGATAAGCATTTCCATCTCAGTGGCCGTAGCTCCTGGTTGATGAGCAATTATGCTGATCTGGGGAAAATTGAACTGGGGCAGCACTTCCACCGGAATGTGCAGTATGGCGTAGATCCCATATGCGATTAGGGCCCCGTACACCATTGCCCAAAAAAGTGGCCGCGTAAGAACGCGTCTGGAAAAATCAGATATATTCATCCGCTTTAATCCGGCAGTTGATACTCTCTGGAAACATTTCGATGGGCCTTGAGATAGGCATTCTCGACCACCACTCGGGCGCCGGGAGTAAGGCCCAGGGTAAGCAGGGTCGAGCTCCCCCGGCTCGGCCCCGGTAAGACCTCCCGCCGCGCAAGACCTTGTTTGGTACTCACCAGGACCCACCATCGGCCTTGATCGAGAAACAGGGAGCGGGTTGGAACGACGACATACGTCCGTTTTGCTCCCAAAAGCGTCACCTCTCCGGTTTCACCACTGAACCAGGACGGCGCAGGAAGGATTGCCAGGAGCCCGACACCTTGCCCGCCGTCGGGGGCAAGTGGGGCGATAACCGTACGCACCTTGACCGGAATCGATGTTTCGCCACCGGCAGGCTTGAACAGCCCGGTCATCCCGACCCGGACCCGGGCCGCATCCAATCCATAGTAATGGGCTGTCAACCAGAGGCCGCCTTTGGGCTGCAGGGTAAGAATCGTGCTTCTCGTCTGCACCTGCTCCCCATTGGCTGCCTTGACCGTCAGGACATGGCCGTCGACTGGTGCTTTCAGAACAACCGACTTGTCGGCTGCCTGGAGCCGGACCCGGGAATTTTCGAGATCGGCTTTGGCTTTTGCCAGGTTTGCCTCGGCTCGGTAGACTGAGTTTTGTGTGGTAAGATGGAGGGCTATTTTTTGCCGTTCACCGGCAAGAATTTTTTCAGCCGTCGTCAGCGCCGCTTGGTTTTTTTTAACCGAGCCGCGCCGCTCGGCCAGGAAGACGTCGACCTCTGGACCTGTCAAACGCCCAAGTATTGCCCCGGCCTTCACTGCCTCGCCCGGCAGAATGGTCATGTTGCCGACCACTCCCTCCTTTGCCGCCTTCAGCTTGACAACGCGTATAGGCTCGACTTGGGCATAGGCCGAAAGTCTTAATGCAACCGTTGTGCTCCGGGCAACAACAACCCGCGGATCTTGCTGTGTCAAACCCTTTTGGCCGGAGAAGCCGGTGTCTGGAAAAAGGGCAAGAAAAATTCCGCTTGTCGATAAAATGATCAGAAAAGCGATCTGTTGATAGAGACACTTCATGGCTTCACCTTGTTCTTCATTGTTTCAGGTTTTATTTTAGACTTTGCTTCCGGTGGGATACGATATTCTCCTGTAGCAAGTTCAAGACCCACCAGGTCTTTGGCCAGCTGCCCCTTGAGTGCGGCAGTTTGCATCCGGGCCTTGAGCAGATCCTCCCTTACGGCGTCATAGGACCGGGCATCGATACGTCCCTGGACAAGTTCACTTCGATAGGTTTTCACAAGCCTGTTGAGATCGGACTCGGTTGTCCGGGCCTGGGCAACCAGCTGGTTGGTAAAACAGATACCGGAAACGATAAGGTCGATGTCGGAGCCGGCCTCAAAGACCCGGCTGGCATATTCGTCAAAAAGCCTCTTTCGGGTCGCCTCTTCCTGGGCAATGTTTCCCTGGTTCCGGTTAAAAATGGGGAGGCTGAAGTCAAGGGAGAACCCCGTTGTCCGTATGTTATCGGTATCACGATTAAAGGTAGGCCCCAGTCCGACCTTGGGAAACTGGTTCATGATTGCCATGCGCACGGAGGCCTCCTGGGCATCATAGCCGCGGCGCAGGGCGAGAAGATCGAGCCGTCTCTGTAGAAGCCCGTGCATGAGGCGTGTGCGGGAAGGAAGTTCGACCCGGGTCGGCAATTCAATATCTCTGCTCAACGTAATCCGGCTGTTGCTCGGCATACCCAGTATTCGCACAAGCTGCAGATACCGCTGTCCCGCCTCTTTTTTCAGACGCAGCAAACTCTGCCCGGCATCCCGATTTTCGCTCAATGACTTGGTGAGCTCATTGCGGGTGATCAGTCCAGCAACCATAGCGTTTCGCATCCGCGTAACTCTTTTGTCGGTGAGGTTGTGGAGCTGTCCGGCCAGGGCAAGCCGGTCCTGCAAACTGACCAGTTGGTAGATGGCATCCTTGGCAGCCAGGGCCACCTGCCATTCCCGCCAGGCAATATTCAGAAGAATCGCCTTTTTGCCCTCTTTTGCCCTGTCTTTTTGTAATGAACGGGTTAGAAGCGCCGATATATCCCAGTTCAACCCCAGCCCAAAGGCATTCACCCTCCCCTTGGTATTGCCTCCCGTGGGAATTGCAAAGCCGAACGAGAGCTCCGGATCGGGGAGGAGACCGGCGCTCAGCACCTGGGCATCGGCTAGAGCCCGTCTATCGCGGACGGCACGCAGGGCAGGATT
>JBJKRL010000087.1:0-128955 GCA_046704745.1 Desulfocapsaceae bacterium | reverse complement strand
TTGCCGGTTTTGAGGCTGCAGATGGCGCAGACAATGGTCGCAATCCATCCCCAGAAACCGGCGGCCAGGGCGGACGGAACGATCAGAGATAAAAGAATGGTACCGGGAAGGGCATCCATGAAGATTCTGAATCGGCCGGTTTTAGGCAGTCGTTCGGCCAGAAGCAGCCCGCCGAAGCGCAGGCTGTAGGTTACAATCGCCGCCATGGCGATTGCCAGTATCATCCTGCTTTCAGCAACCATCCCGTCTCTCTTTGTCTTGGAGATCTTTTTGCGGCATAAACGCAGTCACCAAGGCTCCTCCCACGCCACCTGCCAGTATGTACCATCTTCCCGGAACCAGCCGTGCGGTAACAAGAGCCAGAAGAGCCGTTACAAGCCATGGAAAGAGGTCTTGTTTGCCGCGCCAGAAGCTGAAGACAAGAGCGGTGAAAACGGCGACAAAGGCAAAATCCAGGCCGAATTGTTTCGGGTTGCCGACGGCGGTTCCCAACTGATGCCCGATCAGCGTACCGGTACACCAGGCTACCTGAATGCAGAGGCCGCCGCCTAGAAGAAACCAGATTGTCACCTTTTCCCGATGAAAGCGGGCCATGGTCATAGCCCAGTTTTCATCGGCCACAAGGTGCATAAAGGCCGCTTTCTCCCATAAAGAACGGCCTGAGAAAAGCGGATTGAGGGAGGCGCCTATGAGCAGATAGCGCATATTGATGACCATGACCGCCAGTGTCATCTCCACAAGAGGCAAGGGCGGCAACCACATATCGATCATCACGAACTGGGCGGAGCCTGCGAACACACTGAGATTCATACCCAGGAGTTGGAGCCAGGTGAGCCCCTTTTTGGCCGCCAGCAGGCCGAGGACACTGCCGTAAGAGGCGACACTGGCGGCAACCACCAGGTTGGCAATGAAACCGGCCCGGAGCTGAGATGTTTCGGAGGTCCATAAGGTTTTCATCACTCCAAAGTAACATCTGCTATCAGGGTAATCTTGGACAAAATTGCCTTTTTCCCTTTTCCGGTCTCTTTTTTGTCGCATTCGGAGTAGGTGCACCCCTTTATAACGTGGGTGGCGAAGTTCGTCGCTTATGGAGGCATCGCGGAGGCCCGCCGGGCAACCCACATCGGGCCCAAAGGGTTGGACAGGACATCCGCAACTGACCTCAGGCTATGGACGGCCTCCGTCAGCCGTGGTGTGTCGGTGATAAGGCCTAACCCGGATTTCTCATCAGTTCAGGCACCATCAGGAAAAATGCAGTCCGAGCTTATACGGCGAATTGACAGGCCGCCTTTTGAAACTGCCGAGGTGTCAGACCGAAGGCGGCCTTGAACCGTCTGGTAAGATGACTCTGGTCGAAAAAACCTGCTTCCAGGGCGGCATCGGATATGGTGGAGCCATTACTCAGGGCTGTTTTTGCCAACTGCAGGCGTCTATTGAGCAGGAAGGCATGGGGAGAGATCCCCTGCGAGGC
This sequence comes from Desulfocapsaceae bacterium, assembly GCA_046704745.1. GTDB lineage: Bacteria > Desulfobacterota > Desulfobulbia > Desulfobulbales > Desulfocapsaceae > CAWGGS01. Next base: position 127,484 of record JBJKRL010000087.1, on the reverse strand, counting down.
GGTGAAGGTGCGGAGAAAATGATACCGTGAGAGTCCGGCAATCTCTGCCATGTCGTCAAGAGAGATTTCCTCTCTTGCCATATCCAGGATATAGGAGCGAACCTTTTTTATGGCCATAGGGACCTGTCGGGAGTCCGTCTGGCTTTCCGTCCCTGTCCCATGCCGGGAGATGAGATCAACAATAAGCGAATAAAAGACCGAACACACTTCGAGGGTATTTGTTGACGGATCCTCCAATAGGGAGAAAAGACAGGTCAATTGCTGGGCCAATTCCCGGTCGTGGGTTACCGGAGCGAGGAAATACGGGAGGGTCCTTGCCGTCCCGGAATCTATGCCGATTTCCAACATTAGCGAGGCGGGAATATAAAGCAGACGGTATCCATAGGGCCTGTTGTCTGCCGATTGCCCGTCGTGAATCTCATCCGGATTGACCGTGATCATGCTTCCTTGCGGTGCGGTATGGCTTTTTCCTTGCGAGGAGAAACACTGAACCCCTTCTTCGATCAGTCCGAGAGCAAAATCTTCATGGCTGTGCCTGGTGAATTGAAATCTGTGAAAACGGGCCTTGAAGACTAGAAGGTCGTCCAATTTGTCAGTTCTGAAGAGAACGGCTTTTTCCATTACCACTCTAGTACCCACCAATCTTGGGAGAGAACTGTTCGTTTCTCCGGATGCCATAAACCCATACCTGGGGGCAACGCCTGTGCCATCCGGGCTGCAGCGACCTGAAAAACAAACAGTTTTCCCGCTTCCATTCTGATAGGTTGCGTTTCAGTGGTAAACAGATTCTCCATAGCCGGGCTGTGCGGGGAAAGATTCTTAAAGTGTCTTGCCCCGCATTCAAGGAGGGTTATTTCGTATAGGTGAACTTCAGTGCATCTTTCTTAAAATCTATCTTGGCTTCGCCACCGTGGTTCAACTCACCGAAAAGGATCTCCTCGGTCAGGACGTCACCTATTTCCTTCATGATCAGTCGTCGCAAAGGACGGGCACCATAGATGGGGTCGTAGCCTTTATTGGCCAGCCAGCTTCTGGACTCGGGGGTGAGGACGATCGACACCCTCTTTTCCGCCAGTTGGTCTTCCAACTCTCCTATCAGCTTATCCACAACCTTCTCTACAGATGCAGTATCAAGCGGTGCAAAGGAGATAATACCGTCCAGCCGGTTGCGAAATTCAGGAGAAAAGAGCTTGGTCACCGCCTGCTGGGCCTCTCCCTTCTTGCTGCCATCGGTGACGAAACCAATGGAGGTCGCGCTCATTTCTCGGGCACCGGCATTGGTGGTCATGATCAGGATGACATTGCGAAAATCCGCCCGTCTGCCCGTGTTGTCGGTGAGTGCCGAGTGGTCCATGACCTGGAGCAGGATGGAATAGATATCCATGTGGGCCTTTTCGATCTCGTCTAAAAGCAGTACGGAATAGGGGTGCTTGCGGATCGCCTCGGTGAGAAGTCCTCCCTGGTCAAACCCGACATAGCCGGGAGGGGCGCCGATCAATCTGGCAACGGCATGTTTCTCCATATATTCGCTCATATCAAGGCGCTCGAAGTGCACCGCGAGTACCCTGGCCAGCTGTCTTGCCACTTCGGTCTTGCCCACTCCGGTGGGGCCGGCAAAGACGAAGCAGCCGGTGGGGGACTCGGGATTGCCGAGTCCGGCCCGGGAGCGTTTGACGGCCCTTACCACCGCTTCGATGGCCTCATCCTGGCCGAAGATGACGTTCTTGAGCTTCTTCGGCAGGTCTTTTAACGATTCGGTTTCCGAGCGGTTGCTGCTCTTTGCCGGAATCCTTGCCATACCGGAGACCACCTTCTCCACGTCGGTGATCTTGACCATGCTGTGGAGTCTTCCTTCCAGCCGGAACAGGGAGCCGACCTCGTCCATCACATCGATAGCCTTATCGGGCAGGAAACGCTCGTTGATATAACGGTCTGCCAGCTCGGCCATGGCGGAAATGGAGTTTTTCGAGTACCTGATCTGGTGATGGTCCTCGTATTGGGCCCTCAAGCCCTGCAGAATCTGTTTGGTTTCTTCCACCGAGGGTTCTTCCACATCGATCTTTTGGAAGCGCCTGGATAGTGCCCGGTCCTTTTCGATATGGTTTTTATATTCCTCGTAAGTGGTTGATCCGATACAGCGCAGGATTCCGGCCTGGAGGGCGGGTTTGAGCAGGTTGGAGGCATCCATCGACCCGCCGCTGGTAGCGCCTGCTCCCACCACGGTATGCATCTCGTCGATGAACAGGATGGCCTTTTTCTTTTTTTCGATGGCGGCGACGACGTTTTTCAGCCGTTTCTCGAAATCACCACGGTACTTCGTCCCTGCAACCAATGAACCGAGATCAAGCAGGTAGATGTCCACGTCCTGCAGAAGATCCGGAACAATGGCTTTTTCTCCTGCCTCTCTGGCCAGCTTGTCCTGGTGGATACGCAGGGCCAATCCTTCGGCTATGGCCGTTTTGCCGACACCCGGCTCTCCTACCAGGATGGGGTTGTTTTTCTTTCGGCGGCACAGCACCTGCATGATCCTGCTGATCTCCATCTCTCGGCCGACCAGAGGATCGAGTTTTCCCTCAGCAGCTTGGACGGCAAGATTGATTGTAAAATCCTGCAATGCCTTTTCTTCGGCCCCCTTTTCTTTTTTCTCGGGGCCTTCCGGAGGCTTGGACAAAGGCTCCTGCTGCAGGCCCTGGGGCAGCTCATGGGAGATAAAATTCACCACGGCCATCCGCCCGATGCCTTCGGAACCGAGGAAATAGACGGCATGCGACTCCGCCTCGGAGAAGATTGAGACGAGAACATCTCCGCTGTCGACCTCCTGCTTGCCGCAACTCTGGACATGGGCAACAGCCCTTTGCAGGACTCGGTTGAAGGCCAAGGTCTGGGCGGGCTCGTTGCTGTTGCCGCCGGACAAGCGGGGAATCTCACCGGAAAAGAATTTCTCCAAGCGCTGCTTCAGGTTGTCGATGGACCCACCGCATTCACGGATGATATACCTGGCCAGATCGTCATAAAGGAGCCCGTAGAGCATATGTTCTACGGTCACATATTCGTGATTGTAGCTTTTCGCTTCCCTGATAGCCCTGATAAGGGCCATTTCCAATGTCTTGCTCAGCATGGCTTCGTACTCAAGTTTTTTATAATTATGCCGGTTCCATCGAACAACGGAGAGGGAAGTTATTCTTCCTCGCCAGCTCTTGAACCACGGCTATTTTTGTTTCACAGATCTCACGGGTGTAAATACCGGCTACCCCGATGCCCTCGTTATGGACACTGAGCATGATCCGGGTTGCCTCGATTGTCGATTTGCTAAAAATTTGTTCTAAAATGGAAACCACAAACTCCATGGATGTATAATCATCATTGTGTAATAACACCTTAAAAAGTGTCGGCTCCTTTGTTTCGGTTCGGTCTTGGGTGAATATCGAACCTTCCTGTTTGGGGTTGCTCATGGTGCTTTCTCGGAGGATTGCTGACTTTTCGCGGTTTCCGGCCTTACAGGAAAAATAGTAACGAAATATCCTTTTTCAATGTCGACGATGGAGGAAAAATGCTCTGTCCTTTCCTGATAAAAATATTTTACCACATATTTGAGAAGAGCAACCAATCTTTTTTAGCTCAGACTTACCCGGATTTCTCATCGATTCAGGCGGCTTCAGGTTCGACGTTTTTGGCAATGGACTAGAACTATTGCCCGGCCGCCTGGCGCAGCATGGAAAGCAGAAGCTCTTCCAGGATAAGGTGCTGGGGGAGCGGTGAACCTTTAAGGCGAAATTCAGACTGAAGCAGGAGTTCCAGCCACCTCTTCAATAACGAGCAGGAGAACTCGGAGGCCTTGGCAAAACTCATATACAGGGCGTAGGGGTGGCCTTTTAACAGCTCGAGCCACTCACCTTCCTCCTTTAAGGCCGGAAGATACTTTCCCTGAAAGTGACTGGCGCTCATTCCCGAATGCCAGAAAGGGTCCGGACGAAGTTGGAGGGATCTGAAGATCAAAAGCTTTCTGAAATAATTACGCATCGTTGACAGGATGGCCAGGCTGTGGATACCGTCCCCCAGAAGATGGTGCAGGATGACGATGGTCCGGGCAATCTGGCGTTTGCCAAAGGCATCGGTCAGTTCGAACAGGGCATCTTCGCGGCTCCGTCCCGCCATGGTCTCCACGTCTTCGACGGTGATAATCGGCCTGTCTTCGGCATAAAGGGCCAGCTTTTCGCTCTCCATGGCCACCGCCACCGGATGGAAACCGGTCCTTTCCAGAAAAAGGGCTGTTGCCTTGGCCTCCATCTTCTTGTCGAGTCCCGCCAGGGTCTTGTGCATGATCTCAAGAAGGACTTCCTTTTGCACCTTCTGGGCGGCGGAGCCGGCACCTGTGTCCACCGAGCAGTCGACGACAAAGCCGTGGTCTTTGATATGGGTGAAGAGCCGTTTACGCTTATCGACATTTTCTGCCGTCAGGATCAGGATGTTCTGCCCGGGCAGCCCGCGACCTATGGCATCGAGATAGAGGTCGGCGAGGTTTCCCGTCGTTCCCTTCGGTGTGGTCTGCCTCCCGGATTCCTGCACCAGCCTGTCGGCCCAGCCGATGTCTCCTGTCGGCTTTTCGGTGGCAAAGGAGTCCCGCCATTGATCCGGACTCAGTTCGGAGAAGGGCTCGGAACTTTCGGCTGATATCCCGGCCAGGCTCAACATGTTCAAGAGGTAGCGAAGGGCCTGGGGCTTTCGATCCGTTTCATACTCTTTGACGGCCTTTTCCCAGAGGTTTGCCCCCATATCCTTTGATTGAAAGAGACGGGTGTCGTTGACGCGAAAGATCTGGAGTCCGGGCAAAAGAGAAAAACTCATGAGCCGGCCGAGTGTCTTCCCGGCATCCTCCAGATCACCGTCGATTGCCTGGACGGCGCCGGGATTGTTTTGCAGCAGGGTGTTTTGCAGCAGGTCGGCGGCCTCTCTTACGAGATATCTTTCACCGAAAAACAGAGCCACCTGCGGCCTGGTATCCCGGCTGAGCGTTTCCAGCATTCTCGGCAGATCATGACGTTTGACAAGTGTCATTGTTTCTCACCTCTTTGCCGTTCGGTATATTTTTCCGCACTTCTTTTTTTGCATTGGGGGTTGTCATTTTTTTTACGACTATACCATCGATCAAGGCATTGACAAAGAATCATTGTCTCAATAGAGATGTTTGGTTACATTTCTTTATACACAGCGACAGAAGTGCGATCGATCTCACCACGCAGCGATGCCTGCTGTGGTGTCTGCTCACGTACTATCGTGTACGCTGTGCGTGGGCTCCTCGCTGGGCGCCTTGCCTGATGAGCGCCTCACACTTATGTCGCTATGTATAGAGCCAGGAAAGAACAGCAGGTGTAGAAAGAAACGAAAGAGATATCTCTATCCATTCATCTGAGGTTCGGATTTTAATAACAAAAAGAAAGGAGAGTTGAACAGTGAAGATATTGGGCATTGAGGGAAGTCCGAGGAAGAACGGTAATACCGAGAAACTGGTACGCCGGATACTGGAGGGTGCGGAAGAAGCCGGTGCCGCAACGGATTTTATAAAACTCGCAGAGCTGTCCATTATGCACTGCCGTGGATGCGGTACCTGCAGAGGCACAGGAGACTGTGTGCAAAAAGACGATATGGATAAGGTCGTGGAGGCCATCCAGCAAAGTGAAGTCATTGTTCTGGGTTCTCCCATTTATGTGTGGCAGGTGACAGGTATCACCAAAGATTTTATGGACAGGCTCTGTCGGTTGTTAACGCCGAACTACGAAAGCCGTCTCAACGGTGCAAAAAAAATTGCCTTTGCCTATACCCAGGGAAATCCTGATGCCGATCTTTTCAAACCCTATTTCGATTACCAGGAAAGGGTTTATACATTGCTTGGTTTTACCCTGGCTGACAGGATACAGGCAGTGGGAACCCGGGCTAAAGAGGATATTCTCTCTCAGGAAAGTAAGATGGTCGAGGCCTCCTCTTTCGGCAGGAAATTGGTCGCGGCAACTCCTTGAGGAATCGAGGAAAAAAGAGATCTGTCGGACTGCGGCTTTTTCCCTCTGCTGTAAAAAAGAGAGGCGATTACCTAATGTGTTGATATTATATAGTATATTCTATTTCGATCGTTGAGGTGTATTTGTAACCTCTCTTTTTTTTTACTTTTTTTGCAAAAAGACATATTATTTGGAAGAATTTAAAGTTAAAATAAAAGAGTCGATCTATTTCAGGCGGCCTGAAATAGGCTGAGAAGAAACGGATCATGGCTGAAAATTCATTCACTACTGAAAAATGGCCACCCTTGACCCAAAAGACCTCCCAATAGAAATTCACTTCACCTCGGAAACCGTTTCCGTGCAAGACGGAGAAGTTACAAACGAATATGAGATATCTCAGCTTGTTCGTCCTGGAGAGTTGGTGGTTTCTATTGTCCAGGATGAAGGGGCATCTTCAAAAAAAAAGAATCCTCAGAATATCCATCTGGTTGCAGCTGAAAATTGTGAACACTCGGCTGGCGGCCAATCCCTCTTGTCCACCGTTACCGGATACCCGCGTGTCGATTTGAAAGAAGAAGGGGACAACACCCTGGTCACCGTCACCGTCACTCCGATAGTTGTGGTTCCGGAAGACAGAATGAAGGCCGCCGTTTCTGTACATCCACCTGTGGGAGACACCCCGGAACTGAAGATCGAAGATCTGTTGTTTTTTTTAAAGGAGGCCGGGGTTGTGTACGGTATTGATCAGCGTTTTCTCAATAAGGCACTTGAGCAGGTGAATAAGGAGAAAAAACCCGTTGCCGAAATGGTTGTGGCCCATGCCATGCCGCCGATAAACGGCTTTGATGCCCACCTGCGCATGGATGTTGAGATAGGCTCTATGCCGGGAAAGCTCCGGGGGGACGGGAGTATAGATTTCAGGGAACGCCGGATGTTCGTAAGTGTCGAGCAAGGACAATTGATTGCAACAAAGATAAGTCAAACAACAGGAATTCCAGGGAAAAATGTCATGGGGCAGTTGATTCCCCAGAAGGAAGGCCGTGACATCACCGTTAGAGTTACAGAAGATGCCGTCTATAATGAAGAAGACCAGACCGTGCGGGCCACCAAAGCAGGGGTTGTTTCCATTGTCAAAGACAATACCATCAGGGTTTCGTCCAAGCAGTCGATTTCCGGCGATATTGATTTCAATACCGGCAACATCTATTCGAAAAACTCCGTAGAAATAGGTGGATCAGTCAAGCAGGATTTCGTTGTTTCAGCCCGGGGCGATATCATGATCGGCAGTGATATTCAGTCGGCTTCGGTAAATTCCCATGGTAATCTTATCGTCAAAGGAGGGGTTGTCGGGAATTCTTCCATCAGTATCCGGGGAGATGCGGATATCAACTTCATTGAAAACAGCACCATTCATGCCGGCGGCAACGTGGTGATCAGAAAAAGTTCCTATTACAGTACAATCATTTCAGACGGCAATATCGCAGGGGACCAGAAGGCTAAAATCGTCGGCGGCACCCTGGCCTGCAGCGGTTCGCTCACAACCGGCGACATAGGGTCGCAAACTGCAAGCGCTGCAAGCATAACGGTTGGAATCGACATAAAACGGTACAGTCATTTTCAGGAGTTGCATCAAAAGATCGTTGAACTGACGGAACAAACCGCTCTCTGGTTGCAGCGGTATGGTCCGGAGGCGCAGAAATCAAATAAGATGATTGAAATGGAAGAGGAACTGATGAAGGCAAAAAGCGAGATTGCCTCCCTGAATCTGATCCCGGGCTCACCAGAAAATTCAATGTCGGAAGATTTTACCGTTGAAGATAATGCCGAGATCCTCGTGTATGGAGAAATATACGCGGGAACCAAGTTGCGTATCGGCAATGTAACAAAAACCATCGTCCTGAATCAGAAAAACAAGAAATTCAGGATCAATAACGCCACCAATACCATAGAGGTCGTTCCACTCTGAAAGGAAGCGTATGTTTGTTAAACTTTGGATGACGAAAGATCCTCTTGTTGTTACCCGGGAACAGACAATAAACGAAGCGGATGCCTTGATGCGGCAACACAACGTACGGCGATTACCTGTGGTGGATGCCGATAATACCCTTGTCGGTATCATTACCCGGCAAGACCTGATGAAGGCGATGCTGTTCGATTCGTCTCAGGATATGTTCATAGGGGAGGATGTTCCGGTTGCCGGTTTTATGACGGCAAGTCCGATTACCGTCGATCCCATGGAACCTCTGGAGTCAGCAACGGATATTATGCGCAAGAACAGGATTGGAGGTCTGCCAGTGGTCTCCAAAGATGGCGCACTCGTGGGTATTTTGACCGAATCGGATATCTGCCGGGCTGTCATCGATATTTTCGCTGCGGGAGTAGATGGGGCCAGGATTGAGCTGCAGATAGGAAGAAATGCCGCAGAGCTATATGAAATATTTAGGATTTTAAAAGACTTTGATATGCAGGTAAAGTCCGTTTCCCTGTTTGCCGGCTTCAGTGAAACCTCTCAGCTCTTGACTGTTCGCGTCCAGGGGGAGGAGATGGAAAAGATGTTGGATGCCTTATGGAAATCAGGGGCAAAGGTTCATAGGGTAATGGTTGATGATACTGACGGATAAAAAATATGGCCACATTGCTCAAAAAAATCACGCTCTCTATCCTTGTTCTTTTGGCAATACTCTTTGGATACAAGTATTTTACCGGTAAGAGCCTTGCCGATCTTCCAGGGGAGATTGCCAATTTCTTCCACCAACAGGGACCGGATAAAAACACAAACCCGGTTTATTATAAAAACCCTGCAGAAGAAATGCCCAAAGACCAGTAAGAATTCACGGTTGATTTTATTTGTTGCCCTGCACTTCTATTTCTAAAGGTTTCCCCTGTTCGTAGACAATAAGGAAGATAATGAGAGCAAGGAAAAGACCTGCATGTAGAAGCAGATACAAAAACGCCGTCAGCATCTGCTCTTTGGCGTTCATCCATGCAACCTCAACATGGGCGTTTTGGGAAAAATTCGTTCTGTACAGATCTTGGTCGGTTTTATCCGGAGAATAAAGGATATAGGACGTGTCCGTCGATTTATAGGGCATGGCGACAGCATGCCGCTGATAGATTAATCGTGCTGCAAGTCGCCTTTTTCCGAGGGGTTCGGCCTTGGTCAGCATTTCGGCAAGTTCCGGATAAATTCCTTTGCTCCAATTTTTCCCCAGCATCTCCTGAGCGGAGAAGTTTCTCTCAAGGGCAAGAAAGAGAAAGGTGCAGTTGACTAGAAAGATCGCAATAAAAATAAGTGATTGATATTTTTTACCGTCCTGTACCTTGAGCCAGAAGCTCACAGGAAGAAGAATGGAGAGGAGAATAATAAGGGGATATTGCAGTGCCTCCTGTAAGAAGGCATGTGGATAAAATTTATAACCCGATATGATAAGAAGCCAAAAACATATTGTAACTAAAGGGATTTTTTTCAATTTATTTTCCTGGGAATAATTTCCTGCCCATTTTTTGCTATCCGTCGATACCGAGAGGTGGTTGGATTCAGCTCCACGCAAAGAGATCTTTGCAGGAAGCAGTGCTTCTACTCTATAGGTTTTTTATAAAAGATGATAGGAAGAAAATACGAGATAAATGGGGAAACTCATGAAAGCGATGGTCCTGCATGCTCTGTGCAATCTTAAAACTGAACGGACGCCTCTTGCCCTGATGGAGTTGGAAAAACCCGTTCCGGCAGCCGATGAGCTTCTGGTGAAGGTCATCGTTTGCGGTGTCTGCCATACAGAACTGGATATCATTGAAGGGCGCACTCCGCCCCTGAACCTGCCGCTGGTCCTCGGGCATCAGGTGGTAGGTCATGTTGAAGCCTGCGGCGCCAGGGCCAAGGCGTATAAGATTGGTGAAAGGGTCGGGGTAGCTTGGATTTTCTCGGCCTGCGGGACCTGCAGATTCTGCCGGTCCGGCCATGAAAATCTTTGCCGCGAATTCAAGGCAACAGGCCGTGATATCAATGGTGGGTATGCCGAGTATATGGTGGTCCCGCAAGATTTTGCCCATCGTATTCCCGAAGGTGTCGACGAGACCCAGGCGGCCCCTCTGCTCTGTGCCGGGGCCGTCGGCTATCGGTCTTTGAGACTGACCGGCCTTGAAGATGGTCAAAACCTCGGGTTGACCGGCTTCGGGGCGTCGGGCCATCTTGTTTTACAGATGGCCCGGCTGAGGTTTCCCCAGGCAAAGATTTTTGTTTTTGCCAGGAGCGTTGAACAACAAAAATTCGCCAAGCAACTCGGAGCCTTCTGGGCCGGAAACACAGGCGAGCGTTCTCCGGAGAAGCTGGACTGTATCATCGATACTACCCCGGCCTGGGAACCGGTGATTGCCGCCCTTGCCAACCTCGATGCAGGCGGCAGGCTGGTGATCAATGCCATTGGCAAGGAGGAGCAAGATAAAACTGCCCTGTTGGATTTGAATTATCAGCGGGATCTATGGTTGGAAAAAGAGATCAAAAGTGTCGCTAATATAACCCGCAAAGATGTGCGAGAATTCTTAGACCTGGCCGGCGAGGCAGGCATTGTCCCCGAGGTCCGGGAGTTTCCGCTTAGCGAGGCGAACCGCGCCTTGCTGGAGCTCAAGACCGGAGGAATTCGCGGCGCCAAGATTTTGCGGGTTGGGTGACAGACGGGTTAGTCCGGATAAGCCAGGAAATTCACCACTTCTTCTGCTGCCACATCAACAGCATCCGCGACCTCGGCGGTAAGCCCGGTGCCCAGGGCTGTAAAACAGTTTCCTTCGATTCCAATCAGGCGGATATGGGTCGGCATTTTGTCGGGAAACAGGCGTCTGCCAACCTCGATCGCTTCACGGATACCGATGCCATGGCCACTGACCGGACGTTGCCCAAGTGATGGAATACGGTCCCAGGCCAGGTTATGGATGGTCCCAGGCCGGGCTCCGAACTGCACTGCATCCACTACCACCAGGCAGTCTTCACCCTCGAGTTCGTCCAGCAGCTCCATGCCTCCAACCCCGAGAAGCAGCAGCCGGGTTCCCGCCGGCAGTGTTGCTTTTTGTAATATCCGGTAGACGGCTGCGCCGGCGCCGTCGTCGGCCGCAAGCTCATTGCCGATGCAAATAACAAGTGCCGAGGTCATCAATTGTTGTGCTCGCCGTGCCGTGAGAATGGACGTTCACGAAAAATGCGGGCTAGCGCCGAGCCCCGCTGAAGGCCAGAGAAAAGGTACATCGTTCGCCTGCGGATATGGTTTTGGGCCTGACCGGCTTACCTACGAGTTCTGCCACGATTCCGGAAAAATAATAATGAAACATCTGGCAGACATGCCCGTCGATCTCCATTTTCCTCTCCAGGCAGACGCTGCGGATCGGACAGTGATTGAAGACGACTATGCCTTCAGCTCCGTCGAATCGGCTGTCGATGTCCATCTGCTGGTCGCGAAAGAATCCGGTAAGTGCTTCAAGGGCCTGCTGGGGTGTGGGGTCGTTCAGATGGATGGGCATATTCGCTGCCATTTTTCGGCCTGCAGCTACCGCAAGCGACGGAGTGGATTTTCCTATAAAGACCTCAATGGTATGAACAAACATATCGAGAAGGAAGCTGACCTCGGTAAAGGCTTTATCGTAATCTTCTTCAGTCAGCTGTAATTCGGTGGGCACAATCATAGGAATTTCTCCATGCGTTGACTGAAATTGATGTTCCGATAAAAATTTGCCACCAGGTGATGGTTTTTATGGGTAATTGCCGTCGCCGGACAGATATAGGCACAGCTGAGACAGGCGATACAGTTGCCCACCTTGTCGACTATCGCCTTTTGCTCTTCTTCGTCAAAGGTGAAACAATCGGTGGGGCAGATGTCGACACAGAGCCTGCAGCCCCGGCAGGCCTTGTCATCAATGGTCATCTCCAGCATCTTCTATTCCCTCCGTATTCTTCTGATCGTTTTTTGTCTTTGTCTGATTTCCACATCGAGCTCCATCCGGCCTACCGCATGGGTGGCGCAGGCCAGGCAGGGGTCGTAGCAGCGGACCACGAATTCCAGCCGATTGAGAAGCTCCCGGTCGTCACCGGTCTGAAGGAGACTGTTCGCCCCTTCCTTTATGGAGGCGTTGATTGCGGCGGTGTTCTGCTGGGTGGCGATGATCATGTTGACCTTGCGGATAATTCCCCTTTCGTCGATTTCATAGTCGTGGATCAGGGTGCCGCGTGGTGCCTCGACGTGGCCGATGCCGCGTCTGCCCTTGTAGTTAGCCTCAGTCCTGGTTTCCCCTTTTAAGGCCGGGCTGACGACGATCCGTTGCGCCTTCTCGCAGGCGGCGATCAGCTCGATCAGCTTGGCATACACCTGCAGCACGGCACCATGGCCGGGTCTGCCGAAATTTTTGCGGAAGATGGCAAGTTCGGCCTCGGCAAGCGGCGTCTCCATGCCGTCGCAGATGTTTATCCTGGCCAAGGGGCCGACCCGGTAGAGATGCTCGGCGCCGTCGATGTCCAGGAAGACCTCCTTGGCATAGGAGGCGGGGACTGCCCGTTCCGCCAGAATCCGGGCGTATCCATCGGTCGGAAATTCGGCCCGGATGGCTCCGCTTTCATCCATTGCCCGGATGGTGCCGTCGTAGACATTCAACCGGCCGTCGCTGACCGTGCCCATGTACCAGGTCGGGCCGGCGATCTTTTTCAAGAGGGCCGGATACTTCTTGAGAAGGGCGACGAAGAGTTTTTTGACACCTACTGAGAGCTCCTTGACGAGTAAGACGGCCTCCGCCGCCAGTTCCTGAAGCCTGGTAAGTTGAGCGTCGGACAGCTTAAAGGAGATGCCGCCGGCAACCGCTGTCACCGGATGGATACCCCGGCCGCCGATGGTCTCATTGATCTTCTGGCCGATACTGCGCAACCGCAGGCCCTTCTTGGCAAGGTCGGGTTCGGCCTCCACCATGCCGACAATGTTTTGAGTTGCGGAGTCGCCGTCCAGGCCGAAGACCAGGTCCGGTCCGGAAAGTACGAAAAGAGACAGGCAGTGGGAGTGGATCATATGTCCCATATACATCAGTTCCCGCAACAATTTGGCAGCCATGGGCGGTTCGACGCCTGCCGCATTGTCAAGGGCTTTGGCAGCGGCAAGATGGTGGGCTGTCGGGCAGACTCCGCAGATCCGGGCGGTGATCTGGGGCATGGTGTGGGCCTCCATTCCCACCAGGATCCGTTCGAAGCCGCGCAGCTCGTTCACACAGAAACGGGCTTCCTGTACAGCTCCGGCGTCGTCGCATTCCAACAGGATCCGGGCATGGCCTTCAATACGGGTCACCGGGTCGATTGTTATAGTCTTCGTCATTTTACCGCCTCCGTCTCGGCTATCCATTTCTGTATAAGAAAGGTTGGCTTACAGCCGATCATCCTGGTAGCCATTGCGTAGGCATAATGCGTCTTGGCCGATTTTTCCAACTGCATCCTGATTGCTTCGCCGTCGATCTTTGTCAGCCGCGACATCCTCTCGGCTATCTCGGTTCGGATATCATGGGTCGGCTCGGTCAGGATCTGCATGGTCGGACCGGCACAGCCGCTGCAGGCTATGCCATGGTTCGGACAAGGTGCCAGACAACGATCGAGCGTAACCGAGCCCAGACAGATTACCCCCTGGCTCAGGAAACAGATCCCATCTTCAAGCGTTGCCTCAATTGGATCTTTGATCGCTGCGACATCGGTTTTTTTCATCTGCCGCCTGCATCCGGCACACACAGTCTGCTGGCGGGCCTTTGTCTCCCGGTTTTCGACGAGAGCCGTCAATCCCTCGAAAATGAACTGCGGGTGCGGCGGGCAACCGGGCAGATAGAGGTCGACGTCTATGACTTCATCCACCGGTGTCACCATTTTTGTAAGGCCCGTCACTCCGGCATCGGGGATGAAATCGGTTCTGGTGGTCGGCATCCGGCGGTAGACGGTGTCCATGATCTCTTCCCGAGAGTGGGCAAGGCCCGCCCCATGGAGACCTCCGTAAACGGCGCATGTACCGAACGCAATAATCTTTTTACATTTTTTTCGCATTTCCTGAGCGGCATGGCGATCATGTTCCGTTCGGATTGATCCGGTCAGGATGCCGATATCGGCTTCAGGATAGGACTTTTCGTCGGTTAAGACCGGACACTTTTGAATCTGGATCACCTCGAGAACATTGAGAATTTTTTCGTGCAGATCAACGAGGGCCACATGGCAGCCACCGCAATCACAGAGCCAGTCGGTATTGAGACGAATCTTTTCAGAACTCATGGTTTGTTTCTCGGCAGAGTAAAATCTTGTTGAATTACGGTTCGATGGTCAACAGTTTCAGGCAAGCGTTTTCGCCCGCATGTCTGATCTCAAGAGTGGCTTTTTTCTTCATGATGCTCTCCAGAGCCCCGGCAAAAAAACCGTACATCATATTGCACAGAGACCCTTTCTGCGGATGGCCGAAGCGGAATAATGACTGGCGGATAATGCAGTCCCTAAAGACCAGGAGAATCTGCCGGTTACCATGCTCGTCGGTGGTGATCATCTCGGCCTGGCCGGCCGGTTTGAACGGCTCGAATCCCCAGAGGCAGTGGTTTTCGACAAGAATCTTTCTCACCTCGTCAATGGCCGTGAGTACGTCATCGGTGGTCTTGGCATTGGCTGAGAACTTGCGCCCGAGGTTTCGTCCGGCCGACATTGTCATACTGTTGGCTCCCCGGCCGAGGATCGGCTCAATGCCGGCTGACAGGGCGGCCAGGAAATTCATGGTCTCCTGCAGAGTTCGTCTTTTTTTAATGATTTCCGACATACCATAAACTCCTTGGTGATACCTGTCTCCTGTGGCTACGGGACCTGGGCTATGATGCTGGATGCAGGGATTCTTTCGTTTTCCCCTTTTGGTCAGGGGAATTGATAATGTCTCTCAGGAAAAATAGCATAAAACGCACAATAGATGCAACAATATTGGTTTCTAATTCTCAGTTTCTTGTAACGATCGGTTCCCTTTTGGGAATTAACAATACATTGATTTCTTACGGGCTTTGATTTATAAAGAAAGGCATTGTGGCGGATGTTGTGCCGGTTGTGTTCAGGTGGAAACTTGCAGCTTCCGATGGACAACCAGAGAGTATCTTTTGGGTGTTGTTGTGCATTGATCGTTATTTCGCACAACAATTAACCCCCCGATTTTCATCGGGAAGGGTATGAAAAAAGGGATGCGAACGGCTTAAGGCCATGGCCAAGCAGTGGCATGGGGTACTTCTATGGATCTCAGATACGACGATGATCCCATCATCTTAGCTCAGGGTTCAGGCAGCGGAAATACTGCCGTCTACCCGCATGAGGCTTATTACGGGCAGAAAGTAATAGGCAACATCCTGGAACTCACCGTAGCCCCCCACCACCGGGAAGAGAGGCTGGGGCGCATCCTGGACTATCTGTTTACGGTTCCGGAGCTTCGTCTTCTTCCTCGGGCCGGGATTTTTCTTGTTGATCCATATGCCGAAAAACTGGTCCTGATCGTTCACCGGGGTTTCTCTAAAAGGCAGGTTGCGAGTTGCAGCGAAGTTGCCTTCGGCACCTGTCGTTGCGGAGAGGCCGCTCAAATTGGCCACAACCGATTCTTCCGCTACGATAAGAATATATCTTGCGGTACATCCTGCGGACTGAAAGTGGAACATTGCCATCTTTGTCTGCCAATTATTCGGGATTCCTTGCTGGTCGGGATAGTCGGGTTCTATCTGGCAGGGCAGGAGGGACTCGACCACGGTGCGGAAGAGCTTCTCGGCAGTGTCTGTCATATCATCGGAGGAGTACTCGAGAGCGAAGAGATGGACCTCCAGCTGATCGGGTTGGTGAAAGATCTGCAGGGATCCATTACCAGTCTTCGTGAAGAAAAGAGATTTTCGGAATCAATTATCCAAGGATTGAATCAGGGAATCCTTGTTGTCGATCTTAAAGGCAGCATCTTGATGAGCAACACCATTGCCGCTTCCGTCCTGCGGCCATTTGCTCGGGTCCTTGATGGAGGGAATATTTTCGATATTGTAGGCCGGGATGCTGCGGAAAAGATGATGTGTCGGAATTCGAATCTTGTCTCCGGCGAGGAGATCAGCTTAAAGACCGGAGATGGGGAGACCAGGGTGATCAACTGCTCAAGCGTTCGACGAGATGACGCCAGAGGAAGGCAGATCGGCCTTATCATCTCATTAACCGATATATCGGAGATCAGCTATGTCCGGAAAGAAATGGAGAAAATGAACCGATTATCGACGGTGGCGGAGATTGCCGCCGCTGTTGCCCATGAGGTCAGAAATCCATTGGCCGGCATCAAGATCATGGCCCAATCCATCGAGGAACAGTCGATAACCATAGAGGAGCAAAGGGAATGCTCACGGCGCATTGTCCGCCAGGTAGACCGGCTCAATGAGTTGTTGACCGAATTTTTTTCCTATGCCCGGCCGGTTACCCCGAAACCAAAACAGGTGGCGATCATTGATGTCCTGTCCGAGACACGGCATCTGGTCGACAACAAGCTCATGAACAAAAACATTGCCTTCATCCAGCGACATCAACCGAATCTTCCGCCGATTTTTGCCGATCCGAATCAATTGCAGCAGGTGTTTCTGAATCTGTTTTTAAATGCCGTCGATGCGGTTGCGCCTGGTGGGGTAATCACGGTGAAGATCAATGAACTCGAAGGTCCGGATCTTCGGCGGTATAAAAGAAAATACCCAGGACTTCTTACAGGTTCTCATTATGTCCGTCTTCTCTTTACCGATAACGGAAAAGGAATGTCGTCTGCAACTGCCGAAAAGGTCTTCGAACCGTTTTTCACGACCAAAACCACTGGATCAGGACTCGGACTTTCCATTGTCTATCGAACGCTGAAAGAAAACCATGCCGCAATTCTCGTGGACAGCGTTGAAGGGCAGACGACGACCTTTACCCTTTTTTTTAAGGTAGTTGAGGGTGGGGAATGAATTATAACATTTTGATGCTAAAACGATATATCCCGTCCGTAAAAGGAAGAGAAAAGGATCGCAGATGAAGAGAGTACTGGTAGTCGATGACGAAGAAAATATGCTCTGGATGTTACAGAAGAATCTGAGCAAGAGCATACCCGACGTTAAGACAGTGACAGCTCGGTCAGGAGAAGATGCCTTGAAAGTGCTCGGGAATGAGTCGATCGATCTGGTAATAACCGACATCTCCATGCCGGGAATGAGCGGTCTCGACCTTCTCATCGAAATCAACAACCACTATCCGAAGACCGGGGTGATCGTGATGACCGCCTATCCGTCGAGCGCTTTTAAACACGAGGCCATGCTGCGCGGGTGCCTTCGATTTGTCGAAAAGCCTTTTGACATCAAAACGATGCGGTCTATTGTCGAAAAGGCACTGCAGCGAAAAGAGGGCTTCAACGGTACGGTCGACGGCATCGAACTCTTTGATATCGTTCAGTTCAACGGACTGTCCAAGGCCACCGCCGCCCTGAAGGTGACAACAGAAGACCGGGAAGGGATGATTTTTTTTCAAAACGGCGAAGTGGTCCATGCGGTTTGCGGGGAAGAAGAGGGGGAACAAGCCTTTTTTAAGATTCTCGGCTTCCAGGGGGGGACGCTGCAGAATATAAAAGGGATTGCTCCTCCTGTTACCAGTATCAACAACAGTTTAGAGTTTTTACTTTTAGGAGCGACGGTCAAAAACGACGAGGAAAACCAAGGGGAAGGTTCCGTTGCGCCTGTTCCCGACGGGGAAGACAATCTTTCACCATCGTTGGTTGCCGATGAGAGCGACTCCATCCCGGAGTCGGAGATGCTCGGAGAGGCGATAACCGACGAAGTAACACAACTTGCAGAGGATCCGAATATGACGGAAATTCAAAAAATTTTATCGGAATTTACCAGTATTGAAGGTGTTCATACCGCATGTCTGGTGGGACGTGACGGTTTTTTGCTGGACAGTATCGCTCGTAAAGGGATTGATACCGAAATGATCGGCGCCATTGCCTCCAGTGGTTTCGGTTCCTCGGAATCCATGGGCAATCAACTCGGTCAAGGGGAGCTTACCCTGACCATGACCGAATATAGCAATGGACCGGTTATGTTCTCCCCGGTCGGCTCAGAGGCCTTTCTGGTGATTGTCGCCGACAAAGAAACGAATCTTGGATGGATCAGAATAGCGATTAAAAAGAATTCGAAAGAAATCAAACGGATAGCGTCTCTGTAGCAGGAGAACCCATAGTGTTCCCGCTCTTTGGAAAAGAGTGGCCCGGTACTTTCCTCAAACCTCGCATTCCAGGTGGATGTGAATGTCTAAGACCTTATTCCGATTGAGGTATGTGTCCTTAATCCTGCAGGTGTTTCTCCAATTCCAAGGAGGAGCTCATTTCCAAAAGGCGCGGTTCATATCTCTTGATAAGAGCCCTGGCCATGGCGAGCCATTCTTTACGGGTTGTCATCAGGAAAAGAAAGATCGGTTGACCGGGTACATGCCGAATGATGAAATGATACCGGCCGGTGGTGATCAGTATGTCTTCGGTTACTTCCTTGTCGGCAAGCAGCCTGATTGCCTTGAGGTTTGACTTGACGATCGAGGCCAGATAGGCGGAGGCGGCTGCAGTCTCGATCTCCGGGGCAGCGCTGGTCTCGGCAATGGACATTCCATCATCGACGGTGACCATGGCAGCCGCTAAAATACCCGGCATCTGCTGTGCCATATGTTCGAGAAGGGTCTGGATTTTCTTTATCATTGTCTCTTCCCTGGTAAAGACTCTCTATTGGGGCAACCTTGATTTTTCAAAATATATACCAGGCACCATACCATCTCATCTTGAGAAAAGAAATCAAAGAATTGAGTGTTTTTCTCAGCTGATCAGACTGAGAGGATTTTATTTCTGGCCACTGGACATCAATTTGGAATAAGTCCTCGATTGCGGTTGCAACAGGATTTCGACAGGATCATTTTACGATAAGTCTTGATTTGATCCGGGCAATGCCTACATTGTAGTATACAAAAAGCATCCTGCTTAGAGAAATCCTTTGCAGAGGAGGTACTAACATGGCATCGAAGGAAGATATCTGCAAAAAAATAGAATCGGTTATACCCCAGGCTGGAAAATGCGGCATAGATTTTCAGGTTGAATATGATCCGGAAAATCATGCATGGGCCGTTGACTTACAGGATGGCAATCAGCATCTGAAGACCTTTCTCGAGGAAACCGAGGCTGAAAATTGTCTTGGTGAGGACCGGTGTATTCCCTTGAGCCTGCAGATAAGTCAACTCAAGCATAACCTGGAGCTTTATCACAACAGTTAAACCGGACCAGCCTATGAACGCCGAGAGATGATGCGGGTTCGTTAAAAGCCTCTGATCTGCCGATCAGAGGCTGCCGGCGCTTTTAATTTCAAGATAGGAATTGACGATTGCAGCCGGCAGCTGTTCGGCGCTCACATCAAGAGCATGGACTCCTGCGTGTTTCATTTCCCGGAGGAGATTTTTGCGTTCTCCCAGATAATGCTGCAAAGCCTCATAGCGCACTGCCTCGATAAATCCTGAAATGGGTGCATGGAGGGTATCATCGAGAATGTCTTCCCTGAGATCGGCTACGACCACCAGATGTTTCCGGCGCAGCTGCCTGGCCATGGTCAGCAGGTCGTCATGATCTTCGGCCCGGCTGCTGGTGATGATCACCATAAGGGAACGGCGACCTTGCAAGGCAAGCAGGTCCTGGGTGGCATGCAGGTAGTCCGAAGCATCGGTGGAAGATTCGATATCATACATGGTGAGCAACAGCGCCCTGACAGAATCCCCTTGTTTTCTCGGCGGCAACCATTTCTGGCTGCCGCCGAAGGAATAGAAGCCGACCCCGTCACCCTGCCGGGCGGCAACATAGGCCAGGAGCAGGATACTGTTCAATGCCTGGTCGAGGTGGCTTTTTCCCGATTCCACATGGCGCATCCTGCGGCCGCAATCGAGTACAAAGACCACCTGTTGATCGCGTTCATCCTGATAATCTTTGGAAATGAGCCGCCTGTAACGGGACGTCGCTTTCCAGTCAATCTTCTGCAGGCTTTCGCCCTGGCGATACTCACGAAGTTGGTGAAATTCGCTCCCTTCTCCCCGTTTCGTAAGCTTCTTGATCCCCAGCATGCTCAGGTGATGATGGGTTGCAAGCAGGGCAAAGTGATGTATTTCCCTGAAATTCGGGAAGACTTTAGCTTCATCTTGATAGGGCATAAACCATTTTTTCTGCCATAAAAGCAAAGGTGATCGAACGAAAAGGTCCGCACCTTTAAAACGGTAATGGCCGCGTTTGGTCGGAAAAATCCGGTATTCGATTGAGGCACATTGCCCCGGAGCCAGACTTACGGTGCGTGGCTGGTCTTTGACGGTGAAATCCGGATGACAGTGATCATGGATCTCCAGGGAGAGTGTTTGCCGACCGTGGTTGATCAGTTTGAGAAATACCTTGCTCCAGACCGTCACCGGCAGGTTATGGTGAACCTGACGCTTAAGTTCCAGAGGCGGACGCCTGCGGCAAAAAAGAATATCAAGCAGTGCAGTTCCCAAAAGCAAGCCTGCTGCAGGGGGCCAGAGACGGGTGGCAAAGGGGATAAAGAAGGCAGCAAGACCAAGCAAGGCAAGAAGGAGCCAGAGTCCGATTTGAACAAGAGTCGGCAGAATCATCAAAACCTCAAGAAAAATCCGGGTTAAAGACGAGGTGCTTCCACACTGTCGAGAACCTCTTTTAAGACCTGGTCTGCCGTATAGCCTTCAATCTCCAAGTCGGCGGAGAGTTTGATCCGATGGCGAAGAACCGGCAGAGCAATGCTCTTTACGTCGTCCGGGGTAACAAAGTCTCGTCCTCCGACCAGGGCGCTTCCGCGGGCTGCCCGCAGGAGATTTATCGCCCCGCGGGGCCCGGCGCCGTAGTCTATGCCGTTCCAGTTCCTTGTGGTCCTCGTAATCTTCACCACGTAATCGACGATTCGGTCATCAACGGTCATTTGGGTGAGCAACTGTTGCAGGGCTAAAACCTCCCCGGGCCCCAGGATGGTTTCGATATGGCAATGATTGAGACCGTCGCCGATAAGATTGCGGGTAACGGTATGGACGATCTTTTCCTCATCGGCGCTGGAGGGGTAATCGATGAAGATTTTGAACATAAAACGATCCGTTTGGGCCTGGGGCAGGGGATAGGTTCCTTCCTGTTCAATGGGATTCTGGGTGGCCATGACCAAAAATGGTCTGGCCAGCGGCATGGATTTGCCTTCGATGGTCACCTGTTGTTCCTGCATGGCCTCAAGCAGGGCCGCCTGCGATTTAGCAGGAGCTCGGTTGATCTCGTCGGCCAGCAGAAAATGACAGAAGATCGGTCCTTTTCGAATTTTAAAAATGTTTTCCTTCATATCAAAAAGCGAATGCCCGGTGATATCACTGGGCATCAGGTCCGGGGTAAACTGGATTCTGTTGAACTTCGCTCCTGCGGCCATGGCCAAGGTGCGTGCCAACAAGGTCTTGCCCAGACCGGGAACGCCTTCGATTAAGATATGCCCTGCTGCCAAGAGCCCCACCACCATTTCCCTGACCACTTGGTCCTGCCCAACCACGCTTTTCTTGAGTTCTCCTTCCAGAGAAGTTATTTTTTGCATACCATCATCGAATGAAAGGCCGTTTGCTGTTTTGTTATCCGTCATGTCGTGTTAATTCTCCACCTTGGAGGCGCCTGTGAATTTTTTGCAGCGCCCTGCTTGTTCTTATCAGATCCTGTTCACTATCGACACGAAGCCGAAAGGCATCAAAGACTTGTTTTTCGGACAATCCGGTTTTGGCGGCAAGGTTTGCCGCAGAAAGATTGCTGATTGTCCTGTCCTGCTCCTCTTCCTTTTTTCGCTGTGCCAACCGTTGAAGCACTGCCTTGCGGTTGGCGGCAATCATGGTTCGGGCTTTGTTCATCCGCCAACCGAACATGCCTGAAGCATCAATATGATCTAGGATATTGAGTTGTTCATTTGCCCCTGGGCGAAGAAGACTGCCGCTTCGTTTCTGCAGCCGCCAGATCACCAGGATGAGCATCACCAGAAAAGAGACCCAGAAGAAGGGCATTTTGCTCCAGACTATTGTCGCCAGTCCTGTTGCCTCGGAAGAATACAAGAGTCGGACGGATTTTTCGTCTTTAAGCAGCCAGGACAGGAAGAAGGCATGGTCGAAGTCTCCGATTTGCTGGTTGGTAAAAAGCGTATTGTCACTGAGCACCGTTATCTTGCCTGCCCCAACCCGGTACTGCAACAGCCAATCCCCGGTTTGGCTTTGTATCGTATTGTTGTTTTCACGCGTCTTGTCAGCCTTCTTTGTATAGACAATACGGTAGGAACCGTTGATCCTGAATACGGCCTTCTTTTTCGAATCCGTTAACAGGACGGATCCGAAATACTTGAGATGGAGGAGGCGGCCGTCGAGGTTGAGATCGATTATCGAATCGTAGGGGTGGTACCCATCGTCCGTCGTCTTCTTCACTTTCGTCTGCCCGCCTACTTTCTTCTTCGGGTTTTTTTTACCCTGCGTTTTTTTTGCAGCCTGGCCTGTTTTGGGAGGACAGCCGCAATCTTTTGTGTTTTTTTGCACCGAAACCCCCAAACGAGCCAGTATACCTCCACTTTCCGGTTTATTCAGCTCCCAGGAACCGGGGGTGAGAATGAGATGGCCTCCCGAATGAGCCCAGGCAAAGAGGCTATCGGAGACGGATTTGCTGATTTCCTTGGGGAGGCGGCGGATGAACAAGACTCCATCGGGCGGGGGAAGCGAGGTGAGGTGGGAGATTCCATGATACGCCACCGTGTCCTTACCCATTGCCTCAAGGTATCTCTGGGCGGCCAGCCAGGGGTTCTTCCAGGCGGCCGGAGACCCGCCCCGGAATTCTTCAAAGGCCTTTCTCTCATACGTATGAAAAAACCAGACGGCACCCAAGGTGAAAAGAACTGCGAAGACTGCTGGAACCGCAATCCAGGGGTTCCGAATTTTTTGCGAGAACCCCTGGGTCATGATTGTCCTCCGTACAAAATCTCCCACCGGCCGACCAGGTCCCTGCAGGCCTGGTCCTCGGGGTCTCGATGTCCGAAGGCCAGGGAGACCCAGAGCGAGGTGAGGTCATTGAAAAAGAAGGACTCTGTTGCCGGTCGATTTCTCCCCACCTCAAGGCAGCATTCGGTTTCGGTAAAGGAGGAGCGAATCTCCAGGCGGCGACGGTTGACAAGGGCGGAGAGCGTCCCTCTATAAAGAAGGCTCATAGCCTCGCGTTTTTTTCCCTCTTCCAGCAGTTGCAGACAGACGGCATCAATTTGCTGGGGCAGACTCTGAGGTCTAAGATCCAGGCCGAACAGAATCTCCGGCGCCTGGTAGGCATCTTGGGCAGATGGAAAGAATCGGTCCAGCCATTGATGCAGCTTCGCATATTTCAACAAGACAAAGGCGAGAATGCAGCCGAGGCAGATCCAGATAAAAAACTCCCCGAATTTAGCGACGACAGGAGCTATGAATTTCGAAATTTGTTGCAAAAATTCAATAATTTTGATCCAGAATTGCGCCCATGGCGAATGTGTATCCGGTACCTCCTTTTTTTTCGGTACCCAGCGATAAACCGTTATCTTCTGCCCGAAATCCTTTTGCTTAAGGATCTTGGTGATGACAGCCTTTGCCGTCTGCGGATCGGGCTGGTCCGCTCGCGCGATACCGGCGGTGGAGATAAGGCAGAGGGATATAAACAGAAGAACGACGGCTCGGGGGAGACCGCTTTTTAGCTTTTCCAATCTCTGTTTGAGTCTTTTGAAACCGATTTCGATATCCCAGGCCTCCAACTGGACCCGTCTGGAGATGTACATCATAAAACCGGAGCAGACATAAAGCGGGGCTACGATGGAACTGCCGGCAAGATAACAGGTAAGCAGAAACCATCTATCAGGAAGAAAGATGAAATGTCCAAAGTCTATCCACCGCAGTTCATCGGGAATCAGGAAGAAGAGGAGTATTAAAAAAGAAAAAGTCAAAGTAATTTCCAACAAAAAACAGGAGACTGTCAGCAAGACGGCTGTCTCGGAGGTGTTTTGCAACAGGCTCAGACGTTTCTTTTTTGTTTTTCCCTCAAGTCTTTCCAGCTGGATTACCGGAAGGGAAAATGAGCGAAACAGGCTGAATTTAGAGATCAGCACGGTGGAAATCCATTGCAGACTGACAGCTTTTTTCACCTCCTGGAAAGTCTCTTTGGTGGTGCATTGCTCGTCGAAGAGGGCCTTGGCGATCCAGACAAGCACGCACGGTTCATAGAAGGGCTTGAAAAACCAGAACAGAAACAGGGTCCATTTGGTGCTTGATCCGGGCAGGATCAGACCTATCATGACGGCAAGTGCAAATCCTGAAAGGGCGGTCAGCAGCCACAGCGACCAAAGTCTTCCATACCACCGGCGGGCAAGAAGAAAGCCGAGATCAATGGCCTCCCAGGGCGTACGGGGACGGATGTTGACGGCGACCTTCTCCAGGTTCATGTCCTTCCCCTCCCGGCAAGGATAAAATAGAAGACGACAAGAGTCCAGTTACAACCGGCAACGGTATATTTGAGCGTCGCCGAAAGCGGTAGAGATGACCAGAAGGCCTCGATAAATGCAGCCCCCAAAAACATCAGTGCAGCCCCCATGACCAGTTTGAGCGCAATGGGTGCCTGCAGGCGCAAGGAATCGATTCTGGGATACCTGCCTGGCCGTAGGAGACTGTAGCCGAGAAGCAGTCCGGCTGCTCCGCTGATGACGATGGCGGTAAGTTCTAAGGCGCCGTGTCCAAGGACGAATTGCCAGAAAACACTGCCGTAGGGAGGATGGGATAGATATCCTGCAGCGGCCCCTATCATCAAACCGTTGAAGATCAGGGTCAGGATGGAGCCGACTCCGAAAACCATACCGCCGGCAAAGGTTTGAAAGCCGATGGAGACATTATGGCGAATATAATAACCGAACATCTGAAAATCGGTTTCGGAGCTCTTCTCTCCTGTTCGTCCCATCTTCCAATTTTTTGGTGTGTACATTGATTCCATCTGGGCGACATCGGACTCACTGATAATGGAATAAATTAATGTCGGATTCTTATACGTTGCGAAACCTATGGCACTGAGGGGAACGTAAAAAAGGGCAAAAGCCAGCCAAAAAGCCGGCATTTGCCGGCGCAAAGTTAAGGGGAAATCGGAGGCAATGAAATTGATAATGGCCCAAAACGGTCTGATCTTTTTTTTATACAATTGCCGATGACCGCGGAGAACGAGATTATGCAGGCTGTCCACCAGGGCCGGGCTGTAGTGACGGGTTCTTGCCAGGCCGTAATGATTACAGAGTCTTCGGTAGTGTCTGGGAAACTCTTCGACTGCAATCGTTGCCGTGCCCTGCGTACCTTCCATGACCTCAAGGAGTTTTTGAAATTGTTGCCACTGATCCTGATAGGTGTGTTCAAACAGACTCTGGTTCATGGGGTGTCCTTGCCTCTTAAAAACCAGTTGGCATAGGCCAGCAGGTGGTTTTCCGGTTGTTTCCTTCCTGTAAGCGCACGGAGGAGCAGAGCGAGTTCCCGACGTCGTTCGTCGGAGAGATTGGCTGCACGTTCACAGAAATCGAGAATGAGGCGCTGTTCCGGAAGCTTCAACGGAACCGGGGGGGGACTTGACGGATATTTGGGTATATCAAAGGTTTTTGTTTCGTCTTTGACATAGACCACCAAGGTCCCGGCGGCGAGGTCGCCCAATCGCTTAAAACGAGAGCTGATGAGCATGGTGATAAAACCCGTTATATTGAAAAGCGGCAGCAGGTCTATCGGGCGGATCAGGTTTCTCAGAAGAGCCGGGGTCCAGGTAAGAGGGGTCCCGTCGTCGTTTACCACTTTGATGCCCAAGACCTTTTTCCCCGGTGTCATCCCGTTATGCACTTCGAAAACGACCGGATAGAACCATTCAACGAGAAACAGGCCAATAAGTATCAGGCCGCTTCCGAGACCTCTCAGCCAGGCAAGAATCATGGCTAAAAACATGTAGCAGACAAGGCGGATGGCAAAGTCGATGAGCCAGGCAATACCCCGGACGATCGGGCCGGCTGGAGACAGGCTCAGCTCGACACCTTCCGGTGTCTGGAAATGCGCAACCGTATCAAGTTGTGGAGTCAAAATCCGCCTCACAGAATTGAGGCTCATCCGGCTAGAGCGTACTCTTGCAAAACTGAAAGCAATAACCCGACGGACCCCCGAGATGGGTCCGTGGGCGACGACCTCCGCCTCTCTGAATTATAAATAAGTACGCTTGAGTCGGATGAACCATAATTGATATCATTAAGGGATGTAGAACTGCATGTTTTCAGGCTGCTTGATAATAAATATCTTTAAAACCGGTAAAAATTGACAGTCCCATAATTGAGGTGAGGGGAATGCCGATGACGGCGTAGAGAATCATGGGGATGAAGAACGCGAGAAATGACCCACCCTGAGAGACAAAAACGAAAAGAATTCCCATTAAAGCGGAAACGACGAGCATCAACAGGATCCCAGCAACCAACAAGGTCAGGCCGTAGACCAGAAACGGGACCCAATTTTTTCGGCAGCCTGTAAAACTTATTTTGTAGGCATTCCAAGCCGTCTTATCGGTAAGAGCCACCAAAGAAGGTGCAAACCAGTAGGACATAACCAGGGGGATAGTCAGGAGTAAAGAAAGCAAAGAAAAGAGAATTATCATCGGGATATGGCGTTGCAATACCATCGGGAAATTGGCCATATTGGCAGTATGAAAATCGGAGAAAACGACGCCGAAGATAATGCCGCCGAACACTATACCGATGGAAAGAATAAACAGAAGATAAAAGATTCCCACCAGGATAAGTTGCCCTGTATTTTTACTAAATCCCTGAAAAACATGGCCAATCGTTACCTTTTCTCCTTTGGTTTGCGCAAAGGCCGCCAGCATCAAACCGCCGTTCAATACCACCATCAAAATGAAGCCACAGAACGGACCGATAAAGGGAACAATACTTAAAATGCCTGTCATCACAATAACTACCAGCCACATTCCCATCCACATCCAGGGCTGTTCGATAAACATTGAGAGGGCTGATTTCAACCAGTACCAACCATGGGATACCGGGACCTTCTGAGGTTCATCACACCACAGCCCTTTCTTATTTTCTTTTGGGACCTTCACATCGGATTTTGGGGCGGCATAAGGATTTTCCACCTTGCTTTTCCCCGATCGAGCCATTGCACCCGGCGCAGCAGGAGAAGTGGGCATCTTCGGCGGCTGCACAGAAGCCGCCCCAGGTTTTTCCGGCTGGGCCTGTTGAGTGGCTCCTGCCTGTAAGATTTGGATGATCATCCCGGCTTTTTCGAAGACCTTTTGATATTTTTGGGCAGTTTCCAAATTCAGATTTTTTTTCAGAACAAGAGGTTGTTGAGAAGAAAGCAAGGCTTGGACCTTCTCTCTGCCGAGAGTGGTGAGCTTAACAAGATTATCAATGACATCTTCCCGACTCGATCCGTTTTTCAGACGGCCTGTAAATCGTACGTGATATTTTGTATCCGTCATACGTTTTCTCCTCACCTGGTTGTGTTGACAAAGAGCTTCTTCTCTTTTTGAAAAGCATGTCCTTGAGTGAATATTTTTTAGCAATGATGTTATGTTAGCCAAGATGGCCATATTTATCAAGACCTTTTCCCTCGCAAGAAAGAGGTGTTTAAATCTCAGGATAAGCTGAACGTTGCTTTGCCTAACCCACATTTCTTATGAATACTGCGCTAATTTTTCTTCACTTAAAGAAGAACAAGACAATTCGAGGAAAGAATTATGCCTACAAATGTACACAGTGTTCACCAAAGGCGCTCTGAAACAGATAAGCACCCTTCGGGCATAAACGCCCTTCGGGCATAAACACCCTTCGGGTATGACCTTCGACTTCGAGTGCCTTTGGGCTATCAGTTCATGCAGCAGGAGATCTACTCAGCCCGGCAAGGCTAGGGATATGGCTGGATCATCTCAGAGCCAAAAGCGTTGTTTGCATCACTCCATTGGTGAATATTTTTTCAAACAACAATTTGATTCCGCACTGTTTTTTCTTTGCTGAATTTTTGTTTTATGTATTGTTCGACACAGCGTTTATAAAAGAAATCCTGGTAAAAGGTCTTACCCAAAAACATTGATCGGACCGCCGGCAATGAGTAAGATAAAAACGTCGTTTGTTTCCACAGAGGGCCATGGCTTTCACCAGGAGACGAAACTTAAGACAGCCTTAAGAAGAAGGTTTCTGCAAGGATATTTCGTTTGGAACTACCGTCAGTAGATTATCCATTAAAAGAGGAAGAACATCATGCATATCGGTTTTATTGGGCTCGGCCATCTCGGAAAGGCAATTGCCGCCCGGCTGTTGGATTGTCATCATTCACTTACCGTCTGGAACAGGACTCCTTCCAAGACACGGGATTTGCAAGCGGAGGTGGCCGATTCTCCCGCTGCTGTAGCAGAATGTGCTGTTATCTTCATCTGTATGTTTGACAGTGCTGCCGTTCAGACGGTGTTAACCGGTGAAGGCGGTCTTTTCTCCGGTAATATTTCCGGTAAGATTATTGTTGATCTAACGACCAATCATTTCAATACCGTCACATCCTTCCATAAACTGTGTTCTATGGCTGGTTGTACTTATCTTGAAGCCCCAGTGCTGGGCAGTGTTGTTCCCGCCTCCCAGGGCGCCCTGACAGTTCTTGTTAGCGGCGAAGCGTCCGCTTATAACTCGGTGCGACCGGTTCTCGATGATATCGGCAAGAATATCTTCTACCTTGAACAGCCGGGACTTGCCTCGAAGATGAAGCTTATCAACAACCTTGCTCTGGGGAGTTTTATGGCAACCCTTGCCGAGGCCCTGGCCTTGGCAGAGGACTGCGGCATAGCCCGAGGAGATGTTTTGGATATACTGGCAGCTGGCGGCGGCAACTCATTGGTTTTAAATGCCAAAAAAAACAAGCTGTTGGTGGAAGATTTTTCCACCCATTTTTCCAATGCCTTGATCTATAAGGATCTGCACTGCCTTCAGGATCTGGCCTATGAGCAAAAGAAGACCCTGTTTACCGGCTCAGTTGTCAAGGAACTCTTTGCCAAGACCTTCGAGCAGGGTTTTGCTCATGAGGATTTTTCGGCGATTTATAAAATATTTCGCCGGGATTGATTCGGATTTTTTTACAACACAAAAAGGGCAAAGACCCCTTGGCCCGAGGTTCACAAGTCGAGGCGATCTGCAGTCCTTGGAGACCGCTTCGACTCTTGGAATAGACGGGATAAGCAAGTATCTCTTGAATAATCCGCCTCATCACCTGTTGAGAAAACCGGGTTGACGACGCCTTTATTTGATCTCCCGTAATTTTTTCAGCAGGTTACGGGCCTTTTCTATAGATTGGGCAGCGTGAGGGTGGTGAGGATTGAGCTCGAGCGTTTTCTCCCACTCGTTGATGGCGGCTTGAAGTTTTTCCTCGACAAACAAAGAAACACCAATCTTATAATGATTTTCAGCCTGAACCTTCAACTGGGCATCAACCTGGGCCAGAAGCTTGTCCCGGTCTTCGTATTGAGGATCAACTGCTTCCAATGCTTCCCTGGCAGCCAAATACTTACCTTCGGAACAGAGTTCCCTTCCTCTTTGTAACAGGTCTATATTTTTATTTATTTCTGCGTTGAGGACTGAAGCATTCAAGAGCTTCCGAACCTCGCCGATTTCCTTCTTGACGTTTTTGAATGACGGATCTACCTGAGAGAGGGAGGCAATCGCCCCCTTATAGTCTTTTTGTTCCTGTTGTATCGAGGCTAATTTTAGCAATGACATATTAATGATGTACGAAGCCTCTTCGTCCTTGGGATGGTTGGCCAGGATCACTCTGGCTACAGCTAATGCCTCGGTGTATTTTTCCGTTTTGAAGAATCTTCTTGCTCTTTCAATATGTTGATTATAATCGATTAAGACCTGAGAAAAAAATGAATCTTTGTCCGCCAGGCGGATAACCTTTCCTGCGGTGAGGTCTTTCTCTTTTCCGGCATTGGAAAACTCAGCCACCATAAAAGCATAGGATGGAGAACCGTAGGTTTTCTCGGCTATGGAGGCAAAGGTATCATCTTGTTTCACCGTATAGGAGACATACCGGCCTACTTCATATCTGCTGCCCAGATATTCCAAGGCAGTCTTGTTAGTGGGGTTGTATTTGAGCGCTTCAATAAATTCCGACAAGGCCAGGCCGGCAGCCTTCTTTTCAAAATATACGACCCCTTGATGAGAATGGTATTCGGAGAGTTTTGTTGTTTCTTGTGAAATTGAGGAGATCCTGCGGTCAATCGCCTCACGAGCCTGATCCCAGTACTTTAGGGCATCGAGATACTTCCCATTTTTTTCAGCGGCCAAGGCCTGCTCCTGATCGTCACTTTTCAGCGGTACCTGGAGTTCTCCGACATCTATCACTTTCTTTGGCGGATTTCTCGTTATAATATCCGCACATCCGGTGAGACCTTGAAAGCTGAAAACCGTCAGTACAATGAAGAGAATGATTTTCGTCACCGGGTATATTCCGGAAACGTTGAGCATGTTGATGTTCCCTAATCGAAAAAACCAGGGCAACGAGGGCTTGAGATAAAATATCATAAAAAGAAACCATTCATGATTACTTGGATGAGTTGCTTGGATCGTTTTTGTTAAAGCCGAGAACTCGATAGGTACGAACAACCCCTATTCTTCCTTTGATTTTCTGCGGAAGCAAAGGGGTGACTTCGATACTGTCTTCCAGTTTTTCTTCTGTATACCTATCGATTACTATCTCTGTACTTCCTGCAAGAGTGCATAAATACGAAGCAACATTAACGCAGTCTCCGATAACTGTATATTCCATTTTCAGAGGAGAGCCGATATTGCCGGCAACCACTATACCTGAGGCAATGCCGATACCAACTGAATTGAGCAGGGAGTTGCCATTCCCTGATGCCAGAGAAAGCTCTTGCTGCATAGAAATTGCAGCTTGAACACAACGCTTGTGAGGGTTCTGTTGGCTCACCGGGACGCCGAATACAGCCATCACCGAATCCCCTATAAATTTATCGAGATATCCTCCCTGCTCAATAATGACCCGACTGGCGATGGTAAAGAATTCATTGAGGCGTTTCACTACTTCTTCCGGTTCGGTTGTTTCTGAATATCCTGTAAAACCTCTGATATCGGCAAAGAGGATCGACGCCTTGGTTTTTCTGCCTTTCAACCAGGCATGTTCCGGATTTTCTAGAATCATATTGAGGACTTCTGGTCCTACATACTTGCCAAAAGATTCTTTCATCATCGATTGTCTAAAAAGCTCTGTGCCCATTCGGTTAAAGGCCTCGGCCAGGGTTCCCAATTCATCGTTACGTTTGAGTGCTACTTTGAAGTCATAATTTCCTTTGGCGATCTGTGTCGTGGCCCCCACAAGGGTCGAGAGCGGTCTGGAAAAACGTAGACTGATAAAAAGAGCCACCAACATACCGAGTAAAATGATATTCAGGGTAGCATAGGTTATAAATTCCTGTTCGTTGATAAAGAGATTTTGAATGAAATCGACGGAAAGGCCGACATTCACTTCTCCGAGCTTCTTATTTTGAAACAAAATCGGTTTACTGAGATTCAGGATGCGAACACCATTGGGAAGGGTGTAATTGAAATAAGTTACATCTCCTTGCCGGGCTATTTTCCCGGTCGGAGAGAACGGTTTGAAGGGCTTATCGATTTTGTTGCGATCGGTATGGGCTTTAATGATTCCATCTGTATTAACAATAAAGGCGTAATAATGACCATCGACGGAGGCAACATTGGTAATCAGGGTATTCAAAGCCAGGGTATCATCGGTGAGGAGCGGAACCTTGGCATTGCTTGCCACGTAATTTAAACTCACCATTCCCAGTTTAATGATGTGGTCCCTAAGATTGTCTTTTTGCCGTTCCATAATGACATAACTGAGAATCCCGATCGATAACGCCAAAACCAGCATCGTGGCGAGAGAAAGTTGTAACCAGATGGGAATACGGGGAGAAGGCACCTCCTCACTCATCGTTTCGCGCACTCTGTTCACAAAATTTTTCATACTATCAGAAAAAGAAATTTATTGAGTAAGCTTTCAATATAGAGCGGATTGTATATGTATTTCTTGATCTTTTAAAGTCTTATTCCGAGAGAGGATGATCAAGCACTGAACCTCTGGCCATTCTCCCAGGACTTGTACAAGGGTGGAATTGTTTTCCAGAGAGGAGTCGCTCCAAGACGAAGTGTCATTCCCGGTCTGAGGTTTGAGCCTACATTTTAGCCCGCATTTCTCATCAGTTCAGGCGGCGTCAGGTTCGAAGTTTTTGGCCGGGGACTATAGTAATCTATGTTCACTGCCAAAAATTGAAGAAGATGGCGCCGCATGGACTGATCTTTGGTGAACACTGTGTAAATTTGGAGCTGCATAGGTTTTCTTAAAACATATTGGATCTTTTACGCTTCCTCCAAATTGACACAGTGTTCATGAGAAATCCTGGTTAGACGTCAATGCCAATAAACATTGAGGGCATTGACTCTGCATCCCTTCGATCGGCGACCTCATTTCAAACAGGCAGGTTATTGATACCCCTCCATGATCTTCTGCAGAACGGCATTGCCGGGGCAGAGGTCTTCTTTGGTTAGGCTGTTGAGCGGTCTTTTGGAGGAGCCGATCAGCTCGTGCGTGTCCTCGACGTCTTCGGCAAAATACAGGAGACCGGTGAGGATTCGATTCTGAGATCTGTGGTCTTCCAGGCAATCGATGGCCGTTCTACGGTTGGTGATGTCACGGGCGCTCTCTCCTTTATAGAGGTAAATCACACTGCCGTCGTGGAGTGTCACCTCAGTGGTTGCACCTTCTTGATATTCGGTTGTGATCTCCTGTCTAAGCGGGATGTAATCCAGGGTCCCGGTGGCCTCGGCATGATCCCGGACATAGGAGTAACTTTTGGTGGAGGTTGTCGTATTGTTGAAGGTGACGCATGGGGAGATCACATCCACCAACGAAAAGCCTTTATGGTTGATGGCGGCTTTTAAAAGCGGCACCAGTTGTTGTTTGTCGCCGGAAAAACTTCTGGCAACAAAGGTGGCTCCGGTCTGAATTGCCATTTCACACAGATCGATGGATTCGAAGGGATTTGGAACTCCTTTTTTCCCGGCTGAACCCCGATCTGTGGTGGCCGAATCCTGGCCTTTGGTCAAGCCGTAGCAACCGTTGTTCATGACGATGTAGACCATGTTCAGGTCTCTTCTGATCACATGGGCGAATTGGCCAAGGCCAATGGAAGCTGTGTCACCGTCCCCGGATACCCCGATATAGACGAGGTCACGGTTGGCCATATTAGCCCCGGTGGCAATGGACGGCATCCGGCCGTGCACGGCGTTGAAACCGTGTGATCGGCCCAGGAAGTAGGCCGGTGTCTTGGATGAACAGCCGATGCCGGACATTTTGACAACCCGGTGCGGTTCCACCGGCAGTTCGTAGCATGCCTGGATGATAGCATTGGTGGTCGAGTCGTGACCACAACCGGCACACAGGGTGGAAAGAGAGCCTTCATAGTCTTGCCGGGTGTATCCCAGGGCGTTGGGAGGAAGATCGGGGTGACGGAATTTCGGGCGGGTAAAGGTCATGGCTATCCTCTTTTAGTAACAAGAGCCTCGGCGATCTGTGTGCTTATGAAATCTGCGGTGATGGGCAGGCCGTCAAAGTGGGTAATGGGGATAAGTTTTTCAGGCAGGATGTTGCACTCGTTTTGTAAAAGCCTGCGCATCTGGCCGTCCCGGTTCTGTTCGATGACAAACACCGAATCGCATCCGTCGATGAAGTCTTTTACCTCACGCTGGAAAGGGAAGGCCTTGAGACGCAGGGTGTTGACTGAAATGTTCTCTCTTGTCAGTATTTCCATTGCTTCCCTGACAGCATGGCTGCTGGTGCCGTAGAAAATGGCACCGATTCTGCTGCCGGCGTTACTTACTTCTGGACGTGGGACAAGCGTTTTGGCCGTTTCCCATTTGGCAAGCAACCGGTTCATGATTCTTTCGTAGGTGGCACCCTCTTCGGTATATGCGGCGTATTCATTATGAGAGGAGCCGCGGGTGAAGTAGGCGCCCTTGCTCGGATGGGTTCCGGGATAGGTGCGGTAGCATATGCCGTCCCCATCGATGTCGAGATAGCGGCCCCAATCCTGCATCTTATCCAGATCGGCTGCAGTTAAAACCTTGCCACGGTCGTATGTGCGGCTGTCGTCCCAGATAAGCGGTGCGCTGACATGGTCGTTCATGCCGAGATCGAGATCGCTCATGACGATTACCGGCGTCTGCAGCCGCTCGGCCAGATCGAAGCCGTCGATCATCATTTCGAAACACTCTTTCGGATCGCTGGGAAAAAGAAGGACATGCCGCGTATCGCCGTGAGACGCATAGGCTGCAGCCACGATGTCGGATTGCTGGGTCCTGGTGGGCATGCCGGTGCTGGGGCCGGCCCGCTGGACATCCACCAGGAGCACCGGGATCTCGGCAAAGTAGGCAAGACCCAAAAATTCGCTCATCAACGACAGTCCCGGGCCTGAGGTGGCGGTAAAGGCCCTGGCGCCGTTCCAGGCGGCGCCGATAACGATGCCGATGGCCGAAAGTTCGTCCTCGGCCTGGATAATGGCCGCTTTTCTGAGTCTGGAATCGGCTTCAATACGATATTTTTTGCTGAATTTATCAAAGGCATCGACCACCGAGGTCGACGGGGTGATCGGATACCAGCCGGCAACTGTGGCCCCGGCGTAAACCGCACCGAGGGCAATGGCGCTGTTGCCGTCCATCAGGATCATATCTCCGGTTCCTTTGGTGGCCTTTACCGTGAGCCCGCAGACCTTGGGAAAATGCTTTTGCGCGTAATCAAAACCCACATTCAAGGCCTTGATATTCGGCTCAGCCAGTTGAGGCTTTTTCCCGAACTGTTTTTTTAAAGATTCAATAAAGACTTCGGTGCCCATATTCAATAGAGATGCCATTGCCCCGACATAGATGATATTTTTCATCAGCATTCGTAGACGCGGATTGTCGATTTCCCGGTTGCACAGCTCGGTTATGGGAATGCCGATGATTGTGATATCGTCTCTTGTTAAATCATCGGGAAGCGGTCTGGAGGAATCATAAAGGAAATAACCGCCGGGCAGGACCTCGTGAAAATCCTGGGCCATGGTCTGGCCGTTGACGGCTACCACCATATCGTAGCCGCCGCGTCGGCCGAGAAAACCGGCTTCGCTTACGCGGACCTCATACCAGGTGGGCAATCCCTGGATATTGGAAGGGAAGATATTCTTCGGGCTGACCGGAACACCCAATCGGAAGACCGCTTTGGCAAACAGATTGTTGGCGCTGGCCGAGCCCGAGCCGTTGACGTTGGCAAACCGGATGACGCAGTCGTTGACACTTACGAGATTTTTTTTCATTGTTGACCTGCGGTTGCGCATTTATAAAGACTCTTCACCATCTCCCAGGCGGCGGTCGGGCACTTCTCGGCACAGAGCCCGCAGTGCAGACAGACGTTTTCGTCCTTGACCATGACCCTGCCCGTTTTCAGGACATCGGAGACATAGAGATCCTGGCTGGTATTCCTGGCCGGCATGGAAAGTCGATCGCGAAGTTTCTCTTCAGCGCCGTTGTCGGTGAAGGTGATGCAGCTGGTGGGACAGATATCGGTGCAGGCGTCGCATTCGATGCAGTCTTTGAAAGAAAAGACTGTCTGGACATCGCAATTGAGACAGCGCTGAGCCTCGATATCACCTTGTTGTTTGTCAAAACCCAACTCCACTTCCAGCATCCTGTCCTGAATGGATTTAACCGTCTCGATGGTAGGGACGTGCTGGCGGGCTTCCTCTGTGACATGGCTGTCATAGATCCAATCGTGATAGCCCATCTTCTGGTTAGAAAGTTTCATGGTAGGGGCCGGCCGTTCCCTGAGGTTCTTTCCCTGGCAGAATAGGTCAATGGAGATGGCTGCTTCATGGCCGTGGGCCACGGCGGTGATCACATTGGCCGGACCGAAGGCGGCGTCCCCACCGAAAAAGATATGGGGGATGGTGGACTGGAAGGTCACCTCGTCGATCAACGGCAACCATTTA
The DNA here is from genome assembly GCA_046704745.1 of Desulfocapsaceae bacterium. Lineage (GTDB taxonomy): Bacteria > Desulfobacterota > Desulfobulbia > Desulfobulbales > Desulfocapsaceae > CAWGGS01. Next base: position 91,297 of record JBJKRL010000087.1, on the reverse strand, counting down.
TTTTTCAGTTTCAGGCCGAGCTCCTTTTCAATCCAGGTGAAGGCATTCTGCTGGCCCACCGCCAACAAAACCTGGTCACAGGCGATGAAAAAGGGGTCGCTCCCACCCTCTTGTTTAAAAAGCATTCCGGCTAAATTGCCGTTGTGAACGACGTATTCCAGAGGGCTCAGATGCTCGACGATGGGGATGTCCTCCCGCAGGGCATCCTCTATCTCCCAGGGGGAGGCCTTCATGTTCCCGCGATTGCCTCGGATGATCACCCGCACATCGTTGCCGCCCAGACGCCTTGCCGTTCTGCAGCAGTCCATGGCCGTATTGCCGCCGCCGATGACCAAGGTGGTCTTGCCGACACTGTCCACATGACCGTAGGCAACGGCGGCCAGCCATTCGATTCCCACGTGGATATTTTTTCTGTCTTCCTCCCGCCCGGGCAGCTTCAAATCCCGGCCTCGGGGGGCGCCGGTGCCGATGAAGATGGCGTCATAACCTTTTTGCAGGAACTCCTTTAAGCTGGAGATCCGGAATTTGAAATGGGTTGTGACGCCCATATCGAGGATATAGCCGATCTCTTCATCGAGAACGTCAAGGGGCAAGCGGAAAGATGGGACCTGACTGCGCATGAACCCCCCGGCGGCTTCCTGTTCGTCGAAGAGGTCAACCTGATATCCAAGCGGCATCAGATCGCAGGCCACAGTGAGCGAAGCCGGACCGCCTCCGATTAAGGCTATGCGTTTGCCGTTTTTTTCTTTAGGGATCCTGGGCAGGTAGTCTTTGATGTCTTCTTTGTAGTCGGCGGCAACCCGTTTCAGGCGGCAGATGGCAACCGGATTTTTTTCCACCCGTCCCCTGCGGCAGGCCGGCTCACAGGGGCGGTCGCAGATCCTGCCTAAAACGCCTGGGAAGACGTTAGAATGCCAGTTGATCATATAGGCGTCGGTATACCGTCCCTCGTTGATCAGCCGGATATACTCGGGGACAGGGGTATGAGCAGGGCAGGCATATTGGCAGTCGATGACTTTGTGGAAATATTCGGGATTTTCGAGGTCTGTCGGTTTCAATGGTGTAATCTCGCGTGGGAGGATGCCTGTTTTGAGGCCGATTGAAGTAAGGTAACGATTAATACAGTAATATTAAATCATATTTGGCCTCTCTTGCGAAGCCCTTTTTCCCGGACCGGGGCGGTGACGATGAAAGTAGCATAGATGACATAGGTAAAACCGAAGAGGAAATAGTTCGCTGCACAGTGAAGAACCGCAGGAGAGTGCAAGGTCACATTCCTGGATCCCACGTTTTTATGAACCCCTGGGTCGTCCTGGAATTGAGTTTGTCGCCACCTCCCTTTTCCCCGAGGTTCGAGTACCTGCTGCGGTTTATTATTCCTCGGGCAGGATGCGGACTGCCCCTTTGTCGGCGGAGGCCGCAAACAAGGCGTAGGCCTGCAGGGCCTGGGAGACCTTCCTGTCGCGATCAGCCGGTTTGAAGGCGAGCGTACCCTTTGCTTCTTCCGCCTTGCGGCGTTTGGCAAATTCATCGGCACTTACCGCTGCATGGATTTTCCGGGCTGGGATGTCGATCTTAATCGTATCTCCATCCTCGATCAGACCGATGGCGCCACCGCTCGCTGCTTCGGGAGATATGTGGCAGATGGAGAGACCCGACGTACCACCGGAGAACCGGCCATCGGTAATCAGGGCACATTCCTTGCCGAGATGGACTGATTTCAGATAAGAGGTAGGATAGAGCATCTCCTGCATGCCCGGTCCGCCCTTTGGCCCCTCATACCGGATGACCACCACGTCGCCGGCCTTGATGGATCCGCCCAGAATACCCTCGCAGGCCGCCTCCTGGGAGGAGAATACCCGGGCCGTGCCGGAGAAACGGAAAAGGGATTCATCGACCCCTGCGGTCTTGACGATGCAGCCGTTCATGGCGATATTTCCATAGAGAACGGCAAGTCCCCCGTCCTTGTTGTAGCAATGCTCAATATCGCGAATGCAGCCTGTTGTCCGGTCCGTGTCGGCCTGGTCATACATCGCGTCCTGTGAGCCCAGTATCAGGTTTTTCCCCTTGTTGCCGGGGGCGCTCAGATAAAGACTTCGGGCCTCGGGGGAACATGATTCCCTGCCGATATCCCAGATGTTCAGGGCCTCCTTCAGGCTCGGGGTATCCACCCGGCGGACACTGGTGTCGATAAGACCCGCCCGGTCGAGTTCTCCCAGGATTGCCATGATGCCGCCCGCCCTGTTGACATCTTCTATATGATATGAGGAGGAGGGGGCGACTTTGCAGAGATTCGGGACCTTGCGGGAAAGCCCATCGATATCGTCTATTGTAAAATCGACCTCGGCTGATTGGGCGATGGCCAGCAGATGCAAAACCGTATTGGTGGAACCGCCCATGGCGATATCCAGGGCCATGGCATTCATAAAAGCCGCCTTGGTGGCGATGGATCGCGGCAGGACCGAGGCATCTTCGTTGTCATACCAGGCATGGGCCATCCCGACAATGAGCTTGGCCGCCCGCTCGAAAAGCCCTGTCCTGCGAGTATGGGTGGCGAGAACAGTCCCGTTTCCCGGCAGGGCCATTCCCAGGGCTTCATTTAAGCAGTTCATGGAGTTGGCCGTGAACATTCCCGAACAGGAGCCGCAGGTGGGGCAGGCCAGGCGCTCGACGCGATCGACGTCGGCATCGGCCACCGCCTTGTCTCCGGCCATGACCATCACATCGATCAGGTCGTAGCCCTTTGCTCCGTCGCGGCCGGCCTCCATTGGGCCGCCGGAAACGAAAATGGTGGGGATGTTCAGGCGCATGGCCGCCATTAGCATACCGGGGGTAATCTTGTCGCAGTTGCTGATGCAGATCATGGCATCCACTGTATGGGCGTTGCACATATATTCCACACTGTCGGCGATGAGTTCACGCGAAGGAAGGGAGTAGAGCATGCCCGAGTGGCCCATGGCGATACCGTCGTCGATGCCGATGGTGTTGAATTCCGGAGCAAAACAGCCAAGATCGGCAATTTGTTTTTTCAGGTGTTGTCCGATTTCGTGCAGATGGACATGTCCAGGTACAAACTGGGTGAACGAGTTGACGATGGCTATAATCGGCTTTCCGAATTGTTCTTCGGTCATGCCGTTTGCCCGCCACAGGCTCCTGGCTCCTGCCATTATCCGTCCCTGGGTTGTCGTTGCACTGCGTAGTGTTATGGCCATTTTTTGCTCCTTTGCGTCTGAAACCCACTCGATATCATGGAGAAAAGTGGGTGTACTTGAAAAATTCGCTGGTATTCCTTGTGTCTTTTATGACAATATACTATGAAATAAATGGTATAGCATATTTTTTTGGGAGAGGATAATGAAAAAGACAGAAATCGACTATTGGATTGCTGCAATGCTGGCATCCCACGCCAATGTCTCAGATCTGAATCTGACGGTGGGAAAAACGTTGCAGGTGGAGTCGGACGGAAAGCTAGTTCCTGTCCAGGTCGTGCCGCCGGTTCATGAATTGACGCCGTTTCAGACCGAGACCTTTGCCATGAATCTTATCGGAAACAATAAACGGTTGTTGGCCAATCTGGTGGAGAGCGGTTCCTGTGATCTTTCCTATGCCCTGGGAGAAGATGCCCGTTTCAGGGTGAATATTTTCACTCAGAAGGGGTGTTTTACCATCGTGCTCAGAAAGCTGGAGACCGATGTGCCGAGCATCGAAGGCATGCAATTCCCGGACGCCTTCGGCAAGATGGCAGGAGAGCTCAACGGGTTGGTGCTGTTTACCGGTGCCACCGGTACCGGTAAGACAACATCGCTTGCTGCCCTGTTGGACCGGATCAATCATGAACGTTCGGTACATGTCGTCACCCTGGAGGATCCGATTGAATATGTCCATAAACATGACAAGGCCACCTTCAATCAACGTGAACTCGGCAACGATTTCAGTGATTTTGCAACCGGTATGAGGGCAGCGCTCCGCCAGGCACCGAAGGTCATCCTGGTCGGTGAGATCCGCGACCGTGATACCATGGAAATTGCATTGACCGCCTCGGAGACAGGGCACCTTGTTTTGTCCACTTTACATACCATTGATGCCGGACAGGCAATCAACCGTATGCTTGGTATGTTCGAGCAGGAGGAGCAGCCTCAGATAAGGAATCGTCTGGCGGATACGATTCGCTGGGTGGTGGCCCAGCGCCTGTTGCCGCGGGTCGGCGGCGGCCGGGTTGCGGCCATGGAGATCCTTTGCACCAGTCTGCGAGTCAAGGACCTGATCTTGAACGGGGAGACGGAAGACAAGACCTATTATAATGTTATACGGGAAGGTTCGGCCCGGGAAATGCGTACTTTTGATCAACATATCCTGGAGATGTATAGCTATGGCATTATTACCGAACAGACCGTCATGCAGTATTGCTCGCATCGAAACGAGGTCAGCCGCGGACTCGACAGGTTGAAGGCGGAGCGGGGGGAGGCTACCTCGTCGCTCACTGGCCTGGCAATGGAAGAAGAAGCTGACAATTCAATGCGTTGGAAATAGCAAAAAAAGAAATTCAGGGACTGGGAACCGGAAATCGGGAAAAACAGGATACAACCATGGGCTCTGTCCGACTGAAGGAAACCCGTTTATACATATGAATTAACCTATCCTGAGTATGAGGAAAAAATGAAAGTTAACTGTCCAAATTGTGGAAAACAGTTGAAACTTCCTGAAAAGATAGAGAAAAGCGTAAAAGGGCTTGCTGCAGGAAAAATATTGAATATCAAGTGTCCTCAGTGCGCGGGTGCAATACCAGTTTCTTCAGATATGATTTCGTCCGTCAAGTCTGTTTTACAACCCGGGCAGGATAAAGTGCAGGAGAAAAAAAAGCCTCGCTTTGTTACTCCGCCTCCGCCTCCTGATATCTCCTGGCTCAAAGACGGAAGGTATGATGACAAAGATATCATAGAGGATGTGCCCATGGCCCTCATTCTAATGAACGAGGGCCCCGAACGGGAGCAGATTATCGAGGCCCTTGAGGGAATCGGCTACAAGGCGGAGCTGGTGGAATCCACACAGGATGCCGTGGAAAAAATACAGTTTGTCGATTATGCCTGTATCGTCTTACATTCGCTTTATGAATCAAACGGTATTATGACCAATGCCTTTCACCGGCACATGTGTACAATGAATATGATCAAGAGGCGATTCATTTTTTATATCCTTATCGGCAAGGAATTCAAAACGTTCTACAACCTTCAGGCACTCACCTATTCGGCTAATCTGGTGGTCAATGACAGCGAAATCCCTAAATTCGGAGTCATTCTCAGAAAGGCGATTCCTGAATATGAAGAGCTGTTCGGACCCATCATGGAAGAATTGCGACATCATGGAAGATAGGTTTGCCGTATCGATTTCGTAATAATCGGCAGGGCTTTTTGCCCTGCCGAAATGTTTTTGGTCGACGGTTTAGCGACTAAGAAATGATTTTTTGTTTTTTAAAGACGCCAGCGGTAAAAGGCTCAAAGAAAATCCATTTCATAAAGAAGCGCATCCCGCTTTTTTAGCAGGGTCAACGTCGTAACATATTGAGTTAGCTAATTGCCCTGTGGTCTCTCGTGGGATGCAAGGTATTAAGAGTTAGATATGATTAAAAAAATATTCGGATCGGTTGGACATGGGATCCGGAAATTTTTACAACCCGAGCAAAAAAAATCGATCGAGACTCCGGTTGGAGAAAAGGCATCTCCGGTTGCCCCTCCCGTTGCCGTATCTAAACAATCAAGTGATGAGGCAGGGTCGGAAGGGAAGGAGAACTCCTCTGGAACAGACGATGGCAAGACGACATCAACACGACGGCGGCGGAAAAATAAAACCAAGCCGGCCTGGAACATCTCGAAATTTCAGGTAGAACCTGCACCCGAAAAATCCCGTTTTCATGATTTCGCCCTGCCCGACACCATCATGCATGCAGTCTCCGATCTGGGATTTGAATACTGCACTCCCGTGCAGGCCAAAGCCTTGCCGGTTGCCCTGCAAGGAAGAGATCTTGTGGCCCGCGCCAATACCGGAACGGGCAAAACTGCGGTCTTTTTGATAGCCGTCTATTCCAAGCTTCTGCAGGAGCACAATCAGTCTTTCGAGCCTGGCAGGCCCCGGGCATTGATCATCGCACCCACCCGTGAGCTTGTAGTCCAAATAGCCAAGGACGGCAAGAACCTGGCCAAGTATACTCCCCTTCAGATAACAGCGGTTTTCGGCGGTGTAAATTACCGGTCTCAGATAAAGAACATCGAGAACAAACGTTGTGACGTGGTGGTTGCTACACCCGGTCGGCTTCTTGACTATCTTGGAAAGAACATTTTGTCCCTGGAGAACTGTGGAATCATGATAATCGATGAAGCTGACCGTATGCTCGACATGGGCTTTATCCCCGATGTGCGGCGAATCATCCACCGGATTCCAGAGGGAAAAAGGCAGCAGACCATGCTCTTTTCAGCCACGATAACAGAAGAGGTGCAGCGGCTGGCTTCCGGGTGGTGCAAGGAACCGGTTTCCATAGAGATAGAGCCCGAGCAGGTTGCGGTGGGGAGTGTGGAGCAGATCGTTTATCTGGTTACCACCGCGGAGAAATACGACATTCTCTATAACCTGATACTGAAAAATCCCAAGAGCCGTATCCTTGTTTTTACCAATCAGAAGAACGAAGCCAGAAAATTAAGCGAAAGATTGAAGCGTAACGAAATCGTCTGCAACCTTTTAACCGGCGATGTTCCACAACAGCACCGCACCCAGCGCCTGGAGGCGTTTCGCAGCGGCAAAGTTCCGGTTTTAGTGGCAACCGATGTCGCTGGACGTGGAATTCACATTGAAGATGTCGGATATGTCGTCAACTTCACACTGCCGTATGAGCCGGAAGACTACGTCCACCGCATCGGTCGAACAGGCAGGGCCGGAGCGGTAGGGATTTCCGTGAGTTTCGCCTGTGAAGAAGGATCGTTTTATCTTCCGCAAATAGAGGAGTTTATTGGGCGCAAGCTGGAATGTATCGTTCCAGAGGAAGATATGTTGGTCCCGGCGCCAAAGTCGGGCATCAGCAGACAGAAGACGAAGGACGGGAGACGGGAAACGTAAACCAGAAGATATTGCTCAGGATGATTCCAAGGCCGGTGGTCCCGGGATAGAGGAAGGCGTCCGCGCCATTTTTTTTAGACTGATTGAAAGAAGTCCTTGTGGTACTGACTTTTCTCTGCTATAAAATTATACTTTTATAAACCGGATTGGTCACATTCCCGAAAAGGGAGCGAACTTTTCCGACAGAGTGCCTGCTTTCAGGCTCAATATCAACCTCAACCTACGGCCCTAGGCCAATAAGACGAGCGAAATCCATGACAGAAGAACTTAACCAATCAACCCAAGAACACAACGAAGAAGAACTGAGTTTTGCAGAACTTTTCGAGATGGAGGAAAACAACAAGGTCATTGCCGTCGGTGATGTGGCAATCGGAACCGTCATCGGCAGTATCGACGATTTCTTCTTAGTCGATGTCGGCGACAAAGCCGAAAGCTATATCCCCAAATCGGAATTCCGTCTCGAGGAACACTCACAGATACAAATTGGCGACACCTTCGAAGTTTTTGTCGAACGCCGAAAAGAAGAAGGTGGACTTCTTCTGTCAAGGGAAAAAGCGATCGCGATTAAAGTTTGGGAAGACATTGCCAAGATCCAGGAGGACGACCAGACCATAGAAGGCAAGATTGAAAGCCGGGTCAAAGGTGGTATGTCGGTAGATATCGGTGTACCCGCCTTCCTGCCGTATTCTCAAATTGATCTTCGTCCGGTCAAAGATCTGGATGGTTTGATAGGGCAGAGTTTTGAATTCAAGATTCTCAAATTCAATAGAAAGCGCAACAACGTGGTGATCTCCAGAAGGGCAATCCTGGAGGAGGAACGCAACAAGCTGCGGGAAAAGATGCGGTCTTTGCTGCAGGAAGGGCAGATCATCAAAGGTGCGATCACCAATATCACCGATTACGGCCTCTTTATCGATATGGGCGGCATGGACGGTTTGTGCCATATCACCGATCTTTCCTGGGGACGGGTATCGCATCCGGCCAAGCTTTACAAGGTGGGTCAGGAACTTGAGGTCAAGGTCCTGAAGTACGACAAGGAGCATGATCGTGTTTCGTTAGGTATCAAGCAGTTGCGGGAAGATCCCTGGGCGACGGTTACCGAGAGGTATCCCGTTGGTCAGCAGACCAAAGGCAAGGTCGTTTCCATTACGGATTACGGCGTGTTTGTCGAACTGGAAGAGGGTGTTGAAGGACTTATCCACGTATCCGAAATGACCTGGTCCAAAAAACCCCGTCATCCGTCGAAGATGGTCTCCGTCGGTGATGAGGTGGAGATCATGGTTCTCAATATCGAGCCGGAGACGAAACGGATATCGCTGGGCATGAAACAGTTGCAGCCCAACCCCTGGGATCTGGTCACCGAGACCTATCCTGTGGGCTCCATTATCGAAGGTAAGATTAAAAATATCACCGACTTCGGTGTGTTTATAGGTATCGAAGAGGGAATCGACGGGCTGATTCACGTGTCTGATCTTTCCTGGACCGAGCGAATTAAACATCCGTCGGAAAAATACACCAAAGGAGAGACTATCCAGGCGGTTGTATTGAAAATCGACAAGGAAAACGAGAGGTTCTCTTTAGGTATTAAACAATTGACTCCGGATCCCTGGCAGGCTGCCTATAATAACTATCCGTCCGGAACCGTTGTTGAAGGCGTTATCACCAATGTGACCGACTTCGGTGTTTTCGTAAAACTGGAAGAGGGCATTGAAGGTCTTGTCCATGTCTCCGAGATCAGCAAGGATAAGGTGAAGACCCCGGTCGGTATGTATAAAGTCGGCGATACATTAAAGGCTATCGTCATCAATGTATCGGCAAAAGACAGGAAGATCGCTCTTTCCATTAAAACACTGGAAGGTGATGGAGAGGGAGGTGGTTCGGAAAAAATGAAAAAGGTTGAAGAGAGTACAACGGACAATTCTCCATCAACTTTCGGCGACCTGCTCAAGGCTGCGGCAAGCGGGAGCCAAACGGACGAACAGTAAGTGTTTCGAGCCGAGTTCTTGTAAAAACCCGAGAAAGGTTGCCTTGTCCGGTACTCCCGGATAAGACAGCCTTTTTTTATACCTTATAGCTTCCTACCCGGGCAGGTATTGGCCTGGGCAGGTATTTCGGAAAGAGACCATGCTAAAAAAAGACCTTATAAATCAAGTGAGTTCTGAACTTTCTCTTCAGAAGCAGGATGTAAATGCGGCAGTCAATATCATCCTTAAAACGATGAGCGATGCTTTGGCTGAAGAAAGACGGGTAGAAATACGAGGGTTCGGCAGCTTTTCCATCCGGAAACGTAAATCCCGTCGAACCAAAAACCCAAAGACTGGGATGACTATGGATATTCCGGAAAGAAAAACGCTGCACTTTACAATGAGCAAATCCTTAAAAGAGTCCCTGATCAACGAAACGGACTGATATCCCCCTTGCCGACGCGAAGTATCTCAGGTGCGTCATGGGTGAGATCGATAACGCTTGATGGGTCGGGATAAAGCGAGCCACCATCAATGATGGCATCGATCCTGTTGCCAAGCAGTACGTCGATTTCAAAAGGCTCGGCAGGTGCCGGCTCTTTATCGGTGGGAATGCTGGTGTTGATGATGGGGTTGCCCAATGTTGCCAGGAGAAGCTGGCAGATGGGCGAATCCGGAACCCGGATGCCCACGGTCTTTTGTTTTGTTGCCATGATTTTAGGCACGAGCTTGGTGCCGGGTAGAACGAAGGTGTACGGACCTGGAAGGCATTTCTTCAATAATCGATACGCACTGTTGGAGACGTGAGCGTATTGACTTATATTTTTTAAATCAGAGCACATAAAGGAAAAGGGCTTATCTTTAGGACGATGTTTGATCTGGATAAGCCTTTTGATCGCCTTCTGATTGAAGATGTCACATCCGATACCGTAGCCTGTATCGGTCGGATAACAGATAATTCCTCCATCTTTGACGATAGAGACCACCTGCTGGATAAGGCGATTCTGAGGGTTGTCGGCATTTATAGAATAAAACATAGTACGTACTCCTCTACTTCCAGTAGAGCATGAGTACCTTAGAAAGTCATTTTTTGTTTTTTAAACAATGACCTTCGAGAAGGTACTTATACCCCTTGTGGGGTGTTATAAAAGAAAAAACGCAACCTTATACCATATTTCCCGACGAAATTCCATAGACTTTTCCAAGGCTTGGCATCATTTGTGAAAGGCAGTGGGCTTTAAGGTCGGAATACTATACAATAGTCATTGGGGTATTTTGTGTTTAAATGTACCATAATCCCTGAAAAAGGAGCCGAACATGTTACCGGAAGAAATTGAACTTGCACTTACATTTGACGATCTTCTTCTTGTTCCTTCCGCATCAGAGGTTCTGCCGAATGAGGTTTCTCTGATGACCAAGCTGACCGACACGTTGACCCTTAATGCTCCGCTGGTCAGCGCCGCCATGGATACCGTAACCGAACACCGCACCGCCATTACCATGGCCAGGGAAGGCGGCATTGGCATCATCCATAAAAACATGGGCATCGACCAACAGGTTCTAGAGGTTGAAAAGGTAAAGAAATCCGAATCGGGGATGATTATCGACCCGATCACGGTAACCCAGAATCAATCCGTTGCCGAAGTCCAGGAAATCATGAGCACCTATAAGATCTCCGGTCTTCCTGTTCTGCACGAAGGCAAGCTGGTAGGTATCGTCACCAACCGGGATCTGCGCTTTGTATCCGATACCGACCTGCGGGTCTCTGATGTGATGACCAGCAAGAACCTGGTGACTGCAAAGGTTGGAATTGATCTGGAACACTCGAAGGCGCTTCTGCACGAACACCGGATCGAGAAACTCTTGGTTGTTGATGATGCCGGGAACTTGAAGGGGTTGATAACCATAAAAGACCTTGAAAAGATAAAGAAATATCCCCTGGCAACCAAAGACGGCTTCGGTCGTCTGGTGGTCGGCGCTGCTTTGGGGGTGGGGCCTAATATCGAAGAACACGCCCAGAAGCTTTTGCGGGCAGGTGTTGACGTCGTGGTGGTGGATTCGGCTCACGGTCATTCCAAGGGGGTGGTCAAGGCCGTGGAGATGGTTAAGAGCGCCTTCCCCAAACTGCCGATCATTGCCGGAAACGTGGCAAGCTATGAAGGGGCTGAGGATTTGATCAAAGCCGGTGCCAATGCAGTCAAGGTCGGTGTAGGACCTGGTTCAATCTGCACTACCCGCATTGTTGCCGGTGTCGGCGTACCGCAGATGACAGCCCTGAAAAACTGCGTGGCTGCCGGTGGAAAATACGGTATCCCGATTATTGCCGACGGTGGGATCACCCATTCCGGCGATCTGGCCAAGGCCATCGGAGCCGGAGCCCATACGGTCATGATAGGAGGTCTCTTTGCCGGAACCGATGAAACACCGGGGGAGACATTTCTCTATCAGGGCCGAACCTATAAAGGCTATCGCGGCATGGGATCGCTGGGAGCCATGGGCCAAGGCTCGGCGGACAGATATTTTCAATCGGATATCAGCAGTCAATCGAAACTGGTGCCGGAAGGGATCGAGGGTAAAGTCCCCTATCGCGGCTCGTTGGTCAATGTCCTCTATCAGCTCCTGGGGGGCTTGCGTTCCGGGATGGGCTATGTCGGGGCGGCAACCATTGAGGATCTGCGGAAGAAGGCAAAATTCGTGCGGATCTCATCGGCGGGACTGCGGGAATCCCACGTCCATGATGTGATTATTACCAAGGAGGCGCCCAATTATCGAATGGCCTAGCTGAAAAGTTGCCTTCCCAAAGTCTCGTCGGCTCGCTTGCCGGTTGAATCTCTTTGTTATGCGAAAATTTTCAGACCGGTCTTTAAACGATTTTTTTATTGGTTCTCAATTGATATGAACATACAAAGGCAAAAAATCATCATTCTTGATTTCGGCTCCCAGACAACCCAGCTTATCGCCCGGCGGATTAGGGAGCAGAAGGTGTATTGCGAAATTCATCCCTTTTCGCTCTCCCTCGAGCGGATCAAGGAGCTGGACCCGGTCGGTCTTGTGCTTTCCGGCGGTCCATGCTCGGTCTATGACCAGGGAGCACCGCACTCCGATCCCGAAATATTCAACTTAGGTCTGCCCATCCTTGGGATCTGTTACGGTGCCCAGCTGATGATACAGCAATTGGGAGGCAGGGTTGAGAAGGCCCTCAAGCGCGAGTTCGGCAAGGCAGAGCTGGCTATCCACTATACGGAAGGGCTCTTTGCCGGGTTGGAAACCGGCGATTCTCGCCATCAGGTATGGATGAGTCATGGAGACCGGGTGGAGGTGGTGCCGGAAGGTTTTGAGGCCACAGCTGTGAGCGACAACTCTCCCTATGCGGCACTCAGGCATACGGAAAAACCCTTTGTGGCCGTGCAGTTCCACCCGGAGGTCGCCCATACGCTGATCGGGGCCGATATTCTAAGGAATTTCATCTTCGGTATCTGTGGCTGCCAGCCTGATTGGACCATGCACTCATTCATTGAATCGGCAGTGGAATCGATAAAGGCCACGGTCGGCGATTCCAAGGTGCTCTGCGCCCTTTCCGGCGGAGTGGATTCTTCGGTGGTTGCAGCCATAGTCCACCGTGCCATAGGTGATCAGTTGACCTGTATCCATGTCAATAACGGACTGATGCGTACGGGAGAGTCAGAATCGATTCTGCGTTTTTTCCGGGAAAAGAGCAAACTAAACGTAATCGATGTGGACGCCACCGGCTATTTCCTGGGAGAGCTTGAAGGTGTCATGGATCCTGAGATAAAACGAAAACGGATCGGGATCGGCTTTATCAAGATATTTGAGGAAGAGGCCCATAAACTCGGTCAGGTCGACTATCTTGCCCAGGGAACACTCTATCCCGACGTGATCGAATCGGTTTCGTTTCGCGGCGAGGCCCCGATCAAATCGCATCATAACGTCGGTGGGCTGCCGGAGGTTATGAAGCTTAAGCTGATCGAGCCGCTGCGTGAACTTTTCAAGGACGAGGTCCGGCAATTGGGACTGGAGCTAGGGTTGCCGGAGGAAGCGGTCTACAGGCAGCCGTTTCCTGGACCGGGGCTTGGTATCCGAATCATGGGCGAGATCACCCGGGAGCGGCTTACAATTCTGCGTCAGGCCGATGTCATTGTCCTTGAAGAGATGAAAAAGAACGGCTGGTACCGAAAGGTGTGGCAGTCGTTTGCCGTGCTGCTGCCGATTCAGACCGTAGGTGTTATGGGAGATAACCGGACGTATGAAAATGTGATCGCCATCCGGGCGGTGGACTCAAGGGATGCGATGACCGCCGACTGGTCCAGGCTCCCGTATGAGATTCTGGGGGTTATCTCCAGCAGGATCATCAACGAGGTGAGGGGTGTCAACCGGGTAGTCTACGATATTTCCTCAAAGCCGCCGGCGACTATTGAGTGGGAGTAAAACCTTCAACTAATCTTTCCGGGATATGACGCGATGTTGAAGACAGGAATCTATGTCGATGCAGAAAATATAAGGCTGAGCGGCGGTTACGGCATGCGCTATGATGTGCTGGTCGATCTGGCCAATCTGGGGAAGTCGGTACTCCTGCGGGCCAACTGTTACCTGGCTGAGGACCGCACCCGGACCAAGGAAGACAGTGAATACCGGCAGAAGCTGTACCGCTATCACGATGTGCTGCGTCAGTGTGGTTTCAAAGTCATCAAGAAGTATGTCAAACACTTTGTCGATGATGAAGGCATTTTGACCACCAAGGCCAATGCGGATATGGATCTGGCCATCGATGCCCTGTTGCAGGCCAGAAATCTTGACCGCATTATCCTTCTCACCGGTGACGGCGACTTTATTAGGCTCGTCCTTGCCTTACAGAACATGGGCTGCAGGGTTGAGATTATCGCCTTTAACAACGTCAGCAACGATCTCAAGGAAGTGGCGGACAATTTCCTCTCCGGCTTTCTGGTTCCGGGGCTGTTGCCCCTGCATGTTCCGCATGGAGAAAACAGGCAGCGTGGTATCCCTATTAATTACAATGCCGAGCGCGGATTCGGCTTCATGCGCTACTATACGATGAAAAAGGAAGGGCTGATTCCGGAAAGTGTCTTCTTTCACTGTTCCAAATCGAATGTTGCCAATGACGGCCTGTTCCTCGATTCGACCAATATTTTTGAGTTCAATATCGTCACCAACCCGGAAAACAACCGAACGGAGGCATCGGAGATCAGGCTTCTGGAAGAGGACTGATCCGATCTACAACCATGAAAACCTTGCTGGCCGTTGATGTCGGTGGAACCAAGGCGGAACTGGCGCTCTTTGATCTGCGAGGACAAGGCCTTGAACCGGATCAGCGCTCCGTGGTCCCTTGTGCGAGTTATTCAGGCATAGAAGAGATTTTAAAGGAGTATCTTGCAGGTTCCGGTGCACGTCCGGATTTTGCCTGCATCGGGGTTGCCGGTGTGGTAGATGAAGGAAGAGCAAAGATAACCAACCTCCCTTGGACGCTGGATGAACAGATCCTGGCAAAAAAATTTGCCTTTGTCCGGGTCAAGCTGATCAATGACATGACGGCTCTTGCTGCAGTACTCACTTCCCTTGAATCTGCTGACTTGCAGACACTCCAACAGGGGCAAGAGCAAAAAGAAGAGGTCAAGGCAGTAATCGCCCCCGGAACCGGATTGGGTGAAGGCTACCTGATAGAGACCGGATCCGTCTTCCTCCCGAAAGGCTCAGAGGGCGGCCATGCAGATTTTGCTCCGGTGGATGACGAACAGAGAGAGCTTTTAACATGGCTTGAAAGGGATTTAAAACCCGTCAGCTACGAGATGCTCTGTTCAGGCATGGGAATTCCCACCCTCTACGATTTCTTAAAAGACCAAGGTAAGATTGCTGAGACAGAGGCGATCAGGCAACAGCTTCATACCGTCAGGGACCGGACGCCGGTAATCATTGACGGGGCTGTTAGCCAAGATTCTTGCCCTCTCTGTGGAAGGACCATCGAGCTTTTTTTGTCGATTTTGGGCAGCGAGGCGGGCAACCTTGCCCTGAAGCTCTATGCCTTGGGCGGCCTCTACATAGGAGGCGGTCTTCTCCCGCGGCTGGCCGGCAGGCTCTCTTTTGCACCCTTCATCCAGGCCTTTGGCCGCAAGGAAAAGATGGCGCATCTGATGGCGAGGATCCCGGTCAAGCTGGTCTTAAAACGCGATGCGGTTCTTTGCGGTGCGGCGGTATTCGGACGCCGGTATTTCCTTGAATTTCTTTGAAGAAATTGCCTAAGACATACCAAAGCCATGGATAAGAGGCATGATTCTGCAATCCTTGCGGCCCACAACTTTATCGAAAGGGATTCGGTGTTCGAGATAGAGGATCTCGGGGAGGGCAATATCAACGATACCTACCTGGTTCGTTGCGGTGATCGGTCCTTTGTCCTGCAGCGGATCAACGGTCTGGTCTTTCCCCGGCCGGAGTGGGTGGTGGAAAATTTCCGGGTGGTGACCTCCCATCTTGCCAAAAGACCTCCTGAGGCCTGCCCCCAATGGCGGGATATCCAGTTGCACCCGACCGCCTCCGGTCGGTCGTTTTTTCAGGATGCCGAAGGCAGTATCTGGCGGGCTCAGAGCTATCTTGACGGAATGGAGACATTTTCCGCAATTAGCTCTTTCGAGCAGGCTGTTCAGATTGGACTTGCCCTCGGCCGTTTTCATCGTTTCCTGGCCGATCTGCCCTCCTCTGCCCTTCACGACACCCTCCCGGGATTCCATGTCCTTGCCACCTATCTTGCCCATTTCGATCGCGTCAAGGATTGTCGCCTGGTTCCGGACTCACCAGGTCTCCGGTATGGTCTTGAAACGGTGGCACGTTATCGCAGCCGGATGGACGGCTTGCGACAGGCTGAGAAGAAGGGGCTGCTTGTCTCCCGTATTATCCATGGGGATCCCAAGACCGATAATATCCTCTTTGATCGGAAAACAGGAAAGGCGGTCTGCCTGATCGATCTGGATACAGTTCGTCCAGGGCTTCTTCTCTACGATATCGGCGATTGCCTGCGCTCGTGCTGCAATCCGGCAGGAGAAAAAGGGGAGAATCCTGAGGCTGTGTCTTTTCGCATCGATTTGGCCAGGGAGATCCTGAATGGCTATTATTCCGGGGTGGGGCAGTTTGTAACAGCCCGGGACAAGGAATATATCCATGCAGCGGTTTGTTTGCTTTGCTTCGAGCTGGGCCTTCGTTTCCTGACCGATTATATAAACGGCAACCGCTACTTCAGAACCCAAAAACCCGACGAAAATCTGCACCGTGGCCTGCGCCAGTTTTATCTTTTGGAGACTGTAATGGATATGGGCGACGTCTTCAGGTCGTTCTAATATCCGAGATACCCTGTTCAAGCCACAACTCCGATGCTATACTTTCAATGAGAACGAGTGGTCATTGTTTTCGAACCTTGGCAGGCATCTCTTTTACTTTTTCAATGGAGACATGAAATGGAATTCAGGCTGAGTCAGGAGCAGAGGCTGTTTCGCCAGACGCTAAGGGAGTTTTGTGAAAAGGAGATAGTCCCGCTTTCCCGGCAGATCGATTGTGAACAGAGCGTCATCCCCGATCGCCTTCTTGAAAAAATGGCCGAGATCGGCATTTTTTCAATCAGTATACCTGAGGAGTACGGCGGCTCAGCACCTGTTGGAGAAGAGATGGTCTATGCGACACTTGCGGTTCATGAACTGGCCCGGGCCGATATGAGCATGTCCCTGCCGGTCTATGCCCTGCTCTGCATGGGGTGGGGCGGTCTTATCGTCAAACACGGGACCGAGAGGTTGAAACAAGAGATTTTACCCAAGGTCGCCACAGGTAAATATTTCCTGGGGATTGCCACAACCGAGCCAAGCGGCGGTTCCGATGTGTCCAATATCCGGACCCGGGCCGTCAAAAAAGGCAAGAAACTGGTCATCAACGGTGAAAAGATCTTTATCAGCGGTGTCCGGGAGTCGTTCGAACTCCGCCAGGGCGGGCATATCACATTGGTCCGGACCGATCCCAAGGCAGGCCACAAGGGCTTTACCATGGTCTTTGTCCCGGCCCGTCTCCCCGGAGCCACCTATACGGTTTTGGACGAGATAGGTCGCCGCGGCCTCTCCAACGGCACCATGCATTATCAGGAAGTTGAAGTGCCTGATTATCATATCCTGGGTCAGATGAACCGTGGTTTTTATCTGAATATGGAAGGGTTCAATCTGGCCCGGATATTGGTCTCTTCAGCCTGTGTAGGGATGACTGAGCGGGCGCTGGAGATCTCCCGGGATTATGTGAAGGAGCGGGTGATGTTCGGCCGGCCTTTGGCCAAATTCGAGGGGATCTCTTTTGAGCTGGCCGAAGATCATGCCCGGCTGGAGCAGCTGCGGTTGTACCTGCGCTATGCCGCC
Source organism: Desulfocapsaceae bacterium (assembly GCA_046704745.1). Classification (GTDB taxonomy): domain Bacteria; phylum Desulfobacterota; class Desulfobulbia; order Desulfobulbales; family Desulfocapsaceae; genus CAWGGS01. The sequence goes on along the minus strand of JBJKRL010000087.1, from coordinate 73,815 downwards.
TGGTGCGCCGATACGCTGTATAAGGAAAAGGATTTTATGTCCCATAGGCAACTAAGCCGGATGGTCTCCATCTGCAAGATGACCGCCCCCAAGATCGGTGCTGAGATCGTCCAGCACTGTATGACCCACCTGGGCGCTTCGAGTTACGTCAAGGAATGCCCGCTGGGCTCTGCCCTGCAGGGAGTTATGTCCTATCTGGTCGGAGCCGAAGGCGGCTTTCACATTCAGAAGTTGATCATCGCCCGCGAGTTCATCGGCGAGGAGGCAGTACCGTACCGATGATTCAGCCTGACGGGAGGGGTCTACAACAGGGTGTCGCGGAATAGGATTTTACTTGCGCATGTGATATGAAATTTTCTCCCTCGACATCGGTTGTTTTGGGTCACAGACCTGTCGCCCTCTTTCTCTGCGCCCGCCTGGCAACTTTTATGGCCTTCCAGATGCTGGGGGTGGCAGTTGGGTGGCAGATCTATGCCCTCACATCCAGCGCCATGGATCTGGGTTTCGTGGGTCTGGCTCAGTTTCTTCCCATGTTTCTGCTAACGCTTGTGGTGGGGCATGTGGCCGATCGTTATGATCGCCGCAACATCGCCCGAATATGTCAGATCATTGAAGGACTTGCCTCCGGTATACTGGCATGGGCGAGTTTGTCCGGATGGCAAAGCCGAGAGAGCATTCTTCTTATCATCTTCATTGTGGGAGCTGCCCGGGCCTTCGAAGGCCCCACCCTCCAGGCTCTGCTGCCGGGGTTGGTTCCCGTGGAGGACTTTCCCCGGGTTGCCGCCTGGGCGTCCTCGGCCATGCAGACGGCAACTATTGTCGGACCGGCCGTGGGAGGATTTCTCTATACGGCAGGACCTACGGCTGTCTATGCGACAGCGACGATGCTCTACCTGCTGGCCGCTGTTTTTATCGGCTTGATCGGCATCAGACGCCGACTTGTAAAACACGATCCGGTCAGTATCGCATCAATTTTTGCCGGCATTTCCTATATCAGAAGGAAAAAAGTGATCCTAGGGGCCATATCGCTTGACCTCTTCGCCGTACTGCTCGGCGGGGCCACCGCCTTGCTGCCGGTGTATTCCCGGGATATTCTGCATACCGGTCCCTGGGGGTTGGGACTCCTCCGTTCGGCTCCGGCAGTGGGTGCGTTGATTATGTCCGTTTACCTGGCGCGCTGTCCGCTGAAGCACGGTGTCGGCAGGATAATGTTCCGGTCGGTGGCCGTCTTCGGCATAGCCACGCTCGTCTTTGCGGTCTCGACCTCCTTTTTCCTTTCCCTTGCCTCACTGGCCGTTCTGGGTGCTGCGGATGTCATCAGTGTCGTCATTCGCCACTCGCTGGTGCAGATAAGGACACCCGATGAGATGCGTGGCAGGGTCAGTGCGGTGAACTCCATGTTCATCGGAACCTCCAATCAACTGGGCGAATTCGAATCAGGCATAACCGCCGCTTTCTTCGGGACCGTTCCGGCAGTCCTCATAGGGGGAATCGGCACGATTGTGGTGGTTATTCTCTGGATACGCCTTTTTCCTCAGTTGGCGGGGGTAGATACCCTGGATAACGAATTGGGCCTTTGACTTTTGGCTGCGCATTACTACAGTGTAGGATAGAAGAAGCAGAATACTTCGTCATTTCAAATGTACGGTTCCTGTTTGATTGATGGTTTTGCAGAGACGAAGTGAAGATGTCGACAGCAGAGATGCCTGACATTTACGTTATGCTATAGTGATCTCAAGGAGGTGTGTCATGGCACAACTGATCTTGAAAGATAAAATGATTGATGTGGATTCCGATGGATTCTTGAGCAGTCCGGGCGACTGGGATGAGGATGTCGCCGAGATGATAGCCAAAAGAGAAGGAATACCAGAACTTACCGCTTCAAAGCGGGAAATTGTTGAATTTTTAAGAGGGTATTATCAAAAAAATCATTCGTTCCCGATTCTCAAATATGTATGCAAAAAAATCCATTCCCCGTCGGCGCACTGTGTCACCGATGAGTTCGTCGATCCGATGAAAGCCTGGAAGATTGCCGGGTTGCCAAAACCACCCCAGGTGTTTTTTACCAGTTTCGACGGGAAACATTTTTTTGCCAATCCGTTTTATTGAGAGAGCGGATTCGGTTGGAGCGGTTCATATGCACGATTTCTACTTATCGCATGCAAAGAGTGGCTGCTAAGCGACCGTTTTGCTCTGTATTTTTCAAGGTAACCTTAAAAATTATCACATAAGGCCGCTTTTGTGCGGCCTTATGTTTTTCTTTATAGCTAACACAATGGTGATGTTTTTTCCGTCTTGCCTCTGCAGGTTGTCTTCAGATTGTCCCTGCCGCATCACAGGTTATACATGAGAGGTGCCCTTGAGCCGGATGAACTGATGAGAAATCCGGGCTGAGGGTAGCGTAAAGAATTTATCGGAAGTCATTTACCCGTAAAGGCAGCTTTTCAGTTGACCGACCTTTCTCAATTTTTTATTCTCCCTTCCAATCAGGACGTTTCATCAAGACATACATTTCAGTCTACTAAAAAAAGGAGGATGTCATGCGTGCAATTTCCCTGGTGTGTAGTCTTGTGGCAATCCTGGCCTTTTGCCTGCCTCAGCAGGTGATTGCAGGAAAGTACAAGAGTGAATACAAAATGAGCGTCGTTGTCGGACCGAAACTTCCTTGGGGAGAGGGAGCAACAAAATTTGCCGATATTGTGCGTGAAAAAACCCATGGCCGGATCAACATCAAGGTCTACACATCGTCCTCTTTGATGGCCGGAAAACAGACCAATGAGTTTCTCATCCACCGGGAAGGCGTTGCCGATTTTTGTTTTGCCTCAACCATCAACTGGTCGACAAGCATCAAGGAATTGAACCTCTTTAACCTGCCGTTTTTCTTTCCCGACTATAAGGCGCTTGATGCGGTAACACACGGTGCAGCGGGGAAAAAAATCGAGGCCGATTTGAAAAAGAAGGGGGTTACCGTACTGGCTTGGGGGGAAAACGGTTTCAGGGAGATCACCAATTCAGTACGCCCCATCGTCAAGCCTGCCGATCTGGAAGGGTTGAAAATCCGGGTTGTCGGAACGCCGATCTTCATCGAAATCATGAAAGCGCTGGGAGCAAATCCTGTAAATATGAACTGGGGAGATGCCCAGGTCGCCTTTCAGCAGGGAGTGGTCGACGGACAGGAAAACCCTGTCGTGGCTATTGAGATCCCGGTTAAGATATGGCAATTTCATAAGTATATAACTATCTGGCATTATGTCATCGATCCGTTGATGCTGACCGTCAATAACAAGGTTATAGCAAGTTTTACCCCGGCTGACCAGAAAATCATCAGGGAAGCTGCTGTCGAAGCTGCAGCCTGGCAGCTTAAGGTCGTCCGTAACGGATTGATTCCACCCGATCTGAGTGCTCTTGACACGTTGAAGAAGAACGGCATGGAAGTAACGGTTCTTGATGAGGCGCAAAGAGATGCCTTCAAACAAAAAACCAAGGCCGTTTATGCTAAATGGGTGCCGGTCATCGGTGCCGATCTGGTGAAAAAGGCTGAAGCCGCCATCGCTAAAGCAAAATGATAGTGACATCGTGATAAAAGTACGCTGGCTCGCCGAGCATCTCGAAGAGGTGCTCGGCGCAGCCTTGCTCACAGCAATGGCCTGCCTGGCCTTTGCCAATGTGGTCGCCCGCTATGTTCTGCATCTGCCGCTCGCCTTTACAGAAGAGCTGGAGGTCAACGGACTCGTCTGGTTGACGCTATTCGGCACCGCTGCCGCATTTCGGCGTGGCAGGCATTTGCGGATGTTGTTTTTTCAGGACAAACTTTCCCCAAAAGTCTGTAGGCTGCTTGATTTTTTCCTTTGGTTAATCGCTATTTGTTTGTTTGCAAGTCTTGGGTATCTCGGATACCGGCAGCTTTGTGATGAACGGCTTCTTGGAATAACGTCGGAGGCGTTGAACCTTCCTCAGTGGATCTATACGCTCTGCATCCCGGTCGGCTGTATCCTGATAATCTTTCGCATCATTCAGGCGGCTTTCAGGGATATGAAGGGGAAAGGCTGATGGGGATTCTGCTTTTTGCCGGCTTTCTGCTTCTGTTATTTCTTGGGGCTCCCATAGCAATTGCCATAGGGGTTCCGGCGTTTCTGGTCATCTGGCTGGGACAATTGGGGACTCCTGTTATCTCTCCTAATTTTTTTGCCGGAATCGCCAAATTTCCGCTTCTGGCAATCCCTTTCTTTATTCTGGCCGGGTTCATTCTGGAGAGGTGCGGCATATCGCAGCGAATAATCCGTTTTGCCAATATCCTGGTGGGAAGGCGAAGAGGCGGGCTTGCCATCGTTGCCATAGGGGTCTGTGTGTTTTTCGGAGGTGTTTCCGGTTCGGGACCTGCGGATTCAGCCGCTATTGGGGCGATTCTGATTCCTGCCATGTATGCCCAGGGGTACAGCAAGGAATACAGCGCCGCACTCATCGCTGCTGCCGGTTCCACGGCCATCATCGTCCCGCCGAGTATTGCGCTGATTATTTATGGCGCAATAACCAACACCTCTGTTCCCGCACTTTTTGCGGCGGGAGCCATACCCGGCTTTCTGGCCGGTCTCTCTCTTCTGGTACCGGCCATATGGATTGCCAGACGCAAAGGCTACGGCAGTGATATGGAGGGAGATGAGGCGCAAATCGGTTTGTGGAAGGCGTTCAAAGAAGCATTCTGGGGGCTCTTGGCGCCGATAATCATCCTCGGCGGTCTGTACGGAGGGATCTTTACCCCTACGGAGGCTGCTGTTATTGCCGTCTTCTATTCACTTTTGCTGGGATTTGTCATTTACCGATCCTTATCGTTGAAAGGAATTTACCAGATCATGGTCGATGCCAGTGAGGCCTCGGCCATCGTCATGCTCATTGTGGCCTTTGCCGGTCTCTTTTCCTGGGCTGGAGCCACAGTGGGGATCCTTGATAAACTTGCCGGCTCTTTGATCGGTCTCTCGAATAATCAGTGGGTGGCAATGTTTGTCTTGAACGTCATTATTTTTATAGGAGGAATGTTGATCGACGCTGTCAGCATCCTTTATATTTTTCTGCCGATTTTTCTGCCGATAATCCAGCATTATGGTTGGAACCCGATCTGGTTCGGAGTGATCATGACCTTGAATCTGGCTATTGGGCAGTTTACACCACCCGTTGCCGTGAATCTCTATGTGACGACCCAGCTTGCAGATATCAGGCTGGAGAAGACCTTCAAGGCTGTCTGGCCGATGGTTTTGACAATGCTCATTGCCCTGGTCGTGGTTGTGGCCTTTCCCTCTCTGTCCCTTTATGTTCCCCACCTTTTTGGTCTCTGATGTCCTCTTTCTTGCTCCTGGTCTTAAAGATTGTTCTCTCCGCTGGAATGGTTGTGGCCATAACGCTCACTGCAGAGCGGGTCAGCACCCGTCTGGCCGGAGTTTTGGCCGGCTTTCCACTTGGCGCCGGGTTGACCTTGTTGTTTCTTGGGCTTGAACAAGGCGCCGCCTTTGCCGCCCAAAGTTCGTTATGGAGTATTCAGGGAATTCTGGCCCTCCTTGGATTTTGCTGGTGCTATCGTGCCGGGGCCCTCTTATTTAAGGACGGGAATATCCGGTCGCTTTTCGCCTGTTGTTTTTTAGGCCTCACCGGCTATTTTGTCACCACTGTGGTATTGAAGGTGACCATGCCCGGCAGCGCAGTGATACGTACCTTTCTTGTTGTTCTCCTACTCTTTATTCCTGCTGTCTTCTTCAGGAGATCCCCCGGGGGCAAGATCAGGGAGAAGGTGGAGGTCTCTTGGTCGCTGCTCGCGATCAGGGCCTTTTTTGCCGCCTTCGTCATCCTGAGCGTGACGAGCATTGCCGCATGGATCGGGCCGGTATGGGCGGGTCTTCTGGCGGCATTTCCAACGGTTATCCTCCCGTCGGTGATGATTCTCCATTTCCATTATGGCGGTGAAAGTGTCCCTGCCTTTTTTCGGGATACGCCGCTTGCCCTACCGGCGATTATAGTTTTCTCACTGTCCGTGCATTGGACGTTTCCTCTCTTTGGAGTCTGGGCCGGAACACTATTTTCCTATATGGCCGCCCTTGGCTACCTTGTCGTCTATGAATTCCGCCTGCGGGCTTTTTTTGATCGGATTCTCCCTTCCTGAAATGAACGGCCTCCAGCAAGGGTTTTGAGCTTGGAGCATGCTTCAAAGATGCCATAAGGCACCCCTGAAGGATGTGGATAGGGTTGCAATTTTACAATTGATCGACTAGGGTAGACAGGTGTTTCAGAAGAGTTCGGGCCTGGAAGACCCATTCTTCCTCACTTGAAAAAGTAAATTCTTTTCACCTTACCATCACCTGGACCGGTGGCAGGAGAGATGAAAATGAGTATGGACGCTACGAGCAGGCACGAGGAACAGCAGTTGAGTCCGGACCATTTGCTGGATCGCTTTGTCGATCTCTTCAGAGGCCATAATATGCTCAACCGGATGCTGAAGATCAGCCACCGCAACCGGATCTATCGAATCTACTGCGGAGAAGACCGCTTTTTAGCCTACCGTGTGAACCCGAATCCTGGCATCCCTCCCGGCATTCCCGGATGGATAACCTGTCTTGTAACCCAAGAAGCCGTCATGGACAGCAGCGCCGACACCTTGGGGCATGAGGAACCGGGTGTCAAAGATTGGCTCAACTGCATTGCCGAAGGCAGCTATCATCACATTTAAGAGATCTTGTATGAAAATTGTAGTATCAGGCTCCATGGCCTATGACCGAATAATGGATTTCCCGGAGTATTTTGCTGATCATATCCTGCCGGATAAGATTCATGTATTAAATGTCTGTTTTCAAGTAAACGGTGTTACCGAAAATTATGGCGGGACCGCAGGCAATATTGCCTATGCCCTGAAACTCATGGGAGAGTCACCGATAATCTCTGCCGCCATCGGCAAGGATCACCGCAGGTACTTCAGCTGGCTGGAGAAAATCGGCATTTCCGCAGATGGCATTAAGATTATCGAGGACGAATTCACTGCCGGTGCCTATATCACCACCGATAAAGGGGATAACCAGATAACAGGGTTCAATCCCGGTGCCATGAAATACAGTTCGGAGCTGGATTTCACCTCGCTTGACCCGGAGAATACCTTGATGATCGTCTCTCCCGGCAATCTCGATGATATGATTGAGTATCCCCGGCGATGCAAAAAACGAGGAATACGATATATATTCGATCCCGGCCAAGCCTTGCCGGTTCTTCAGGCGGAACATTTAAAAGAGGCCATCGACGATTGTTTCCTGTTGATCGTCAACGACTACGAACTGGATCTGATACTGAACAAGACGGGATTGGCAAAGGCGCAACTGTTGCGCATGGCGAAAAGGGCCATTGTGACGTTGGGCGAGCGGGGCTCGATGCTTTACGATAGCGGGACGGAACTCCATATCCCCGTGGCGAAACCCTTAAAAGTTGTGGACCCGACCGGCTGCGGCGATGCCTATCGGGGAGGACTGTTAAGCGGTCTGGCAGCAGGGAAAAGTTTGACGGAAAGTGCCAGGCTCGGCAGCGTCTGTGCCTCTTTTGCCGTAGAGTGCTACGGCACACAGATTTACAGTTTCACTCCTGAGACGTTTGAAAACAGACTGTCAAACGGTATATAAGGAGCAAAAAAGATGTCCCCTTTTTCCTCTCCAACAGACTATTTCAGGCAGCGGTAATAGCTGTCGTAGTTATAGATGGCGGCCAGGGGATTGTGGCCGAGCAACCGGTCCTTGACGGCAAGCACTGTGCAGGGTGCTTCGGCGTACTTGAGAAAGAGGGAGTCATGACCTACGCAAAGACCTAAAAGGACATTGAAGTCCGTTTTCTCATGATTTAAGACCATTGCCTGAAGAATGGGATTGCACATGGTTTCAATGGAGCCGAGGTCAATCTGTTGATCTTTGCTCACTCCGATTTTATCCTTGGAAATTCTACCGGCCTTGCAGACAGCGGAAATCACTTCGAAGCCGTTTGAGGCAAAAATTTTTTCCACGATCTTGGCCTCAGCTCTCAGACCTAAACAAAATGCCATGCCCAACCTTTTGTAGCCCATCTTTTCCGCAAAGTTCACTATTTCTTCGATACGTGTTTTTGAGGCTCTGACATACTCATATCCAAGTTCTCGATTGGTGTAGCCTTCCGCCTCCTGGATTGAAGCATTTTTTGCGAATTTAAGAAGCTCGGGATTGTTTTGATATTCAAGAAGGCTTTTTCCTACGAGTTCCGGCAGGTTTTGCGTGGGGCAAAAATCCGGGGACTTTCCGTCCTCTCTACGACAGATACGATCCGATGCTTTATAGGGGCATTGGGCACAATTCGGTTTTTTCATTGCAATCTTCTATTTTAAAGGAGCGGATGAGGCCGCAGCATGTCTGCCTTCATCAGGAGTTTGTTTATCGAGTCCTTCTAAAATTTCTGTTACGATTTCTTCTATTTCGTCCTCGGTATAATCGATTTCAGCCAGGGCTGCCTTGTAGCGTTCGATGATCTTGCCGACCTTGAGCGGCATGTTGGTTCTGACGTAGAAATTGCAAAGCATGGCAACCGCTTTTTCTTCCAGAGTATTTGAGAGGAGCAATTTTTCCAGGAGTTGTATTGCCTCATGGAGCTGGTTTGTTTTTGCGAGGTAAGAACCCCAGTTCAAGCAGACCTCGGTGAATGTCTCCAACAGTGTAATTTCCAATGAAAGCGTATATTCATTGGTGAAGGTGTCTGTCGGTAAATTTCCTTTCCACAACGCAAGGGCCTGGTGAAAATAACTGCTCGCCTGCCACCACTCGTTTTTCCTGCTGTGGGCAAGGCCAGTATTGCATGCATCCATGAACAGGAGAATGTCCGTATCTATGTTTTCCAGGCAGAGAAACCCCTTGTTCAGCACGATATAATGTTGCACCGGAACCGGGATCCCTTCCGATATTTTCTTTCGAAGACGTCCCAGCAGGGTATCAAATTTTTTTCTTGCCCTTTCGGGGGGACTATCAGGCCAGAAATGAAGTTGCGCTTTTTCCTGATCGATCTTTTGACCTTTGGTCGTAACCATCAAGCCAAGCATCTCCCGCTCTGATGCGGTGAAGTCTTTGATGGTAAAAATCTGATCTTTCCCCAGATTAATGCTGAAGTTGTCCAGCAGGTTGATTTGCAGCAGTGGGATGATAGTGCCGTCGTCGGCAAAGGCAATTCGTAATCGTTTCCGGGCAAGATTTAAGACAAATTCTTTTTCTATGCCGGCAGAAATGCTCTCACTGAATAATCTGGTCATCATCACCGGTTCCCAGCTCCAGAAGTAGTTGTAATCATGCTCTTTCATCTGCAACAATCCGCGGCTTAGATCCTTATGGGCCGAGGTCTTGTCGCCTTTGAGCAGATGCAGATAGCTTCTATGTAAGAGGGCGCAGGCATGAAGGTAGGGAGAAGGAAGAGACTGGGCGGATTTCACACCGTTGTCCAGGGTTTCTGCTGCTATTTCAAAATCTAAAGTCCTTGCATAAACCGCACCGGTTAAGATGAGCTGGAAGGTCTGAAAGAAAGGTCCGCCGGCAATGGCTCGTAATCGCGTTGATTCTTCGATCATTGTACGGGCCTTCTCTTTGTCTCCTTTCATGGATAATATATAGGCCTGCCATTGCTTAAACTGGCTTTGCATATGTTCGGTTCTGGCAGTAACCGAGATGTCGATGCCGCGATTTATCAACTCCTGGGTTTTGTCGAACTCTCCATCGGCAATATAACAACTGCACCCCCAGACGAAGAGGTAAGGAGCTGCAAGAGTCTGGGCAATGACTTCCTGGTCAAGGTACATCTCAAATAACTGCTGCTGACGAAGATAGTTATGAAAATCTCCCGTCATGGAGAGATAATACAGGTGTATAACTCGAAGAAGCGCTCTGTTGGTAAAGGCTATTAACGGGTCGTTGGTCAGTGAAAAACACTTCTCCGCCTCTTGGGTGGAGAGGGAGAAATCTCCGCTCATTAAAAGGACATAACATACGGCAAAACGGGTATAGGCAATAAAATTGCGCATGTTGTGCTTGATGGCCAGATTGTTGGCCATGGAGGCGTATTTTTTTGCCTTTTCCATGTCGAAGACAAGGACATTGTATCCCACCCCCAGGTTGCGGGCAACAATTACGCGGACATCCAAAGGCAACTTTTCTCCAATCTTATCAAAGAGTTCTTCTGCTCGGACCAGGAGCTGTGCCCCCCTGTTAAATTGGCCTGATATTGCAAAATGGGCATAGATGGTAACAGCCAGAGTAATGATCTCCCCTATTTCGTCACCTTCTTTAATGAATCTGGCCCGTGCCGCTTCGTAATACGGAAGAAGTTCCTGCGGAGCAAAATCTATCCGCAACATGCCGGCATACAAAGTCAGCCAGCTGTATTGAAATATGATCTCTTGCGGGATGGACTGCAGCAGCAGCAGGATGGTAATAGTTCGATTTTTTTCGATAAGCTGTATCCCCTGCTTTTTAAGGATCGTATTCATCGATGCGTAATCGCAGGCGCTTCCGAAACAGGCCAAGGCTTTTTCCAGCATGTTTTTCTGCAGGTAATATTCGGCCTCTGCTGTGTGAATCTCCTTAATTTCTTCGGGAGCCAAGGTCTTTTTCGCCCGAAGTTGCAAGAACTCCTGAAAGAAATGGTGAAAACGGAAGACCTGATGGGTATCGTCCAATCGGTAGACGAAGAAGTTCTTTTTCGCCATCTCGGCCAGGATATTTTCCATGTTATGGATATCGGTTATCTGAACAGCCAGATCTACTGGTATGCCATTGATTATGGACAGGCGGAGAAATGGAATGTAAAGAACTGACGGTATTTGTGAGAAAATCTCATCTTGGAAATATTCGAGCATATGACCGTGTTCAAATGAGGTTGCAACCGGTAATGCATTAGTTTTCCAAAATTCACCACGCCCGGAAACCGGGTGGCGAGCCAGGATGATCCCCATAATCCAACCGCCTGTGATCCTCTCTATCTCCTTTGCCTCCCTTTTGTTGATGGTTTTATCCAGTACGTTATTGAACAACTCTTCGATTTCCGAGCAGCTCAAGGCCAGATCCGTGGTATTCAGATAGGAAATACCGGTACCGTTTCTTAGAATTTTGCTTTTCAGATGAATCGGATGCCGGCTGATGAGGATGAAGTGGAGTTTGGGTGGAGAGGTGTCAAGGATATATCCCAGAAGATTGTTTGTTATTGCTATGGTCGGGAGGAGATGGATGTCGTCAAAGGTGATGTAGATGTCGTCTTTTAAATACTGATCAAGATCCCGTAAAAGAATATTTGCGCATCTATAGAGGTCTTGAGGCCCGATGGAGCCTTGTTCAAAAATATAACTGAGTTGATCGGAACTGAAATCTGGAAATTTATTGGTAAGATCGGCAAGAAGAGCCGTAAGGAGAAAAACGGGATCGGAGTCTTCCGGGCCGATCTGATACCAGATATACTCATTGGAGGATTGGTTTAGAAATTGGTAGGTGAGTGTTGTTTTTCCCTGACCGGCCTGAGCTTCGATGAGGATAATCTTTTTTTCTTTGATATCCTGCGGCAGTTTGGTTGAGAGAAGTGGGGTGCGGATTAAGTATTGCGATTCATCAATATGGGGAGGATAAAATTTGTTATAAGGGGTGAAATTAGTTAAATGGTTTTCGGTAATGATCATCTACTCCTCTCCTGCGCTGTAGGTGCTTAACAAATTTCGTCAATCCCGTGTATCAATCCCAGCTTTTGATGGAGAGGTTGAGGCATCTGGCAGCTTTGCGGGAGCTATCCTGCACTCAACCTCCGAGCTGGCTTCTACTCGTCTTTTAAGACTAACAATTTTTTGAGACGACTGGCAATGCTCCCATAAGTGATTAATATACAAAAATTGGCAGTATCCCGAATGAATTTAACGAGGAGATTTTTGATGGTCAAGCTTTTTCCAAAACAGGAATTATGAAGAAACCAACCGGCCCTTCGACACTGTAATGCGGGCGTACGGGCGTTAGTCGCTGTTCTGAAAAGAGAAATCAAGATATTCGTAGATATAACAAGGCATTTGTATCGCCGGTGCTTAACTGCTGATACCCAAAAAGAGCGTAACGCAATCATGAAAAAATATAAGTGTCTTAAAAAGCAAGGATGAGGGTTTTGTAAAACTTTAAAAGAGCGCAGGGGGAAACGATGCTTCAGGCATGTACGGTGGCATACCCGCCGGCGGCTAATATTTTACGGGTTGGACAGAATAAAAAGGGAGGAGAGGGCCTGAAGGCCCTCTCCCCTTTTTCGTTTAATCACCTCTTACTTAAACCTTTCCCGTTGCCTTCAGTACCTTATCCGGCGTCATCGGAAGAGAGCGCACCCGGGCGCCTGAGGCGGCAAACAGGGCGTTGGCCACTGCCGGAGCAATGGGCGGCACTCCGGGTTCCCCGATCCCACCGGGCGGCTCAGCGCTTGGAATGATGTGCACTTCGATCTTGGGCGTCTCCTTCATGCGTAGAAGGGGATATGTATCGAAATTTCCCTGTTCCACGCGGCCGTTTTTCAATGTAATGGCGTCATGGAGGGCGGCTGTGAGTCCGAAAATAATACCCGACTCCATCTGTGCGGTAATGGTGTCGGGGTTGACAAAGCGCCCGCAATCGACGACGCAGACTACCCGATGCACCCGCACCTTCCCCTTTTCGTTCACCGATACCTCCGCCACCTCTGCTACATAACTGCCGAATGAGGAATGGACGGCAACACCCAGAGCGTGGCCAGCGGGCAAGGGTTTGCCCCAACCGGCTTTTTGCACGGCAAGGTTCAACACCCCGAGATGCCGGGGGTGTCTGGACAGGAGTGCACGACGCAGATCCACGGGATCTTGGCCGGCTGTATGGGCGACCTCATCGAGGAAGCTTTCAACAACAAAGGCCGTGTGGGAGTGGCCGACCGAGCGCCACCATTGCACCGTCACCGGTTGTTTCGGGCTGTGCAGGTCAACCAGGATGGCCGGGAAGGCATAAGGGGTGTCGGCTGCACCCTCCACTGAGGTTTCGTCGATGGTTTTCGCGTCTTTTGCCTGGAAAGGGGTTCCTGCAAGGATGGACTGGCCTACAATGGTATGTTTCCAACCGCTTATCGAATTTTGGCCGTCAAGGGCTGCGGAGATCCGCGAATACCAGAACGGACGGTAATAGCCGGCCTGGGTGTCATCCTCACGTGTCCTGATGACCTTTACCGGTTTGCCCACGGCCTTGGCGACTTCAACCGCTTCGACCACGAAATCGGAAGCCGGATTAGCGCGGCGGCCAAACCCGCCGCCAAGAAAAGTTGTGTGTACCCGCACCGTTTCCGGCGGCAGGCCGCAGATTCTGGCTGCCGCATTCCGGTCGCCTGTCTGCATTTGGGTGCCGGTATAAATATCGCAGCCGTCAGGCCTCAGATCAACACAACAGTTTAGCGGCTCCATGGGGGTATGAGAGAGGTAGGGGACCTCGTATTCGGCCTCCAGGGTACGTGCTGCCTTGGCAAAGGCAATCTGGGTGTCGCCCTCCTGCCGGGCGGGGACACCAGTTTTTGTTGCCAGATCTTTATATTGTTTCCGTATACTCTCGGTAGACAGGGTTGAGGATGAACCTTCGTCCCAGGTGACCTGGAGCGCGGATCTTCCGGCCATTGCCTGCCAGAAACTGTCGGCAATAACGGCAACACCAGCCGGTATTGCAACAATTTTTCTCACTCCGGGAGCTGCTTTGGCCTGTTTGTCGTCATAGCTTTTAAGTGTTGCGGTAAAAGTCGGCGGCCGGGCGATGACGGCTGTCAGCATCCCCGGAAGCAGGACGTCGATGCCGAAAACGGCTGTGCCGTTAATTTTTGCCGGGCTGTCCAGGCGATGAATCGGATGTCCAATAAGGGTATAACGGGATGAATCTTTCAGCTGCACTTTTGGGGGAATCGGCAGTTTGGCGGCTTTGGCTGCCAGTTTTCCGTAAGAAAGTTTGCGGCCGTCTGGATTAATCACCTCACTCTTCTCTGTCCGGCAGGTGGAAGGATCGATCTTCCAGATTTTGGCAGCCGCTGCAACGAGCATCGCCCTTGCCGTGGCACCGGCCTGGGCCTGACGCTTCCATTCGGTTCTGATGCTGGTGCTGCCGCCTGTTACCTGGCTGCCGAACAGGGTATGGTTGTAGGCGGGATCAACCGGAGCCGGCTCTACCCGGACTTTTTGCCAGTCACAGTCCAGCTCTTCGGCGATAATCATGGGGAGCGAGGTATAAACCCCTTGGCCCATCTCCGATTTATTGTCGATGACGGTCACCAATCCGTCGGTGCCGATGCGCAGGAAAGCATTCGGGGCAAAAGGAGGTTTCGGTTCCGTGGCTTCAAGTGCTCCCGGAAAGGGGAGATAATAGGCCAGTATCAGTCCTCCGCCCAAGGCGACTCCGCTTTTAATCATGTCGCGACGATTGAGTTTCCCTATACCATTCATTTGCCACCTCCTTTCTGCTCGGCTGCGGCATTTTTGATGGCCTCGCGGATACGCGGGTAGGTGCCGCAGCGGCAGAGGTTGCCGTTCATGGCCGCATCGATTTCGGCTTCAGTTGGTTTGGGCCTATTGCGTAAAAGCGCTGCTGCCGTCATGATCTGGCCCGGTTGGCAGTACCCGCATTGAGAAACCTCTTCTTCGAGCCAGGCGCGTTTGACCGGATGATTCTCAGGCAACCCTTCTATCGTGACGATCTCTTTTTTACCCACCTCTTCAACAGAGGTGATACAGGAGCGGGTAGGTTCTCCCCCAATCTCCACGGTGCAGGCACCGCAAAGTCCTTCCCCGCAACCGAACTTGGTCCCGGTCATTTTCAGCTCATCTCGCAGCACCCAGAGCAGAGGGGTGTCCGGGGCTGAGGAAACCTTTTTTTCTTTACCGTTTATGTTCAGTGTGATCATCTTTTTCTCCCTGAAACGAGGATATAAAAAACCTCTTCCTTGGAAACGGAAGGGGTTTGGAATGACGCCTCCGGCATTTATAGGTGCCGCTGTCTTTGTCTGGAGAATTTACAGATGGGCATGGAGACAGACCCCATGTAAATATAAGGGTATAGCAAGACGAGGTGACAAAGCAAGAAATATGAAGCCTGGGGAAAAAGAATACCTTCAAAGGAGAATTTTGAGGTGGCGGGCATCGACTTTTATGATAAGAATTTTAGACGAGGGTCGATTATGGTTAAAAAATTTTTCACACTGGTCCTTGTCACCATCCTGATTACAGGCCTTCCGTTAATCGGTGGGGTATTGACCGGCCGCTCCGCTCTGCTCTTTGTCTCATTCCCTCCGTTGACAAGACCCGTGGGACACGAACCGTTCTCCTGGCCGGTCTTTTTGCTGTATCTTCTCTTGGCAGTGGGATTGCTCTTGTTTATTGGAGCGGCAGCCAGGATGCCGAAACAGGGAAACGGTACTCCATTCTTCTCTAAAAGAAGGCGTTTACCGTTGTGGGGGTGGTGTTCCCTTGCCGTGTTGCTTCTATCCTGGTTTTTGGCCTGGAGCCGCCTGCCGTGGCCTGAGGCGTTTCAACGCAATACCTTCATCCCTCTGTGGTTTTCCTATGTTGTGTTTGCCAACGCGCTTTGTTTTCGGCAATCGGGCGGTTGTCCGATGTCGGACAGGCCGGTCTTTTTTCCTTGTCTCTTTCTGTTAAGCGCTTGTTTCTGGTGGTATTTTGAGTATCTCAATCAGTTTGTGCACAATTGGTATTATGTCGGTGTCAACTACGGGCCGGTGGCCTACAGCATCCACGCCACGATTTGTTTCTCCACGGTTTTGCCTGCGGTGTATACGACAAAGGTGTTGGTCTCGAACGCAGCATGGTTTCACCGGCGCTTTCACGGCTTGCCGCCATCACCCGGGTTGGGACGATATTCTCTTTCGGCGATTCTCTTGCTCACCTGTGCCGGGTTGATTGGAGTCGGCGCCCGGCCCGATCTGCTGTTTTCCTTACTGTGGACTGCTCCCATTCTGATTTTAACCTCCATTCAGGCATTAACCGGGCAGAAAACAGTCTTTTCCACCACGGCCAAGGGAGATTGGCGGCCGATAATGTCCGCAGCCATTGCGGCCTTGATCTGCGGGTTTTTCTGGGAGATGTGGAATTATTACAGCCTTGCCAAATGGGTGTACCGTATCCCCTATGTCTATCGCTTCAAGATCTTTGAAATGCCGATTCTCGGTTATATGGGGTATCTGCCCTTCGGTCTTGAATGTATTGCTATTGTCGAGTTTTTCGATGAAAAGTCAAAACGGATCCGAAACCCTCGACCGGCCAGAAAGAGGTACTGAGAATCCTGGATTTTCACCTCGCGTTCCACCGGGTATCATGTCCTGTGGTCTGTATCTTTTTAATGAAAAATCTTGCGCTCGTTTCCTGTGTCCGGTACATCTATACACGCTATACTACCCAACCGTCGGTGAGTGAATACTCTAGGCTTCCTAGAAAAATTCCAGTGAGAGGTCATCCATGCGCTCGTTGTTGACACTTCTTTTGCCGTTTCGACCATGCCGTGCCTTTTTTTATACTTTTTTTGCAGTGTTACTGGTGCCTGCATTGGTTTATGCCGGCCCTTCCTTTTTCACCTTTGATACCTCCCGCGATTACAAGGCCTTTATGATCGGCTACGGACAGAGCATACCCGGATGGGGATTGACCACCCAGCGGGTGGAAACCGTCGATCTTATTCCCCGTTACAATCACGTAATTTTTCACGATCTCGGTTCCGGGTTGTTGAAAGGAGACTATTCGACAATAGTTGAATTGCCTGTCTCTGTTATCTACCGTCCGGTAGTCTCCTCCATGATGGGGATAAATTTTCTTGCCTGTTATACGTTTACTTCCAATAAGGATTGGCGTCCCTATATTTTCGGCGGCGGCGGGCCGGTCTATAGCTTTGCCGACATTAAAGGCATGAGCGCCAAGTTAAACGGCAATTATCAGTTTGCCATGGGCCTTGAGCATCCCATCAATTCGAGTCAATCGATATTGACTGAGATACGCTACCATCATATTTCCAACGGCGGCCGGAAGGATCCCAACGTTCCGCTCAATTCCCTTAAGTTTGTTGTCGGCCTGACGTTCTAGCTAGTGATCCATGACTGTTGAAAGATTAGACCATGCTGCTTCTGTAACCGATGGCTTGAAGATCATCGGCTACGGAAAAAATGACCAGGGACGTATCGAAAAAATCCAAGGTGAGATCTGGCAACCTGTCAACGAGGTCAACCTTCAGGCCTGGCTGGAAATCCAACGTCTGATTGAGGGTGCCCGCAAAAAGGTGATCACCGGCAGGGCCAGTTGTCTGTACTATTACATGATAGCCAGTCAGATGACCATTTTCTTGCTGGCCCGTTATACCCGGCAGGCTGCCTGGAGAGTCTTGCTTCATCTTCATCCCTTCTTTTTCAAAAGGTTGAACGACAAGCAGTTAGACCGCTATGCCACCCTTTTTCGGCTATCGGTTGAAACTCTAAAAAATGGCGAACTGCAGGAAATGCTTCCTCACATCCCGCATAGGCATGACTGAGTCTTTTCATATAAATTTCACCCATCGTCAGTCGGCGCATTGCGAGTCGGGCGTGGCCATCAACCTCATGAACCACTATGGTCTCGATATGTCTGAGGCCATGGCCTTTGGCATCGGAGGCGGTCTTTTTTTTGCCTATCTGCCCTTCGTCAAAGTCAATCATTTGCCTCTGGTAACCTACCGGGCGGCGGCCGGCCATTTGCTCAAGCGTATTTCCCGCCTTCCCGGTTTCGTGTTGACCCGACGTACCTTTTCCTCGGTCGCAGCGGCAATGGAGGCGCTTGATTTGCTCCTTGAGCGCTCCATTCCGGTGGGCCTCCAGACCGGTGTCTTCTGGCTCCCATATTTTCCCAAGGCTCTGCGATTTCACTTCAATGCCCATAATCTGGTAGTATATGGCAAAGAGGGCAACGATTACCTGATCAGCGATCCGGTCTTTCCGGAGCCTGTGCTCTGCCCGGCTGAGGATCTGGCCAAGGCACGTTTTGCCTCGGGGCTCTTGGCTCCCAAAGGAAAGATGTATTATTTCGACTACGTAGATATAAATTATAATCCTCGCAAGGCAATCCTCGATGGTATTCAAAGTGTTTGCTCCGCAATGCTGAATCGGAGATTTCCTTTAATCGGTGTGCGAGGGATCCGCTTTTTGGCTGGGAGGCTTCGCCGGTGGCCGGATAGGCTCGGTGAGGAACGGGCGGCTTTGCATCTGGGGCATGTCGTGCGCATGCAGGAAGAGATCGGTACCGGCGGTGGCGGGTTCCGATTCATGTACGCGGCCTTTTTACAGGAGAGCGGCACCTTTCTGGAAGATGACCGCCTTCTAGCCTGTGCAACTTCGCTTAACGAGGCGGGTGATTCCTGGCGGGAATTTGCCGCCATGGCCGCACGTATCTGTAAGAGACGTTCAAAGCAAGGCGAAACCTATGAGATGTGCGCCGATCGTATCCGCCAGTGTGCGACTCTGGAGGAGCAGGCCTATTCCTCGCTGCATGACTGGCTTCGAGATAGTGTATGAATTGCAGCAATGACAACCAGAACATTCAGCCTGCAATCCAGGCGGTAGGACTTGGCAAAAGGTATCGGACAGGTGATCGACCGGTACTGACGGAGTTTAATCTCAGCATTAATCCAGGAGAGTTTTTCGGCCTGCTCGGCCCCAACGGAGCAGGAAAGACGACCATTCTGTCGATGTTAAGCGGTGTTCTACGGCCGGACGGCGGCACTATCCACATTCAGGGTATGAACTACAAAAAGGACCGGCGCAGGATTCAGCACATGATCGGTATCGTTCCCCAGGAGATTGCCGTCTATGACCGCTTGACAGCCCGGGAAAACCTGATGTTTTTCGGGAAATTGCATGGGCTTGGCGGTAAGGATTTGAAGAAGCGGGTGCTACGGTGCCTGCACATTGCCCAGTTGGAGGAAAAGGCGAATCAGCCGGTTTTTTCTTTCTCGGGTGGCATGAAACGCCGGTTGAATCTGGTCATTTCCCTGTTAAACGATCCGCAGGTCATTTTTCTTGACGAGCCGACGGTGGGTATCGACGCCCAGTCCCGCCATCTGATCCACCAGGAACTCAGGCGTCTGCATCAAAACGGAACCACCCTGCTCTACACGACCCACTACATGGAAGAGGCCCAGGGGCTCTGCTCCAAGGTCGCCGTATTAGACGATGGTCGTGTCTTACTCACGGGTCCTCCCGGCGATCTTCTTCGCGGGAGAGGGCTCCAGAATCTGGAGGAGCTGTTTCTGGAGCTGACCGGCAAGCAGATAAGAGATGATTGAGAACATGCAAAAGGTACTCACAGCAACCGTCAAAGACTTCCTTCTTCTGGTGCGCGACAGGGCCGGACTCCTGGTCCTTTTTCTCATGCCTGCGATCCTGGTGATCGTTATTACACTGGTTCAGGAAAATATTCTCGAACTCTCCGGACAGAGACAGACGGAGATTCTCTTGCTCGATCGAGATCAAGGCGCCTTTACCGTATCGCTCTGTTCCTACTTGCAGGAAGGCCGGGTGCATATCAAGAAATTTGCTGCCGACCAGGAGGATACGTTTAGGCAGCTGATTAACCGGGGCAGGTACCAGGCGGGCCTGATCGTCCCTTCCGGAGCTTCGGCACGGATTGGGCAGGAGATGCGAAACCAGTTGATCGGCGGCGTGCTTCCCCAGCTGGTGCCCGGGACGGTTTCATTGCAGGTGCTATTCGATCCGGCGGCCATGGCCGGATTTCGCGCCGGACTAGTCGCCCGGGTGCAAATGGCCGCCAAGGCCGCAGAGATGGAGATGATGGCCGGACAGTTGGAAAAATTTCTGGCCCGGACAATGGGTCGGCATGAGCTGAAAGACCAGGCCGGGGTTGTTGTTAAAGATACCCTCAAGAAGACCTTCGGACATGCCTTCACTAAAGTTGTGGAGCAATCCGGTTCACCCACATCGATTGCGGATATCATGAATCCGGTGAATCAGAATGTTCCCGCCTGGGCACTATTTGGCATGTTCTTCACTGCCATTCCCATCGCCGGAACCATTCTTGCCGAGCGAAGTGCCGGCATTTCCAGACGCATTTCCGGTATGCCGGTTTCCCAGCTCCAGCTGCTGTGCGGCAAGGTTATAGCCTATCTCGGGGTCTGCCTTTGTCAATTCCTGCTTATCGCTTGTATTGGAATGTATCTCTTCCCCCATTTGGGACTGCCTAGGTTCACCTTGCCCGAATATCCGTTGATGCTCCTCCCTGTTGTTGTGGCTGCAAGCCTTGCCGCCTGCGGATTTGGGGTCCTGCTTGGATCACTCTGCCGCTCGTACGAACAGGCCTCCACCCTCGGTTCCACCCTGGTGGTTATCGCCGCAGCCTTGGGCGGCGTCATGGTTCCGGTGTATGCCATGCCGCACCTGATGCAGAAGCTGAGTAATATTTCACCGCTTAGCTGGGGGGTGGATGCCTTTCTCGATCTTCTGGTGCGCGGCGGAGGTTTCTCCGCCATCGTTCCGGATCTTGCAAGCCTGCTTCTCTTTTCGGTGGTGATGCTGCTTCTCTCATGGCGACGTATTCCAAAATAGAGGGAAAAGGGAAAGTGAATGTTTGCAGTATGTTTTATATTAACCCGGAAGTCTCACCAGTTGCGGAGGTTGCATATCCGGAAGCCGGAATCTGCCATGCTGGAATGAGGAGCTTTCATTTTTCGCAGCATCTGGTCCATTTGCTCCAGTTATGCTGGTTTTTGAGATTATTTAAGTAAGCTAAGGAATACCAGTGATCAGTACGTTTGAACGTGAGTTGATTGAAGCGATTTGCCATACCTGTAATGTGAAGGATGTGGAAATCGATACCATACAGTCCGACGATCCGTTGATCGGTCCTGACTCTCCTTTGGGCATCGATTCACTCGATGCCTTGGAAATTGTGGTGATGGTACAAAAGACCTATGGTGTGCGCATCGATTCTCAGAATACCAGCCGCATGGTATTACAGACCATTGCCACTCTGGCGGATTATATTCAAAACCATTCTGTCAAACAACCTTAAGCAGTACGTATCCTACCGAAAACCGGCCGCTTTCCGGAATCGCACCCAAAATGCGCTGGCCGCGTTTAAGCCGGCCCGAATGAAACAGTTCGTCGAGCATGATGAAAAACGAGGCGGACCCGGTATTGCCTTTACTTTCAAGATTCGTGAACCAGCGGTCCTGCGGTATGGGAAATCCCATGGCCTGCAGGTGTTTTGCTATCGGCTCACGGAAAAATTCCGAGGAGTAATGAGGCACGAACCAGTCGATATCCTCTGGTTTAAGCTCATATTTTTTAATGAGAGGTGTAAGTCCGTGATCGAGCATGGCCGGCAGAATTTCGCGGTTAAGCAGTTTTGCATCCTGTTTTATAGTGAATACGGAACCCGCTGATTCCAATCCCTGCCGCACCATTTCCCGCCAACCGATCAATGTGCCATTATCGTCTTTTAAGCAACCGCAGTACATGCAGGGTTCCAGCCGGTGGGCCTGGGAGGAGATCTCGATCCATTCGATGTGCAGAGCGGGCCGGTTGCCGGGGGTTTTTTCGATCAGGACGGCCCCGGCACCGTCGGACAACATCCAACGGAGGAAATTTTCTTCAAAGGAAAAGGCGGCATGTGTTGGTTTCTGGGAATCTGCGCCTCCTTCATGGATACGGCGGGTGCCAGCAAAAAAATCGGAACGCAGAAACGACGAAGCCGACTCCGAAGCGCATGCCACGGCATTGTCGGCAAGACCGAGGGAGACAGCCATGGCGCCGTATTTCATGGCGGTGATGCCGGAAAGACAGATCCCCGCAGTGCTGACCACCTCACAGGGTCCGTTTTGCAGCTCCCCATGGACCATGAGGGCGTGGCCGGGCATAATCTGGTCGGGCGAGGAGGTGCCGCAGCAGAGACTGTGTATCCGGCGGGCGGAAGAAGTTTCTTCGACATTTAACCGTCTGACGGCTTCGGCAGCCAGCTGGGCATTGGTATGGGTCGCCCGGCCCGATTGCGGATCAATGGCATAATATCTGGTCTTGATACCGTTGCTTGCCAAAATCATCCGTCTGGTTCTGGCTGAAACCCTGTCCGTTTTGCCGAGATACTGATCTATATCATCATTGTCCACCGCCTTTCCCGGAAGGAAGGCGGAAACGGCTGTTATATAAGCATTCATAATCTAAACGCGTGCATTTTTATGTCCCTGGGCAAGCAGTTCCGCATAGAGAGTGTAAAACCGTTCCTCGCTCAGCCGGGTGGGTATCACGGCATTGGTAAGCGTATAGTAGTCGAGGTCGTGGTTAACAATTTTGTGTTGCAGTCCCCGGTAAAGCGGCGTGCCCGGCAGGGGTGTCATGACCGTGATCATAGGCAGATCGACGGAGTTAGTTGTAATATATGTCCTTAGATCGTCAAAATCTTGCTCCCCGGCTTCAGGGCTTAGGATGAAGTCTCCAACAATGGTGATTCCAAGCTCATGCAGGATGGAAATGGCCTGGGTGTTCGTTGCCGCCTGGTTGGCCTTTCCCATTGCCTGAAGTGCGGTATCGTCGATGGCCTCAAATCCGATAATCACAGCCCGCAGACCTGCCTCTTTCCAGAGCTTGAGCATTTCCGGATGGCGAACAACGGTATCTGAACGGATATCAGCAAGATATTGTTTCCTCAGTCCCGATTGAATGAGGGCCTCTGCCAGCGCCTTTGCCCGGTCGATATCTCCGAAGGTGTTGGCATCCACCAGCCGAATGACGGGAATCTGGGGTGGCAGCAGGCTGATATCTCGGATGACGCTCTCAATGGGCCGGCTGAGATAGTTGCCGCCTGTTTGGCCTTTGATCGCACAAAAAGAACAGGAATACGGGCAGCCAAAGGCGGAGGAAACGAAGCCCATGGGGACGCCGAGTCCCTCCAGGAGATAATGAGTGCGATAACGATCGACCAGACGGTAGTTGGCTGGATGATCTTCGACGAGATCGTCTTGTGTATTGCGATGGGCTGCAAGTGAAAGCGGTCTGCCGGGACTGGTGCGATAGACTCCTGTGGGCGGGGTGAAATCCGTCTTTTGTGTTTCAATGAGATCGACCAGGCGGGCAAAGGAACGTTTCCCGAGACCGGTGACGATGTAATCGATCTCCTCTTTATTGAAAAACTCCGGATCGTTGCTGGCATGAATGCCGCCGACGGCAATCAGCGCCGAACAGTCGGTCTTGATTGTTCGGGCCAGGTGCAGGACGGTATTAGCCTCGCAGGTTATCCCGGTGATGCCTGCTATATCGGGACAAAAGGTTGTAAGCTCCTTTGTAAGCCCGTCCGGATCCGCCTTCAGGTCGATGAGCCGGACATCGTGTCCGTCCAGGTTCCCCGCCAGTTCTTCCAAGCCCAAAGGCTCCCCCCGGAAGATCTGTTTGATTGAGGTGATACCGTAGCGTTCTTCCGGAATGCTGCGTCCGCAATTCGGTGGGTTGACAAGTAGAACATTCATAAATTCTGTGTGGTTGAAGAAAAATAGTGTTGTTCGGCGTTTCCCAATGCCGTTTCCAGGCCTCGCCGGACACGATTTCCGAGTTCTTCCGCGCTGAGTTTTTCTTGTTCGGAGTGTATCGTGTCAACGATGCGTATACTGATATGATTGGACCTTCGGGCAAAGAAGAAAAACTTGCCTGGAGTAAACAATCTGTCGGTGTTTTGTATGTAGAGGACATGGATGGGCACTCGGCAGTACCTGGCGATTTTAAAGGCTCCGGGATTGAGTGCCCCGATCTTTCCATCCCGGCTGCGGGTTCCCTGGGGAAAGATAAAGAGGTTTCCCCCGCCTCTGAGATACTCTGCCATTGTCTCCATTTGTTGCAACACGATGCCGGCAAGCGATCCGCTGGATACGGCAGGGAAATATCCGGCCTTTCTGAGGACCCAGCCGAAGATGGGGACGGAAAAAAAGGTCGGTTTAACTATTGTTTTTGCCTGTTTAAGCGAGGAGATTAAGAGCAGGGGATCAAGATAGGAGAGATGATTGCAAACCACAACGGATGAGTGGATATCTTCGAGCCCGGCATCGATGGTCCACTGTTGCCGCGGCGCGATTTTTTTTAAAAGGACGAAAAATCCGCGAAAGAATCGTCTGTTGAGACGTTGGATGAAATATTCCGATCGGGGAGAAAAGGAGAGCGCAATATAAAAGGGAGAGAAAAATAACAGGAATCCGAAGATGAAATAGCACCAGCAGATCAGGGTGACGGTGATATCAATCGATCTGTCTACGGGGTGAGATTCCATGGATCATTCCGATATTTCCTGCCCGTTTTTGACCAGCAGGCAGGTATTGACTCCCCCGAAGGCGAAATTTTGTATGGCAGCCGTCTTTGCTGTTTTGCTTACCAGTTCCGGGGTATGGCGAAGACCGGCGCAACGGGAATCGATCTCTTCGAGGTTCAGCGTTGGGGCAAGAAAACCTTCTTCCATCATATAAAGCGTCATGATCAGCTCAATGACTCCGCAGGTGCCCATGGTATGGCCTGTGTAGCTTTTCAGACCGGACACGTACGGCCTTTTCCCGTAAATCTTTTCAATGGCCTGGGATTCAACGATATCACCCATCTTGGTGGCAGTTGCATGGGCACTGATGTAGTCCACCTCCGATGCGGAAATTGCTGCATCGGCCAGGGCCAGACGCAGGGTTGCAGTTATGCCGTCGAGATTGGGCAGAATCAGATCACCGCCGTTGTTGTTGCAGGAAAATCCGATGATTTCGCCAAGAATGGGGGCGCCTCTTCTCCTGGCGGCTTCATATTCTTCCAAGAGCACCGCGCCGCCACCTTCTCCCACAACCAGGCCGTCGCGTTTTCTGTCAAAGGGCCGCGGGGTCCTCTCCGGTGTCGCATTAAAGCCGACAGAGCAGGCCAGGAGATTGTCGAAGACGGCAACGGTGGTGGTGTCATATTCATCGGCTCCTCCGCAGATCATAGCGTCCTGCATACCGTATTTGATGGTCTCGTAGCCGTAGCCGATGGCCTGACTGCTGGTAGTACAGGCGGTTGAGGTTGCGATGACACGTCCGGTAATACCGAACATGCGGGTTATATTGACCGCCGTTGTATGCACCATGGAACGCAAATAGTCTACGGCACCGATGGAGGAGAACTCCTTATCCAGATTTTGGAAAAAGGTCTTGTAGATATTACGCTGAATGGTGGGGCTTCCGTGGGTGGATCCGAAGGCCACACCCAGGCGGCCGGAGGTTATGAAATCCTTGGGAAGTCCGGCCGCGTCCAGAACATCCTTTGCCACCTGGCAGGCATAGTAGGCCACCGGTCCCATGGTCTTGCGCTGGGAGCGGGTAAAATCATAGGAGATGGGGTAATCTACGGTGCCGAAGACCCGGGAATGGATGTGATCGGTCAGCAGGCCGTCATTACGCAACGGCCGAATACCAGATTTTCCCTGGAGGAGACTGTCCGTGATTGCCTTTTTTCCGTATCCGATCGGTGTGATCGCAGAACATGCTGTAATGACAACTCGTCGATTCATCGTCAAGAAAGGGGCATCTTATTGCCGGTACGGCCTTCCCAGATCGTATCCAGATAGTCAAGAATGTCGTTAATGGTCCGGATTTCCATGGCTTTTTCTTTTTCATCCCTGGTTAAGGAAAAGCCGAAAATGGTTTCGATTTTACCGAGCAACTCAATGGCGTCAATGCTGTCGAAGCCATGATCGTCCCTGAGATTGTCATCGAGTTGCGGATCTTTGAATTCAAAGTCCTGGGAAAGGATGGCGAGGATTTTTTCTTGCAGTGCATCTCTGGTCATTGCTGATCGCTGTGGTATTGATTGAAAGTAGTAGAAAGAGATTGGATCTTACTCTTATTTGCCGCAAAAAGAAAAGAAAATATAAAGTCCTCCGGTTTTTTCTGGTCCACATGAAAAACAGGTGCCGGGTCTCCATTGCCGGGCGAAGTCATAACAAAGGCATGCCTGTCCCAGAGGCAGGATCATGGGGCGGATTCCCCGGACGTATGAACGAAATGATCAAAATGATACCATTCCAACGGGTGTCTTCGTAAAGCCTCTTCCAGAAGATCGGCGTAACGCTGGGCTGCATCAGTAAGGGTTTTTTTCCGTTCATCCCTTGCGGCAGCGGTGACGGTTATGGGCTCGGAAAAGGTAAAACAGTAGTTGTTCGTCCCCAGGCGGAAGGCGAAAAAGACATAGATCGGAGCGCCTGAGACCATAGCAAAGACGAAAGGTGCCTCTGGCAGGTAGGAAACACCTCCTAAGAATGAAACGGGAAGACATCGTTGATCTTTCTGCCAGACAATATCTCCTGTCATGGACACGATACCGCCTTCTTTGAGCAATCTGATTCCATCAACCACGGCAAAGGGCGAGCCGCCGCTTTGGTCGGCGCCGATTATGGTCACGCCTGACCGGCGAAGTTCTTCTTTCTGGGTCTTCTCCACCCCCTCTTTTTCCTTGATTCCCATATACAACAGCAGTCGCAACTCCCGGCACTGCCGCATCAAGAGATGGGCGGCCATCTCCCAGTTGCCGAAGTGAGACATCAGGAGGATGGCCCCTGAGCGGCCGAGAATCGCCTCCAGTTGTTCCTGTCCTTCGGAGATGAATGATGTGGACCTGCCCTTGTTGACAAGATAGCGGTCGTAGTGGATCGTGGTAAAATTTTGAAACTGCCTGAATGTGCAAAAGAGGTGATAAAGGCGGCCTTTTTGGGGAAAGAGCCGGGCGTAAAACCTGCGGCTTTCTTTGGTCCTCCCGGGCATAAGGAAATAGCCGATGGCGATGATTCTTGAGACCACGGCAAAAAGCCACGGTCCGAGCATGTTGGCCGCAGATACCAACAGCTTGTAGAAATCGGAGTGTTTTTGCCCGTCTTTGGCAGGGAGTAAACGAGATAAGATCAGACGGGAAAAGGTGGCTGAATTGCGCAGAAAATCACGCCAGGGATGAAAGTGGCTGATCCGTATGCCTTTAGGCTGGTAGACCACCGAAACCGGGACCTCTACGATGCCGATCCCCCTGCGTCTGGCCATCACCAGGATCTCCACCTCGAACTGGTATCGTCGGGCCTTGGCATCCAGATGCAAAGATTCCGGTAGTGGATAGAGCCGAAATCCGGATTGGGAGTCGGCAAGCCAGGGACCTCCCGAGGCCCAGACCCAGAAGTTGGAAAAACCACGTCCGAATCGGCTGGTCCAGGGGACATGTTCTCCGCTCATGCCCTGTCTGTTGCCGACGGCAAGCACCCGTTTGCCGCCGCGGGCGATTTCCAGAAAGGCCCGGGCGTCATCCGGCCGGTGTTGGCCGTCGGCATCGATGGTGATGGCCCAGCTGAAGGACTTTTGCGCATTGGCAAAACCCGTGAGCAGGGCCGCACCCTTTCCTTGATTGACAGGATGCCGGATAACGGTGATCCCTTGAATGGAAGCCAGTACCGCAGGTGTTTCATCGGTTGAGCCGTCATCGACGACGATAACCGGCAGACTAAGCTCTAAAACGCCTTGGATAACGTCCACGACCCTTTCCTGATGGTTATAGACCGGGATAATGACGCACACGTCCATGTCAGGGTACCTTGGCAAAGGCAATGGACCAGGTGCCGGGTCCCATGTGCACACCCGATGTCAAAGACAGCGGCCCCACAATGATTTCTGCATCAGGGGCAACAGCCTGTATTCGGGCTTGCACCACATCCATGACCCAGTCTTCGTTGTCGGAATATTGCAAGAGGATCAGGGCATTTTCCCCGTCAGCCTTTTCCTGCCGAAGTTTTTCCTCGGCAAAGGCTATCTGTGCCAGTGGGCTGCGGACCACGCCGACCTTTCTGACCCCGGCCGGTGTAGGGCTGATCACGGGTTTCATTCGCAGAAGATCCCCGAAAAAGCCGCTGGTCTGCGATACCCTACCTCCGGCAACCAGGTAGCGCAGGACATCGATGAAGACATATTCCTTGCAGTTTTCAACGAGCAGCCGGGCACAGGAGACGACCTTGGCGGCATCTTCTTCATTGGCATACCGGGCGGTGAGCAAGGCAATTACAGCCAGCCGGCCGGAGGCCGCACCGGTGTCGATTATGCTCAGGTGACCTGCGGGGTCATGCTGATTTTTCCAGTTCAGTGCTGCGGCAAAGTTGCCGGTAAAGGCTGAGCCGACGCAGAGGTACAGGGTGTCTCCATGCTCCTCGCAGACCGATTTGTACAGTTGATGCCGCTCAAACAACGAGGCCTGGGCGGTGGTTACCTTCTCGCCATTGCGCATCAGGGTATAGATCGTCTGCGGGGAACAGAGGCTTTCGGGCCTGGCCGTGTCACCGGAGACGATATAGCTGTCGAGCAGGGTCATGCCATATTGCCTGGCCATGTCCCGCGACAGGGAGCCGGCGGCATCGGTCATGATGTGGATGGATCCCGTATGATTGGCATGAAGCGGAAGAGACGGGACCATGGACTCGTCAGACCAGGCAACGATATCGCCGAATTGGGTCATCGTTTTTCGTAATGCCTGGGGATCGGAGGTATGGAGATGAATTTTAACCTGTTCGTGATCCGGCAGGACCACCACGCTCTTACCAAGGGAAGCTGCCGTTTGGGTGTCGAAATCAACACCGTTTGCCGGTTTGAGAAGGGCGTCCACACAGTAAGATATTTCGGCTTTTGGATGATAGCCTGCTGCAATGGAAAGCCTGCCGGGAAAGAGATCGGCAAGTGAACGGATATTGCCCTGGTATCCGGTGAGTGCGCGGAAAAAGCCGTCGAAGAAAACGAAGATCGCCAAGGCCCCGGAATCGACCACTCCGGCGGTGCGGAGATCGGGCAGGGTAGAGGCCGTTTCCGACACCGCGGCCTGCAACTCGTCCAGAATGGTGGCACAGGTCTTGGCATTGACCTGGCAGTGGGTAAGGGCCTCCGCCAGGGTGTCGAAGACACTGAGCATGGTGCCGGTTTTGGGCTCGGCCACGGCCTGCCAGGCCTTTTGCCTGCCCTTGTCGGCCTTGTCGGCCAGGTCTGTTACAATTTCAGCCTGCAGGAATTCAGCGAAAAAAGAGGCGGCAATATTGCCGGAATTGCCGGTGGCTGTTCGATACAGCCGATTGGCGGCAAGAGCTCTTTGACCTCTGCAGGACCTCAGCGGTCCCAGACTTATGCGCAGGTTGGCTCCGGTATCGCCGTCGGCAACCGGAAAGACGTTGATCCGGTCGAGAAGATCGGACCGGGCACTCAGACAGGCATAACCGGCGATAAATCCTTCATCCAGATCCTGCATGTTTGTCGGTTCCGAAACCAGATTGTCGACCGACGGATCAGCATCATAAGTCATTGAGAACGTATTGCCTCTGCATCTTTCGGGTGGTTTCCGAAAGTATCATTTTTCAAAATATCCCAGGATTGTCTGACGGTCATATTTGCCGTTATCCTTTATCGGCATTTGCTGCACCGTCTTAAATGTCCGCGGCAGGGCATAGGGTTCGAAACGGCCGGCAAGGGCCTTCTTCAATTCCTCAAGGGAGACGGCAACTCCTTCAATGACGGCTGCTATGCGTTGCTGACGCCCCCCGTTTTCGGCAATGGACAGCACCAGGCAGTCGGTAACGCCTGGTTGCCCCTTGATGAATTCCGCGATTTCCTCCAGATCAACCCTGTTTCCTCCGACTTTGGTGATGGAATCGGCCCTTCCTTTAAGGGAAAAACCTCTGGAGCCGAAGGGTTCCACTCTGTCGCCGGTGGTAAAGTAGCCGCGGGCATCACGCGGAAGATCGAAAGAGAGATAGGGAGAGCGGACCAGGAGCTGTCCTCCCTCAATTTTCCAGTCAAGCGTAGGATACGGGGTAAAATGTCCTTCGCCTTGCCGTCGATTCCTCAGAGCGATGCCGCCTGTTTCAGTGGAACCGTAGACCTCCATAATGTCCACCTCGTTGGTCTGGCAGAATGCGGAATTGTCGTGTGGATCGAGGGCACCGGCCGATGAGAAGGCCAGTCGCAGGGACGCGTCGGCAAACACTTTCCCGTGTAAGGCCCGGTAATGTGCCGGGACGCTGATGAGAATAGTTGCCCCGTACTCTTTTGCCTCTCTTATAATCTCTTCCGGATACGAAGGCGTCCCGGGGACCACGGTTGCCCCCGAGACCAGAGGCAGTGTTACCGAGTACAATAACCCGTAGATATGGTAAGGAGAAATGGTGGCGATGATCCGGTCGTTGGCACCAACGCCGAAATGAGTGGCCAGAAAGAGGGATTCAGCGAAGATATTAATCCCTGTCTTCGACCATATCTGCGGCATGCCGGTGGAGCCGCCCGTATACAGCCTCAACAGCTCTTTTTCCGGATCGGAGTCGAAATGATCAAGGGGAGGCCCCGAGTCATCCCGGCCGGGTGTGATGATTTCCATGCCGGGAGGAAGATCCCTTGTCGTATCGCTTATGGCCATCGTGGCCCCGGTTGTCTTGTGCAGACCTGCAAGTGCCTGGGGCGAAAAGGCATACGGCATGAGCAGTACAGGCCCTCCTGCGAGCGAAGCCAGAAGAGCTGCGGCAACGATCGCCCTGTCGTCTGCAGCCAGACAGACGGGGGCTGCGTTTTTGCCGGTCGGAAGGTTGGCCCGCAGCCATGCGGCCATGGCATACACCTCGCCTATGGTCGTACCTGCGGATAAAAACTCTTGCTCGCGGGCCTGGTTGGGTGCCAAAAGAGCGGTTATGGCGGTTGTGAGTTCACAGGAGGCAGTCATGTCTATCGCCCTCCCATCTCTTTGCCGAAGGCCTGCCCGGAAAGGGCCCGGTTGCGCGGTCGCCAGGTGTTGTCGTCCATCTCCTTGCGCACCACCTGGCGAAAGAGTTTGGCCATCTTGATCTCCTGCGATTCGTCGTGATAGAAACTGTCCCAGGCATATTCGAGAAGTTCTTGAAGTTTCTCCGGGGACATGTGTTTGGGTTGATAAACGACCTGATCGGCTGAGTACCTGTCCCAATCATAGGTGAAAATGCGTCCCTGGCTTTGCAGTTCCGTATAGGCCTTGGTGTGGGGGAAGGGAGTGAGCACCGTGAATTCAGCCAGGTCCAACTCGATTTCCAAAAGAAAATCGATCAGGCGTTTGATTGAATCCTCCGTGTGCGAATCGAGCCCTAAAAGGATGGTTCCCTCCACACCTATGCCGTGGTCGTGGTAGCGTTTGACCCGCTCCTTAATGTAATCCGAGGTGTCGAACACGGCCTGATAAACATACCAGGCGCCGGCCTGGGCCGCAAGATCGAGCACCTCCGGCTTGTCCTCGATGGGATGACAGCACCATTTCTTTTTCAACGGGATCATTTCACGAAACAACTCTAGCTCCCAGGCCGTATCCTGGGCCAGCGAGTTGTCGACAATAAACAGGCGGTTATTATCGATGGCCGCCATTTCGGCAATGGTCTTGTCGATGGGGCGCGGACGGAATTTCCGGCCGCCGAGATAGGCCACCGCGCAGGGGTAGCAATTGA
Source organism: Desulfocapsaceae bacterium (assembly GCA_046704745.1). Classification (GTDB taxonomy): domain Bacteria; phylum Desulfobacterota; class Desulfobulbia; order Desulfobulbales; family Desulfocapsaceae; genus CAWGGS01. The sequence continues at coordinate 42,269 of JBJKRL010000087.1, read as the reverse complement.
ATTTACAGCCCCTGGAGGCATGCACCAGGTCAACCATCTGCACGCCCTTGTGATTATAGAGGCTACGGTTGAGGATATCGCGGCGTGCCGTCCCCACCAGGGAGATATCGGGAAGCTTTGTCTGAAAGTCATAGCATTTCTTGAGTTCCCCTTTGGCAAAATCGGCCATGACCTGCTCCATCCGTCCCTCGGCCTCCCCCAGAAAGACGGAATCGGCATGGAGCATGGCTTCTTCTGCATGGAGCATGGCGGCAATACCGCCGAAGATCACCTTTACCCCTTTTCCCCTGTATCTGTCGGCTATTTCAAAGCCGCGTTTCACCTGAACGGTCAACATCATGGAGATTCCGACGAAATCGACCTCTTCTTCGAAATCAATGGTTTCGAGGTTTTCATCAATAAAATCGACATCAACAAAATCCGGCAGGGTGGCGGCGAAAACAACGGGGCCATGGGGAGGCAGATGGAATTCCGTCTGTCTGGCAAGCTTTGGCCATTTCGGGTAGATAAGTTTAAATTTCATGGACGATTGTTTCATTTGGCGGGCTGAAATTTTTCCGCACTGATGAGATGCATGTTCAGTGAATAGCCGGCGGGTCCGGCATACACCAGGTGAATATTTTCGGGGATAACTGTTGCATGAACTGTCTTGCAGGACCCGGTGTGAATGGTTCGCGATAATACCTGCCCTGTATAGGTCAACATGGTCCAGCACCCGTCTTTTTCCGGCAAAATATCCGTTGTCTTGCTTGGAGCCACATACCGGCAGATCGGGGAACCGTCGGCAAGGAGTCCGCATTTGGTTTTGCCGGGCGGACTGCGAAAGATGGTTTCAATATCGCCTGTCAGGCCTTTGGCAAATCCCGGTTTGTCAAACGGGGGAAGCGCCCGGCTGACTGCTATCGGTCCGTTTTTTGTCCACCTGGCCTCAAACAGGGAAAGCCCCTCCAGGCTCATCAGGGCACAATGGATCGAATTCCCGTCAAGAACCAGAACGCCTAGGGCCGTACCCCCTCCACCAGTTTTCAGGTGAAAAGTGATGGAATGAACGAACTGCCACCGTCCCACGGGGAAAAGTGGAGTGGATACGGTTTTTTTTACGGAGTCCGACTGCGGCTGCATGATTTGAGGAAGAAGGTCTCCGGTGCCTGCAGCGCAGGAGGCAAGCAGTAAAGGCAGCAGCAGTAAAGAGAGAAGTCGTCCGGTCATTGCTTGCTAAAAAAGCTCTTGGGAATGCTCCGGTTCAACACGATATGATCGAAGGTCAAGGTGGTGGAGGCATCCTGCCCTTCAAAAATAGTCACCGATTCCATCACTCCATGCTGTTTTCCCAGGTGGAGCTTAATACTGCTGATAATGGAACGCATTCCCTCCTCTTTCGGGGTGAGGATGATGGTGTGTTCGTCGATCTGGATTGCAGTGAAAAAGGAGCTGTCGGTAAAACGTCCGTCAAGCCAGTTGCCGATCTGCGGCAGAATAACCTGCATTGATCCGGCCGACATGCTGTTATCGTGTTCGAAGCGGCCGTTTTTCTCGATGATCTTTTCCATCTTGCCGTCTTGCATAAGCATGATTGAATGAAAAGGATCCCGATACTCCCAGCGTAGAGAGTCCGGTGCCTGAAACGCAAAAAATCCGTGTGAGACAATTGGCTTAACGAGTATTTTCAGGTGTGTTTCCTGAGTGAAATTCGCCTGGATGGAGTGCAGCTGCTGCGATTTTTTAGCGGATGCCGGGGTCCGGGAGAGCGGTACCAGGATAAGACAGACCAGGATCAGGAACAACAAACGTCTCATTACAACATCCCACCGTTAACGGAAAGAACCTGGCCGGTCATATACGAAGCGGCATCGGAGCAGAGAAAGGCCACAACCTGGGCAACCTCTTCCGGCCGGCCGATCCGGGCCATGGGGATCAGGCTTTTGATATGCTCTTTTGGCGCATCTTTAATCATCTCGGTTTCGATCAGGCCGGGGGCCACCACGTTGACCCGTATGCCAAGCCTTGCCACCTCGGCGGCCAAGGCCCTGCTGGCTGCATTAAGGCCTGCCTTTGCAGCGGCGTAGTTGGCCTGTCCCCTATTGGGCATAAGCGAGGCGGCCGAGGAGATGGAGACCACCGCGCCGCGCCGCTTTTTCACCATATACTCGATAACCGGACGGGTCATGTTGTAAAAACCGTGCAGGCTGGTATCGATGACCTTATGCCAGTTGTCCGGCGACATCATCATAAAGAGTCCGTCGGCGATGGTGCCGGCGTTGTTGACAAGGATATCGATGGAGCCCAGCCGTTCATAAACTTCTTGCACGATGTCCTGGGTTTTTTCTCTGTCGCAGACATCGAATTGCCTGATCTCCCCTGAGCCGCCGGTTGCAACAACGCGCGCCAGGGTCTCATCCGCCCCTTTCCGGTTCTTTCTGAAATTGATCATCACATGGCAGCCTGATCGGGCAAGCTCTGCGCAGATGGCTCTACCGATACCGCCGCTTGCGCCGGTGACGATTGCAATCTTTTTATCTTCCATGTCCTTACGCCTGGTACAGTTGCAGGACAACCTCGGCCAGAAGGGTGTCCCCATGATAGAGGTGACTGGTCACTTCTCGAAAGTTGTCATAGGCCATAGTGTTTTCGGACTTTGCCGTAACCTCAAGGCCAAAGGGCAGACGATCGACGTGAAAATCCGCCCGCTTGACAGCAACAAGCCAACCCATCTTCTCGGAGTCCTTTCCCAATTTCTGCATTCTGCCCCATCCATTGCACACCCCGGCAGTCTGGGCGGCCAATTCGACGAAGATTATGGGAGAAACACCGTCCTCCTCCGCCATGGGCCAGGTTGTGGCGACCCGGCAGAGCGTTGTGGCTTTGGTCTCGTTGACCATGAGGATTTCATCGACGAGAAGCATGGCATCTCGATGCGGGAGCAGGTCTTCCACGGTAAAATCGAACATCTGTTTCGAGGTCCTGCCTGAATTTCTTGTCGAAGCGCTTTTGGACATGGATACATGTGGCTGATAGTTGCAGCGGCTAGATCATAGGAGTTTTCATCTTTGGTTGTCTTTATCTTATTGACAAATGAATGGCAACATATAAATGTACTTCCCTCCGTAATCTTCTTTTGATAGTAATAACGTCCTGCTGGAGCTGTCGATGCCTTTTTTGCCAACAGACTTTGCGTTTTGCTTCCGGGGCAGGTATTCTTGCTCGATACAAGCATACTGATTTTCCAGCTGATATTTACCACGGGATATACATGAACGAACTTATACAAGAACTCAAAGTCAAACTCATTGCTCTTTTGAACCTTAGCGATGTCTCCGTCGAAGATTTCGATGAAAATGCCCGGCTGGTTGGGGGTGATCTCGGTATCGACTCCATTGATGTCCTGGAAATGGTTGTCATGGTGGAAAAGGACTATGGAGTGATTATCAACAACCAGGAAATCGGTGAGAAGGTTTTTGCTTCGCTGACAACGCTGGCTCAGTATATCAGCGAAAACCTCCAAGGGAAAAACGGTTGAGTATAAAACCGGTTTACATAGCCGCAGCCGGTATTGTAAGTCCGCTTGGACGGGGGTTGGCCGCAACAGAGCAGGCGCTTAGAGAAAATAGATCCGCCCTTGCCCCTCTTACAACCTTTCCTCTTCTGCAAAATGATCCCATGCCGGTCGGCCAGGTCTCAGATCTTTCCGTCTCCTCTTCTCTTCCTAGAACCCACAGTCTGGCTTTGGAGGCGGCACGGATGGCCTTGAATGGGTTCGGGCAGCCTCCAGATGCGGTGATACTGGGTTCCACCACCGGCGGAATCCTGACCACCGAAGAACTTTTAAGAGAAAACGTCACGGAAAAAGAGCGGTACAGCCATCATGGTTTGGCAAGTGTCGCCCTGGAGGTCGCCGAGATGTGCCGGTGTCCCGGGCCGGCACTGGTGCTTTCCACTGCCTGTTCTTCCAGTGCCGTTGCCATTGCCCTGGCCTTGCGACTGCTTAAAAGAGGTGAAATGCAGCGGATACTGGTCGGTGGCGTTGATTCACTTTGCCGTTTGACCTACTTCGGATTTCATTCCCTCCAGCTTGTCGACCGCCGTGGCTCCCATCCTTTGGATCGCAATCGTCAGGGAATCTCGGTTGCCGAAGGAGCGGCCATGCTCATGCTGACAACCGTTCGGCCCCGGAATCCTCTTGCCATCATTTCAGGCGCCGGACTCTCCTGCGATGCCTATCATCCGACGGCGCCTCATCCGGAGGGGCAGGGGGCCTTCGCGGCCATGCGCGATGCGCTTGCTGATGCCGAGGTAGGGCCGTCCGCAGTCGACTACATCAACCTGCACGGCACGGGAACGCCTGATAACGATCTGGCGGAAACAAAGGCCATCCGGGCCCTTTTCCCAACGCCGCCGCCGCTTTCGTCCATCAAGGGGGCCACCGGGCATAGTCTGGCTGCCTCTGGTGCCATAGAGGCGGTGGTAGCCAGTCTGGCCGTATCCAAGGGCTTCATCCCCGGCAATACCGGCTGCCAACATCCTGATCCTGAGCTGGGGGTGACTCCCGAGCTTGAACCGCTCGCTCGACCTGTTCAGGTGGTGCTTTCCAATTCTTTAGGGTTTGGAGGGAACAACGGCTCCTTGGTCATTGCCCGTTCGGACACCCCTGTACCTGTCGGCGGGCTAAGCGTAAGAGGACCTCTGGCGGTTCACGGCTGTGCCTGTCTGACCGGTGCCGGCATGACGGATTCCACCTTGGAAGACTTGCGTACCGGAGCATCGGTTGCCGGTATGGCGGCCGCAACAGAATTCGGCGGCGATCTGCCACCGCGACTTATCCGCCGGGTAAAACGCCTGGCCCGGATGTCGTTGTCCCTGGCTTCCTGCGCGCATGCGAACATAGGAGAGGGGGAAAAACCGTCGGCGGTCTTTATGGGAACCGGCTGGGGGGCCTTGTCCGAGACCTTTGACTTTCTCGACGGGTTGAGTGCCTCTTCCGAACAATTTCCCCGTCCCACCGATTTCGTCGGATCGGTTCACAACGGGCCGGCCGGCCAGATCGCGCTTTTCTTCGGTGCTACCGGAGCAAATGTCACGGTTAGTGGTGGCGACTATTCCTTCGAGCAGGCCTTGTTTGCAGCCGACAGCCTTCTTGAAGACGGCCAGTCGGCTCTGCTGATGGGCGCCGACGAGGCACACGAGAAGCTGTCGCCCCTGCTTGATCCCTCCATTGTTGCCAAAAACGTGTTGGCCGATGGGGGCGGTGCTCTGTATGTCAACCGGGATCCGGTGAACGCCCGCTGTCTGGTCCGCCTGCCGTTCTATCAACGAGCCGTGGACAGCGATTCCGTGGGCAGCCTGGTTGAGGCACTCGGCGGGGTTCAGGCCATGGAGCGGGAGTATGCGGTCATATTGGCAGGGGTTTCAGCCGGGCAGTCTGAACAGGGGAGAAGACAGCTTCTGGATCTGGCAAACAGAGTCGGATCGCAAGTCCCCATCTTGCGCTATCGGGACTTCATCGGTGAATTCGCCTCAGCCTCCGCCGTAGCCGCAGTGCTGGCGGTCGCCTACCTTGATGCCGGCTTTGTCCCGGGGGTGTTTGGCGAAAGCGAGGATATCCCGATCCAGGGAAGTCGTAAAATTCTCGTACTGGGAACGGGACCGTTTTTAACCGCCATGGAATTTTTCCGGCCGTGAATATTCTGCTCATATCCCCCAATACCCTTATCCAACCGTATCCGGTGTATCCTATCGGGATTGATTATGTTGCCGGAGCCGTATCGGAAGAGCACGAGGTCAAAATTGCCGATATGCTCGTTTCGGGAAAAGATGAACTGGCCGGGCTCATACATGATTTTGCCCCCGACATCGTCGGCATCTCCTGCCGCAATATCGATAATACAGACGCCTGCAATTCCGAGTACTTTCTCAAAGAGTATCAACAACTGGTAAAATGGCTAAGAGAGAAGACGGCCGCCGTGATCGTCTTAGGCGGCAGTGGTTTTACCATCATGCCTGAGGCCGTTTTTTCACTTCTGGATGTGGATTATGGTGTCATAGGCGAAGGGGAGAGATTTTCGCTATTGGTCGACGCCCTTGCCGGCAAGGGGGATCCAGGGAGCATTCCCGGGATCATCTCGAAAAATTCAACAGACCGCAATACCGAGGTCTGGAAGGGGGAGCCGGTTCGCAAATTTTCGGTGGACTCCGGTCATAAAGACTATTACCTGAAAAACGGCGGCATGCTCAATCTGCAGACCAAGCGCGGCTGTTCGTTTCGCTGTATCTATTGCCCATATCCGCGCATTGAGGGCAGGGTTCATCGCCTGGTGGAGCCTGAGAAGGTGGCGCAGACGGCCCTTGAACTTCAGGGTGCGGGGGCAAAATATCTTTTTTTCACCGATTCCGCTTTCAATTCCGACATAGAACAGAGCCTGGCTGTCGCCCGGGCTTTGGAAGAATCGGAATTGCATATACCGTGGGGCGCATTTTTTGCTCCGCTGAAATTACCTCGCGACTATTTTAGCCAAATGGCCAGGGCAGGGTGCCGACATGTGGAGTTCGGGACCGAATCGTTATCGGATACCATGCTGAAATCCTACCAGAAGCCCTTTCATGCCGAGGATGTCATGGCAGCCCACGACCTGGCGCGATCGGCAAGGCTTCATGTTGCGCACTATTTCCTTTTTGGCGGACCGGGAGAATCCGCGGCAACGGTGCAGGAGTCTCTGGAGGGGATTGAGCGGCTTAAACGATCGGTGTTTTTCTTCTTTACAGGTATCAGGATATATCCCGGGACTCCTTTGTACGACATCGCAGTGGCTGAAGGGAAGCTTGACGACGATACAGATTTGCTGTCTCCGGTATTTTATAAACCAAACGATATCGATCTGGATGCCATTGAAGACTTCGTCAGGAAATATGCACGGGGCCGGAGAAACTGGATAACGGGGTCGGGAGGTGAACAGGCGGCCGATACAATCCGCTTCCTGCATGGACGCGGGCTTGTCGGCCCACTGTGGGAGCATCTCGTCGGCTAATCCTATTTATTGTGTAATTTTTTAAGTGTTCGGAGTATATTTGCTGGAAAATAAAACCCCGATATTTTATATGGACATAATACGCTGACATGTGGTATTCGCTGTTAGGTCTTAAAAGGGCTGCAGACGAAAAGATTTCGGCCCAGGTGATGGTTGAAGACGGTTCACCGTGGTTCGTCGGTCATTTTCCCGGCGATCCGATTTTGCCGGGTATTGCCCAATTACATATGGTGGCTGAGATTGTTGCCCAGTCAAGGCAGGAAAATCTTTGCATAAGACGACTAAGCAGAGTAAAGTTCAAAAAAATTGTTCGGCCTGGTGAATTGCTTGAAATTCACGCCTCGGCCGCAGATAAAACAAACATATACACCTTTCGAATCACAAGCGAAACCCAGGACGTCTGTTCCGGCACGATGTCCTTGGCCAAAAAAACAGCCGAGACAAAAGCAACATGACCATTTCTATTGATCAGACTATCAGTCAAATTGCCGAAATCATTATCAATGAGTTGAAACTGGAGGATGTAACCCCAGCCACTCTGGATCCTGATCTCGATCTCGTCGACGAGGTAGGCATTGACAGTATGGACCTTGCCACCATCGCCCTGGTCATACGGGACGAATTTGGCATCCAAATCGATGAAGACGATTATCCAAAGCTGACGACCATCCGTATCATTGCCGATTATATTGGCAAAAAAAAGAGCGGAGAAGATTAAATGGTCGACCAGACGACCTCTGGATCAAGCCTAAAATTCGCCGATATCGTAGCTGATCCGGCAATAAGGGAGAGATGGGAAAAGGTTCGGCGTTATTTTTTCCTTCGTGAATCCACTTATGATATGACCAACCGTTGTAACATTCGTTGTGAGGGATGTTACTATTATACCGGGGAAAAGCAATTCGCCGAAGAGAATTCGGATGAAGCTCAGTGGCAGCGGTTGATGGCGGCGGAAAAAGAGCGCGGGATCACGTTTGCTGTTTTGGCCGGGGCGGAACCGTCGCTGGTTCCCAATCTCTGTCGCATCTGTTTTGAAAACATTCCTTTAGGAGCCATAGCCACCAACGGTTTGAAAGCGATTCCGCCTGATATCGACTATCGTATACATATCTCCGTTTGGGGCAGTGACCAAACCAGCAAGCAGATCAGAAAAGCCCCGGAGATGCTTGTCCGTCAAATGGCCAATTACAAAGACGATCCCAGGAGCACCTTCGTCTATACCTTTACGCCCCACAATATCGATGAGGCCCGGCAGGTCACGGAAATGCTGGCGGAAGGCGGGCAGACGATCACCTTCAACATGTTTTCCGCACCGGTCGGATATGCTGGTCCGTTGCGCCATACACCCGATTCCCTTTTGCGTACTTCAGAGAAGATGACCGAGCTGTTGTCCGACTATCCACAGACCGTTCTTTTCTCACACTATAACATCGTGGCTCATACCAGCGGCAAGGGGTTGCATGATCTGTTTTCCTGCACGTATCCACGCATGAATCCATCCACCGCGATCGGCCTGGGCCGATCGTTTCGCCAATATAGAACCGATTTGAGATGGGATCGGGATGCCGCCTGCTGTGTTCCGGATACCGACTGTGTCGATTGCCGACATTATGCAGCCGGAAGTGCCGTGGTCACCGCCAGGATGTATCGTCATGCCATCGATAGACAAACGTTCTCTGCCTGGCTGGATTATGTCGATACCTACCTTGCCGTCTGGGTACGAGGATATACAAAAGGGGCTAATCTGGTCGACCATCCCGTTGCCCCACCAGGAAGCTAAGAAATACAAGAATCATTATGAAAACCGTCAGTTCTTTACTTGATGCCGAGTGGTATGAGCGTTACAAAAAGATTTCCAGGCTCAACATCCGCAGTTCCATCTACGATGTGACCGACCGCTGCAACCTGCGCTGCAAAGGGTGCTTCTTTTTTTCTTCCGGAGAGCATACGGTCGCCTCCGAGGAAAAGGACATTGCCAAATGGCATGCCTTTGTGGAAAAGGAGATGGAGCGTGGGGTCAATCTCGCCATTCTTATCGGCGGCGAGCCTACCCTTTGTCCCGACAGAATCGAAGCATTTTATAAGCGCCTGCCCACCTTCTGTGCCACCAACGGCATCATCAAGGTGGACCGCGAGCGCTTCCCCGACCTGATGGTCGGCCTCTCCCTCTGGGGAGACGACGAGGATGAGAAGGTCTTACGGGGCAAGGATACCTTTGCCATCTCCAGTGCTAATTATAAAGGCGACCCCAATGCCTATTATCTGTATACCATCACGCCGAAACAACTGGGGAAGACCGAAAAGATCATCCGCAAGATCAAAGATGTAGGGCTCAAGGTCCACATGCAGCTGCTCTCCAACGACGAAGGGGTTGACGGTTTTTCCTGGACGCCTGAAGAACTGGTAGAGATCCGGGAGGAGATGGACAGCATGCTGGATCGCTATCCGGAGACAGTCATATCCTCCAAGTATTACCACAAGATTATCACATCCGGAGCCCTCTTCGACAGACCCTTCAGCTGGATGGAGTGTCCCTCGGTAACCGAACCGCTCGATAAACGATCGCCCCGGCCCAAGAGACTGACCAATTTCATCCGCTGGGCCTCCGATCTGCAAACCATGCATAGATGTTGTACCTCGGAGACGCGTGACTGTTCGACCTGCAAAGACGGAGCGGCCCATATGAGCTGGGTCATGGTGAACAAACGGGCTCATATGAACAGCTCGGAGGACCTGCAGAATTGGATTGAGGTCTACGAGATGTTCGCCAAGTTGTACCGCTTCATTCCCTGGTAACTTCTCTTATAGATTTATGGAGAGGATAAAACCGGTCATAATCGGATATGACGCTGTTTCGCCCCTTGGCAGCGATATGGATGAGCAATGGCGGCGAGCCGTGGCCGGGGAGAGCGGCATCGGCCCCTTGACCCGTTTTCCGCTCAAGCAGGACTTCCCTGTGAGGGTTGCCGGACAGGTGCCGGACATTGACGACCAGGCATATCCCTTCCTCTCCGCCCGCCATCAGGCGGCATGGTTTTCCCCTGTTTTCAAATACGGCATGTTATCGGTCGCCAGGGCCATGGAGCGAAGTGGCGTGGTCATCGATGCAGAACTTGCGCCGCGGGTGGCGGTGACGTACAGTTCGGCCGTGGGTGGCCTTGATGCGGTTTTGCATGCCGACCAAAGGCTGCAGGCGGAAAATAAACTGCCGCATCCCTATACCAATCCCAACTCCTGCATCAATATGATCGGCGGTAAGATCGCCATGTACACCGGTGCCCAGGGCCCGATCACGGCAACCATTACCGCCTGTGCCACCGGCCTTACATCCATGCTGGTCGGCGCCATGCTGCTGGAAGGAAATCGAGCTGATGTAGTTATTTGCGGTGCCGTAGATTGTGCTCTTGTTGAGCCCATCGTGGCCGGATTTTTTACCATGAACGGCGTTTATAACCCGAAAAAAGGTCAGGAAAACGAACCTCCGGCCCGAGCGAGCCGCCCTTTTTCAATAGACAGAAGGGGATTTGTCATCTCCGAAGGGGCCGGAGCCGTGCTGCTTGCCACCCGGGAATTCGCCGATGCCCACGGACTGGACTATGGGATTGAGTTGGCCGGATGGTCCATGACGTCAGATGCCCACCATTTTGTGATGCCGTATCTGGACACCATTCGCCGTTGTATGGAAGGTGCGATCATTGATGCCGGGCTGAACCCCGATGATATCGATGCCGTCAATGCCCACGCCACCTCCACCAGGGCCGGCGATAAGGTGGAGTACGATGCCTTACGGCTCATCTTCGGCGATCATTTGCCGCCAGTGAGTGCCAATAAATCCCAGATAGGTCATGCAATGGGGGCCTCCAGCGTCCTTGAGACCATTTTTGCTCTGCGGGGTATGGAGAACGGCATAATCCTGCCGACGATAAATTATCAGGCCGATCCTGAGATTGGGCTTGATTGCGTTGCCGAAGGGGCAAGAGCTCTTGCGCAGCGGCATGTGTTGAAAAACGCATTCGGCTTTGGTGGCTGCAATGCCTGCGCCGTGTTCAGACGGATACATTGAGAGGAATAAGATGGACTCGTAAAAAGCCAGATCTACGTCGTTGTAGATCTGAAACGGTGATTAGCCGTACATATGTACTGCCAAATCACCGTTTCAGATACTACGCCTAGTATATCGAGCTTTTTCCAGAGTCCATCGTCCGGTAGCGATGACTTTTTACGAGAGTATCAAATAATGAAGAAAAGATTGGGGATCCAGCAATCGTGAAGGCACCATTGAATAGAAAGGTCGTTGTTGTTGGATATGCTGCTGCCACGGCACTCGGCAACACCTTTGCCAAGACCTGGGAGCAGGCCTCTGCCGGGAAGGCGGGTTTTCGCCGTCTGACAAGGTGCGAGGTAGCCACAAGAAGCAATGTGGTCGGTGAGATCCCTGATTGGAGCCCGGATGCGTTCTCCTATGTCACCCGCAAGGATGCCTCCATGTGGAATGCCGGTTTCGTGTTTCTTACCATGGAAATGTGCCGTCAGGCGCTTGCGGATGCAGGTCTTGAAATAGATGATCAGACAGGCCCGCGTACGGCCTGCCTTATAGGCTCCGCGCTTAATGGTTCGGATGCCTACCGCATCGCCATGGACAATTATACACGGCTGGGGCCGCTCAAGGTGAGTCCCTATCTGCTGCCTAATCTCTGCGCTAATCTTCCTGCAGGCAAGGCCGGGATGCTGCTCGGGTTTACCGGCCCTATCTTTTCGCCCCAGGGCGCCTGCGCTTCGGGAAATCATGCCATCGGCATTGGTGCGAAGATGATTAGAGACGGTGACTGCGATTTCGTCCTTGCCGGAGGGGCGGAAACCTGCCTGATCCCGGAGATCATCCTGGGTTTTGCCAATATGCTGGCCACTATCAAGGTCGGCCCCAAAGATCGTTCCTATGAAGATCCCAGCCAGGCTTCCCGGCCGTTCAGTGTGGATCGTAAAGGGTTCGTGCTGGCTGAGGGGGCGGGCATTGTCGTTCTGGCTGCCGAAGAGGTGGCAAAATCCTGCGGGCTCACAGCGAGGGCCGAAGTCGCCGGTGTCGGGTGGAACTCCGATGCCCTGCATTTTACAAGGCCTAATGGCCGGACTGTTATGCAGGCCATGCGGGATGCAATCGACGATGCTGAAATAAGTATCCAGGATATCGGCGCCATCAATGCTCATGGGACCTCAACTCCTGCCGGTGATTCGACCGAGGCGGATTGCCTGCGGGAGATTTTCGGCAGCCGTTTGCCGCAAATTCCCATTTCGGCCAATAAATCGCAGGTCGGGCACAGCCTTGGGGCATCGGCGGCCATCGAAGCCGCTCTGGCAATTGAGGGCATGCGCCGGAATCTCGTCCTGCCCACCGTCAACCATATTCCCGATCCGTCGCTGTCTGATCTGGATGTGGTGCCCAATTCAGCCCGCCGTCATAGCCATGAATTCGTGCTCTCAAACTCCTTCGGCTTCGGCGGCACCAACTGTTGTATTGTTTTCAGAGGTCTCTAATGCGTCCCAAACCATTTGTTCCGGAGCAGCTCGATAACCCTTCCTATGTACGTGATAAAAAGACGGGCCTTGTCTGGCATCGGTGTGAGCTGCGCACGCTCTATGTGGATACGGACCGTTCACAGGTTGTCTATCATGCCAATTATCTTCGCTATTTCGAATTCGGCCGGGCTTCGCTTATGCGTGATAACGATTACCCCTATAAGAAAATTGAGGAGAGCGGTTATATCTATCCGATCATCAAGACGGAACTCAATTACTACTCTCCGCTGTTTTACGATGATCTGATGCTCATTCATACCCGTCCTGCCAAATTGGAACTGGTCAAGGTTCAATTCGACTACCTGATAACCCGCGCCGAAACCGGCGAGATTTCCTGTACCGGTTTTACCAGGCATTGTGCCGTGAACGGCAACAATATCCCTGTTGAGATTGATGCCCGGACCATAGCCCTCTGGCAACAGTTTCCCAAATGACGGCCTCCGAGCCCATTTCTATACGTCTTCCAATCCAACCTTGGTTTTCGGATCATTGTTTCAACGGCAGGGTGATCCTGCCTGCTGTGGAGGCGATGTCTTTTTTGGCCGAGACAGTACAGGAGAGGCTTCCTCAGGTGAACGTGCAGATTATGGAAGATGCCAATTTTTTAAAATTTCTTGAAATTACACCCTCCGACAGCTCAATTGAGGTATTGGTTGAAGTTATCGAAAAAGAAGACGGAAGAATCCTTACCCGCCTGTTGACGAGAAAAAAACTGAAAGCTCTTACACGATTGACCGCACATTGCGAGTTGTCCTTCGGTGGAAGGCAGCAGGAGCCTCCGAAGGGACGACAGTGGGATGTGTCAGCAGAACCCGACGCGGAGGTGGCTGCTGAACGAATTTACCGGGAACTGGTACCGTTCGGCCCGGCCTACAGGACACTTAACGGAATACTTTGTTTGAACCAGGAGTATGCCTGGGGAAACCTGTCGCCTCCCAAACTTGCGCCCAAGTCCTTGCCTCTTGGATCGCCTTTTGCCCTTGACGGTGCCATGCATGCCGCCTGTGTTCATGGCCAGCAGCTGGTTGATTTCATCCCCTTTCCCGTGGGGTTTGGGGCAAGACTTATTGACAAACCGACCAGCCCCGGTGGGCAATACAATGTCCAGGTACGTCTCTGCGCAAGGGCTGCGGATCAGTTGGTTTACGACCTTAAGATCCTGGACCAAAAAGGCAGGCTGCAAGAGACGGTCTCCGGGTTGCGGATGCGGGATGTGACCGCCGGCCAGATAAGATCTCCGGCCTGGATGAAGCCTGAAATTCATAAACCGACTGGGCAATGAAAAAAGTGAAACGATTGAATCAGTTTTTAGATGGAGAAGGGGGCAGCTTCAGTGTAGGGTTGGCGGAACTGTTCGCATCCGTCCAGGCGAGGGCGCGTTCCATGGTGATCCTGGTCAGCCAGCGGCAGAAGATTAAGGAGTAGACGGTTCCGGAAAGGTACATGCCGAAGAGAAAGACCAGATGGGAAAATCCATAAATGAGCGGCCCCCCGATCACCCCGATCCATGGGGTCCGCAGTTTGATGGAAAGGATACCCAGGGCCGTTACCGCAGGCCAGCCGAGCACAAAACTTAACGCTATGGAAAAGACTCCGACCAGTATGGTGGGGGTGGGCTTTTGTTTAAAGGCATCCAGGTTGGCCTGTTCCTCGATTGCCGAACGTACGTAGGCCTTGTCAGCAAAATAGTGGATGATTTTTTCCGTTACCTGTCTCATGCCGTGGATATAACCATTATGTGAGAAAAACTCAAGGACGGAAACAACTTCCACCTTGATCGATGTAGTGTATACTAGGTCGGGTACAAAAGCAAGCGCAGGGGCTATAGCCTGCAATACTCATCTTATCACCCTGTAACACCCAACACCTCACAAGGAGGTATTAGCATTTTACATTCAGCCTGTTACCCGGGATTGGAACCACCTGTCTCGTGGGACGCCATAAAGCTGAGTTGAGCAGCTTTATGGCCTCCCGTGAAAAGGTTGTCTCTCAGCTCTGAGCGGTTTTCGGATAAACATTATGTGATATAATACATTCCCGTTTATTATCTTTTTTCCGTACTTTCATTCATGAAATCCCACAGAATCAATATTCCTCTTCTTCTGACTGTAATAGCCGTTTTCTTATTTACGGCAGTTTTCGGACTTACGCGTCTTACAATCGACACTGATGTGAGCAAATCCCTGCCCCGGCATGATAAGGTTATTGCCGATGCGCTGGAAATATTTGCCAATCACCCGATTCATGACCAGGTGGCCGTTGATGTCGCAATAGATCGCAACGCCCCGGATGTTCTGGTGGCCTGCAGCAAATTGCTGCAGGTGAAAATGGCAAAAAGCGGATTGTTTGCCGAAATCGGCATGGTCAATACAGCCGGAATGATCCCGGAGGTTGCTCAGCAGGTTGCCCATCATCTGCCGAATCTCTTCTCTCGTCGGGAGCTTGAACAATCGGTGGCTCCGCGCCTTACGCATGAGGCAATCAGAGAGCATCTCAAGGATATGGTTGCCAAAATGGCGAGCCTGGAAGGCATCGGGCAGGCCTCGTTTGTCGGCGTCGACCCCCTGGGACTCAAGGACCTTGTGCTCGCCAGATTGATCCATCTGGCCCCGTCGTATAAGGCCAGGATCTACAAGCAAAATCTCATCTCAAAAGACGGCAGGCATCTGCTTCTTATGGCAAGACCCGTCAAGGCAGGTTCCAATACGGCGGCGGCAAAACAGATTGCCGACCTGTTTGCGGCCGCCGGACGCGATCTCAGCAAAAAATTTGCTCCCGCCGGCATCCATGTGGTGCTGACTCCAACAGGAACATTTCGGGCGGCGCTGGATAATGAGAAGATCATTCGCCATGATGTCTCTCTGGCCCTGGGGCTGTCGACCGCAGGCATTATTCTGCTCTTGCTTCTCTCCTTTCCCCGGCCGTTGTTCAGTCTGCTTTCCCTGATTCCACCGCTTGCAGGGATCTCTTTGGCGCTGTTCGTCTATTCTCTTTTCCATTCCTCGATCTCCATCATGGTCCTTGGATTTTCCGGAGCGCTCATATCAGTCATGGATGATTACAGCATCACCTACCTGCTGTTCTTTGACCGGCCCGAGGCTGCCAAAGGGAAACAGGCAGCCCGGGAGGTGCAATCAATCGGCGGTATAATCGCTCTTCTCACCACTATTGCATCTTTTCTGGTCCTGGGGATCAGTGATTTTCCGGTGTTTGCGGCCCTTGGTGAATTCACGGCCCTGGGGCTGGCCTTCACCTATCTGTTCATCTACTTTGTCTGCCCCAGGCTTTTTCCCGTAATGCCCCCATCCGGCAAAAAGAATCCGCCCCTGCACCGATTTTCCAGCTGGCTCTTCAGCGCCGGCAAACCCGGATTTGTCGCCGCCGTTTTGTTTGCCGGTATCATGGTCTTTTTCGCCAGACCCCAGTTTCATCTGAGTCTTGGCGACATGAACACTGTCAGCCAAAAGACGCAGGAAGACGGCGCCCTGTTTACCAGGGTCTGGGGCGATATCGGCCGTAAGGTCTACCTGATGACCACGGGCGCATCGCGAAACGAATTGCAGAAACGTAATGATGGTTTATACGAGGAGATGGAGAAGGACAAAGAGGCAGGACGAATTCAGTCCGCCTTCAACCCCTCCATGATCTTTCCAGGCAGGCAGCTCGGCGAGAGTAACAGGGCCGCCTGGAATGCCTTCTGGACACCAGATCGGGTAAAGAAGATGATTCAGGATCTGGTCCGGGAGGGGGCGGAACTGGGCTTTACTAAAGATGCCTTTTCCTCTTTTTTCGCCCTATTAAATCCACAAACAGCGATTAAGCCGGTTCGGCTTTCACCCGTCTACGATAACCTGCTGGGGGTTGTGGCAAAAAAGGACGGAAGGCTGGTCCAGTTTACCGCCGTCACTCCGGGCAAGATGTACAGTTCCTCCCGTTTCTTGAAAAAATATGGAAAGGACGGGAAGATATTCGATGCCTCTGCCTTTTCCAGTCGTCTGAGCCACATCCTGTTTACCACCTTTTCCTCATCACTATTGATCATGTCGGTAATCATCAGTCTGATGCTCTTCCTTTATTTCCTGGATGTGCATCTTACCGTCATGACGCTGCTTCCCCTTGTCTTTGCCTATATCTGTACGCTCGGCACCTTGAACCTCATGGGCCATCCCCTCGATATCCCGGGGCTTATGTTGACGGTTGTGATCCTGGGCCTGGGGGTCGACTACACAATCTACACCGTCTGCGGCCGCAGAAGATATGGGGCGGCCAACCATGGTTCCTATGTGTTGGTGAAGAGTGCGGTCCTGTTATCGGCCGCCTCGACGCTCATCGGTTTCGGGGTGCTCTGTTTTGCCGAGCATTCGACGTTGAAGAGCATCGGCATCACCTCACTGTGCGGCATCGGATACTCCTTCTTGGGAACGGTCCTTATCCTTCCTCCTCTGCTGGAAGCCTATCTGAAGCAGCAAAACAGGGAAGGGGTCGAGTCCGGCAGCCTGCATGATAGAATCCTTAGGCGGTATCGTCTTCTTGAAGCCTATCCGCGGATTTTCGCCCGATTCAAACTGAAAAGCGATCCCCTGTTTTGCGAACTGCCAAACCTGCTGCAAGAGACGCGGCACGTAAAGCGGGTTCTCGATATCGGCTGCGGGTATGGTGTGCCGGCATGCTGGTGTCTGGAACAGTTTCCCGGGGCCCACGTGGTGGGGATCGATCCTGATCCGGAACGGGTCAGGGTAGCCGGGATGGTCGTCTCCAACCGGGGGACAATCATCGAAGGGGCTGCGCCAGATTTGCCTCAGGAGCAGGAAAAATTCGATCTTGTCCTGCTCCTTGACATGCTGCATTACCTCGATGACAACCAGTTGCAACAAACGCTGGACCGGGCCCGGAGTCTTCTGCGACCGGGAGGACAACTGGCGGCCAGATTCGTAGTCCGTCCTCTGAAGAAGCGGTCCTGGTATTGGTATGTGGAGGATATGAGAACCCGGTTAACCGGTAGTAAAGCCAGCTATCATGAGACCCAGGACCTGAAGAGTCTCATGAGCACGACGGGTTTTACCCAGGTGGGCATATCGGCCAGCGCCAACAGCGAGCTGTTCTGGCTTGTCGGCCGAGTGGCGTGAGCCGGATTTCTTCTGAATGTCCATTCCCGCGCCGCGAGCACATGATTAAAATTGAGATGATCGCAATGTCTGGGAGAAGGTTGCCTCTCCGCTCTGACTGAGTTAGTCAATAAGATTTTCAAGTGAAACAATCTCAAGTCCTTTTTCCCGAATTCCTTTTAGGATACATTCGACTTCGGCAAGCCACGTCCCAAAGGAACCAGGCTCTCGGGGCGGGGTATCATGGAGAAGAAGGATCTCGCCTGCGCACAGATTTTTCAGGGTTCTCTTTGACAGTCCTTTAATCCTCCTATTTCCCAAATCATAGGCACGACGGCTGAAATTTACGGTCTGAAGTCCGGTCCCGTACAGGGCATCCGTATAGCGGGAGGTGACGATTCCCACCGGCGGCCGGAAAAATCGGATGGAATAACCGAATTCTTCCAAAGTCCGCTGGGTACGGAGGATCTCGTCTTTCAATCGGGCAACACTTCTGAACATGATATACTCGTCATGGGTGTAGGAGTGGTTGCCGATCCCGTGTCCGTCGGCAATGATCTCGCGAATGATCTTAGGGTGGTTGTGGGCGCGGAAGCCGTTGACAAAAAAGGTGGCGGTTGCCCCATTTTTTTTCAGAAGCTTCAGGAGTGCCGGCGTGGAAATCGGGTTGGGCCCATCATCGAAGGTGAGGCAGACTCCGTTTTGCAAGGCTCCTCCCCGGCTGATTACCGGCAGAAAAAAGGAGGCCTGGGGAACAAAGGGCAGCGCCAGGCAGGCAATGACGAAACCTGCCAAAGGGAGTACGGCCAGGTAGGGGTTGAGTATCCACAGCAAGGCGGAAAGGAGAAAAGCGATAAAACCCGTCCATTCGGCAGTGGAAAAAGGCCGTCTGTGTTGAACTTTTTGAGGCTTGCTGTGAGAATTTTCAGCCGATCTTGGCATGTTCATAACCAGATAACCAGGGCGATGAGCGCCAATACATGACAGCCGATGATAATGAATTTATGCCGATGATAGCGTTCATTCCATTTCTGGATGTTTTGCAGACCGCCGCATAACCTGCGGAATCGGTCCAATGGAAGATGGGGGTCGTTGTCCGATGACGCGTCGCTTTGGAAGGCGCAGGATGGGAAGATCGAATACATTGACGGGCTGTTGAGGTCCCGTAAAAAATCGTCATAGGCGACCTTGTTCCAAGGATGATGCGCAACCATATGTTGGGCAAAGTTGTGATGTATGGCATAGGCGTGGGTCAGTGCCCCGTATCGGATCTGAACGACGGAGGGATTGGTTGTCTTTCGGCTCTTTTTAACCAGGCACCCGAGGAAAAAAATCTGCCAGTCTTCGGTTTTCCCCAGAAAGGCAACAGCTTGGCGTAAGGCGCGCGGGGAAAAACGCTCAAAAATGACATCATCCTCAAAGATAAGGATGTGCTTGGCTCCGCCTGCCAGGGCTTTGGACATACAACTCAGATGTGACGTGTAGATGCCTTCTTCACAGTCCGTAGGATGTTTTTCAACAAGGAAAAACTCCACCCGCTCGGCCAGGCCGACGCGAGCGAATTGCTCCATGGCCTGCTTCCGGCGGTCTTCTCTGTTTGTAAGGGATATGCAGAATATCCGGTGGAAAAAGGCCCAGTCGTCTTGTAGAGGTTGCACCAGGTCGGAATCCGGTTGGTTAGAGCTTGCGTTTTCTGAATCCGATTTGATAGTATGCATAGCCGATAGAAAAATAGCTGGGGCGTTGAACCTGAAAGCAGCATAACCCAGCCTGGCTGGACCAGGTTGATCAGCCTTTTTGCCCTTTGAGGTCACAACGAACTGTGAAAGCTCCTGCTTCCAGTATGTCCCTGGCACTGTTTCTCCGGGGAGCTTTCATAGAAACATTATGGAAAACAGCCTCCTTTTTACCTGTGGGGAGGGAAAACTTCAAGTGCTTTAACCAATCATACAAAGGAGCGTCCCTTTGCATATCGTTCTTGTTCATCCTGCCGGATATAATTGGATTCCAGGGAAAAAAGACGTCAGCACAACCGCCAACCGCATGGCTCCCCTGGGGCTTCTCTCCATTGCCGCCTACCTGGAACAGAAGGGGCATACCGTCGAGGTCGAGGATTGTCTTGGCCCCTATGCGGCCGCCGATTCAGATGAAACTGTTCGTCGCATCTTGAAAAATAATCCGGAAATCGTCGGATTTTCCACCACGACATCCGGCTTTCTGGATGCCCATGACCTGGCGGGTCGCATTAAGTCTATCCGCGCTGAGGTGAAAACCGTTTTCGGCGGGGTGCATGTCTCGGCCATACGGGGTGAGTTGTTAAGGCGTTTTGACCATATTGACTATCTCTGTTTGGGCGAGGGGGAAGAGACATTGGCTGAATTGGCGGCAGGCGGAGCTGATGCGGATATCTGCGGGCTGGTCTATAAGAAAAACGGTGACGTCTTGGAGAACAGACCCCGGGAACTCATCGCCGATCTTGACTCGCTCCCCTTTCCGGCCTATGAAAAGCTCCCGGGTTTCCCGGGAAAATACCATCTGCCTCTTTTCAGCTATATCAAACCTCCGGGAGCAACCATGATCACCAGCCGGGGCTGCCCGTACCAATGCTCCTACTGCGACCGGTCTGTTTTCAAGAAGGGATATCGGTATAATTCTCCTTCATATATCTACGAACACATGAAATATCTGCGTCATCGTTTCGGTGTGCGCCATATCAATATCTATGACGATCTGTTCACCCTGCAGCGCAAGCGGATTGAATCGCTGTGCGAGATGCTTACGAAAAAATCTCTGGGTATCAGGTTCAACTGTGCGGTCCGGGTCGGATATGTCGATGATGCCTTGCTTACAACCTTGAAGAGTGCAGGTTGTCTCATGGTGTCCATCGGCATTGAAAGCGGCGACCCGTCACTGCTCGAGGTTCACAAGCCGGGGGTCTACCTGGAGGAAGTCCGTACAACCGTAGCAAGAGTCAAGGCCGCCGGTCTGCGGGTCAAGGGACTGTTTATGATGGGATTGCCGGGTGAAACAAAGGAATCGATCCAAATGACGAGTGACCTGGTGATCTCGCTTGAACTTGATGATATGAACATGGCCAAGTTTACACCTTTCCATGGGGCGCCCGTCTGGCAGCAGATATTTACCCAGGGACAGGTACAGGAGGACTGGCGGAAGATGAATTGCCTGAACTTTGTTTTTCTGCCCCAGGCAATAGAGTCCTGGGAGGTGCTGGACGGACTCTATAATACCCATGTCAAACGGTTTTATTCCGATCCGAAATGGCGGAAACGCTTTCGCCGCCGCATCTGGGAGCATCGGCACAGCCTTTTCCGTCTTGTCCGTGATCTGCCCGACTTCCTGTCGGCTATGCGGAGTTTTGAACCCCGGAAGGGTTGAAGCTAAAAATAGATGTATCTGGTTTAATCTTCAGGTAAAAACGACGGGGTTGTAGCCACCCCTTTCACGGGACGCCATAAACCCTTCCATGGGGGCTTGACTGTGCCCATCCAGGGCACAGACACCCGTGAAAAGGGTGCCCACAATCCCTCATTACGGACAAAACTGAGATTCAGTGGTAATCAAAAAGATGTATATTCTTTCCAATGGAGGGACGAACATGATAGTCACAACAACCGAAAACGTACCGGGATACCGGGTCGTTGATGTTAAAGGGCAGGTCTTCGGCGTCGTTGTCCGCAGCCGCGGGCTGGCCGGCAATGTAATGGCGGGGCTGCGCTCTATAGTGGGAGGAGAAATCACCGAATATACGCAACTTCTTGAAGAGACAAGAAAGCATGCCATAGATCGCATGGTGAAAAATGCAAATCTCATGCAGGCAAATGCCGTTGTGATGATGCGTTTCGATTCGTCGGAGATCGGTCAGACCATGAGCGAAATCGTTGCCTATGGTACGGCCGTGATTCTCGAGAAAATGGGGTGAGTCATGCTTCGCTGGACACTTCTGATCATCGGTTTGATTCTGGTAGCTATTGGTCTGACTTTACGGTTTCTGTCAGGTTCGTTCTGGCTGCAGTTCCTGATTCCAGGAGTAGTGGTCGTTTTGGCTGTCCTCTGTGAGCGTTGGCGGTATCGTCAGAAAGAGCACTCCGGAGAAGGGGAGTGGCAGTGCACTGGTGAATGTTTTGAAGACCCTGAAACCGGAGTAATTATGGAGGTATTGTACAATCCCAGTTCCGGTGAAAGGCGATATGAACCAAAGGAGGAAGAACCACACTTAATTTGACATTTGTCGTATTTTTGCATAAGATCAACTAACTAATTTCCATCCCGAACCAGGGGATTTTATTCTAAATTCAGTTGAACTTAGAATTTTACCAATGAGATAAAAAAAAATTTATAAGGAAAAAAATTTAATTGTAACGACGGGTAAGGACAAAAGCACGGTTTTCTGATGGAGATTGGCTGATATGTCACATAACGGGGAGATTCGAGTGACATATTGAACAAGTTGAACATAAGCCGGGGAATTTATGGCGCATAAAAGAATACACGTTCGTGTACCATTGGATGGAGAGGCTACTTTATCGAATAAAAGCAATCCAAAAGTTAAGGCCCGTGCAATTGATATCAGCAAGGGTGGAGTTGCTGTTACGGCCTTTCCCGAAGGGCTTTCTGACAATGTATATCGAATTGATATTCTTATCCAAGAAGGGCAAAACGTCCAGATAGTTGCCAAGCTTCTTCGGGTTGACAACAATGTCGCTGGTTTTCAGACCTTGCAGATAGATCAAAAAAGTCAGGATGTTATAAACGAGCTGGTTTCCGAATATCAAAAAACCCCTGATTTCATTAAGCAGTTGGATGAATTCAATATGCTGGGAGCGGTGGATGAGGAGGGGAACGAGATCGAAATCACCTTTGAAAAGAATTCCGACCTCCAGAAATAGGATCATCCCGCTGCCGTTCATTGGTCGAGCTGAACTCGGTATTCTATTTTATCGACTCTGCCGATCAGAAACGTACCGTAATTTTCCGGCCGGAATCAACAAGAACCAGGAAGGATCAGTGAAAAAGTGACCGGGTATCTTTTCTGCAAATGAAAAATACAATCACCTATGCAGGTTTCTTCGAAACCATGAGTGCCATTATGCCCGTTTGAACAACGTCATCCTTTTGATTCATCGTCTTTAGATCGATTTTCAGCACACCTCTGTCTGCTTTGCTTTTGCTAGCTTTTACATCAATGACGGTCAACTTCGCATGGATCGTATCGTTAAAAAAGATGGGCCCGGTGAATTTCCATTCTTCCATACCAAGAAATGCGATTACCGTTCCCTCCATAAAGCCTGTTCTGAAAAACAACCCGACGGAAATCGATAGCCCCAAGAGACCATGAACAAGTCTTCCGCCAAAGTCACTATTGGCCATGAAATCCTTGTTGGTGTGGAGTTCGTTGTAATCACCGGATAATCCGGCGAACATAACTACATCTGTTTCCGTGATGGTCCTTCCTGGTGTTTCAAAACTCTCTCCAATTGTATAATCTTCCAGATATCGTCCACGCATTTGGCTTTCTCCTTGGAATAAAATAAGATCCTTGACATTTATCCGCATTTCTCACCATTTTAGCATACCCTGCCGAGATCTACGGTTTGCAATTCAGTCATAATGCCACAACTCTGCAGTTGAGTCATTGCCGGGCTAAATCAAAGATAATCCCCTTGATGCCGAAACAACTTGTATTGGAAGCGATGCTTCTTAAATGCCCTGAAAAGATGGATGAAAATATGATAAATTCATCAGTAAATGTCAATTTTATAGGAAAAAGCGGCGTGCCGCTTGTCTATCTGGCGGCATCCCAGGGGCAAGACAGACTTGTCAAAAAATTCGCTTGCTCTATGCCGCATTGTTTGGACCGATAAAAAGTAGTCAATATCTCGTCGATAAGAGGTGTAATCGCAGTGGATGTGCCAAATTGAATACCAATCATTCAGCTTAGGCCATGAAAACCTCAAAACTCCTTTTTTGCTGCCCTACTTGTTCCTCTGCTTGGCAATTTTCCCCCTTTTTCCGTTTTTGGGGATGAACTAAAAAAAGTCCCGGTTGCACCAAGAACCGGGATTTTTTCTCTCAAAAATCAATTACGAAACTGTAGACACCCTCCTCGACACTATGGGTGACCTTGTACTCCGAGTGGATGAAGATGGCCCGCATGCGCTGGTTGTCGCGCAACACCTCGGCGGTAAATCCGGCAATACCGTTTCGTTTGGCGATGTCAGCCAGCAACCTGAACACATGCTTGCCGATGCCGCGGCCCTGCCATTCGTCACGGATGACGAAGGCTACCTCGGCATGGTTGGTCCGTTCATCAAGGAAGTAACGGCCGACGCAGATGATATCCTCGCCGTAGGCCTCAGGGACGGTGCCGACGATGGCAACATCCTTTCGGTGGTCGATTTAGACGAAATTCTGGATCTGTTGGTGAGTGAACTTGCTCTGCTGGCTCATGAACCGGTAGTAGATGGTCTCCCTGGAAAGATCGTAGACCAGGTCCCGCATACTCGGCTCATCGGTGGGCCGAATGGAGCGGAAATTGATCTGGCTGCCGTCATCAAGCAGCAGGGTGCTCTTCATGGATTCATCGCTGGGAAGCAGCAGCTTGTCCTCGATTCCGGCCATATCCGGCCTGATATAATGGGCCGCCACTGCTTCCTTGCACAGTTGTTCGCGGAATTTCGGGTGGGCGATGGAAATAAGTGCCATAACCCGTTCCTGGATTGATTTGCCGTACAGATAGGCGATACCGTACTCGGTGACCACATAGTGGACTGTGCCGCGGGTGAGTGTTACCCCGGTTCCGGGACTCAGCGCGCTTACGATCCGGCTTTTGCTTTCCTCGATATCGGTGGACGGTATCACGACAATGCTTTTGCCGTCCTTGGCCCTGGCGGCGCCCCGGTTGAAATCCACCATGCCGCCTATACCGGAGTAGAACTTTCCCTCATAGGAGTCGGTGCTGATCTGGCCGGTGAGATCGATCTCCATGGCCATGTTGATGGCCACCATCTTGGTCTGGCGGCTGATCATGATCGAATCATTGACATACTCAGTGGGGCGAAAGCAGAACAGAGGGTTCTGATTGACGAAATCATACAGCTTTCGCGTTCCCATGCAGAAGCTGACAACGACGCGGCCCGGATCGAAACTCTTACGGGAACCGGTGACCGCCCCGGATTCAATCAGCTCGATGACGGAATCGGTGATGACCTCACTGTGGATGCCGAGGTTTTTTTTCTCCTTCAAAAATCCGATGGAGGCATGGGGGATGCGCCCGAAGCCGGGCATGCGGCCCAGGCCGAACTGAATGGTGGCCCCGTCCGGGACAAGAGAGGCGACATTTTTGCCAATGGTCCTGCTGACCTCGTTTAACGGCTCGTCTTCTCTTTCGATAAGCGGTACGTCGGCCGGCACCAGGATGTCGATGTCGAAAATATCAATGCTGCTGTCGCATAGTGTCCAGGGCATCTGAGGATTGACCTGGGCAATGATAATCGAGGCGTTCTCGGTGGCGCTCTTGACGATGTCCACCGAAATGCCGAGGCTGACCCGGCCGTTTTTATCCGGCGGCGTCACCTGGATAAGGGCCACATCCAGGGGCAGACGTCCGGTGTTGAACAGGTGCGGAATGTTGGAAAGAAGCGTCGGGGTATAACTGCCCAGACCTTCCTGAATCATTCCCCGGACATTCTGGCCGATGAAAAATGAATTGACCGTAAAGCTGTCGGCGAATTTCTTCTGGGCGTATACGGCGTCCCCTTTGGTAAACAGCTGTATGATCTCCACATCGGCAAGTTCCCCGGCCCGATCGGTCAAAGCCTTAATGAGTTCCGTGGGCTCCCCGCAGCCGGTCCCGATGAAGACCCTTTGTCCAGAGCTGATCTCGCGCACAGCCCTTTTAGGGGTGCTGATCATATCTTTATAGCGTTCCTGCCAGTTGCTATCAAACTCCATATTTTTTTCCTTCTTTAATGTTCTTTGCAAAACCTTATAGTCAAAAGCCAATCCTCTTATAGAACAAACTTTTCGTCCAAGGAGGCTAGGGTGATCCGGGCGTCTGCAACGACCGGTTCTGTGCCTATCTCATTGACAATAAAGGGATTGATATCAAGTTCTTTGATCTGGGGAAAGTCGGTTGTCAACTGGCTGATGCGCTGCAGACCGCCGGCAATGGCTGTAATATCGACCCCTTTGCGTCCCCTTTTGCCTTCGAGAATGTCATAGGAGCGGGTTGATTTGAGCATCTGCACGGCCTCTTCCTGCGTGATCGGCGCCAGGTGGAAGGTGACGTCCTTCATGACCTCGACAAAGATCCCGCCGAGACCGAACATCAGCATGGGGCCGAACTGCGGGTCGCGGCTCATGCCGAGAATCACCTCAAGTCCTGGTTCCGACATCTTTTCCACATAGATCCCTTCGATGCGGGCATTGGGGACCGCCTGGGTAATCCGCATCATCATCAGGTCATAGCCATCCCTGACCTGTTGAACGCTGGCCATATTCAGTTTAACCCCGCCCATATCCGATTTATGGATGATATCGGCAGAGACGATCTTCATGGCCACCGGAAAACCGATTCGCCGAGCCAGTTCCACCGCTTCGTCGGCCGAGGTCACCAGATGACCGGGCAGGACGTTGAAACCGTAAGCGTCCAGGACTTTTTTGGCTCTCACTTCATTAAGCTGGAGGATCTTGTTGCGCTGGCTGCGGGTGATTATCCGGACGGCCCGGCGGCGGTTGACCCGGAAGCGGGTGACGATCCTGGGGGGCCGTCTGAGCCAGGTAGCGTATTCGTACATCACCTTCAATGACGATACAGCCCGTTCCGGAGATTCGTAATCCGGCAGGCCCGCAGATGCAAGCTCCTGCCTGCCGGGCAGCACCTCTTTGCCTCCCATGAAAGAGGCGAGGACCGGCTTGCTGCCGTTGATTTCTTTGGCGATGGCCCGGGCCGCCTCGGCAGGTTTGGTCATGGCCTGGGGGGTCAGGATGACGATGATGGCATCAACTGAGACATCATCCTGGGCGGCCTTGAGGGCCTCGGCATATCTCTCCGGCGGGGCATCGCCTAAAACATCCACCGGATTGCCTACGCTTGCCGCCTCAGGGAGTTTGGCCCGCAAGGCAGCGGCGGTGTTGGTATCGAGTTCGGCAACGGTCATCCCTGCGTGCTCCACAGCATCGGCCGCCATCGTTCCGGGACCGCCGGCATTGGTAATGATCAGCACCCGGTCGCCCTTGGGCAGAGGCTGCATGGACAGGGCGGTTGCATAATCGAACAGCGATTCAAAGGTATCCGCCCTGATAACCCCCGAACGTTTGAAGGCGGCACCATAGGCGGTGTCGGCACCGGCCAGAACACCGGTATGGCTGGCTGCGGCCTTCTGGCCTGCCTGGCTGGTTCCGGACTTTAAAATGATGACTGGTTTTTTGGAGCAGGTGGCATCGGCAACCTTGATGAATCTGTTGCCGGAAACGATATTTTCCAGGTATCCGACGATGACTTTGGACTCATCGTCGTCGGCAAAGTAGGAAAGGAGGTCATTCTCATTGATATCCGCCTTGTTGCCGATACTAACAAGCTTTGATAGGCCGAGATGACGGCCTGCTGCCAGGTCGAGAATTGAGGTGCACAGAGCACCCGATTGCGAGATGACTGCGATGTTTCCCTGCAACGGCAAGTCGCCGGCAAAAGAGCTGTTCAGACGGTTTTTCGTATTGAGAAGTCCCAGACAGTTCGGCCCCAAAAGGCGGGCGCCGCCGCGTCTGCAGATACCGACCACCTCCTCCTCCAGGGTCTGACCATCAGCTCCGGTTTCTTTGAAACCTGCCGTTATCATAATGATGTTTTTTGCTTTTTTTGCGACTGCGTCTTTTACGGCCGCAATGACTGCGCTTTTTGGGACGGTAACGATAACCTGGTCGACATCCCCGTCGTAGTCCGAGAGCCTGGCGTAAACAGGGAGATCAAGAAGGGTTCCGCCCGAGGGGTTGACGGGAATTATCCTGCCTGTGAATCCGCCTTTTACCAGGTTAACGAGTATATCATGACCTACCTTGCCCGGTGTCTTCGAGGCGCCGATCACGGCAACGGTATCCGGGGAAAAAAGATGTTCTAGCATGCGATGGAGTCCTTTTTGACTATATACGGATGGTATGTATTACGAATGAAATTGTACCTATATAATATTTATGGGTTGAGGAAAATCAAGGCAATGCCTTGCTTCCTCAACCCATAAATGAACCTTAACTGTTTATTATTAAATGGTTTAAATTTGTCGACTTGGTAATAAGTTTACTTCTCGACAGCGAGGTGTTTTAACTAGTTTCCATCCCGAAACGAGGGATATCGGAGTCTTCACTTACCTCCGAGGATAAAATTTTGAGCGCTACGACGAGTTAGGTGAAAAGCGCCGTTTTCGGATGGAAACTAACTAGCTTAATTATCGTAATGCTCCTGTGTTTTGTCAAGCCCCAGCTGTAGTGATTGGCCTGGAGCCTGCACGATGTACTCCCTTGTCAGTCTCTTCTTCCTGGTCGTATTCTAAATTCTTACGGAGGCTTTTGTTTACCCTTTCTTCAAGCGTTCCACAGCCAGTTTGATGCTTGTCCCGAGTCGATTCAGGGCATTGGCCAATTTACCGATTTCGTCACGCCGCTCGGTATAGGGGATGAGAATATCCATCCTGCCGCGGCTGAACTGGTCGGCCGCTGTGGTCAGTTCGCGAACAGGTTTCACGATGCTTCGGATCAACAACCAGGACAGAGGAAGGGCCACTACGATAAATGCGGCACCCAGAGTTATATAGAGCGACATGAGAAATGAGTTGGTTACGTTGTTTTCGGAAGTCAGGATTTCCTCTTTTTTCCTCTGGATATCATCGATATAAACCCCTGCACCAAGCCAGAAGCGGCCTCCCGGCATCATGCGTGCATACGAGAGCTTGGGCTGTACCCCCTGATTGGGTTTGTCCCAGAGATAGCTGACAAATCCGCCTCCGGTCTGGGCCACGGTATCGAGTTCTTTGATAAGCGCTTTGCCGTTGGCATCTTTTAAGCCTATGATGTTTTTTCCTTCCAGCTCCGGTTTCGGGGGCAGGACAAAGACCGTTCCACCTTTTTTATAAATAAAAATGTAGCCTGATTGATCCGGGAAAAAGCGTGCGGTTTGGATCAGATGTTTGAAGATGTGGTAAATCTGCTGTTCATCCTGGACACCTTCAGCTGCCGAAGACAAGGTAACGGCCATCATATCGACGACGTCTTTGAGCTCGTTCTTATACCCGGTCAGCATGACATCCGAGGTCTGTGTGATACTCATGGCACTGAGTTTGTTGACAAGACGCTGATATCTGATCCCTGTGATAGCGGCAAAGGATAGTAAGACCAGCACTAAAGCAAAGGTCTTTACTTTGAAGGAAAGATTTTCCCAGATTTTAAACATCTCCACACCCTCCTATTGTTATTTCAATCTGTCGGCCAGCACTTCAGCCAGGTGTTTAACTACCAGGTCTCGGCCCTGCATCGCTGCTCCGCCGCGCAGCTGAAGAACGCAGCCCGGACATTCGGTGAGCAGGAGCTTTGCTCCGGTGGCAATCGCATCATCCAACTTTTTATTCAGTATTTCCGATGAGACTGCCGGAAATTTTCCCGAATAGGTGCCTCCGAAACCGCAACAGGTTTCCTCCTCGGCAGCAGGAGAAAAGTCCAGGCCTGCATCCTTTATCAGGGCATGCGGTTGTTCCCTAACAGCTAAGCCGCGGCAGAGATGACAGGGGGCGTGATAGGTTGCCGGGGTTTTGGGGCCGGTAAAATCCTGGGGGCCTGCTCCGGCAACATCTTTTAGAAATTGCGAGAAGGACATGGTCTTTTCCGCCATCACAGCTGCCTGGGACGCCATCTCGGTATCCGCCAGGATGCGTGGATAGCCGTGTTTAAGATGGGAGGCACAGGAGGCGCAGAGGGAGACGACATAGTCGATACCGGTGGCAAAGGCCTTAACATTCTGCATGGCAACCTCTCTTCCAGCGGCGGTCTCTCCCATCATTTCGGCGGGCAAGCCGCAGCACCCCTGGTCCATGGGGAATTCAACTGCAATGGATCTTTTTGCCAGGAGTTTGACGGCCGCCTGCAGTTGTTCCGGATAGACAAAATCCTGCACGCAGCCGGAGAACAGGGCGATACGGCAGACGGGGTCCTTCACTTCGGGTCTGATCTTTTTCCAGTTGTCCCGAAAGGGTTTGTCGGCAATGGCCGGCAGACGGCGGAAATTATGTTCTTTGAAAAGCACCATCGGCAAATGGCGCAGATAGGGGCTCCCTCCTGAGACCGGCTTCTGGGCAATGCGCGCTGTACGCAGGAGTTTGTGGAACAGACTGCGATTTTTTAACATCTTGCCGAGCACAATCGCCTGGACGGGATGACCGTCATTGTCCTGGATAAGGGCATGTATGGCCTTGATTAGACGCGGCAGGTCAATGCCGGCGGCGCAGACCGACTTGCAGGCCCCGCAGTTGATGCAGTTCTGTACTAGGGTTTTGGCATTGTTGCGGCCGTGGAAAAAATAGGTCAGGATCAGCCCGATGGCGCCGATATAGATATGCCCCAGGGTATGGCCGCCGACCATTCGATACACCGGACAGACATTGGCGCAGGCCCCGCAGCGTACACACCTCAGGACCTGGGAGAAATCGGGGTCCTGGGCTATGGCCAGCCTGCCGTTGTCCAAGAATACGATATGCAGGATCTTTTTCTTTCCTAAGGTGGACTGACAGGGGGTGGCTCCGGTGATCCAGGTAACATAAGAGGTGATGGCCTGACCGGTGGCATTGCGCGGCAGGAGCTTTACGATCTTTAAGGCGTCGGTGAGAGTCGGCACCAGTTTTTCCAGGCCGATCAGTGCCACATGAACAGGAGGAACCGTCGTTACCAGGCGCGCATTGCCTTCATTGGTGACAAGGCCTATGGTGGCGCTTTCGGCGATGGCGAAATTGGCGCCGCTGATTCCCATGTCGGCCTCGATGAATTTCTGCCTGAGTTCGGCCCGTGCCACTTTAACCAGCCTCTCAATCTCTGTGTTCTGCTGTTCCCCCGTAATGTCGGAGAAGAGGTCGGCGACCTGGTTGCGTGACAGATGGATTGCCGGCATCACCATGTGCGATGGTCCTTCATGCCGAAGCTGAATGATCCACTCTCCCAGATCGGTTTCGGTAACCTCAA
Organism: Desulfocapsaceae bacterium; assembly: GCA_046704745.1. GTDB lineage: Bacteria > Desulfobacterota > Desulfobulbia > Desulfobulbales > Desulfocapsaceae > CAWGGS01. The sequence goes on along the minus strand of JBJKRL010000087.1, from coordinate 11,335 downwards.
AACCGTTTTCTTCCAGATGCTTGTTCAGGTGGGTCTCTTCGGCGGTCATGGATTTTGATTTTATGATCCTTTTCACCTGGTTTTCTTTGCCGATTTCCGCGATGATGGAGTTTGCCTCTGCGGCTGTTTTTGCCAGATGAACCTTGATTCCTTTACGCTCGGCCTGGGCTTTGAACTCCTCATATAAAGATATAAGCCTGTTTGCGGCCTTGTCTTTGAGGGCGGCAATTTCCCCTGCCAGTTCGGCAAAATCAAGATCACAGAAGGTCTTCTTCCTCCCGCTTCGATAGGCCACGGCAAAATTGTCCATGGCCTTTCTCAAGAAAACATTTTCCAATGATTCTTGGATATTTTTTCGGTAAGACATCATGTCCTCAGAATTTAACATTGTGCACCCTCCAAGAGAAGAATGTGCAACTCAAGCGGCCCATGAACTCCGATGGCAAGGACCCGTTCGATATCGGCGGTACGGCTCGGGCCGGTGATGAAGGCAGTGAAATTTGCCGGATTCTCCATTGCGGTTTTCAGATCTTCGGCAAGGGCCGATACATCCTGACGGATATGGGAGAGAGGTAGGATGGCCAGATGGATATCCGATATCATCGTTGCCAGTCTCAGGTCTTCGTCTGTGGAATTGATCACCAGGGTGCCTGTGTCAGCAATGCCGAAATCGGCATAGGTGCAGCCCACATCGATTCCCTGTAAATTGTTGCGGAGACCTTCTCGGATTATTCGTATTTTTCGGCCTTCACAGAGACTTTGCAGCAGGGAAAAGTCTTCTTTGGTCAGGGCCGGGGCAGCTATGGTGGTTCGACGGGGTATGTCATTCTCGGTTGCTGAACCGGATTGAGTAGCAACGCCGTTCGTTTCTGCGCCGGCCTTCTCTTGTCTTCTTTGTTCACAGAGTTCAACTGTATAGGCAAAGGCCGCTTGTATATCGGCCACAACATGTACTTGGGCGGAAACAGCCTGTGCTTTTTCCGTAAAGAGGTGTTGTTGATCTCTTGTCATGCTCATTTTACCCTCCGGCGTATGACTGGAAACGTGATTGTAAATTGGTAGTACCAATATTTAACAGATAATGAATCCTTGTCAAGAAAAAACATTACTCTGCATTCCTTAATAAATTGTATAACTAATCAGCATGATATTGAAATTTTTAGATGGGGAAGAGCCGGGGAATGCGGGAAAAAATATTATTGGTAGTACCAAAAATGGGTCTCTGTCTATTCCTTGTGGGGTATAAAAGCACGGCTGATAGTCCCCTGTTATGGGTTTTACTGCCGGAGTTTTGGTAGAGAAACCTGCCGGCCGGACAGGGATGCTGAATTATAGACTTGTGGTAAGGCAGGGCTGGCGTATAAAACAGATGGAGACCGGATATCCGGTCTCCATCTGTCGATTACGGAAAAAATCAGTGGAAATGGATTTTATCCGTACCTTCCCTCAACCGGATCTTTTTTCCCATGGCTACGCAAATCATGGTTATAGCCATGGAGAGGGCGAAGACCCCGATGAGATAGTGCATGCCAGCCGAATTGGCCATTTTGGCAACGGCTTTGGCGGCGATGCCTGCCTTTTCATAGACGGGAATCATCCATTTGAACACATAGGCTTGCAAGGTAACCATAACACCGACGACGGCGGTCAGAATCATGGAGTGTTTGAGCGAGAAGCGAAAGATATCACCTTCTTTTCCAACCTGATCGGTTGCCGATGTGGCAACAGCTATGGATTGAGGTGAGATCATCTTGCCGCAGACACCGCCGGAGGAATTGGCAGCGACCAGGACAACTGGATCGACGCCTATCTTCTGGGCGGTAACAACATGTAATTTAGCGAAAAAGGCGTTTGACGAGGTGTCAGAGCCGGTCATAAAGACACCCAGCCAGCCAAGGAAGGGGGCGAAGAAAGGAAAGAATGCTCCGGTTGCCGCGAAGGCGTCACCCAAGGTGACCACCATTCCGGAATAGTTGAAGATAAAGGCAAAGCCGAGGATCAAGGCGATTGTAACAATCGGCCATTTCAATTTATTCACGGTATCTCCTGCTACGGAAAAGGCCGTGCCGACGCAGGTTCCGGTAAGCGGAACAGAGAAAATTCCGGCGAAGAAAATGGCGGTTCCGGCAGCGCTTAAAAGATTGAGGGAAAATACTGCAGGAAGGGGGGTAGTTCCCTTTAGAACCATATTATGCAGGCCGGTTATCTCGAATTTGTATAGAAACAACTTGTCGAGGGCCACCTTGATTGCCGGAACTCCCCAGGCGGCGACAAAGATTGAGAGTATGATGAAAGGAGCCCAGGCCCTGAAGATCTGGCCGCTGCTGTATTTGAGTTCTTCCCTGCCCAAGCTCGCCTTCTCCCCAGGGAAGTGCCAGCTCTCTTTTGGATGCCATATCTTCAAAAACAGGACAACCGAGATTATGGAAGAGATTGAGGCAAGGATATCGGGAAGATAGGGTCCCATAAAGTTCGAGGTCAAAAACTGGACGACGGCAAAGGACGCTCCGCAGATCAGGCAGGCCGGCCAAACCTCCAAGCCTTTTTTTAATCCGGACATCAAGACGGTAAGGTAGAGGGGGATGAGAATACTGAGAAACGGCAGGGTGCGTCCAACCATTTGGCTGATGGCGATGTCAGGGATGCCCGAAACAGTGCCGGCAACGACAATCGGGATACCAATGGCACCGAATGCCACGGGTGCAGTATTGGCAATCAGACAGACTCCGGCGGCATAAAGTGGGTCAAAACCTAGTCCGGTTAACATTGCGGCGGTTATAGCCACGGGGGTGCCGAAACCGGCGGCGCCCTCAAGAAAGGCGCCGAAGGAGAAGGCGATCAGCAATGCCTGCATCCTTCGGTCGTCGGTGATGGATGCCAGAGAATTCTTGATAATTTCGAATTGGCCGGTCTTAACCGACAGGTTGTAGATGAACAAAGCGGTAACGATGATCCAGCAGACGGGGAATATCCCAAAAATCGCTCCGTCGATTGTAGCAAGAAGTGCATACTTCGCAGGCATACCGTATCCGATTACGGCAACCAGAACTGCAAGAATAACGGCGCCGAGTGCAGCCCACTGTCCTTTCATTTTTTTCCATGCCAATGCCCAGAAAAGAAAAATAACCGGTATGGCGGCAAGAAGAGCGGAAACTGCGAGGTTTCCAAATGGATCGACTACTTGTTTCCAAGGCATACTCTTGTACCTCAAAAATTAAATTTTATTTATTGTAAATAGATAGGTGATTATTTAGTGGATATTTCGACATGATCTTCTCTTTGGGGTATCGTTTGAAAACGCCAAATACCCTGGATTGCTTGCCTCCTTTTTCATCTTATGTTGGTGCCGATCCCTGACCGTCAGGGATCGAAAATTACCGAATCAATTTTGCTGGAACCGTGGTCTGATATTGGTACGACCAATTAATTATCTGGAAAAATTACCTTGTCAAGAAAAAATTATTTGGTTATACATTTTAATATTTATGTAAATTATCAGTAAAATAATAAAGAATACGGTTTGGCGTGGCGGTAACTTTGCAAGACTTCAATCCATTTTTGGTAATACCAAAAATGGATCTCTATCTACACACCAAGTGGCAATGCGACACAAATAGGCCAAAGATTCCCCCCAGGATTCGGTGAGGAAGGATGTTATTTTGTTTCGTTGTTTAAGAAGAGGTTGCCGTAGTTGGGAAAAGGCGTTTATATTTGCAAAATTAAGAATAATCCCGTAACATTTTTAATTTGGCAAATGTGGCGCCTTACATAAAGTGGAGGAAGGACCTGCTTGGGCCACGTCCTTCCCGTAATTTCAAGAGTGAATATTCCGAAAACTGCTATGGATTGCAAGGGGAAGGGCTGGTTATGAATTTAAAACCGATCAAACCGAAAAAAATATCTGACCAGGTGTTTGAGCAAATTCGAGAGCTTATATTTAAGGGTGAATTTAAACCCGGCAAACAGATCCTGCCGGAGCGTGATCTTGCCGCCACCATGCAGGTAAGTCGGACATCGGTACGGAATGCGATAAACAAGCTGGTGACCATCGGTCTGCTGGAGCATCGGCAGGGGCAGGGCACCTTTGTTTCATCTCCGGACAGCAGGCGAGGCAATCCTTTAGCCATGGTGATGGCCACGGAGGATGCAACACTGGACGATCTATTCGAGGTGCGTCTGGGCCTGGAGTGTACGGCAGCAGAACTTGCGGCTTTGCGGGCCACACAGCAGGATATTCTCTCCATTGAAAAATCCTTAAGCGAAATGGAAGAGGATTTTGCCTCAACCGATATTATCCGGACGGAAACGGATGCCGCCTTTCATATGGCCGTTGCCATTGCCACTAAAAATCCTGTTCTTGTCTACCTGATGAGAAACTTTTATGATTTTCTCTTTTTAGGAATTAAAAAGAACCTCCTGCATATGTATGAGAATAAAGAATCACTGCAGGAAGTCATTGCCTACCATAAGAAGATATTTGAGAGTATAAAAAACCGTAAATCCGAAGAGGCTGGGGAGGCGATGCGCTCCCATATCCGCTACGTGCAGTCCTACCTGAAGAATCGATAGCCCGGATTTCTCATGAACGACCATTCTCGCGTCGCGAGAACGACAAATGATGAAAATTGAGAAGAGCTGGATGCTTAGGCGCTGAGGGGTAACCTTTTCACAGGGGTGTTCCCGCAGCTTGGACAGCGTAGGTTTTGCCCCCAGGGAAGGGTTTATGGCGTCCCTCGAAAAGGTCGCCTCTTAGCCCTGACCGATTTTCGAATAAATACTGTATCAATTTGTCTACCTTGCAGCTTAGAGAATTGCCTTACCAAAGAGAGAGGCAAGCATGGATACAGCCACCTGGGCCGTGCGGTTGCAGTGATCGAGGATGGGGTTGATCTCCATCACGTCCACCGAGCGGAGTCTGCCGGAATCGGCTATGGTTTCCATAATCAACTGGGCCTCCCGGTATGTCAGGCCTCCGGCGGACGGCGTACCAACGCCCGGTGCCTCCTGCGGATCAATGGCATCCATGTCCAGGCTCAGATGGATCGCGTCCCGGTGGGCAATTTTCCCGAGCGCCTCTTTAAGGACTCGATGCATCCCCAATTCATCTATATTACGCATGGTGAAGATGGTGCATCCGGAATTGCGCAGGAGATCCTTCTCCTTCAGATCAAGGTCGCGGACACCGATCAGCACCACATCCTCTGCCGCAAGCTTGGCACCCTTTCTCCCCACATTGACCAGCTCTTTCGGTCCGTTTCCCAGGAGGATTGAAAGGGTCATACCGTGCATGTTGCCGGTATCGGAGGTGGCAGGAGTGTTGAAATCGCCGTGGGCGTCCACCCAGATCAGGCCGCAGGGCCTTTCGTGGGTGATTCCACCGATAGAGCCGATGGAGGATGAGTGATCACCGCCCAGGAAGATCGGAATTTCATCGTCTTTTAATGCGTTACGGCCCATTGTGTAGGTCTTGGCACAGGCCTTATGGATGGGGATGATTCGTTCGTTCAAACTTGTGTCGATAAGTGTGTAATGTCCCGGTATATCTATATTTCCCGAATCCTTGGTCGAGTAGCCGAGGGACTGCAGGGCTTGGGCTAGTCCGGCATAGCGAATGGCGACCGGCCCCATATCCACACCCCGGTGTTTTTGGCCGAGATCCATGGGGATGCCGATTATGCGGACGGTTTTTTTCATGGCTTCTCCTTGAGGTTGTTCCAGAGATTGACGATAAAGTCCTGGACATTGGTAAGGATGGCCTGGGCCTGGGCGGAGCCGCGGTTGGCGAGTTTGTCGGCACTGAATTCAGTCATGTCGACGACATAAAAGAAAACGGGGCGGACACTGCCATCCGGCAGGATTCTATAACTCGGCGTCATATTGCCGAAGGCTATGGAATGGAGTTGCGTTGCCATGGTGATCACTGTGGTTGCCAGTCGGGCATGGTCGCGCATACGGTCCTGGGAAGCATAGACGTCGGCGATGGTCTCGGGCAGAGGGCCGTCATCGCGAATTGAACCGGCAAGGACGTAGGGGACGGATTTGTTCACACATGCATGGATGATGCCGTCTGTAATGGGTAGCTTTGTTAAAGCCTTCTTGATGGAGCCGGCCCTTCTTACCTCGTTGAGGATGTCGAGATGGTGATAATGGCCCAGGGGCTGCAACTCCTGGGTGTAGATGTCCTGTCCCAGGCCGGTGCCGAAAAAGGCTGCTTCGAGATCATGGGTGGCAAGGGCATTTCCGGCCAAGAGCGCATGGCAATATCCGCTTTCAATAAGGCCCTGCATTGCGTTCCGGCTGTCTTTGTCGAAGGCCACGGCCGGCCCCAGTACCCAGACGATATGCCCGTGATTACGGTCATGTTTTAATATGCCGTACAGTTCATCGTAGGAACGGGAAAAAGGGGTTTCCCGGGTACCCCGGGAGCGGAAGGCGAATTTATCGGCATGAGCTGTCTGCTGGCTTCTTGCAAAACAATCCACATGCACAAGTATGCCTTCTTCTCCGTTTTCCGTCCGCCCAACCACCACCTGATCGCCTTTTATTAACCGGCGTGCCTCGACCACCTCAATTTTTCCCTCATCAACTTTCAAAACCGCATCCATCCGGCTCTCGGGAGCCAAAACCCAACCTCTGGTCGGGAGATTGATATATTCGGGGAAATTGGACGTGGCATGAAAATGAGTCGGAGCAATACCGTCGGCGAGTGCCTGTTCCAGCCTGGCGAAAGGCGCTCCGGAAAATTCAGGCCGGGTGAAATCCGGCGGGGTATAGGTGAAATTGAGGCCCATATCTTTTTCCTCGGTCTTGTGATTAGTAGAGTAGTCTCTTTTTGTTGTAGTGGATATGGGAAAGAATATCAAATAATTTTCAGTGCTTCATCGGTTTCTTCTTTTACTTGCCGGTGTTGTTGCCTGATTTCTTTCACCCCTGTTATTTCTTGAATGAAAGGAAGTTGCGAAGAGTGCTTGACCTTACGGCAAAATACCAATATTTTTAAAGTAAATGGAACATTTTGCCGTCTTTGACGATTCTCAATGAAACGATCTGCCTATTACACAGCCAACCTGGCCATCAAAACTCTCTCTAGTCTCTCGAAGGCGGATGTCGCTCTCCACGGCAAAGAAAACATTCCCAAGGGGGCGATCATTTTCGTTATCAACCACTTCACCAGGGTTGAGACCCTTCTGCTTCCATATTATATCTACAACCTGACATCCGTTCCGGTCATGTCGCTTGCCGATGCGGCGTTGTTCAAAGGGGGGCTGAAGAAGCTGTTCGACATGATAGGGGTGGTATCCACCCGGGATCCCCAGCGCGACCAGCTGATCTTAAGTTCGCTGTTGACCGGTCAGGCTGACTGGATAATCTATCCGGAAGGCAACATGGTCAAAACGAAAAAGATCATGGAAAAGGGTGAGTTCCTTGTCTCATATGACGATGGAGGGCATAAGCCGCATACCGGGGCTGCTCTGCTTGCCTTGCGGGCTGAATTCCTTCGTTTGCATCTCTTGGAAAAGGAGATGAAATCACCGCATGAGGTCAAACGGTTTCTGGAGAAGTACTCAATTGAATCCATAGAGTTGCTCAAAGAAAAAAGGACATTCATCGTTCCGGTCAATCTCACCTATTATCCCATCCGGGCAATGGAAAATATTGCCTCAACCCTGGCTGCCAAACTGGTAAAAGACCTGCCGGAAAGAGCAGTTGAGGAAATCATGACCGAAGGGACCATGTTGCTGTCAGGCGTAGATTTGGATATTCGCTTCGGCCAGGCAATCAGGGTCGACACCTTTCTACAGGGATCGGAGATTGCGGCAGAACTGGAAGCGCCGTTAACAGAGGATTTTTCCGCTCCTGCAGGATTAAGAGGATTTTTTGGGCGTCAGTCCTCCATAATCATGAAATGCTACATGGAGGCCATCTATAGTATGACCACCATCAACCACGAACACCTCTTTGCCTCATTTCTTAAATGGTGTCCGATGAAGAGGGTGCGGGTTTCTGACCTGAAACGCCGTGTGTTCAGGGCTGCCACCCTGATGTCTGATCTCAAAAAGACCGGTTGTCATATGCATAAATCAATTCAGAGGGATCAGATTCATTTGTTGATTGACGACAGATTTGGTAAGTACCGAAACTTTCTAGATATTGCATTAGAGGAAGGAATACTGAGAGAAGAGAACGGCCACCTTATTAAAGACGATTCGAAATTGTCGAAGTTGATCAATTTTCACCGGGGCAGGATAGATAATCCGGTGGAGGTGATTGTCAATGAGGTCGAGCCGCTGAAAAAGCTGCAGAGATTGATCATCTCCCTTGCCTGGCATCCCATTTTTTTGATAAAGGCGGACATTGTCCATTTTCTCATGCGCAAAGAATTATCCCAACTCAAAAAAGATTTCGCCCGGTACGCCGCTCAAGGAACTACTTTGCCCAAGACCTCGGAGCCCTATCTTCTTCATGGCGCGACCAGAAAAATCGGTGTGGTCCTGATCCACAGCTACTTGGCCAGACCGGAACAGGTGCGTCAAGTGGCCAACCATTTGAGTCGTAAAGGGATCTGGGTCTATGTTCCGCGTCTGGCCGGGCATGGGACGACCCCGGAGGATCTTTCGGAGCGGAAATACGAAGAATGGTTGGATTCCGTGGAGGCCGGCTATGCCATCATAAGCAATATCTGCCGGCATGTGGTTGTGGGAGGAGTTGCCGTCGGCGGCAGTCTGGCCCTGGATCTTGCTGTAAGAGTGAAGAAAATTTCCGGGGTTTTTGCCATTTGTCCGCCGTATTCTCTGGATGACTTTTCTACGATGTTTATGCCGACAGTCGATGTCTGGAACAGAATCCTGGCCAAATTCCACAAAAATGCCCTTGAGGACCGTTTTCTTGATCTGACGCCTGATACCTTGAGCTTGAGCTATAGTCGCAGCCCGGTCTTCGGTGTTATGGAAGTGGATCGATTGTTGGGAGATCTGCACCACAAGCTTGACCAGGTGACAACTCCAGCTTTGATTATTCAGACAAGTGATAATCCAGTGGTTGACCCGGAAGGATCGCGGCAGGTTTTTGATAGACTTGGTTCGAAATCCAAACGGTACTGCCTGGTTGAAAGCAAGAGACATATTATCGTCAAAGGAGAAGGCTCCGAAAAAGTACAAGGTTTGATCGAAGGCTTTATTCGTGATCTTTGAGCTGGAAGTTGCAGGCCGGAAAGCATTCGTACTCTTCGCCTGCATCGTGTATCTTAAACTAAAATCGGTATAACCAATCTCTCGTTTCGGAGGAGAAATATCTATGAACACGATTCTCATAACCGGCGCCACATCCGGATTCGGCAAGGCCAGTGCCCAACTTTTTGCCGCTAACGGTTGGCGGCTTATCCTCTGTGGTAGAAGGGCCAAGCGCTTGGAGGAGCTTGCCGGCAGGCTGGCTGATGTGCCCGTCCATACGGCGGTCTTCGATGTCCGGGATAACCAGATGGTTGAAAAAATGGTTTCCGAGTTGCCGGCAGAATTTAAGGGAGTCGATGTCCTTATCAATAATGCTGGTCTGGCCCTGGGGATGGAGCCTGCACAGTCGGCCGATCTGATTGACTGGGAGACGATGGTCGATACCAATATAAAAGGCCTTCTCTACCTGACACGAGCGATTCTGCCGGCAATGGTTGAGAGAGGCAAAGGCCACATCATCAATATCGGATCGGTCGCCGGAAACTGGCCGTATCCTGGAGGAAATACCTACGGCGGGACCAAGGCCTTTGTTAACCATTTTTCCAGAAATCTGCGCGCAGACCTGCACGGCACGGGCATTCGGGTGACCAATATCGAACCGGGACTGGCCGAGACCGAGTTTTCCGTGGTCCGTTTTCATGGTGACAGGGAGCGGGCCGACAACGTCTATACCGGTATGACGCCTCTTTCCGACCAGGACATTGCCGAAACCATATACTGGGCGGCAACCAGACCTCCACATGTGAATATCAATTCCATCGAGATTATGCCGGTAGCGCAAAGCTGGGGTGCATTCCCTATTCACAGAGAACAAAAAACCAAGTGATAACAATATACTGGGCAAACATTAAGTCAGCTTGAAGAAATCATATACTATAGGCTGATTTGCCTTGGAATTAAACTCATTATGAGGGAAATATGAAACGAGTAGGAATATTTTGGGTGTTTATGGTTCTTCTTTTACCTCTTCTTGCCCAAGCCGGTCAGAACAATCCATGGGAGCGAAAGCTGCCCTTCGAGAATGCCACCATAAAATACACACTCAGCGGCAGCGAAAAAGGGACGGAGACTTTGTATATCGGAAAACATGGCAAGGAGATGGCCACATATCACACTACAATAAACGCCATGGGGAAACAGAGCAACACTGTCACCATCATGACCCTTGACTGGTTGTATACCTTCGATCTGCAGCAAAAGACCGGCAAAAAGAGTGCCAATCCCCGCAGGTACATGCTTGAAGAGTACAATAAGCTTTCTAAGGCCGAGAAGGAACAGGTCGCAAAGAATGCTAAGAATATGGGGATGAGCATGACCAAAGGGCTCAATGGCAGTATTGAGATGAATGCGGCAAAAATACTCGGTTATGATTGTGACAAGGCAACGGTAATGGGTACTACCGTCTATTCCATCCACCAGGCCGGGATACCTTTGAAATCAGATACCTCCATTATGGGCTTTTCCATGAAAAAGGAGGCCACGGAAATCGATACAAGACCTGTTGATAAAAAGGTCTTTCAATTTCCGGCGGGAATTGTGCCGCAGGAAGACCCCCAGGCGGATTCCATTGCCAGAACCGTTGCTAAGAGAACCATTGCCATGTTGAAAGAGCCGGAAGGGAGTCGAACAGGGGAGTCGGCAAACCCGAAGATGGGCTCAGGATCCCCGGGGGGTGGAACCCCCGCAGGTCTCAGTAACGAAAAGCTGGAGCAGGCAATGAAGATGTTGAAAGAAATGCAAAAGAAATAATTCGTTTCCGGTTGGGCGGCAAAAAAATATTGACACCGTAACCGCACCTGTTTATATTCACGCGCTACGGGAATCCGGCTGTGCGCAATCGGTCTTAAACCTTTCTGTGCAGCAGGTGTTGTGTTGTCCTGGAAAACCGGAGTCTCCATAATCCTCGGTAGCTCAGTCGGTAGAGCAGGTGGCTGTTAACCACCCTGTCGGCGGTTCGAGTCCGTCCCGGGGAGCCAAAGATTTCAAGCCCGATTTTCGAATCGGGCTTTTTTCATTCGTCGGGGCGTAGCGCAGCCTGGTTAGCGCGCCTGCCTTGGGAGCAGGAGGTCGGGCGTTCGAATCGCCCCGCCCCGACCAATAAAATT
>JBJKRL010000086.1:0-25078 GCA_046704745.1 Desulfocapsaceae bacterium | reverse complement strand
AAATCGTATCATGTTAAAATAAAAAAATAAAAATACGCAGGATTCAGGTTTTTACAATTTGAATAAATGGGCAAGAACTTTCTCTTGGTTGAAAATTCCCCAAGTGTATTGCTATCAAATAACTAATTGAATATGCAATCGATTACGTGTGCTCCTCTCTGAAACAGGAGGGAAAATTCCATTTTTCCGGAATATATTTTCTCTATTTGGGAAAATTATTAGGTATAAGAATTTGATCTTTACCAAAATCCATACTGCAAATCCATACTGCAATAGCACTTTTATTAATCTCTTGCGATATGTAAAAGCCTCAATGAAACCGGAACCTGCAAACGCAAGATGGCAGGGCCAACATTTAGTTGTTGGCAATCCCCCAATTTCCCTTCAGAAAAGTTGAAAAAAATCGTATCATGAATAGAATTCAAAGTGGATGGAGCAAGAGAATCCTTCCTGTTGAGTAACACATTCATGATGGTTTCTTTGTCGATCAATACTATGAGAAAAGGAGCCGAATATGCCACGAACCCGCATTACGCTTACTGAGAATATAGAGAGTCTCTCAATTCTAGATGAAAACGGAAAACTTGATGAGGAGCTTGAACCGGACATATCCGGAGAAATGCTGCTGAAGCTTTACCGGGCCATGCTGCTCGGGCGCAGATTTGATGAACGTCTGCTTGACCTGCAGCGCCAGGGCCGAATAGGGACTTTCCCGCCGATCAAGGGGCAGGAGGCCTCACAAATCGGTAGCATCGCCCATCTTAAGCCTAAAGATTGGCTGGTTCCTTCTTTTCGGGAAACCGCAGCCGAGATATGGCGGGGGCGTTCCCTGGAGAGTGTTATCATATCCAACAACGGCTACAATGAAGCAGCCGTCGGACCGCCGGATCACACCAATTTTCCCGTTTCCGTACCGGTTGGCTCCCAGATACTGCATGCCGTCGGTCTCGGATGGGCTGCGAGATATCGCAAAAAAGATGATATCGTCATGGTCTTTTTTGGGGATGGTGCGACCTCGGAGGGGGATTTTCATGAAGGGTTGAACTTTGCCGCTGTTTTTCAGGCGCCGGTGATCTTTGTCTGCCAGAACAACCAGTGGGCAATTTCCACATCCATCGCCAAACAGACCCGTTCGAAAACAATCGCCCAGAAGGCTATCGCCTATGGAATGCCGGGTATACAGGTGGACGGCAATGATATCCTAGCCGTGTATGCGGCAGCAGATGAGGCTGCCAGGCGCGCACGCGCAGGCAACGGGCCGACCCTTATCGAATGCGTGACCTATCGGTTGATGATGCATACAACCGCCGATGATCCCAAACGCTACCGGAGCGAAGAGGAGGTGGAAGCCTGGCGGAAAAAAGATCCCCTTCCCCGATTCGAGAGCTATCTCTTAAAAAAAGGAGTTATGTCGGACCAGGAGCAAAAGGAGGTCGAGGAGGAGGTGAAACAACAGATTCAGAATGCCGTTGATAACGCCGAAAAAAAGATGCAGTTGATGGGAAATCCTCTTGATATGTTTGACCATCTCTATGCCGAATTGCCGCCCCATCTCGCGGGCCAAAAAGACTTTCTGGCCCGCGAACTTGCAGACGGTTCAAAGGAGGTGTCGGCATGACCAAGATGAATATGGTCCAGGCCTTGAATCTGGCGCTCAAACAGGAGATGGAAAAAGACGACAGCGTTATTCTCTTAGGCGAGGATGTCGGCCGGGACGGCGGTGTTTTCCGGGTTACCGACGGTCTGGTAGATCAGTTCGGCGAGCAAAGGGTTATTGACACTCCTCTGGCGGAATCGGCCATTGTCGGTATGTCGGTGGGTATGGCTGCATATGGATTGAAGCCGGTTTGTGAAATCCAGTTTTCTGGATTCTGTTATCAGAATTTTCACCAGATAGAAAATCATGCCGCCCGCCTGCGCTGGCGTTCTCAAGGGAGATTTCCCATGCCGATTGTTCTGCGGGCTCCATACGGAGGCGGTGTGCGGGCTCTGGAGCACCATTCCGAGAGTCGGGAGGCCTATTGGGCCCATACACCTGGTATCAAGATGGTGATCCCGTCCGGACCACGCAATGCCAGAGCCCTGCTCGTCAGTGCTATTCGTGACCCGGACCCGGTCATTTTCTATGAGGCAAAGGCCTTGTATCGGGCCTTTCGCGAGGAAGTGCCGGAGGAGGAAGAGATTCTTCCTCTGGGTGTGCCGCAGATCGTGCGGGCTGGGGACGATTTGACCATGATTGCCTACGGGGCCATGCTGCGTCCGACCCTGGAGGCGGCCGACGTCCTGCAGGAGAAACAGGGCGTGAAGGCCGAGGTTATCGATCTCTTGACCATCTCGCCTTTTGATGACGACATTCTTGTGCAGTCGGTGCAAAAGACCGGACGGGCGGTGATTGTGCATGAGGCCCCCCGCAGCTTCGGGGCCGGAGCAGAAATCGTCTCGCGTCTGATGGAGAAGGCTTTCTTTTACCTCGAAGCGCCCATCGAACGGGTCACCGGCTTTGATATCATCATTCCATATTTTGCCCGGGAGAAAGAATATCTGCCAAGTGTCCGGCGTATAGTTGATGCGGCAGGACGAACGTTGGAGACATAAGCAACACGTATCAGGACAGAAGAAAATTGTAACAGGAGGAAGAGAAGCAAATGAGCAGATCATTTACCTTGCCTGATTTGGGAGAAGGGATCCACGAGGCGGAAGTTCTGGCCGTTCGTGTTGTTGCAGGTGCTGAGGTCAAAGAGGGGGATATCATCCTGGAGGTTGAGACCGATAAGGCCGCCGTGGAGATTCCGTCTCCTTTTACCGGCAAGGTCGACCAGATACTGACCAAGGCCGGTGATCTTGTCAAAGTCGGTGACGTCATGTTTGTTTTTGCCGGTGGCGATGAAGGTGAAAAGTCCGGGAAAAAATCGATGGAGCAGGCCGCTTCAGGACAAGAGGGGAAAAAAACTCCGGAAAAGATCTCCAAGGCACAAAAGGCAGCCGGACCTATTCCCGCTTCGCCGGCCACCCGCAAGCTGGCCAGGGATTTGGGAGTCGATTTGCAGCTGGTGCCTCCGACCGGCGCTAAAGGTCTGGTGACTGCGGACGATGTTCGTGCCTTTGCCGAAAAAGCAAAGCAGGCGCCAGCTGCTTCGACCCCTGCCGGGAAACAGGGGGGTGCCGAGCCGGCTTCCTCCCCGGCGCCGGCTTTGCCGGATTTCAGTCAATGGGGAGAGGTGGAAAGACAACCTCTGCGGTCAATCCGTCGGTCCATTGCCCGCCAAATGGCTACCGCCTGGAGCCAGATTCCCCATGTGACCAGCCAGGACATGGTTGATATCGGTCAACTGGAAGCCTTCCGCCGCAAGCACAAAGAGGAAATTGAGGCAATCGGAGGCCGGCTGACCATGACCGTCTTTGCCATGAAGGCAGCGGCCACAGCCTTAAAGGCTTATCCGATATTTAACTCCAGTCTTGATCTCGAAGCCCAGGAGATCGTGGTTAAAAAATATTATAATATCGGAGTGGCGGTCGATACGGAGGACGGTCTTATTGTTCCGGTGATCAGGGATGTGGATCGTAAGAGCATCAAAGAGCTGGCTGTGGAGCTGCATGATTGTGTGCAAAGGACCAGGTCGCGTAAGATCGGCCTTGAGGAACTGCAGGGCGGGACGTTTACCATTACCAATGCAGGGGCTATGGGAGGAGGTTTTTTTACTCCGATCATTAATTTTCCCCAGACGGCCATCCTCGGATTGGGGCAGGGCCGCATGCAACCGACCGTGGCAACCAAAGAAGACGGCAGCTATGAAATGGTACCCCGCCTGCTCATGCCTGTTGTGGTCTGCTTTGATCATCGTGTAGCCGATGGGGGCGATTCCATCAGGTTTATGAAGGTCCTGATCGAAGCCCTAAAAGATCCTGAAGAGTTGTTGATCTCAATGATTTAAGGGAGAAGAGTTATGGTCATGGGTGAGTTGGAACAGGAAACCGAGCTTCTAGTCATCGGCAACGGACCTGGTGGATATGCGGCTGCCTTTCGAGCGGCCGACCTCGGCCTTGATGTAACCATGGTTGATCCTTTTCCAAAGCCCGGTGGAGTCTGCCTATTCACCGGTTGCATTCCCTCTAAGACCCTTCTTTTCCTTGCCGAACTGATCCATGATGCCGCCCGGTCGAAAGAGATGGGCGTGGAGTTTGATGCACCGCGGATTGATCTTGATGCCGTGCGGCGCTGGAAAACAAAGGTAATAACCACTATGTCATCCGGTCTTGTGAGCCTAAGCAAGCAACGCAGTGTTCAACTGATGAAGGGCCGGGCCGTTTTTGAAGACTCCAGGACCGTTCGTCTGGAGAACTCCGAGGTTCGACGCATACGGTTTAAACATGCAATTGTGGCCGTGGGTTCCGAACCCATACCCTATCCAGGCGTCCCTTTCAAGACCGGTGGGAGGATTATGAATTCCACCGGTGCCCTGGCTCTGGCCGATATTCCAGAATCTCTCCTTATCATCGGGGGCGGCTATGTGGGGCTCGAGTTGGGGACGGCTTATAGTGCCTTGGGCAGCAAGGTAACGGTGGTGGAGTTGGCTGAAATTCTGTTGCCGGGGGTGGACAGAGATTTAGTGGAGCCGCTCAAACAGCGGTTGGATTCGATCTTTACAGGCATTCATCTGAAAACAAAGGTGGTGGATCTCAAAGAGACTGGTGAAGGGGTCGATGTTCTCCTGCAGTCTCTGGGGAAAAAAACTGAACACCGATTCGACAAGGTATTGGTGGCCATCGGCCGCAAGCCGTCAACTGCTGGACTGGGGCTTGACAAGACAAACGTCGAGACGGATGATAAGGGGTATATCCTTGTCGACGAAACACAACGCACGGCAGATTCCAACATTCTTGCAATTGGTGACGTGGTGGGCGGAATGATGCTTGCTCACAAGGCCTCGCGGGAAGGAAAGGTGGCAGCGGAAGTGGTTGCCGGACAACCTTCCGCCTTTGATGTTCGGGCAATTCCCGCTATAATTTATACAGATCCACAGATAGCCTGGTGCGGTTTAACCGAGGATCAGGCGAAAGAGAAAAATATCGACATCAAGATTTTGAGGTTTCCGTGGAAATTTTCCGGCCGTGCCCATACCATGGGGGCGGCCCTGGGCCTGACCAAGATCATTGTCAATAAGGAAAGCGGCAGAATCGCCGGTGTCGGTATTGTGGGTCGAGAGACAGAAGGACTGGTGTCGGAGGGATGTCTTGCCGTTGAAATGGGGGCCTTGGCAGAGGATATGGCCTTGAGTCTTCATCCGCATCCGACTCTGTCCGAGACGGAAGGCGAGGCGGCAGAACTCTATCTCGGAAGTTCAACCCATATTATGTCTAAGAAATCAGTATAGAAAGGGTGGTATTCGGAATCTTTCCGGCTGGCTGTATTTCACCTCAACTCCCTCATGTTATGGATACGACAAAAAACACTTCCGGGTTGTCGTCTATCCGGAACCGGATTCTGATATTTTCCATTTTGGTTACTCTTTTGCCCTCATGTGGCATGGGGTGGCTGTTTTATGATATGAGCTACCGGGCGATGGCCGAAAAAACCAGGCAAAGGTTTATGGATTCCGCCGGTAAGGCGGAACGCGAAATGAATCTCTGGTTTGCCGAACGGCAGCACGATTTGCAGGTTTTTGCCAATTCCTTCATCCTTATCGATAGCCTGACGAAATATCACGACATGAAGAATGGAACACCCTCAAATCAAACGAGTGATCATGTTCTGTCTCCAGTGAAAAAAATCAACAGTTATCTGGATCTTGTCCGAAAACAGTTTGCTGAGTACAAAGGATTGGCTGTGTTTGATATGGAGGGAAGGGAAGTGGCAGCCTCGAACGCGGAGACCGAAGACATACCCTTTGGGCTGCCTCCCCATTGGAAGGAAAAGATTGAAAAAGGCAAGGCCATTATCGGTCAGGTGACGTTCAATACGGATCAATCGATACCTGTGGCGGTAATAGGAATTCCTCTGATTTCGGATCAATCCAGCAATAAGCTTGGAGTGCTTGCGGTTCAGATCAGCCTCCGGGAGCTTTTGCCCTATCTGAGAACAATGCTCTCAGGTGGAACTATTGGCCCCAGGTCTGTTCATCTTGTCCAAAAGGACGGCAGTCCGATTCTCGCCGTCGCCATTCCCGAGGGACAAAAGGAAACAGCTCTTTCCGCTTCCCAGAAAATGGAATTGTTCATGCATCCGCTTACTCCTATGAATTTTAATAATAACAATAAGCTGATTGTTGGATTTGCCATGGCATTCAGGGATCTTCCATGGGGGCTGGTTATCACCGAGAGCTATGATTACGTTTATTCCGATGTCATCCGTATGCGTGACCAGATTATCCTGACGGCGATACTCTTCACCCTGATCATCGGTCTGGGGGCCTCCTTTGTTGCAAAACAGATATTACAGCCGCTCAAGGCATTGACGGGCGGAGTCATGCGGGTTGCCAAAGGAGATCTTGATATCTCGTTGGATATCATGCGGAATGATGAATTGGGTATTGTTTCTTCAATGTTCAATGAGATGGTCGTTCACTTAAAACAAAATAAGGAGGAACTGGAGCGATTGGCCGTAACCGATGTCCTGACCAGACTTGCCAACCGGAAGCAGATTATAACCGTCTTAAAAAACCATATTGAAGAGTATCGCAGGTACAGCCATGATTTCTCTCTTTTAATGGTTGATATCGACCACTTCAAGATGATCAACGACACGCATGGGCACCTGGTGGGCGACAGCGTCCTTGTTCAGGTGGCCCAGGTTTTCACTAAGCTGCTCAGGACCTTGGATGTCGCCGGTCGCTACGGAGGGGAAGAGTTCCTCATTATTCTGGGGCAGACGGATACTCATAAGGCAGTGCTGACGGCGGAAAGGATACGGCAAGCAGTGGAGAACTACCCGTTCGTGTATCAGGACATTGAGCTGCACCTGACAATAAGTATCGGCATTACCGGAATAAAGAGTTCTGAAGATACGGACAACAGCTTGATAGGCAGGGCGGATAACGCTCTGTATGAGGCCAAGGCTGCGGGAAGAAATAAGGTTGTCCTGAGTGAAGAGACAAAGGCGTCATGATTCAGGGAGGGCAAGAAGGGTATAATATATCCAACCGAATGGCTGGTCTTTAACGATAATCCTGATCCAATGTCCCCGGTATCCGGTGGCTGTTACCTGCGTACCTCGTTCCAAAATAAAGAGTATTCGACCTTTCATACTGGGTCTTTCCCGGATGTTGCTGGTCTGAACTAACTGCATAACCAGAGGAAAGACGAAATGGTTGACCTGTCCCTTTACCGGCTTTGCCATTGTTTCCGCTTTTAATTGCATTGTCTGGACTTGTGCCAGGGCCTGAGCCGCAAAAGTGCACGCCTTCCCATAATGACCAAGTGCAAATTCGGTTCTACTCTTCTCCATGAGTTGGTCGGCACTCGCGAAAGGTAATCGTCGGTTGCCCGCCAATGCCTGTTCTTTGACCGTATTTATCTCGGTCTCGGTTTCGGCCAGGACAGCTGCGGCTTCCGCCTTGCTTTCTGGAGAAATCATCTTGGTTTTACTATGCACGACCTCTTTCCCAAGATCCTGCTGTATCACCTTAAGTTTATTGATTTCAGCATTTTTTTCCAAAAGCCTTATTTTTAAGTTGGCGTTGAGTTCCTTCTTGGCATCGATTTCTTTTTGCAACTCCGTGTTCTTCTTATGCAAGGCCTCGTTTTGGGCGAGTATATGGTCCTCTTTTTCCGTTTTATGGTTCCACGCGCATCCGGGAAATAAGGAAAAGAGGACGGTTGTAAGCAAGATGGTACGTATGATATATACGAAACTCTTCATGGATAATTGAATGGAAATTGAGGCAACCTTAAGAAAAAGAATATATGGTAACGTGCTGCAACACTCCACCTTCTTTTTATTATGCAGACGTTTTATCTCATCTGCAAACGAATTCCTCCTAAAAAAGATGAGATGAAAGCAGACATGATCCTTGCCGGAGAGTCTTGCTGGTGTCCTTTGAAAAAGATTCCGATTTTAGATGATCCTCAGGATAAAGCTCCGAATAGAGTTCCATGACGCACTCGGGACAGATGCCGTGGGTCAGCTGGAGATCGGAATGGGAGTTGAAATACTGCTCGATTTCACTCCAGTACCCCTGGTCGTCCCGGATCTTCTTGCAGTTGCAACAGATGGGCAGAAGGCCGCTGAGTATTTTGATTTCCTGAAGAGATTTTTCCAGTTCCTGGTTTTTGATTCGAAGTTCCGACTCGGTCCTCTGGATTTTTAAATACATTAAGAAAAATGACCGTGCGGGCAAGGGCATGATGAGAACAGGTGCGGCAATGCAGATAAGAATTCCCAAGGTATCGATATATCCCTGGAAGATGATCAAAGACGTTGATGTGATCAGTACGGAAAAGGCCACAATGATAAGAGTGACCATTAAGACCATTGTATTTACACTGAATCGTGTTAACAGTTTAGTTAGGGGCAGGGACTGGGAACGGCTGTTGTTTTTAATGGGACACGAGATGGTCATAGTCGAGTGGATAACATGTGTGGTAAGAAATACTTTTCTTGGCAGTACTCTCAAAAAGTGCTTCATCTTCTTCACACTGTACCATACATTCAGAAACAAGCGAGTGGTTTGATGCCGATTGAAGGGCAAAAAGAGGCAATGGAGGGACATCATGGCCATATTTCTCGTACAGCACGGCAAAAGTGCTCCTAAGGATATCGATCCGAAAAAAGGATTGACCGATCAGGGGAGAAAAGACACCGAGCGTATAGCTCAGGTTGCTAAAGGGTATGACATAAAGGTGGCAAGAATCGTTCATTCAGGGAAAAGACGGGCAGAGCAGACGGCTGCTATTTTTCAAGCAGTCTTTGAACTCAAGACACCGCTTGCGGCAGTCGTCGGGATTGACCCGCTGGACGATGTCCGGGTATTTGCCGAAAGTCTCGACCCGGCAACAGATATGATGGTGGTGGGGCACATGCCTTTTATGCAGCGGTTGGTCTCCTATCTGGCCGTGGGCTCCGACGAGGTCCGAGTCTATCAGTTCCAGAATTCGGGCATTGTCTGCCTGGATGCAGATGAGGGTGCGGATGGCAGGCCGGACTGGTATATCAAATGGACGCTTAACCCGGATATCTCATGAACCTCCATTCTCGCGGTGCGAGCATAACAGATGATGAAATCTGAGATGATCGCAACGTATGGGAGCTGAGGGGGTGACATTGTCTGAATTTGTCGCCTGAAAGGTAGTTTTTTTACCGGAACTCTTGTAATGGAAAAACCAGAACTACAAATCATCGGCACTGTACATGGTGATATTAAAAGCCTGGACGACGCTCCGAAAAATTATACTGAATCGGAGCGCATTGGGATTTTGCAACTCTTCCCGGAATATCAAGACGGCCTCGACGGGATTGCTGCCGGTCAAAATATTGTGGTGCTCTTCTGGCTGGATAGAGCAGACCGGGATGTCCTGAAGGTGTATCCGCGCGGCGATCGATCCCGCGGACTGCGCGGGGTCTTTGCCACCCGGAGCCCGGTTCGTCCGAATCCCATTGCCGTCTCGGAGCTTACGGTCCGGGCCGTTCAGGGAAACACAATTGAAGTCTCAGGCCTCGATGTTCTGGACAGTACACCCATTATCGATATTAAAAAGAAAATCGAGTGATCCACTTGCAAAAAGATCTTCTCGGAGTCTCGCCGGCTCGCTTACCGGCCCAAACTCCGCATTATGCTCAAAATTTTATCCTCGGAGGTAAGCACCCTCCGGGCATAAACTCTGACTCCGATATCATTTATATACCTCCGGTAAAATTTTTCGCATGCCTTGATTTTGAACGAAAATCCTCTTTTTGCAAAAGGCTCCGAGTAATAAAGATGCAATCCAACGAGCAGTGGAGTTGAACTAAAGACTGGAGAATCCATGAAAAAGAAACTGGAAAAACTCAAACAGCGTTTGGCACAAATAAACGATCTTCATATGGCGGCAGCAGTTCTGGATTGGGATCAGCATACTTATATGCCTCCGGGCGGAGCGGGAGCGCGCGGAAGACAACTGGCAACGCTGGCTGAAATTGCCCAGCAGAAATTCGTCGACCCCAAGGTCGGAAAACTCCTCGACGATCTGTTGCCCTATGAAGAGAGCCTTCCATACGAATCCGACGATGCCTCTCTCATTCGTGTGACCCGAAGGGATTATGAACAGGCAACCAGGGTTCCACCGAAATTTGTAGCTAAATTCAATGTCCATATCGCCGATTCCTATCAGGTCTGGGCACAGGCTCGTCCGGTAAACGACTTTGCCAGAGTTTTGCCGTTGTTGGAAAAAACGCTTGATTTCAGTCGAGAATACGCCAATTTTTTTCCAGGATATGAGCATATTGCCAACCCGTTGATCAACATCGCCGATTATGGTGTCAAGGCCTCGTTTATCCGTAAGGTCTTTGCCGACTTGCGTGCACGGCTTGTCCCCATCGTAAAGGCTATAGCATCGCAACAGGCTGCTGACGACTCTTTTCTGCATGCCCGTTACCCGGAGGCGCGGCAGCTGAAATTTGCCAAAGAAATTGTCCAGAGCATCGGCTACGATTTCTCACGCGGACGTATCGATAAGACCCACCATCCGTTTATGACCAAGTTTTCTTTAGGGGATGTGCGAATCACAACCCGCGTAAAGGAGAATTTTTTCGGCGAGGCGCTGTTCAGCAATATACATGAGGCAGGCCATGCCCTCTATGAACAGGGGATCGACAGGACCTATGAATGCACGCCGTTAGGTGCCGGGACCTCGTCCGGTGTCCACGAGAGCCAGTCCCGAACGTGGGAAAACCTGGTCGGGCGCAGTCGTGAATTCTGGGAATTCTTTTTCCCAAAGCTTAAGAAAGAATTTCCAAAACAATTACAGGGGATTTCTTCTGAACGTCTTTATCGTGCCATAAATAAGGTAGAGAGATCTCTGATCCGCACTGATGCCGATGAGGTGACCTACAACCTGCATGTGATGCTGCGTTTCGATTTTGAACTGGCCCTTTTGGAAGGAACACTTGCGGTTCGTAATTTGCCTGAGGCCTGGTGTGAGCGTTTCCATCGGGATTTCGGTATAGTGCCACCCGATGATCGTGATGGGGCCATGCAGGATGTTCATTGGTTCGGGGGTATGATCGGCGGCGCCTTCCAATGCTATACCCTTGGCAATATTCTAAGCGCCCAGTTTTTCGATGCAGCGCTTAAAGCCCATCCGGATATTCCGGACCAGATGCGGAAAGGAAAGTTTACCGTCCTGCATAGCTGGCTCACCGAGAATATCTATCGTCATGGAAGCAAGTTTACCATGGATGAACTCGTTGAGCGCATCACTGGAGGGTCGCTTTCCATCGACCCGTATATCAGATACCTGGAGAAAAAATACGGGGAGTTGTATGATCTGGGGTGAGTGTTTTCTGGTTACTGCAGCCGCCAACCCCAATAGTGAAGGAAAGCCGGGAAGTTCCGAAGATCCGACTCCTCCCGTGCCCAGGGCTTTAAACTTGTATAGAAGACCTTCCCGTCATTGGTATTTTTTCCGAGCCTTTTATCTTCTCCAACCCGCCAATCAAGAGCCGGCAGGCTGAGAAACAATCTCTCCCAGAATTTTTCGCTGTTTTTGACATACCCTTTTCGCGGGCCTTCTGTGGCGAAAAACGACAGAGTCCTCCCGTTTCCTGCCGGCAACCTGGACAGAGCCGTCAGCGGTTTGATCGCCGCATTTTTAACGGTGTAGGAGGACAGGTCGGTTTTCGGACCGATCCACAGGTCGGCAACCCTGTGGGTCTCGCTCTGCAGGAAGATATACATCTTATCCTGCAAGGGTGAGCTGTTCTTATAGTCAAGATAGGAGGGCAGAGATTCACCGTATATATCTTGTCTTCCTGGTGTCCAGCTCTTGGGCAGGTATGCCGGGTTTAAAAAAGATGTCGCTTGGAAGGCGAGATAACAGCCACAGGTATGAACAGTGGTTATGAGCACCGGCCGTTTGTTTTCATCTAAGGTGATAATTACAAAAAGGCCGACGTTTTTCCCGGCCGTCAGATAGAAAGGGATAAGCTCAAAAGGAACTTCCGCAAAATGGACTCGATAGATCAGGTTGGAATAGGAGTGTTTTGTCCCATGCCAGTGTCTTATCTGGGCGTAGAAGGTCGGTTGCGCCGGGTCAACGGATATGACTGGATTCCCATTCTGGTCATTCTCGACTGTCGGCGTGCCGATATGATTATAATCCTTTTCCGGGTCTTCAATTAAAAAGACAGGTGCATATTGAGCCAGGAGGCTGTCTCCAGTCGCAGTATATGCCTGCAGGCTGCCAGCGGGGGGGAGTTTGGCCACGGGAGCACAGGAGGTGAGGAAAAAAAACGATGCGATAAAGAGGAGGATGACAGGGGAACGGTTTACGGTTGTTGAGGTTTTCATGGGATTACCGGATGCAAATAGTTCAGGCTGATATGGATAACTTTCATGACTCTAGAAGTAAGCATTTTACATGGGAAATCGAGGGGAAAAGCGTAAGTCGTACCGTTTGCTTCCCCCAGATGAACATCATTGATGTCTTCGTTCGTCTACCTAACCGAAAGTATTTGCGTTCGATGGTTTGATTTTTGCTGTGAGATTTGAGTAAAATAAAAAAGATTCTACATCGGCTCCGCCCAAACACAGCCATAAACGAACAGTACTCCATCCAACCTGGCAAGGAAATCTCATTCCATGAAAATCTTTGTAGGTATCGGAATCAGCACATTGAAGAAAAAGGCCTTTGATGCCGGGTGCGCGGCCGCCCGGGAAGCCGTGGCAGGGATCGCAGGTGAAAAACCGGATCTCGTCATTGTGTTCACCACGCCTCAATATTCTATTCCTGATTTGCTCGACGGTATCCGTTGTGTTACAGGTGATGCCCAGTTAGTAGGAGCTACAGGCTCCGGTCAGATCATACAGGGCAAACACCTGGGGTTCGGAGGTGGGGTGAGTGTTCTGGCTCTGAAATCAGGATCCTACAAGTTCGGTTTAGCCTCTGCCTCCCATATCAAAGGGAAGCTCCCGGAAATCGGACAGCATATTGCCCGGGAAAGTAAAAAGGAAGCGGGACCGAGCCCACATGCCGCACTCATGCTGCTGGCCGATTGCCTGGCAGGAGATCTACAGGAACTTTTTCAGGGGGCGTATCGCGTAACCGGACCGAAGGTTTCGATCAGTGGCGGTGCCTCAGGTGATGAACTCAAATTCGAACGGACGTATGTCTTCCACAATGACCAGGTTATTGAAGAAGGGGCCGTTGCGCTTTGGATAGCAAGCGAAAATCCGATAAAGGTCGTTACCCGGCACGGCTGGGAACCGGTTGGTATTCCACTGTTGGTAACACAGGCAGAGGGTACCGAAATCATTGAACTTGGAGGTCGGCCAGCCTCCGTCGCCTATGAGGAACAGCTCGGCTTTGCCCCGGGCCAGCTGAGCAAGGACAATTTTTGGGACACATCCATTGTCCATCCCTTCGGGCTCCTCCAATCGGATGGGACGTCAGTGATCAGAGTTGCACGCTCAAAAACCGAACAAGGGACCCTGAGAATTCAGGGATGTGTACCTCCGGCTGGAAGCGCTGTTCAGGTTATGAAAAGTTCACCCGAGGCCCTTCTCGCAGTGGCCAACGAAGTGGTTGAAGAATTACTGAAAGACAATGAGGAGGCAGGAATTCTGTTGGTCTTCAGCTGTGCTGCCAGAGCTGTGATTTTAGGTTCCAGGGTCGGCGAAGAATCCTATCGACTTCAGCAGGAAGCAGGACACATCCCAACCTTTGGTTTTTATTGCTGTGGGGAATTTGCCCGGACAGCAGGTGTTCTGGGAACACATAATGCTACTATAACCGCCTTGGCACTCTGATCACAATCATGGCTACGAGTCCCGACAATGCATACGAAAAATCCTCCGGGCATGAAAGCGATGAATTCCTTCGTCTGCGAACAGCCAGAGATTCAGCCGTAAAAGCAGCACGGGAAGCCGTTCGGGATACAACCCGTCTGACGCGCCTTTTGGCCATTCTCAATGAACGCGGTTCCCTGGAGCATTTGCTCGAACGGGTTCTGTCAACACTGTCCGAGCTTTTCCTGGCCGATATCGTCGTCCTGCTGGACCCGAACGGTACAGGTTCGTTCTCTCCTCTGGCAGCTATCGGTATACCCGAGGACAACCTCCACCTCCCGTTTTCGGACAAGGAAGGCGGATTCGTTCATACCCTGTTGAGATCGGGGAGTCCTGTCCTTCTGGACACGACTGCAAACAATCCGGCAATTGACACCCAACTTGCTGATATAGGAGTAAAAGAGATTGTAGGATTGCCTGTGAAGGACAGCAACGAAACCCGAGGTGCTCTCATCCTTGCACGCTGCCGCCCGGACCCCTTCAGCGATGCCGATGTATCATTACTCCTGACCATGGCATACCGAATCGGCCAAACCATTTTGGAGGCCCATCAAAGCAGCCAATTTGAAAAAATCGTCCAGAGCGGGAGAGAGATTAATCGTCACCTCGATCTCACTACTGTTGGTTCCGAAGTCGTCCGAACGTTCCCCGAAATAGTCTCTGCCGATGCCTCAGCCCTGGTACTTTCGGATCAAAACGGCAAATTCTATTGTGCCTCACAGACAGGATTAAAGCCGTCATGCTGTACCGCTCTTAACGAATTTGCAGAATACCTTGCCGTCTCTTCGCGGTTTCTGGAGGAAGAATACTTTACCGCTTCCAATGTGGGTGCCACCCTTGAACATTTACCCCTCGGGCCTCTGGATCTCTCACCTGTGAAAGCTGTGCTTGCCATTCCCCTGCACCGGAAAAATTTCATCAACGGTATTGTCTTCGGTCTCCGATTTTCCGCCATTGCCTTTACCTCAAGCACGTTGCAGGTTGCGACCGTATTTGCGGAACAAATATCCTTTGCTATTGAGAACTCCAGGCTTTATCAGGCCGTTCATAACGAATTGACGGAGAGGAAAAAACTGGAAGAGGAACGAAAAAAATGGGAGTGGCAGCAACAGCAGCTGCAAAAAGCGGAAAGCCTCAACCGTATGGCCGGTGCTATTGCTCACCATTTCAACAATATGCTTTTCGCGGTGGTAGGAAACATTCAACTGGCCCTTCTGGACCTGCCTCCGGGATCATCTGTTGCCTGTCTCGATCAGGCATTGAAGGCGTCGAACCGGGCCGCCGAAGTGAGCAGCCTGATGCTGACCTACCTCGGTCACTCGGTGGCTGCACAGGAAGCACTCGGCCTATCGGATATCTGCAGAAATTGCCTTTCCGATCTTAAAGCGGAGGTAAATGAAAATATCGCACTTAAGGTCGACATTCCATCTCCAGGACCAACCATCAAAGCAAATGCGAATCAAATCCAACAAGTTCTGAGAAACCTGATACAAAACGCATGTGAATCCATAACTGAACATGAGGGGTGCGTTCATGTGCGTATCTCAACTGCTTCGCAGCAGGAAATTCCTGTTTCTCACCGGTTCCCGGTCGACTGGGAACCCAATGGTGACCGGTTCGCCTGTGTTGAGATACAAGACAGTGGTTCAGGGATATTGGAGAAAGAGATGGATAAGATCTTTGATCCGTTTTTTTCAACAAAATTTACCGGTCGAGGGTTAGGGCTCCCCGTCACACTCGGAATAGTCCGGGCTCATCAAGGTCTGATGACCGTTGAGTCTCGACAAGTGCAAGGATCGGTTTTCAAGGTGTTCTTCCCTCTCTTATCTGATTATAACCAACAGCCTCCGTCCCAGGTCGTGGAACATGCAGAATTAAGGCCAACAGCCACCGTCTTGATAGTTGATGATGAAGACATGGTACGGAGAATGACAGTCAGCATGCTTAACCGGATGGGATACAAGGTGATCGAAGCAAAAGACGGCGCCGAAGCTGTTGAAAAATACAGACAAAATAAAAATAGCATTTGTGTCGTGCTCTGCGACCTGACCATGCCGGACATGGATGGATGGCAGACTTTGGAAGCGCTAGGCAAGATCGAACCGGAAATTCCCCTTATACTCGTCAGTGGGTACAGCGAATCTCATGTAATGCAAGGGGACCATTCCTCATTTCCCCAGGCGTTTTTACACAAACCATATCATTTTTCCGACTTGCAACAGACATTGGCGCTTGTGTTATCGAGCAGTGTCTCAAGGGCACGTTCGTTGGGTGTATCTCAAGAAGCGGTAAAGTATACAGGAGACGACGAGGAAACCGCTTGCTAGGTGGATGCTGCGGAAACAACCTGGTTTCTACCGGAATCTTTTGCTTGGTAAAGGGCCAGGTCAGCCTTTTTCAGGAAGGTTTCGATGGAGTCATCCTCGAAATACTCTGCAACACCGAGACTAATGGTGATATTGATATTGTGTTTCTGGCAGGTGATGGTCAGTTGTTCAATAACCTTGCGAAAACGTTCTGCCAAAATCGATGCACCGGTTAAATCGGTCTGCGGCAAAAGGCAGCAGAACTCCTCCCCTCCGTACCTGGCGAAACAGTCGGTTGCCCGAATGCTTGAGTCTATTTTTCCGGCTACGGACTGCAGCACGACATCGCCGCATTGGTGGCCATACGTATCATTGACTTTTTTGAAGAAATCGATGTCGAACATAATAAGACTCAGAGTTGTTTTGTGGCGTTGGCAGCGATGAAACTCCTCGTCCATGCGTTTTTGCAGATACCTTCTGTTATAAATTCCTGTAAGACCATCCTTTACGTTCATCTCGATCAACTTTTGCTCATAGGAAGCAAGTTCTGTCACATCTTGGACGATAAGGAAGATGCCGGTCACCAGATTGTCGTCGTCCCGGATGGGCCCCATGGTACTGTTCTGCTGCATGTGTTCGAACATGGACGATTGAAAGGAGCCGATCGGCTTGAAGGGAAAGAGGTAGTGATGCAGCTTTTGGGAAAAGAAGGAAAAATTGCCGAAAGAGAGCACGGCGTTACAATTTCTCTTAAAACGCGGATTGTCCATCTGTGGGAAAAAATCAAAGAGAGAGGTCCCGATGATCTGGTTGGCCTCAATTCCGCTATGCCTTGCCATCCAGTGGTTCCAGTATGTGACTTTTAACTCTGTGTCGAGGATGATAAGACCGAAATTTATCGTCTCAACTATCTGTAAAAATTCATTCATACTGTTCCATAAAATCGGCCAGGGCCTTTTTCAGCCAGAGGACCGAATTTTCGCTGGTGATGAGAAAGAGAAATCCATTTACATCGCGTTCATTAAAACAAAATACCGTTTTTAGGAGGATAGCTGAATTTGCGGGATCAAACAAGGCCTTCGGCAATGAGACATTGGGCTGGTCTTCGATGATGACCCTGGGCGGGGAATACGTTACCACATCTTTTAAGAGTTCGGCAATTTTCCCAACACAAGCGCCTATGAGGATATTCCCAACTTCCATGAGTGTCTCGTTTTCTAAAATATCGCTTGATTGGGGTTCAAACGTGATATCTCCTTCATCACCTAAAAGAGAAATGAGTTCTTTGCCGGCACCTGCGGGAAAAATAAGCAACGCATTTCCTTTGAACTCCCCCCAGAAGTTCTGCTCCACCATGCTGATGTTGCCCAGTTCGTTGAACTCATTCCCAATATATTCCGGCAATTCGTTTGCCTTGAGTATCTTGATGTCGGGAACACTGAGGACCACAAAAATATTGATGACTTCAGCAAGGTCTGCAGCCGCCTGACCGAAGGCGATGTTCATTATCTCTTGCAGGATATCTTTTTCTTCATCGGTTATGGGGGTGGCTGTATCCATAGTACTAACCAAGCATTTCCTCCGCTTTGGACAGGGCGGCCTGAATATTTTCTTTGCTGGGAGGCTTTTTAACTACCAGTAAGGCCCCAAGCTCTGTAACCTTCTCAAGGGATTTTGCCTGGACATCGGCTGTCAGGACAATGACAAGGGCGAATTTATCATACTTCTTAATTTCACCAAGTGCTGTGGCTCCATCCATTACCGGCATGGTCAGGTCCATAAAGGTGACATCGGGTTGAACCTTTTTATATAATTCGAGTCCGGCCAGACCGTCGCCCGCCTCATGAAAAATATAGTCGCGGTCTTTTGGAATACAGCTTTTAAGCATCTTTCTTGAGATCGGTGAGTCGTCGACAATCAAAATCACATTTATCATAGGAAAAAGCCTTACGTTAAAAATCCTGTATAAATGATGTAACGGTAGTTACAATAAAACAAAAAAGCGACGGTATGTAAATTTTTATCAATTATTCGTAGCAACGTCAATGCAAACTTCCTTGCAACATAGCTGAAAGTGGAATCATCTTTTTTTAGTAAGTGTCCGGATATGGAAATCATGGTGGGTCTCAAATCCTGATCGAATGTTTTATTTGGCGTCCGAAAGGGATGCCCAGCTTTTTCATCTTCTTGCGCAGGGTCGAGGGGTTGATGTTCAAGAGAGAGGCGGCGCCTCCTGCTCCTTCGACGCGACCGCGACACAGGCTCAGGACCTCACTGATATGGCGGCTAATAAAAGTATTCAACTCCAGACTTTCTGTTGCAGCGGATTTAAGATCGGGTTTTAGCTTGATCCCGGAGGCCGTCGTTATTTTGCTGCCAAGATCGTCGAAGGACAACGGGGCACCTTTGCTGACGATGAGTTCGCGTTCAACGGCGTTTTCCAGCTCACGGACATTGCCCGGCCACGAGTATTGCATCAACCGATCCAGAGCGCCCGAGGCAAGAGATGGAATCTTTAATGTTTTCATCTCCCTGGATTTTTTACGGATAAAATGTTGGGTCAACACCGGGATATCTTCGGGCCGTTGCCGCAGTGGCGGAATGGTAATCGGAAAGACCCGAAGGCGAAAATAAATATCCTCGCGAAAACGGCCATCGGCCAGCATCTGGTCCAGGTTGCGATGGGTGGCGGCGATCACCCTGATATTAACTTTGATGGTCTCAGTACCACCGACCCGTTCGATCTCTTTTTCCTGCAGGACACGGAGCAGACGGACCTGAGCCTCAAGAGACAACTCGCCGATCTCGTCGAGGAAGATTGTTCCGCCGTCGGCCCGTTCGAATCGGCCGCGTTTCTGAAACAAGGCACCGGTAAAGGCCCCCCTTTCATGGCCGAAGAGTTCGCTGTCCATCAGAGCCTGGGGAATGGCACCGCAGTTGACTCTGATAAACGGTCCGTTGGAGCTTAAGGACAGGTTATGGATGGCATTTGCGATGACCTCCTTGCCGACGCCGGTTTCTCCCATGAGAAGCACCGGACTTTTAAGTGGCGCGACTTGACGCACCATATCCATGACCCGGCTCAACCCGAACTCAGCTCCGATAACCTCGCTGCCTGACAGGTTTCGTAATTCGTCCTGGAGATAGCGGTTATCATCTGCCAGGGTGTCCCTGAGAGTCTGGAGTTCCCGGTAACGAAGACTGTTGGTTAGGGCGATGGCAAAAGGCTCGTTTAATAGGGACAAGAGGCGGACATGGTGGTGGTTGAAAGGAATCTCGGGTTCACTGAATACCGAAACAGTGCCGACGAATTTGCCCTCCAGGGCCAGATCAAGAAGGAGACCCGGGAGGTCTTCAATCCCCAATTGCCTCACCACCGGACCCGCGACCGCATCGTTTCCTGATCGTTCCATGATCTTGGTGCGAAGCGATCGCTGCTCTTCGACCTGGCGTCTGCCGCGGGCGGAGATCGGGGTGCGAAGGGACATGGCCCGGCAGCCGTCTACGGTGGCAATGGCGATGGTCTCGACGATGCCCAGTTCGCGGTCATAGACATGAAAGGCCATTGTGGTGGCGGGAAGGTGGCGGGAGAGGTATTGTAGACAGCGTTGAATGGCAATCTCGATCTCCAGACTGCCGCAGATGCGCAAGGTCGCTTCGCGGAAAAATTCGCTCTCCTCAATACTCATATGTATCCTCCGCACATGCTCTGGTTCGGTGTATCACAAGGCTCATTCGTTACGTGCCCTGGGGCGTCAGTGTGTCAAGTGATTCAATGCACAAACTGGACTATATTCCAGAATAACAGGAAACTAGAATATAGTCCAGTATTAACTGTCCTATGGCGCGGAAAGACGGTGCGCTGTTTTTTAACGTATTGAAATATATCATTAATTCATTTGAGCACACTTTTTGCTCTATTTTGCAGAGAAGAAACACCTATAATGAAACCTACGAGCCGGCCCGGCAAAGAAAAATCCGGGTTATAGAGATACAATGGGAGTCCTTTATGAAAGAAGTTGTTATAGTAAGCGCCTGCCGGACGGCAATCGGCGCCTTCGGCGGGACCTTGAAGAGCATGAACGGCCCGCAGCTGGCAAAGGTAACCATGGAAGAGGCGGTAGCCAGGGCGGGCATCGATGCCGGGATTATCGATGACGTCCGCTATGGCTGTTGCATGGAACATCACGACAATCTCAACGTGGCAAGGGTTGCCGCCTTGATGGCCGGGATTCCCGACACAGTGTCTGCGGCAACCATCAACCGTGTCTGTATTTCGGGTATGGAAGCCGTTATTTCCGGCATGGCCATGATCCAGGCCGGCATGGCCGAGGTTATCTTGGCCGGCGGTGTTGAGCATATGTCAGGTGTTTGCTATGTGGTGCCCAGCGCCCGGTGGGGAGCCAGGCTCCAGGATCAGGGATTTATCGATGCATTGATCCATGCCCTGCATTGCGGCTCATACCTGTCGCCACTTGGAAAAGAGGCACCCTTGGATACCGATCGGGGCCCGGCGTCTAAATTCGTAGGCAAACCCTATATCATGGGGCATACCGCCGAGTTCGTCGCCCACAAACTGGGTATCAGCCGGGAAGAGATGGATGAGGTGGCTCTGCGCAGCCAGAATAATGCTGAACGGGCGACCAATGATGGCTCCTTTGCTAAAGAGATCGTACCTGTAGCCGTTCCGCGCAGCAGAAACGAACCGCTCCTTTTCGATAAGGATGAGCATTTTCGTCCCGGATTGACCCTGGATCAGTTGCGTAAATTGCCGCCGGTCTTCATTCCTGATACCGGCAAAGTTACGGCAGGGAATGCCAGCGGCATAAATGACGGATCTGCAGGCATGATTATCATGTCGGCGGAAAAGGCAGATGAGCTGGGAGTAAAACCGCTGGCCAGGATTCGTGCCGTCGGCCGGGGTGCCTGTCATCCTTCGGTCATGGGGCTGTCACCGGTTCCGGCGGTGAGAAATTTGCTTGATCGCAGTGGCTTTACAATCGATGATTTTGAATTGGTGGAGGTGAATGAGGCCTTTGCCGCTCAGTACATCGGCTGTGAGCGGGAGTTGGGCCTTAAACGAGAAATTACCAATGTCAACGGTTCCGGAATAGGTCTGGGTCACCCCGTCGGCGCCACCGGCTGTCGGGTTATGGTCACCCTCCTGCATGCCATGGAGAGACGGGGCAAAAGCCTTGGCCTGGCCACTCTCTGCGGCGGGGGCGGCGTGTCCATGGCATGCGCTCTGGAGATGGTCTGATCTCCAGGGTGCATGCGGTGAAAAAGAAAAAATATAAAGGAGCTATAAAATGACGAAAGCAGTAATCGTGAGTGGAAGTCGTACGGCGGTGGGGGCATTCGGTGGTGCTTTAAAAGACGTAGCTGTGGTTGATCTGGGGGCGGCCGTTATATATGAAACCTTAGCCAAAGTCAATCTCCGGCCGGTTTCTTCTGATCCTCAGTCAAGACCGGACAAACTCAGGGACCAGGGGCCTCTTGCCTTGGAAACGGCACATGACCGCTGGGATAAAGCGGCGCAGCCTGTTACCGTCGACGAGGTCGTTATGGGTAATGTCCTGCAGGCGGGGCAAGGACAAAATACGGCTCGTCAGGCCATGATCAAAGCTGGGATTCCCAAGGAAACCCCGGCGTTTGCAGTCAACAAAATCTGTGGTTCCGGCCTGAAGGCAATTGCCTTGGGCGCTCAGGCCATCATGGCCGGCCAGGCGGATGTGGTTCTGGCGGGAGGCCAGGAGAGCATGAGCAGGGCGCCATTGGCGCTGCCTAAAGCCCGCTGGGGATATCGTATGGAGATATCAGGCAGCGGAGAGATCTCCGATCTGATGGTTTTTGATGCGCTCTATGAGATCTTTTACGGGTATCATATGGGGGTGACGGCCGAAAACATTGCCAAGCTTTATGCCATAAGCCGCGAAGACCAGGACCGGCTCAGTGTTTTGAGCCACAATCGGGCCTGTCAGGGTATCGCTGATGGGCTTTTTGAAGCAGAAATCGTGCCGATTAAAACCAGGTCCAGAAAAGAGGAAATCTCGTTTGCCGTAGATGAACGGCCCATGGAAACAAATATGGACAAGATGGCCAGACTTAAACCGGTTTTCGATCCCAAGGGAACGGTAACCGCCGGCAATGCCTCGGGGATTAACGATGGGGCGGCCGCCGTCCTGTTGATGAGTGAGGAGAAGGCCAAGGATCTGGGTTTGACACCGATCGTGACCATCGAAGGTTTTGCTTCCGGCGGACTCGATCC
The DNA here is from genome assembly GCA_046704745.1 of Desulfocapsaceae bacterium. Taxonomy (GTDB): domain Bacteria; phylum Desulfobacterota; class Desulfobulbia; order Desulfobulbales; family Desulfocapsaceae; genus CAWGGS01. Next base: position 2,528 of record JBJKRL010000086.1, on the reverse strand, counting down.
GGCCTATATGGGGCTTGGCCCGGTTCCGGCGATCCGCAAGGTCTTGGCAAAGACGAAAATGACGGTCCGGGATCTGGAGTTGGTCGAACTCAATGAAGCCTTTGCCTCTCAGGCTATCGGCTGCATGTTGGAGTTGGGTATCGATGTCGAAAAACCCAATGAATTGGGCAGCGGCATCTCCATGGGACATCCGGTTGGCTGCACGGGAGCGAGGCAGATGGTTACCGGGATGTATCACATGCAAAGAAAAAACTACCAGACCGGTTTGATCAGTATGTGCATCGGTGGTGGTATGGGCATGGCCATGGTGGTTCGCCGCTAGACTGCAGGCAATTAGGCCGTAGGGATTTAGCCTGGATTTCTCATGAACATTGTGTTGATTTCAGAAATTTTAATTATTTCCAAATTGTTATATTCCTTCCAATTGCCTGCTACTTATGATGTTATGAAAAGACAGTGCCCCGGAATTTTCGATAGGGACCGAGGACGCTGCTGACCAGCCTTAAGGAGACAAAAATGAGCAAAAAAGCCTTCCAGGAGTATTATCCGGATGAGTTCGCCAATTGTTATGGTTGTGGAAGATTGAATGATCAGGGGTTGCAGATCAAGAGCTACTGGGACGGGGACGAGACCGTTTGCCATTTCACCCCGGATGCCAAATACACAGGTGGGTTTCCTGGATTTCTCTATGGCGGCATGATCGCCTCTTTGATCGACTGCCATGGTGCGGCAACGGCCTCGGCAGCCAAGGCCCGGGAAGACGGTAAACCGCTGTCGCGCTTTGTTACCGCATCTTTGAAGGTCGATTTCCGGGCTCCGACACCAATAGGTACTGAACTTACCATCCGAGGAAAGGCAACGGAGATAAAGGGCCGGAAGGTCCTGGTCGCCTTGACGCTTTCGGCAGGTGGCAAGCTATGTGCCGAAGGCTCGGCGGTGATGATACAGATTCCGGAGAGTCAGAAGGGTTTTGATTCTTGAAAGTAAAGATTTATTCACTCTAACACCCCACAAGGGGGTATAATTACCTTGAGACAAAATGACTTCTTGCAAAAAAAACAAGAAGTCATTTTGTAAGGTACTAAAATAGAGGAGCAATGACATGAATTTTGTACTGACTGAGGAGCAGAATCTGATCCGGGATATGGTGCGGGATTTTGCCGAAAAAGAGGTGGCACCCAGTGCGGCCGAGCGTGACGAAGAGGAACGTTTTGATCGGGAATTGATGTTTAACCGATTGGCCGAATTGGGGCTCACCGGCATCGTTTTCCCGGAAGAGTACGGTGGAGCGGGGGCTGATTATCTCAGCTATGCCATTGCCGTGGAGGAGCTTTCCCGGGTCTGTGCATCCACCGGTGTGACACTTTCGGCTCACCTGTCGCTGGGCAGCAATCCGATCTACCTGTTCGGCACCGAAGAGCAGAAACAGCAGTTCCTGGCGCCCATGGCCAGAGGAGAGAAGATGGGGGCTTTCGGCCTGACCGAGCCCTCGGCCGGCTCCGACGCCGGCGGGACCAAGACTACGGCCTTCCTTGACGGCAACGAATGGGTTGTAAACGGCACCAAAGTCTTTATTACCAATGCCGGTGATGCCGAGACCTATGTGGTCTTTGCCCGGACCGACAAAGAGGCGCAAAAGCACCATGGAATCAGTGCGTTTATTGTCGAAAAAGGGACCCCGGGGTTCTCTTTCGGAAAGAAGGAAAAGAAGATGGGTATTCGTTCCTCACCCACCATGGAACTGGTCTTTGAAAATTGCCGCATCCCAAAAGAGAACCTGCTGGGTTCCGAGGGCCAAGGATTCAAGGTAGCCATGAAGACGCTGGACGGCGGCCGTATCGGTATTGCCTCACAGGCCTTGGGAATAGCCCAGGGTGCCCTTGATGCCTCTGTGGCCTATGCCAAAGAACGCAAGCAGTTCAATGTCGCTATCGGGACATTTCAAGGGGTACAGTTTCAACTGGCCGATATGGCAACCCAGGTGGAGGCGGCTCGTCTGCTCGTCTATAATGCAGCCTTCAGGGCCAGCGAAGGACTCTCCTACTCTCGTGAATCAGCCATGGCTAAACTGATGGCCAGCGAGACCGCCATGCGGGTAACTACCCAGGCCGTTCAGATTCACGGCGGTTACGGCTATACCCGCGAGTTCCCTGTGGAGAGAATGATGCGGGATGCCAAGATCACAGAGATATATGAAGGCACAAGCGAGGTGCAGAGGATAGTGATTGGGTCCTCACTGATACGATAAAGGGGCACCTGTGGCGGCTTGAAATGAGGAAATATTTGGATATATATAATTGTGTATAATTACACTTAAAATTCAGCCTTTCCGGATTGTGGGGCGTTAGTGGTAATCAGATAATTGTATTCTCTGGGATTGACTGGAACAGAAAAAATAAGGGCAAGCAAGAGGAGCGAGAGATGGAAGCAAGCCGTGAGATATACTGGAACATCGGACATCAGGCCACGACGCTGGTACCGATGTACCTGTTGGCGACAGCATCGCTGGCAGTGCTGATCTACGGATT
>JBJKRL010000085.1:0-183376 GCA_046704745.1 Desulfocapsaceae bacterium | reverse complement strand
TATCCACGGCATTAATAATGGGTGGAGAGGTTGAATTGAGTTGCTGGATCCTGTCGTGCATACTTGTGTACCCAGTCAGGACCTGTTGGATATCCCGAAAACAATTTACCATCTTTTCCGTATCTTCACGGTTGAGATTGAGTGACGCAGACTGATTCTGGATATTCCTCCATGCATCGAGTTTCTTGTTATACGCTTCAATGCGCTTATTGATAAATGCACTTGACGGCAGAAGGAACTGGACTTTTTTACTTATGGATTCCGGCGTCGGCTCAACGGGATTTTGTTCCGTCTGAGAGGTTGGTCTTCGCTCTCGCTCACCAGTAGTTATATCACCGAACGGACCTGTTTGAGAACCGGACTTCTGTATCTGTCCGCTTTCGGTACTCGGTGGGGCCGGTACCCTCACCGATGGCGCGCAACCTGCCGCAAGAAGAGCAAGCAAGGCTATGATTCCAGTATATTTTTTTGCAATCATTGTCTTTTGGGTGTAATAAAAAAACCGCTTTATTGCTCGATCTCTTCAACAAATCGAGCTCCTACTTCGAATTCTCCTGGTACTTCAGGACGTTCCAGGCACCACATCACGGAACCGATCACTTCCAACAAGCTGCGATTCGGATTTTTCCAGACGACTGTCAGTTCCTTTCCCCACTCCTCTGAATCGAGCTTGATATAGATTTTCGTATTTTTCTGGAGAGGTTGTTTGGCGGAAAACCGCATACCGCCTTGACTGTAATCCAACATCTTTCCTTCCCGGTCGGGGCCAGGCTCTCCTTGTGACTCAACAATCTGAAAATGCACAATACTCTGCTTGTGCTTTCTCTTAAACTGTCGCCTGTCATCCGTACCCATTCAATCTCTCCACCTATGGAAAATTTATTTTACTCTTTCCTCTATACTTTCTTGAATAAAAAAACAACACCGTGCAAAAAGAAAATAAACGCACTTTAGAATAAAATCAGGAATCCCGCTTACTTTTCAGTTTCCTTTGGCTTGGTTGCCTCGTCTGCTGTAACGGACCGCCAGAAGGGCGTAAACGATCTCTTTGCTTCAAAATCGCCCGAGTCATCAATTCTGCCAAACGTCATGACCGAAGGGGTATACCTGGCATGTTCGTCCACCTGGATTCCCGGTTTCATAAAGAGTCCCCCGTCGTCGGCAGAAACGGCAACGTTTATCTGTCCGAGATTGTCACGTTTGATGACCAGGCTCTTCGGAGGCTGAGTCACAGGGTTTTCCTGAGGTTGAGCCGTCAAGGTGCCCTGGGATTGAGCTGCCAGGTTTTCCTGGGATTGAGCCGTTCTATTCTCCAGGGGTTGAGCCGTGGAGTTGTCTTGGGGGTGAGGCGTCATATCAAGTTGTTTGCCAAATCCCTGTTCCTGCAGGAGGGCGTTGACGATATCAGTCCAGATGGGAAGTGCGCCAACTGCCCCTGTCACCTTTGTCGAATGTCGCCGCATGGTCTTATTATCGTCAAATCCCACGTAGGAACCGACAGTGTATCCTCCAGGGAGGGCCATCTCTCCTTTTTGGGTAGGAGCTCCACCTGGTAGATAGCCTAAGAAAGCGGCATTTGTATACATATTGGCTGTTCCCGTTTTCCCCAAAAGAGGAACCGGCAACCCGATGATTTTCCCGTCTTTTCCTCTCATCCTAACATGCTTGTCGGCATATCGACCTGTGCCGAATTTGATAACATTTTCCAAGATGTCCCCTATGGCTAAAGATGTCTGGGGATCTACAGGATGGAGGACTGTCTTTTTCGGCCTATAGAGAACTTCGCCGTTGGCATCTTCGATCCTATCAATGATGGTCAAAAGATCTCCGTTGTCCTCGTTTTGCTCTCCATAAAGAGACACCGCACCGGTGACCAAGCCTTCGTACATCCGTGTTTCCTCAAGCAGTGTGACGACATTTGACCCGAGGGGAAAGGAGAGGACCGGATCAAGGTTACTCTTTATCCCCATCTCACCTCCCAGTTTTATCAAGTACTCAAGGCCTACCAGAACCCGGAAATCCTTGACAGAGGAAAGCACATCAAGACTGTAAGACGGTAATTTTTGCAGGCGCGCAAGTTCTGTCTTGATCTGTTCTTGCAACATATCAAGGGCCGCCACACTGACCGTCGACTGAATGTAGACATTATCCCAAAACTTCTGTTTGACCGACTCATCCTGATTGAGAAGATACTGTTGCAGGTTATAAGGGGCCACAGGAATCATGCCTTCGGGCAAATCGTTCCTGAGTTCATAGCTGTATCGATTTTGAGCCTTGTCATAGCAGAGTATGCCGATCTTCGGCGCTGTATTAAAGAGTGACGTCGTGTCAGGAACAGATCCGAAAACATTTTCCGTTGGTTCTCCTTCCACCTCTCTTCGATATTGACCCAGCTCCTTTTTCAAGGCTTGCAGTGAGAGAAAACTTTTACTGAGAAGTTTCTCCCGCAGCAGCAACTCGCGTTTATCCGAGGCTGCTAATTTATGACTGTCATCACCCAGCTCCTTTTCGATCTGGGCCTTAAAGTCGTCAAATCCTTCTCCGTAATGGAGTCTTCGCAGTGCCTTATAATCATCCAGCTTCCCCTCAAAGATAAAGTCGGCTTCACTGTTGGCAAGGGCACTGTAGAAAGCTGCCTGCTGCAAGGTCTCGTTAGTTACCACAATGCCGTATTTATCTCGAATCCGGGTTTTATAACTATTATACGACTCCTGTTCTCCTCCAGAGTTGACTTGCGGCGCCAATCCCACATGGGCGGCAACCTCCTTGAATTGGCTTTCATTGAGTTTATCGCAAAGATGGTAGGTGAGCCATACGGCCGCAAGGTTTTCCGACTCAACGCCGGCCCAGCTCATTGAAACGTAAGGGAAAGGAGATATATGATCCGGTCTTGGGAAATAGGGCTGCCCTTGAAAGACGAAGACATCACGAACATTGGCCAATGGATCTATTGCATTCCAACCCAATTGAAGAGCGGCGGCAAAAACAAAAGGCTTAAAGGAAGATCCCATGGTTCGTTTGGCATAGACAGCGCGGTTGTAAAACCTGTTTTCCACACCACCGGCGACACTTTGAATCTGCCCGTTTTTCATGACCAACGCCCCGCCTTCAACCTCAGGATATTTCTCCAAATCGAGGAGGACCTTTCCACCGGGCTCCAGGGAACGAACGGTAACCCAAACCCGGTCCCCGTCCTTTAGTTGTTTGAGCAAATCAATATAGTCCTTATCACTTGCTTCGGTCCAAGCCTGATGTTGCCATTTCACCCTGGCATCAACAATATCGCCAAGTCCCTGCCGGTCTATTACTCCCTCCCCCAGCTTATCGTCAAATTCAACGTCCACTGATATGTCATTTCCTTTAACCGTCTTTTTAATAATCGTACCGGAAAGATAGGCCCTTTCTTTTACTACCTTGTCGCCTTCGTAATCAACACCTTTAAGCTCCTTCTGCACCTCGTCGCGCTCATAGCCGTTCAGGCGGACATCGAGCCGGGAAAGCTCGTGCCTTAAGGAGTACAAGGTTTTATCCTGCATGTCCTTGTCCACCGTGGTGATAATATGCACCCCGGACGTGGCAAGATTGGTAATGTCATGGGCGGCAAGGGCGTCGAGAACCTCGGAGGAGGATACAGCCTCTCTTACGATCTCCATAACATAATCCAGAGAATACCCAATCTTGCCTTTATCAAAATCAATATCCTGGGCAACGGCCTTATCGTATCTCTCTTTGCTGATCATTTTCAGTTTCAGCATCTTGCCGAGCACATATCCAGCACGCCCTTTTGCCCTAATTCTGGCAAGTTCAGCAGACTTTTCCGTCTTCTGGATGAAAGGATTATAATAGTTAGGTCTTTTGACACTTCCGGCGATAAAAGCACATTCAACAAGGGTCAGGTCCTCCGGCTTCTTATTAAAATAGTACCGGGCAGCAACTCCCAGTCCAAGTGCATTGCCGCTGACATAGAACTGATTTGCATAAAACTCAAAGATTTTCTGCTTGGAATAGCGATGTTCAAGCCTCAGTGCATACAGCAGCTCTTTAAGTTTAGCCGAAAACGACCTCTTGGTTCTTTTAAAAAGGTTTTTTGCCGTTTGCTGGGTGATGGTACTTCCCCCCTCAACCACCCTTCCGGCAATGAGATTTTTGATTGCAGCCCTGATGATTCCTATGGGATCGAATCCGAAATGACTGAAAAATTTTTCGTCTTCCGAGGCTACCAGGGCATTGACGAAATCCTTGGGGATCCTGCTAAACGGCACATATTGGCGGTGGGCCTCGTCAAAGAAGACCCCCAATCTCGTTTTTCCATCGTTATAGAAAACGGGACTTTCTTTGCCGAGAATTCGATGTATGTTTTCCGGTTCGATTGCCTTTCCCGGATGCAGAACCACAAGCCAGTACAGAACTCCTGCACCCACTGCGCCTGCGAGGATACTGAGAACGATGAAAAATAAGAATAACTTTTTAAGCATAGTAAAGTAGAGTTATGCAACCATAAGAAGGACAAAAATGAGGTTAAATAATTTTTCTGAGTACCACGAATGTTCAGGTACTGAACCAGGGAGAGAACTCTTTGTTTCTCGGTACGCCGGATGCCATTAACCCATCCATGGGAGCAACGCTTATGCTGTCGTCCAGTCTGCAGAAACCCGAAAAACGAACAGTTCTCCCCCCTCTCATTCAGAGAGGCAGAGTTTCAATGGTAATCAGAATAATTTTTAATTGCACCTTATCCTTGTCTCATTTTCCTTGCAATTCACCTTTTCATCTGGTCTAAAGGTGAGAAGTTTTTCTCGTCCATTGCAATAGTTATGAATGTACCTTGTTACATAAGATAACTCAACAGGCTTCTGTACCATTTTATTCACTTTTCTTTACTTTATAAGGAAACAAAACTTTAAACGATAAAGAGCCCAATGATTCAACGACATAAACGGTTTTTTCTCCTTCTGGCGGTATTCGTCGGCTCCTCTTTTTTATCGGCATGTTCCGGTATTAATTCTTTTTCCCCCTCCCACCTTCTCTCTTCTAGCCCCTCAACGGTGGAACATAAAGAGAAAGTTGTATCTCCGGTCAGCATGGCGGGAGAACTTCCGGAGCTTGTTCCTCTCGCATCCGAGTCCGAGACATGTCTTCAGCGGGAACTGGATGCGCTTCGCCATACCGGCGCCTGGGGAGACAGCATTCAACCTCCACCAGACATAAGATTCGGTGGAATCATCCATTACGATTTCCCGATAACACTGAACAAACAGGTGGAGATGTATATCCGTTTTTTTCAGGATGACGAGCGAAATGCATTCTCGAATTGGTTGAGCAGATCCAGGCGGTATCTCCCCATGATCCAAAAAGATCTCAAATCCGCAGGACTGCCACTTGACCTTGCCTATCTGGCCATGATCGAAAGCGGTTTCAATCAGAAGGCGTACTCCTCTTCCCGGGCGGTAGGTCTTTGGCAATTCATGAAGGACACGGCACGTGATTACCATCTGCGGGTAGACAGCTATGTTGATGAAAGACGCAATGCCGAGAAATCGACCAAGGCGGCTGTTGCCATGCTCTCTGACCTCTACAGTCAATTTAATGATTGGTATCTTGCAGTCGCCGCCTATAATGCCGGGGCAGGCAAGATCAGTGCAGGTCTTAAAAAATACAATGTCAATACCTTCCGTGATCTTGCCGGGAAACACTATCTCTCACTAGAAACCATTCGTTATGTCCCTAAGCTCTTGGCTGCAATCATTGTTGCCAAGGACCCGGAAAAATTTGGTTTCGGCAATATCCATTACCTTTCCCCTTTGGAATATGACACTCTTGAAGTCGGTCCCGGAATGGGATTGGACGGGATAGCCCTTATTACCCATAGCAGCATAGAAAAAATCGACCGGTTGAATCAGGAATTAATTGCCGGAAAAACTCCTTGGGGGAGTCGTAAGTATGAGGTCAAGATCCCTGCCGGCACCCAAGAGATGGCCATAAACAATCTTCCCCGTTTACGAAGTGTGGTCAGTACCGAATTTCGTACTCACGTCCTCACCCGGCACGAAACTCTTGCCTCTGTCTGTAGGAAATACCGCTTAAGCAGAAAAGACCTGCTCACGGCAAATAAACTCAGAAATGACCGTTTGGTTGCGGGCGTACATCTTAGAATACCCGTCCATTCCTCACACTATATTCTCCTTCCTCCGCAAGCAACAATGGTCGCGCAGAACGGCGGCAATGTCATTCTGCACAAGGTCCGACCCGGAGAGACAATCAACCGTATTGCCAGACAATATCATCTCCGTCCCGAACTTATCCTTGTCTGGAACCATATAAAGAACACCAGAATGCTGAAGATCGGGCAAGAGCTTGTTCTCTATGTAGTCGACAAAAAAGGACATTCAGACAGGATGCTGACGGCTTCCAGCTCCTATATCGAGGGCAAACTTGTCCAATCCCACACGACGGATAACGGCTTGGTGGCTCTGGTCGCTCAGAAAAAGAATAGACCGGACCAGACGGCACAGGAAACGTTCAGATATTACAAGATAGAACATGGCGATACGCTATGGAATATTTCGCAGAAATTCAAAACCACCCCTGAACAGATCAAAAGCTGGAATAAGCTGAAATCCGACATAATCCATCCCGGAGACAAGCTGAAAGTAAAAGAGGCGGATCAGATTGTGGCGGAGAGAGCAGACAATACCATTTTATAGTTCTTCCTGTTCTGAAAGAAACCGTTCCGCCTCAATGGCTGCCATACACCCCGTCCCGGCTGCCGTTACCGCCTGCCGATACACCTTATCCTGAACATCTCCGCAGGCAAAGACCCCCGGAATATTGGTCTTCGGTGTTCCCGGAGTTGTCTTGATATAGCCCACTTCATCCATTACAAGGTAATCCTTAAAGATACCCGAATTCGGTTTATGGCCAATAGCCAGAAAAAAACCATCGATTTTGATTGTCACCTCCTTTTCTTCTGGCATCCCCTTCATATACCAGAGGACCGCACCTTCCAAGAACTTATCGCCAAGGAGTGTTTTGGTTTCGTGTTCCCAGAGAATTTCGACGTTCTTGGTTTTCAGTACCCGACTCTGTAACACCTTTGTCGCCCGCATTTCGTTACGCCGAATTATAAGGTACACTTTATTGCAGAAGTTACAGAGATAGAGAACCTCTTCCGCCGCCGTGTCACCACCTCCGACCACGGCAACATCCTTGCCCCTGAAGAAAAAGCCGTCACAGGTTGCACAGGCCGATACGCCAACCCCGGCAAATTTCTTTTCCTCCGGAAGCCCAAGATATTTGGCACTGGCACCGGTGGAGATGATCAAGGTCTCAGCCAAGATGATTTTGTTATTGTCGATGGTTATTCTAAAAGGTCTGCTGCTGAGATCAGCAGCTGTTGCTTCCCCCCAGCGGAATTCGGCACCGAACCGGATTGCCTGATCTTTCAACCCCTCCATTATCTCGGGGCCGGTCATACCTTCTTTATAGCCGGGAAAATTTTCAACCTCCCGTGTAGTCGTCAACTGTCCACCGGGCTGCAGACCTTCGTAGATGACCGGACCAAGATTTCCCCTGGAAGCATAGATTGCCGCCGTGCAGCCGCTTGGGCCCGAACCGATTATTAGACAATGAACCTTCTCGACATCTGTATTCCCAGTATTTTCTCCCGACGATGCTGTCGTTTTCATTTGTAATCAACCTTTGATGTTTTCCTATTTAGCTTGAATGAATTGTTAAGACATCAACTCGGGCGGTCTCCTCTCGGGGACGACAACCCGCTCCAGTTTTCCGGCATTCCAATCGGTGGAAACATAGAGACCGCAATAACAGGAACCATACTCTTTCACATCCGGTTCCCGATACACACAGGGGCAAAGGATGTCCTTATCGGCCTCTTTGTCGCCTGCTGCAAGTCTGCACGGACAGGCCATATATCCGTATCGGTCCTTATTGGTCAGAAGCCCTCGCAAAAGATCGAATGTTCTTTCTCTATTGGCATTAAAATAGTACCCTTTTTTTTCATTGATCCCTTTCAGCTTCCCGAAAAGATCATCAACCTCTGTGCGAATGCCAATAGCTTCCTTGATTTCCTGAATTTTATAGCCAACAATGGCACGGTCGTCAACTACAGTGGTGGGAAAGGAACAGGCGGAATTAACCTTTTTCAACTCGTCCATCACCCTACGCCTCTCTTCCCGAGACATGATATCGACCTCGAAAACCTCATGAGGAGGGGCGAGCTTGGCAAGCATCTTTTTGATGGATTGACAATATTCACAAGTTGTAAGTGCATAGAGATGTATTTTGGGTTGGTTCATTGCATTCCAATTTTTTTAGTTTCTGGGGTTATACGAAGTTAACAGTATCCTCTTGTAACCGTTCCGGCGGGTCAACTGCGTACTCATCTCCTGGTAGCGACATGGATCCAGGACCTAGGAAGTTGACTTTACCAGGATTATTAAAAAACCAAACAATACGACAGAAGCTGCCAATTTTTTTCGGAACAAATTTGCGGGCCACAGAATCCAGTTTATCATTTTTCGGCAGAACTTGCCGCCTTTTCTCTTAGATGAATGGTCTTGTAAGCTTCCTGTAATTGATCGAGATATTCCTCAGAGCGTTCCAGATAAAAAGACAGGGCCTTGGAGAATTTTTTGCCGAAAACCTCGTCCACAAACAACTGGCTGATCTGCCGTTGCTGATACAATACGTATTGTGAGGCAATAAACATCCGACGTTCTTCTCTGTTCATTGAACGCATAATGGCTTTCAGTGTGCTTGCAGCTCTCGGCTGATACATCCATATATAGAGCAGGTCAAGAGCATTAATAATGGCGATTGTTCCAAGATCCGGTTTTTTTTCCCCAAGAAGTGAGAGAAACTCGGACGGAGATTCCATTAATTTTATGACATCGGCATCGGGAAAAAGGATCTCAAGTTTGGTGATCACCTCAAATATCTGTGCAATTTTGTTTGAGTAATCCATAAATCGCATTCGTATGTTGATAAACCGGTCGGCAAGCCCCTCGATTACTGCCGCCACACAATCCGATGCCAGCTTAGAAATCACAGCCGCCCATTTCTGCAGGATGGCCGTAATCGATACAGCCCCCGCCATTCCGAGCATTGATGCGATCATGGCATTTAACAGAACAGCCAAGGGAATTGATAGGACACTGCGAAAGAGATTGCCGAAGGCGGCCTGCCTGGGCAATCCCCTGAAAATATTGTGGCAGCAGATATACAGTCCGTTTGCCAGGGCCATGACGGCATAGAGCATAACCGGATTAGTCTTGGTCGTGATTGAAAACATGCGATCGAGGATAACCGTCTTGACCAGAAAATCCAGAAGCGGTACGGAAAAACCTGTATATAAAAGGGAATCAGCCAGCCTGTCCCAGCTGATATAGTCGTTCCAACGCAAAAGAGGCGATCTTCGTAGGCCCCCGCCGCCAAGAACCGACTGGATGATATTTCTTCCCCCGGTGATCCCGAACCAGATGAAAGCGCCGAAATACGCAAGGAACCACCAGTCTTTGGTCAAGGCAAAGGTAAGAAAGGCCGGGATAAACCCCCCCAGAATCTTAAGTCCGTTTTTTAAATGGGTATTGAGGTATCTAAGAGGAATACTTTGTCTTTTTTTCGTCTCACCTTGACTGTCAAAACCTACCCATGCCTCGTCCGGCCCTATTTGGGTTCCACCCAGGATAGCCACATTGCCGTTGGGCTCCATATGCGCGGAAAAGGCCTGAACCACCCAGTCGCGGCGCTGTTCATATCCGACTCCCATCCCGGAAGGCTCTTTGATAAAAGCGTAGGACAACACTCTGCGCAGATTTTCGAATTCCCTTGGAGCACGTTTAAAGTCCCTGGGGACATAGGTAACGCGGAGATGGGTCTTGATTTTGACAGGCACTGTGATCCGGGATCGCAAGGAATCACGGGCGAGCCTTTTCTGGGCCCTTTGGGGAAGCGTATCCTTGACGACCAACCCCATACCGAAACAGTTACGGGAGCTCCCGGTAGAATCGCTGCCGAACTTTGATTTCAAAAGAGAATTTTTATAATAGCCTTGTAAGGTCGGCATGTCGTGGAGAATAGCCGTCAGCTTTTTCACCCTTGGCACATCTTCAGATACGTTCTCTTTGGCCACATCGGCAATAATTTTTTGTATGACTTGCTTGAGCTTGACCACATTTCCCTGATTGATGGCCAATTGCAGCCTGTTGATCTCCTCATTATGGACTGCTCTACCTGCAGCAAAATCCTTGAGATTGAAAATCTCCAGATGGGTGATCCTGCCTTGGCAGTCATAGAGAAGTTCGAGAACGTCGGCGGGGGAGAGCCCGGTCAGATTCAGGATGATATGAAAACCGGAATGGAGTGCGGCTATCTTTTCCAGTAATTCGGTGGGAGAAAGTCTGAGCAGGTTGGGAATATCCGGATCATCACTTGGCTCATAAGGATTTGTGATAACGGGGTTTCGGCTCGGTTTGAGGAAGCTTTCAATAATGGCATCGGGGTCCATGGCCTTCATGACCTCAATGCCGTTGGCAATACGCAAACGTTCAGCCTCATCCGCATTTTTATACCGCTCCCTCATCTTCTCGGCAATCTGCCGCATCTCAGGGAACATGGAGGTGTAAATAAATTTGGAGAGATGAAAAAGTGACGGCTGCCCGGATCCGACAAAGGTTAAAAAATCCTCGATTGCCAAAGGGGAAAGACTCAGCCCATAAGCTTCATTGATCGCCAGCCGGTGTTTGCGATTGAACTCCTCCAACACCGAGAAGACATATCGCTGCTGGTATTCGGAGACCTTGCGCCCCTCATCCATGATATGCCTCGCTCTATTCTCAAAAAAATCCAATAACGTCTTCCGCTCACTGAAGCCTTTTGGAGTCCAGAATATTTTTATGTATCGTCCACGGAATCTGGCCAGATATTCGATGCCGATCTTGACTCTAATACCCATGATCGCCGCCGATTCAAGGAGTTCCTCTGCTACATCAATATTGACATAGTTATAATAGATGACCGTAAGGCTTCGAATGCCTTTGATCCAGGCATCCATGATCATATGGGTAGGAGACTTTCTTCCTTTAGTATTGGCGTCGTGCACATGGTCATCAAAGGAGATCTGGTTCCACTCTTCAGGCATTTCGATAAGATGACGCTTGGCCAATTGATTGCGGATAAACATCGGTTTTCCGAAGGTTGCCACCCGAAAATCCCGAGCCAACCGGAGCTGGGTAACATAGTCGCCTTGGGAACGAACCAGTTCTTTCATAATCTCCAAAAGGAGTCTGGCGGTATTCTTATGCAGGACTCCCTGTTGGGAACTACAAGAGACCTCATCTCTCAAAGATCTCAAGGCATTCTGACGATCAACAGCCTTGCCCGCCTCCAGAGAACCCAGGAGATGGATGACCGCATAGGCAATCCTTAATCCTGTAGAAGCGGTCATTTCTTTGATACCATGCGGATGGAGATATGGGATCAAGAGATTTTTGATATCCTGGTGTACCCGCTCTCGGTTGAGAACATCATTTACGATGTGCAAAAGAATATGATCGTTTTCATCGAAAAAGAAGCGGAATATATGGTAATTATCTGTCATCTCAAGGAGATAAATAAAAGGGTTGAGATATGTTAAGATACCTTGCAGACCACCATGTTAAAGAAGCGGTAAACAACAGCAAAGAGTATATCCCTCCAATATTCTAGGATATTTCATCTAAAAAGTATACCCGTAGAAAAAAATCACCTTCGACATCTTTTTTCTCTGATAGTCCTCTCCTCTCTTTACAACCGGGTCTTTTGTGCCCATTATAGCCCTACTCCGGGATCTTTTCCTCTCCGGGTGAAAAACAGCATGTAAATTATATAATTTTGTTATATTAGAATATGTTAAATATCAATAAACGTCGAGCCAAGATCTTATGTCGTCAAATATACATAACGCCCCACCCTCTGACATTACTACCTACCCTCAGGATGTCCATATTGTCAACCTGCTTGATCGTACGTTCTTACTTGTTGGGACGGCACATGTCTCTCAGGACTCGGTGGATCTGGTCAAGGAGGTCATCACCCGTGAGCAACCCGACTGCGTCTGTATAGAACTCGACGAGAAAAGATACCGGGCTCTGGACGAAAAAGAGCAGTGGCAGTCGCTTGATCTTAAAGAGGTTATCAGAAAAAAACAACTTTCTACTCTGCTGGTAAGTCTGCTCATGGCCTCATATCAGAAAAAATTGGGGAGCAAGCTGGGCGTCACTCCAGGAGCGGAGCTTCTTGCCGCCGCCAGGACTGCCCAAGATCAGGGAATTCCGATCTCGTTATGCGACCGTGATATTCGGATAACTCTGCGTAGAGCATGGAAATCAACCGGTTTTTTCAAGAAAAGCTATCTAATGGCAGCTCTATTAGCTTCCCTTTTCGATACAACGGAGATCAATGCTCAGGATCTTGAAGAACTGAAAAAAAAGGATGTCCTCACCGAGTTGCTTGATGAGATGGGGGCGGCGCTCCCTTCGGTAAAAAAGGTTCTCATCGACGAGCGGGATATTTACCTTGCCGAAAAGATCAAGGCCTCCTTTGGGAGACGGATCGTTGCAGTTGTAGGTGCCGGACATGTCGAAGGCATAAAGAAAAGACTTTTGGAAGACAACCAAGACATGCTCGATAAAATCCGCACCATTCCTCCTGTCTCCAAAGTGTGGAAGATTGCCGGTTGGGGCATCCCGGTTCTTATCGCTGCCGCCCTTTTTGCCATCGGCATCATGAAAGGAGCAAAAATCGCCGGGGCAAGCTTCGTTTTCTGGTCTCTTGCCCACGGAACTCTTGCCGCCATTGGTGCCGTCATTGCCCTGGCCCATCCTTATACGACCATCGGAGCCTTTGCTGCAGCACCTTTTACCAGCCTGACCCCGGTAATCGGAGCCGGCTACGTAACAGCCTTTATCCAGGTCATGATCCGCCCTCCGGTAGTCAGGGAATTTGAAACTGTCAGCGACGACATGGCAACGTTCAACGGATGGTGGAAAAACAAACTGCTCAGAGTCTTTCTGGTTTTTTTTCTGACCGGAATCGGCTCGGCTATCGGGACCTGGGTCGGCGGTTACCAGGTCATTAAAAACCTCATCGGATAGATCGATATTATTTATAAACAATAACAGGACATGCATGAACGCTACAGAAGACGTTAAAAAAGAAAAACTCACTGCCAAGCAAAAAAAGTATCTCAAAGGCCTCGGCCATCACCTTTCCCCGGTTGTCATGATCGGCAAGGAGGGATTAAGCACGAACCTTATCGAGGCCACCACCAATGAACTTGAACACCATGAACTGATCAAGGTCAAGATCGGGAACAATAGCGAAGTAAGCAAATATGAGGCAGCTGCTACCCTACCTGATACCACCAAAAGCGAATTGGTTCAGCTCATCGGCAAGACCCTGCTCCTTTATAAAGAAAATCCTCAAAGACCGAAGGATGATCGAATCATCCTTCCTTAACTTATAAAGAAAAAATCCGTGTGGGACCGTCTTGGCGGGCAAGGATGATCTTTCCGGCCTCCTCCTCGGGAACGGCTTTCAGGGCCTCCTGCAGGGCCAATTGAGGCAGATTGTTGATCTCACTCAAATGTGCCAAAACCATATGGCTCAGACCGTTGTGCAGGATTTCCTTAAGCAATGCCGCAGCATCCTTGTTGGCAAGGTGACCCTGGCTGGACTTGACCCGTTGTTGCAAGGCCAGGGGATACGGTCCTTGGGCCAGCATATCAAGGTCGTGATTGAACTCCAGGATCAGACCGTTCAAACCTTGCAGTCGTTGCTTCATCAGAATCGAGATTTTACCGGTGTCGGTACAATATCCGAGTCTTGCGGAGCCATCGCCGATCACGAAACCGACAGGATCCGCAGTGTCATGGGATATGGAAAAAGACCGGACTTCCAGGTCTTGAAACTCCACTCTGTCTCCGGCGGCGAACTCACATGATTTAAACAGTTTTCCGAGCCTGTTCCCTCCGGCTCGAAGGGTGGCTGAATTGGCAAAGACCGGGATGCGGCAACGTCTGGACAAGACCCCGACGCCGCCGATATGATCGTTGTGTTCATGGGTTACAAATATCGCATCCAGCGTTTCGATATCTTTGCCGACAGCCTTCAGCCGGGCTGTAATCTCCTTGCCCGAAAAACCGCAGTCGATCAGGATCGAGGTCTTGCCGGTTTCGATATAGACGCTGTTACCACGACTGCCGCTGCCGAGAACGGAAAACTCCATAATCAAAGACCCGTGTGGCCGAAACCGCCGGTAGAGCGCTTGGTCTCGTCCAGTTCGCTGACCTGGACAAGGTTCATTCGCGTAACCGGTGCCAGCACCATCTGGGCAATTCGATCGCCACGCTTGACGGTAAAGAATTTTTCGGAGAGGTTTATAAGCCCGATTCGCACCTCGCCTCGGTAATCGGCATCAATGGTTCCAGGGCTGTTGATAATTGTGATACCGTGCCGTATGGCAAGACCGCTCCTCGGTCGTATCTGCAGCTCATAGCCTGCAGGAATGGCTACGGCAAAACCGGTTGGAATGAGGGCAATCTGCCCGGGAGAAAGAATCCGCGGCTCGACTACCGCCGCGGGAATGTCCATCCCGGAGGCAGATTCGGAATGATAGGCAGGAAGAGGGATGTCCACATCTTTTTCCGGTTCAAGGCGACAAAAGCGGACTTCTTTCTGCTCCATTTCTCCTTGCTACAGCAGGGCCTTGCGGCTTAAGCGGATTCGGCCTCGGCTGTCGACATCCAGGACCTTGACCTCGATCTCATCTCCTTCCTTGACAATATCCGTCACCTTGGCTACCCGTTTGATATCCAGCTCCGAGATATGAACCAAACCGTCAGTTCCAGGAAGGATCTCGACGAACGCCCCAAAATCCTTTATGGTTTTGACCACCCCCTTATAAACCTCCCCTATCTCCACCTCGGCGGTAATTTCCTTAACCCTCTTGATCAGGGCCTCGGCCATCAGTCCGTTAGAGGTGAACATCTTCACCAGGCCGCTGTCATCCACCTCGATCTTGGCATCGTATTCGGCCGAAAGCTCTTTGATGACCTTGCCGCCGGGGCCGATAATATCACGAATCTTATCGGGATTGATCTTATGGACGAAATACTTCGGTGCATGCTCAGCCACCTCTTCACGCGCCTTGGCAATACCTTTGCTCATCTCGCCCAGAATATGGAGCCGACCGGCATGGGCTTGGGCCAGTGCCCTCGCCATGATCTGCCGATCAACACCTGCAATCTTGATATCCATCTGCAGGGAAGTAATGCCGTCTTCGGTCCCCACCACCTTGAAATCCATATCTCCGAGATGATCCTCATCACCTAGGATATCGGAGAGAATGACGACTTTTTCTCCTTCCTTAATCAGGCCCATGGCAATGCCGGAAACCGGCTTTTTAACCGGAACGCCGGCATCCATCAGCGCCATACTGCCGCCGCAGACCGTGGCCATGGAGGACGAGCCGTTGGACTCCAGGACCTCTGAAACCACACGAATCGAGTACGGAAATTCCTCCTCACCGGGCAAGACCGCAGCAAGACCGCGCATTGCCAGGTTGCCGTGTCCGACATCTCTGCGGGAGGGGCCGCGCAGCATACGGGCCTCGCCGACGCTGAACGGTGGAAAGTTGTAATGCAGCATGAACCGGTTCATCTCTTCACCGAGCAGGGTCTCTACCCTCTGTTGGTCCCGCTCGCTGCCCAGAGTTGCGGTAACCAGGGCTTGGGTCTCGCCACGGGTAAACAGCGCAGATCCATGGGCCCGCGGCAGGTATCCGGCTTCGCAGCTGATCGGACGTACCTGATCAAATTTTCTGCCGTCAATGCGAACCTCGTCTACGACGATCTTGGAGCGCATGACCTCTTTTTTATATGATGAGAGAAGAGCGCCTATCTCGGAGGCCCGGCTTCCGTCGGTATCAAGCTCGGAAACCACTTTTTGTTTAAGTTCGTCGGATAAGTGGCTGCGTTCAATCTTGTCACCAGTCGATACAACCTTTGTCATTCCGGCAGCGGCGATTTCTTCAATGCGTTTTTTCAATTCTTCATCCACCTTGGGAGGATTGAAGATTCTTTTTTCCTTGCCGTGAGATTTCCGCAGATCCTCCTGCAGATCGATGAGCGGCTGAACCTGTTCGAATGCAAAAAAGATGGCGGAAAGGACTTCATCTTCCCCCAGGGCGTCTGCCTTTCCTTCAACCATGACCACCGCCTCACGGGTACAGGCGACGACGATATCCATACTTGAGTGTTTTAGCTCTTCGGTGGTCGGATTGATGATATATTCACCGTCGATATAACCGACCCTGGCTCCGGCGACCGGACCGGCAAAGGGGATGTCGGAAAGCGTTAAGGCACAGGAAGCGCCGGTTAAGGCAAGTACGTCGGGATTGTTCTGTAAATCCGCTGAGAACACCGAGGCGATAACCTGGGTTTCGGAAAAGTACCCATCGGGAAAAAGGGGACGCAATGGACGATCGATAATTCGACAGGTCAGGACCTCATGTTCGCTGGGACGACCAATTTCCCTCCTGAAATAATTTCCAGGAATTCTGCCGACCGCTGCCAGCTTTTCCTGGTATTCGATGGTAAGAGGCAGGAAATCAGCATCTTGTCGCATTTCTTTAACACCCACTGCCGTTACCAGCACAACAGTTTCACCGCATTTTACGACAACGGAACCTGATGCCTGTTTGGCCAGTTTGCCGGTTTCGATGGAGATGGTCTTACCACCGATAATGGCTTCTACTTTCTTAAACATATATTCTCCAGAGTTTATGCATCAGGGAAATGCCCAGCGCCATGATATTGACCGGATTATCCACCAGCCCCGTATGCTCTTAATATTTTTTGCAACCGCAAAAAGACCACTCCCTTTCGGCATCATATCTGTCGAAGGTTGGGTCTTTTTTGAGAATTGGCACGTAGGTAAAGCACACCAGGTGGAATTTTCCTTCCCCCGATCACTCCGAACCACCGTGACTTGCAGGGTGGTTTTTCTTACTTACGGATACCAAGTTCCTGTATAAGTGTTCTGTACTTGTTTACATCTTTTCTTTTCAGATAATCAAGAAGACGCCTTCTCTGACCGACAAGTTTTAACAGACCTTGCCGAGAGTGATGATCCTTGGCATGGACCTTGAAGTGTTCGGTGAGATATTGGATACGATCCGTAAGAAGGGCAATCTGTACCTCCGACGATCCGGTGTCGGAGGCATGGATCTTGAATTTTTCTATGATTTCACTTTTTTTCACTGCTGACTGTGCCACAACAAACCTCCTGCAATTATCTTAAAATAGATTTTTTTTCGTTGGTAACATGACATGAAAGACTACACACAGGTCTCCAATTGACAAACTATCCAGTAAAAAGGATTATTGCAATAGTTTACATACATCATCGACAGATAATCCACCTGCCAGTAGGCGGTTACGGGCGCCCGCCGCGCCAAACTCCGATCCGGGAAAACTGTTCTCTAAAGAAAAACAACCGCTTTTGGTCCTGCGCAGTTTACTCAGATAGGCTCCGCAGCCCAGGCTTCTACCGATATCGGCAGCCAGGCTTCGGATATATGTCCCCTTGCTGCAGACAATGCGTAAAGACAACTCAGCTTCAGCACCTTCCAGATCGTGACAGCCATCGGTTCGAACCAGTGTGGATACAGTAATCTCCCGGGGCTCCTTTTCAATATCTATTCCCTTGCGTGCATAAAAATACAGGGGCTTTCCTTTATGCTTCAAGGCTGAATATTTCGGGGGTACCTGTTCCACCATCCCCCTGAATCCGGCAAGACATGCTTCGATACGCTCAGCCGTGATCCTGCCAACCGGGCAGCGGGAAATTACCTCACCTTCCGGATCCTGGGTCTGTGTTTCAACCCCTAATATCAGGGTTGCCAGATACTCCTTTTCACCTTCCATAATGCTGGAGATGAGTTTGGTGGCCGGCCGGCCGGCACAGACCACCAACAGGCCGCTGGCAAAAGGGTCCAATGTCCCGGCGTGTCCGACTTTTTTTAAGCCGATAAGCCTACGGACATTATGTACCATTTTAAAGGACGTCGGCCCCGGTGGTTTATCGACTAAAAATACGCCTGCATCAAACTCCGGCATCATCTTTTCCCAATACAGCACATTCTTTTCTTCTCCACCCCCACCTACCTGAACCAACCAGTATTTCTCATGAATTTATTCCGGAAAATATGGTAACCGTTCTCAGGGTAAGGCAAAATGGCGTCACAATTCCAGACATGGAAGCGCTCAACGGTGCATCATATTCACGTAGGTAAGCGAAGCACGCGCAGACTCCGAGCCGGCTGCCGGGCTATAGACCTGTCTATGCACGGCGGACTGATCGCGCGAAGATAGGGGTGCCCCTGAACGCTTACAAAACATGGAGGACCATCAATTCACAGCTCTTCTCAAGGCCTCAAGCACCTCTTGGTGAACCTCCTCGACATCTTTACCGGAAAAACGAAATCCTGCAGCATTGCGATGGCCACCGCCACCAAAGGTCTGGGCAATCTCAGCCACATCACAGTCACCTTTGGAACGAAGACTCACTGAAATCTGATTTTTTTCTCTTTCCTTTAGAAAAGCAGCCACTTTTACGCTTTGTAAGGACCGAGGATAATCAATGAACCCCTCAACGTCCTGGAAACTCGCACCGCTTTTATCAAACATATCGTTGGTTACCCTGATAAAGGCCAATTTCCCGGCTTCATAAAGTTTCAGGGTTGAAAGGACCAATTCCATCAGCTTGAGACGCTGGAGGGTGAAATTATCGTGGAGGTGGCCGGCTACTATCTCCGGCCGCACCCCGTGCTCCACTAATTCAGCAACAATCCTATGGGTTCTGGCAGTTGTCGACTCATAACGGAACGAACCGGTATCAGTGGAAATGGCCACATAGAGATTATAGGCACAGCTCTTGGAAATGGACGCGCCGAGGCTCTGTGCCAGTTCGTAGACCATTTCTCCGGTTGATGAACAGTTAGGGTCTATCCATCTATAATCTCCGTATTTTTTATGAGCTTTGTGATGATCGATGGCCACAAAGGGATGAATCTGCAATAATTCTTCCTGGTTATCTCCCAAACGTTCACAATCGCCGCAATCAAGTGAGATTGCGGCAATGGGTTCTTTGGTATCTCGAATAAATGCTCTCAACTCTTCCACGTCTGTGTGTATCTTTTCCCAATCCGGCAGGAATTCATAAATACTGGAAATCGGCTCTTGAACATAACAGAAGACCTGTTTGTTCATCGACTGGAGAATATCGGTAAATCCCAGCAAGGAGCCAAGGGCATCACCATCGGGATGGATATGTGTTAGAACAATAAAGGTGCTGAAATCGTTTATTGTTCGGCTAAGATCCTTGGGAATTTTTCTCATCCTTCTCTCTTTCTTTTGAAATCTCCTGAAAGAGCCTCTCAATCTCCGCAACCTTTTCTTCAGTTGTATCGTAACGAAACTGAAGTTCGGGGGTATACCGCATATTCAGGATTCCGGCAAGTTGACTTCTGAAAAAGCCCTTTGCCTTTTGCAAGCTTTTAACCGCCTCCTTTATAGAGATCTCATCACCATGAACTGTATAATAGATTCTGGCATATTTCAAATCATCGGTAACGTCAACACGAGTGATTTCCACATGACCGATCTTAGGGTCCCGGACTTTCTGCAGAAACAGGACGGCCAATTCGTTCTTTATCGCATCCGCAACACGGATTGAACGTTTCTGTTTGGTTTTTCCCAGGCCGAGGACATCAAAGGTTTGCTTGGGATCCCTGATCATCATATCTATTGCTTATCTCCGGAGAGAGTGGCTTCGACCTGAAGCATGACAAAGGCTTCCAGTGAATCACCGACTTTAACATCATTAAAATTCTCAACACCTATACCACACTCATAACCTGCCGCTACTTCTTTGACGTCATCCTTGAATCGTCTGAGCGAGTTTATCTTTCCAGTGTAGATCACCACACCGTCACGCAGCACCCTGACGCCTGCATTGCGCTGAATCTTGCCGTCGGAAACCGAACAGCCGGCGATGGTACCCACTTTGGGGACATGGAAGAGTTCCCGAACCTGAGCATTGCCGATCACGTCCTCTTCGAATGTGGGTTCGAGCATACCCACCATGGCTTTTCTAATATCATCCAAGGCGTTATAGATGACATCGTAGGCCCGGACATCCACATTTTCTTTGGCCGCAAGTTCTTTGACCTTGGCTGAGGGCCGGACGTTGAATCCGATGATAATCGCTTCAGAGGCGGAAGCAAGCAGGATATCGGATTCGGTGATGGTACCGGTCCCTTCGTGCAGCACCCTGACCTTTATCTGGTCGGTGGAGAGTTCCTCGGCAGCCTTGGCAAAGGCCTCCAAGGTGCCCTGGACATCAGCCCGAAGAACAACACGCAATTCTTTGACATCCCCTTGGCTCATCTTCTCGAAGAGCTTGTCGAGAGAAATCTTCGAACTTGCTCCCAACTCCGTTTCACGTGCTTTCAGCGACCTTGAATGGCTGACACTGCGAGCCATCTTCTCATCGGTGACAACGATGAACTCGTCACCGGCCGAAGGTACACCGGACAGCCCCTGGACCTCCACTGGAATTGAAGGTCCGGCCTCTTTCACCGGGCGGCCTTTGTCGTCAAGCATGGCCCGGACCTTACCGCTGTATTGGCCGACGACAAAGAAGTTCCCAGGTGTGAGCGTTCCTTCCTGAACGAGAACCGTGGCCACCGGCCCTCTTCCTTTGTCCAGCTGCGCCTCGATAACGCGCCCTTTGGCCTTGCGTTTGGTATCGGCCTTGAGCTCCAACATCTCGGCCATCAACTGGATATTCTCCAACAGATTGTCTATACCGATATTTTTCTTGGCGGAAACCTCACAAAAGATCGTCTGGCCGCCCCACTCTTCGGGATTAAGGCCCAACTCGGCCAATCCCCTTTTGATACGGTCGGGATCGGCGTTATCCTTGTCAATCTTATTGACCGCCACAAGTATCGGAACATCGGCGGCTTGAGCATGGTGGATGGCTTCACGCGTTTGATCCATCACGCCGTCGTCGGCGGCTACGACCAGAATAACCAGGTCGGTGACCTGAGCTCCGCGGGAACGCATCTCGGTGAATGCCGCATGTCCAGGAGTATCGATAAAGGTCACGTCACCGGCATTCGAACGGACATGGTATGCACCAATATGTTGAGTAATTCCACCAGCTTCCCCCAAGGCAACATCCGTTTTTCTGATGGCATCGAGGATGGATGTTTTTCCGTGATCGACATGCCCCATAACGGTGACCACGGGTGAGCGGGGTTTGAGATCTCCGCCTTCCTCTTTTTCTTCCAATAATTGGATGCCGATCTCATCGGTTATACCTTGCTCAACCTCATAGCCGAAATCTGTGGCGATGATCATGGCCGTCTCCACATCAACAGCCTGATTCATCGTGGCCATGACTCCCATTCCCATAAGCTTGGCGATCACCTCACTAGCCTTTACCTTCATCCGGCTGGCCAGATCTCCGACACTGATCGTATCATAGACCTTGATCCGTTTTTTGATCGCCTTCATTTCCGGCGTGGGTTGCGCCACCTGTTTTTCGCGACCCCTTGCCCCTTTCTTACCTCTCTTGCCGCCGCCACCGCGTTGATAGTCGTCGTTAAAATGGGTAAATTTGATATTTTTCTTCCCTTTTTTCTGGCCTTTCCCCTGCTTCCAACCTCGTTCCTGATCCGAATCGTTATCACCGATGAGTACGACGCGTTTGCCTTTTTTCTTCCCTTTGCCGCTCTCATCAGGCCCCGCTATAACATTTTGCACGCCCTGCTCTTCAGAGTCACGATCCTCATATCCCTTTGCACCTTTTTTTCGTCCACGCTGTGGGGGAGCCTTGGATTCTTCCTCAACCGGGATATCGATGCTGCCGACAACTCTCGCCAAGCCCTTTCTGGACGGCTCTTTTTTTCCTTTCTTTCCAGAGGCAGCCTCTTTTTTAGCAGATGGTTTACCTCGCTCTGGTTTTTCTTTTTCCTGTGCTTTCCGTGCGGCTTTTTCTTCGTCGACCGGTTCCTGCTTGGAGGGGGAAATCGGTTCTTCTTTCTTTTCGGCTAATTTCTCAGGTTCTGCTGGCGTCTCTTGCGGAGCTTCTTCGTAAACCGGTTTTTCCTCCCCAATCCGCTCGCTCTTGCTCTCGCGTGCTTCGACAGGGGGAGTGGCCTTTTGTTCAGGTTGCACTACCTCGGCCTCGCGGGCCTGTGCTGCCTCTTTCTGCTCCTCTTCTGCCGGTACTTCAGGTGGTTCAGGCTCATCTTGGGGTCTGCGGCGGATTATCGTAGTCGGTCGGCGGCGGATGACTGTTGCCCCTTGAGTGGCGCTGATCCTTTTTTCCACCAACTCGGTTTCTGCACCCTTTACGAAAGAAGAACGAATCTTTTCAGCTGTTTCATCATCAACCGTCGAACTCGGTCCTTTGACGTCATATCCTTCTTCCATCAATTTTGAGGCCAATGCTTTACTGCTCATGCCGGCCTCTTTAGCCAACTCGTAAATCCTAACCCTGCCCATTCCTTGCTCCCGCGTATCCTTCTGCACTGTAATACCCATTCAGAACCATCGTCTCTTTTTAGAAAACAACCTCTATCGTAAAGGAGTTACAGTCTAAAGGCTGTCTTCCACTTCTTTTCCCATCCCCAAAAACCGGACAAGCATTCTTCCCGGTTGCAGCAATACGCCCCCCGGCCGAGCATCTGTTTGTTTTCATCTGCAACCGGTTTTCCATCGCTCCAAACAAAACGACACAACCCCTTTTGGGGAGCTTTACGTCCGCATACCTTGCAGGTTCTAACAGGCCCCCGGCCTTTGTTTTTATATGCCATCCGTTATGTCGTTTTCCTCGTCCCCACTCCCTTCGACTTCGGGTTTGTCTTCACCATACTCCAAAGGGGCAGACTCTGCGATACCGTCTACGGCTGTTTTTTCGGGACCGGCAGGAGTGATTGAAGTATTTGACAGAATATCTTTTGCCTCGTCAATAAGTGATACCGCAAAATCATCGTCAATTGCACGAAGAATCGTCAAATCTTCAACCTTGGCTGCTGCCATGTCCGCCAGGGTTTTTACATTTTTAGCAAACAGCTGATCAGCAAGAGGTTCCTCCACCCCGGTAAGGGTTAGCAGCGACTGGTACCCGGGATCTTCAAGATTTGCGTACCGCTGTTCGCTTTTGACATCGATCCTCCAGCCAAGCAATTTCGAAGCCAGACGGACATTTTGTCCCTGTCTTCCTATGGCAAGGGAAAGCTGATCATTGGGAACAACCACCAATAGTGATTTGTTCTCCTCATCCACCCGTACCATGCTCACATGGGCCGGCGCCAATGCATTATACACATATTTGGCCGGGTCAGGACTCCAGGTTACGATGTCAATCCGTTCGCCTTGCAACTCTTGGACGACATTCTGCACCCGTGAACCCTTCATGCCGACGCAGGCACCAACCGGATCGACATCCGATTCGGTAGAGCTCACCGCGATCTTGGCCCTAAAACCAGGTTCTCGGCTGACCCCCATAATCTTGACGATCCCTTCTGAGATCTCGGGGACTTCCAATTGAAACAGTTTGGCTAAGAATTCATCACATGTTCGCGATAGCATCAACTGTGAGTCCCTGCTGCTCTGTTTTACCTCCATCAAATAGGCCCGAATCCTGTCTCCTTGTTTGAACGAGCGCTTGGGAATCTGCTGGTCTTTGGGTAAAAAAGCATCCGTTCTTCCCAGATTGACGATCATGTTTCCGCGCTCGAAGCGCTGAACGATGCCGCTTACAACCTCACCTTGCCGGTCTTTGAACATGTCGAAGATGACATCCCTTTCGGCATCTTTCATCTTATGGATAATCACCTGCTTGGCGGACTGGGCGGCAATCCTGCCCAAGTCCTCGATGTTTTCCATCTTTTCGCCAAGTTCATCACCCACCTGAACTTCAGGATCGAGCCGCCGGGCATCGGCAAAGGATATCTCGGTCTGCTCGTCCTCTGCTACATCAACAACACTGCGGAATTGAAAGACCTCGACCTCGCCGAACTCCTCATTATAACGGACCTCAATATCGCGCCGACTTCCCAGCTTTTTACGGGCTGCAGACTGGACGGCCTCTTCAATGGCCTCGATCAATAATCTTTTATCAAACCCACGATCCCTGCTGATCTGGTCGATTATGCGTTTCAGATCTGATAACATTGTCTTACCCCATCTTTCTTATTCCGACTCGACGGTTCGAGCAACAGTTGTCTCCTCGTTGCCTTATATAATTCTTTCACCGGGTCTACATTGACAACCTGGCCGTTCGTACCTGATCATAGGAAAACGTGAGCGGCTCATTATTTTCCAGAATCAGCTCAATCCTCTGATCGTCATGCACCTCTGATATTTCACCGACAAAAACACGTTGCCCACCCACGGACTCGCGCAGTTTAATTCGGGCTTTTCTACCGCGAAAACGTTTAAATTCGCCCAAATTGCGGAGCGGTCTTTCCAGACCCGGAGACGACACCTCGAGATGATAAGACTGTTCAATAATATCCTCAACATCAAGATAATCACTGATTTCTCTGCTCACCATTGAACAATCATCCAGAGATACGCCATCTTCCCGATCGATATAAAGGCGCAAAACCCAGCCGTGCCCTTCCCTGCGGAATTGGACATCAAACAACTCCAATCCCAGGGAAGGGAGCAGTTCTTCGGCAAAGGCACGAACCTTTTGCACAACCAGATCATTCATCCGCGCACTCTTGATCCAAAATCAACACAGATCCGCTCGTATTTAACATTTCCCGGCCTCTTCCGGATATTTCCACCAGTATAATTGAAAGGACATAAAAAAAAGCGGGCATAGCCCACTTTCTAAAGCCTGCCCGCAACAAAAACACAGGAGGTATACCGAAAATCCCCTTGGCAAATCTTCCGGTGAAACATCTGGTCGAACCCGGATGGAGCGGGCAACGAGGCTCGAACTCGCGACTTCAAGCTTGGGAAGCTTGCGCTCTACCAACTGAGCTATGCCCGCACAATAAATCCATTACAACTGAGGCACATAACCACAGAAGGATACGTTTGTCAAGGAGGAAGTAACCAATTGTCTTCTCGACTTCTTCTCCGTCGCAGGCTCAAAATTCCACCCTACTATTTTGCCCCAATCCAGGAGATATGGCAGTTCACGAGAATCAAATTCCGGTCGGGCATTTTTTCGCGGTATGAAATACTGCGAAGCCACCCGGATCCAGCAAACTTTATATCTATTTGATAAATTTACACAAAAGCAATAGGTAACAACCCAGATAGAGATGTTATACTACCCAAAAATGTTTGGTAATGAGTAAAAATACGATTGACAAACAAGACACTGGCTTTTACAACAACTGGCAATTTTGTCTGCTTGGTAAAAATCGTACGAACTGACAGTTTAGAATCATAACGTATTGGTTTATCGTATTACTCAGCAACTTTTCCGGGATTTTACGAGGTCAACGATTTTTCATGGCAGCAGAAAATATGCCTACTGACGGTTGAGAGCTGCAACCAACTGATTTATCGTATTACCCTACGGTCCTAACCGGCTTTAACGATTATTTGACCTTTTTACATAAAAAACGCGTGGATTCACAGCGTCATATGACTGATAAGATTTTAATTATAGCTGAAAAGCCTAGCGTGGCTGCTGATCTTGTTAAAGTGCTGCCCGGTAGGTTTACCAAGAGCAAAACCCACTACGAGGGAGAGAACTACATCGTCTCCTACGCTGTTGGACATCTTGTATCTATTTGTTATCCTGAAGAAATTGACCAAAAGTATCAGAAATGGCAAATGGAAAACCTGCCGATACTTCCTCAGTCTTTTCCGCTAAAAGGCCTGCCGGGAACCAAAAGCCAGCTCAACGCCCTGGAGAAGCTTATTCGGCGCAAAGATGTCAAAGAGATAATCAACGCCTGCGATGCTGGCCGTGAAGGAGAATTGATATTCAAATATATCATGATGTATGTCGGGAGGAAGCTACTGGCCAAGAAGTCTCTGCGCCGCCTCTGGCTGCAGTCGATGACCAATGAATCCATAAAGAACGGTTTCGATCACCTTCGCGACAATTCGGAAATGACGGCCTTGGAGGACACAGCCTTATGCCGATCGGAATCCGACTGGTTAATAGGCATTAATGCAACCAGGGCGCTTACCGGTTACAATTCCCGCCGCGGCGGCTTTTTTCTCACCCCCTGCGGCAGGGTCCAGACACCGACCTTGTCTCTCTTGGTCAAACGGGAGCGTACCCGTCTGGACTTTGTTCCCCGCCCGTATTGTACATTGACTGCCGATTTTTCTTATCCGGAAGGGACTTACCAGGGGAAATGGATCGATCCGTCCTTTACCAAGAACCCAAAGGAGCCCGAAGGCAAAGAGGATAGAATCTGGGATCCGGCCAAGGCTGATCGAATCGTCACTCAATGTACAGGACAGCCTGCAACGGTCGAGGATGCAAACAAGAAATCGAGTCAACGGTCCCCGCAGCTCTATGACCTCACTTCACTGCAGCGTGAGGCAAATTCACGCTTCGGTTTCTCGGCCAAAAACACCCTTTCTATCGCCCAGGCCCTGTATGAAAAACACAAGGTGCTCACCTATCCGAGGACGGACAGCCGCCACCTCCCCGAGGACTATATCAACACGGTCAAACAGTCATTGATCACCCAGAAGGCTTGGCAATTTGGTCAATTTGCTGAAATCGCCTTGAGTAAAAAATATGTCTGTCCAGACAAACGGATCTTCAATAATCTCAAAGTGTCGGATCATCATGCCATCATCCCCACCAACAAGCTGCCTGCCGCCCTGTCGGAGGCCGAGTTAAAGATTTATCGCATGGTCGTTCAGCGCTTTTTGGCAGTCTTCTTTCCTCCGGCACTGTTTTTTCTCACCCGAAGGATCTCAACCGTTGCCGGGGAGGCCTTCCTCACAGAAGGAAAAATCATGACCGATCCCGGCTGGAAAGTCATCTACGGCAAAACTCAAGACGAGGATAAGGAATTGACCCCTATCCGGGAGGGCACACAGGTGAATTGCCGAAAGGTAGATAAGGAGGAGGCAGAGACAACCCCACCTCCTCGGTACAACGAGGCGACTCTCCTCTCGGCCATGGAAAATTCCGACAAGCTGGTTGAAGACGAAGAGCTTGCAGGCGCCATGAAGGACCGTGGTCTGGGAACCCCGGCCACCCGGGCTGCAATAATTGAAAAGCTGATCAACGAGAAATATGTAGTCAGAGAAGGCAAAGAGCTTACCCCCACCGGCAAGGCCTTTGAGCTTCTGGCCCTGCTTGAGGCGATGAACATCGACGTTCTCGCTTCGCCTGAAATGACGGGGGAATGGGAGTACAAACTCAACCAGATCTTACGAGGCGAGTTTACGCGTGAGAGGTTTATGCAGGAAATTCGTGAGTTGACCTGCCATATAACCAAGCAGGTTCAGAATTTTGAAAGTGACAAAAAGCGCAAAGAGGCATCGTTTAGTCCTGTAGACGGTGTCCGTTTCTATGATTCGGCAACTGCCTATGTCTCCGAAGACGGGAAGATCAAAGTCCGGAAAATTCTGGGCGGCAGGGTCATGAACCCGCAGGAGATCGCCTCCCTGTTAAAGGGAGAAACATTAGGGCCGTTCAATGATTTCAGATCAAAAAAGGGCAAGACGTTTACCGCATCCATCATGATGAAAAACGGCAAGGTCGAATTTATTTTCGCTGATACCACAAGCGATCTCAATATAGATGATATCAAAAAATCTCCCTCCTTGGGCCTTTCGCCCATCGACAAAACTCCCGTCTTCGACACACCGTCCGTCTACATGTCGGAGTCGGCCCTCCTGGGAGACGAGGCCAAGGGACTAAAAATCAGCAAGCTCATTCTCTCCAAGCCCATCACCCCCGCCCATATCTCCCAGCTCCTCGAAAAAGGGAAAACGGAGTTAATCAAAGGATTCATTTCTAAAAAAAAGAAACCATTTGATGCCTTTCTTCTTCTGGGAAAGAATGGTAAAATCAGTTTTGATTTTCCTCCACGAAAGACCAGAAAAAATTCACAGAACAGCTAAGGTTCTGCAACAATATACAATATGAAAAAAATCAAAAAGACACATCAATCCAAAGACGGTTTGGAGCTGGCAAAAGCCTGTGCCAAAATCGCGCTCGATGCCAAAGCGGAAGATCTTGTTATCCTTGACGTCCAGGGGATTTCCTCCTTCACCGACTATTTCGTCATTATGAACGGCAGATCCACCCGGCATGTCCAAGGGCTTGCCGAGGCCATCGAAGGCGAATTCCGGTCAAAAAGGATCAAAGCATCACGGGCCGAAGGTCTGCAGGAAGGCACCTGGGTGCTGCTAGACTTCGACGATGTCGTTATCCACATCTTTTATTATGAGCAGAGAACGTTTTATAATCTGGAAGGTCTTTGGCACGATGCCCGCCGGATTGATCCCAATGGGATATGATTCTCGATCATCGGTTATTCTTTCAAAGACGCATATCAATAACCTTCAATAGTGTAACGTTATGCAATATTTGAGCACACGAGGGGGGATAAATCCGATCCCGTTTACCCAGGCCGTGTTGATGGGACTGGCAACCGACGGGGGACTTCTCCTGCCACGGACCATACCCAGAATCGGCAACAACACCGTCAACTCCTGGCAAAACCTTACCTACCAGGAATTGGCCTTCGAAGTAATGTCGCGCTTCATCGACGACATCCCCGACAGTGACCTGCGTGATTTGATTAACAGGTCCTATGCCGGATTCCAGGCAAAAGAGGTCACACCGCTCGTTCATCACGGCAATCTGCATATCCTGGAACTCTTTCATGGACCCACCTTTGCCTTCAAGGATGTGGCCTTACAATTCTTAGGCAATCTCTTTGAGTATCTGCTGGAAAAGTCCGACGGGGCCATGAACATTTTGGGCGCCACTTCCGGTGACACAGGCAGTGCCGCTATTTATGGGGTCCGCGGCAAAAAGAAGATCAACATCTTTATCCTCCACCCGCATCAACGGGTTAGCCCGGTCCAGGAAAAACAGATGACCACTGTCACGGACAGCAACGTCTTCAACATTGCCATCCGAGGGACCTTCGATGACGGGCAGGCCATTGTCAAATCCATCTTCAACGATATCGACTTCAAAACAGCGCAGAATCTAGGGGCCATCAACTCCATCAACTGGGCTCGCATCCTTGCTCAGGTGGTCTATTACATCTATGCAGGACTGCATATCATGGTGGACGAAAAGGACCGGTCCTTCGACTTTGCCGTTCCTACGGGGAACTTCGGTGATATCTTCGCCGGATATGTCGCCAAGCAAATACTGCCGGAAGGAATGATCCGCAACCTGGTACTGGCAACCAACGGCAACGACATTCTGTCCCGCTTCGTCAACAAGGGAGACTATTCCCTGGGAGAGGTCATCGCCACCACCAGCCCATCCATGGATATCCAGGCTGCCTCCAATTTCGAGCGGTATCTCTATTTTCTTCTGGACAAAGAACCGAAACGGACCAAAGAGGCCATGGAGGAATTTGCCGCCACGGGACGCCTGGACCTGTCGGGCTATCAGGACCAGATACGGCGCGACTTTTCCGCTAAAAGTGTCAGTGAAGATGAAGTCCTGCAAACTATTTCCGAATTTTACAAAGAGCACGACTACATCCTTGACCCACATACGGCTGTGGGAGTCTATGCCGGACTTTCCAATGTAAAGAAAAATGTCCCAATGATCTGCCTGGCCACGGCCCATCCTGCCAAATTTCCGGCAGCCGTGGAGAAAGCAACCGGCCAAGCGCCGCCGATGCCGGAGGTCTTGGCCGGCATTATGGAAAAAGAGTCGCGCTGCGAACTGATGGATGCCGACAGCAAATTGATCAAGGCCTATGTCAAGAAACACGCCATTTGCAAGTGAAGGGTTTAGGCTGAAGGCTGGAGAAGCATACCTTAAACAAGAAATAAATCAAACTCAATAAATACAGTTTTCAATTAGTTAGGGCACGCATAGGCGTTGAGCATGGCTGGAGATGTAAACAGATACCGAAACCAGGTTGAGGAATGCGCAGCGTTTCTCCGTGACAGATACGCCTTTTCCCCACAGACTATCTTCCAATTGGGGACCGGACTGGGTACTGTGGCGGAGCAGGTAAACTCCGTACATATCATCCCTTACGCCGACATCCCCCACTTTCCGCAATCGACGGTGGCCGGCCACAGCGGCAACCTTCTCCTCGGCTACCTGCACGACCATCCTGTGGCGGTCCTGCAGGGAAGATTCCATTACTACGAGGGATATTCGACTAAAGAAGTCACCTTTCCCATTAGAGTCCTCACACTACTGGGGGCCAAAACCCTTCTTATCACCAATGCCGCCGGAGGTCTTAACCCGTTGTTTGCCGCCGGCTCCATTATGGTGATAAGAGATCACCTGAATTTCCTGGGCGAAAATCCTCTGCGGGGAGAAAACGTCGAAAGCTGGGGTCCCCGATTTCCCGACCTCTCCTGTCCCTACGATCCGGGGCTGATGAAGATTGCCCTGGATAGCGCCCAGCACCTTGGTATGAAAGGGGTCGTAACAGGGGTCTATGTCTGTATTCCCGGGCCGAGTCTGGAGACTCCGGCTGAAACCCGTTGGCTGCGGGATTGCGGAGCCGATGCCGTTGGGATGTCATCGGTCCCTGAGGTTCTGGTGGCCTTGCATGGAGGCCTTTTAGTGCTCGGTCTTTCGGTCATTGCCAACGTCAATGATCCGGGCAATCCCAAACCGGTCACGCTGGAGGATGTCATACAGACAGCTTCCCAGGCCACCCCACGTCTTGAACAACTGATTTTCGAGATCACGAAAAGACTCCAAGAGAATACATGAGACCCGGGAAGACCCTAGGTGTGGGCGCACCACCAGTCCAGATTTTATTGACGGTGTTTGCTTCAAGCCTAGTCCTGCATCGGCTACCCGAGGTTGTTTTCCCGTTCTTCCAGCTCGGATTTCTCATGAAAACTGTGCCAATTTTTCTTCACTCCAGGCAGGACAAGTCTTTTCGAACAAACTCTTATGTTATCAAATTCACACAATGTTCACCAAAGATCAGTCCAGGCCGCACCATCTTCTTCAGTATTTTGGCAATGAACTTGGCTTACAATAGTTCATTACCAATAACTTCGCACCTGACGCATCCTGAACTGATGAGAAATCCGGGCCAACTCCCGGCTCCTTTAAAGGATTTTAAATCATGACCCCACCAGCTCAACCCATCGATCTTCTTCTTACGGGCCGTTATCTTCTCCCCGCCTCCAACCAGACAGGACTCTTAAAAGATGCTGGAATGGCCATTGCAGGCGACACTATTGCGGATGTCGCATCGACCGAAGAGCTTGTTCGGCGCTACCCCGATGTTAAACGTCTCCATGAGCCGCATGGCCTCATTATGCCGGGACTGATCAACACTCATACCCATGCCGCCATGACCTGTTTTCGCGGTCTGGCTGACGATCTGCCACTCATGACCTGGCTGCAGGAGCATATCTTTCCCATTGAGGCCAAACTGACGGGGGATTGGGTATATCACGCCACCATGCTGTCCATGGCCGAGATGATAAAATCGGGCACAACAAGCTTCTGCGACATGTATCTCTTTGCCATGGAAGTGGCAAGGGCCGCGGATGCGGCAGGCATGCGGACCTGGGTCGGCGAGGTTCTCTACGATTTTCCTTCTCCCAATTACGGGGAGCCGGCAAACGGTTTTGATTATGTCCGCGACATGTTCGAACAGTACCGTAATCACCCTCTGATCACGGTCACCTGCGACCCTCACAGCGTCTATACCTGCTCGCCCGACCTTTTAAGCCGTCTGGGTGAGATGGCAGGTGGAGAGGAGAGCCTTTTTGTGATCCATCTCTCGGAAACCGAATCGGAGATAGCCACCTGCCGGGAAAGATACGGATGCTCTCCGGTTGAGCACCTTAATAATCTCGGTCTCTTAAACGAGCGGGTCCTTGCCGATCACTGCGTGGTGTTGGAAAATGAAGACATCGCCTTGATGGCAGCCCATAAGGTCAAAGTCGCTCATTGTCTGGAATCAAATATGAAGCTGGCTTCAGGAGTGGCGCCGGTTGTCAAGATGCTCAACAGCGGAATCACTTTGTCTTTAGGCACTGACGGCAGTGCCAGCAACAACGATGTGGACATGTTCTCGGAGATGAACAGTGTGGCCAAGGTGCACAAGGTCGCCTCCATGGACCCCACGGTTATGGATGCGGAAACAACCTTACATGCTGCAACCCATGGAGGGGCAACAGCCCTTCTGGCGGCAGATAAAATCGGCACGCTTGTCGCCGGCAAAAAGGCCGATGTCATCGTCCTTGACCTGCACCAACCTCATCTGATTCCCCTCTACAACATCCCCTCCCACCTGGTATATGCCGCCAGGGGAGCCGATGTCATTCATTCTTTCATCAACGGCCGCCAGCTGATGCATAACAGACGGCTTCTGACCATCAATGAAGAGGCGGTACTGGCCAAGATGGAGGAAATCGGCCATGACATCCGGAAACACAACAAGAAAGGCGGGCGCTGATTTTCACCCCGTCCCTTGTAAGTCTTGACTTTCTCAGGTTACTGTTCTACATTCGACCATAGCCTGAAGTTTTCATGAACACTGAGGTATATTCGTCCTCATGCAATTCGCCAAGGCGTGAGAAGTTCAGACATTCCGGCAGGTTGCCCTGCTGCAATTATTCGGTTTAATAGGCCTGCGATACGGTATTGCAGCCACCTTATTCGTATTAAGAACTTTTGCTTCGAGGTGTGTTATGTTTGGACTTGGAATGCCGGAACTCCTTGTTATTCTGGTTATTGTCGTTATAATTTTCGGCGCCGGCAAGTTGCCCGAGATCGGTGCCGGTATCGGTAAGGGAATCAAGAACTTCAAGGAGGCCACAAAGAGCGACGATACTAAAAAGATCGACAACGACAGCAAATCGGACTCCGCGTCCTGATCGGTTAATTTACACCTACATTCTCTCACATCACGAGGCATGCAATGTTTGGACTTGGAACACCTGAACTCATCGTTATCCTTGTTATCGCCTTTCTGGTCTTCGGCGGCAAGAAACTCCCCGAAGTCGGCGAAGGTCTCGGCAAGGCAATCACTTCCTTTAAAAAAGGCCTGAAAGAAGTCGAGGATATTCCCGGCGTCAAGGAAATGGCCGAGGTTAAACAACAGGTCGACGACGTCAAAAATATTGGCAAGATTCTTAAATAATAAAACCACCTCAACTCATGAGAAATTCAGTATCCCTAGGGTTTCTCACGAGTTGAGGCGGCTGTTGATAAGAACGTGCTGCGGTCTTAACTGATCTTGCAAAAAAGCTTCAGTTTACGATTTCAGAGACCAGTACTGGTGTAATGGTCACAAGAAAACCGAATCAACCCCTCCAATCGGGGAAACCAACGAACCCACATCCCGTAAGTCCGTAAGGTCCAACCTCTTTTATTATATCGAAAGAAAAGGCTGTTTCAAAAAATGTCGCAGGGCCGAAATCAAAGCTGAAAGCAAGAGTCTTCTTCTCTTCCTTCCGAACAGCAGCACCCGACTGCGAGACACCGTCTTTATCCACGCATACCTCCATCAGGAGGGGAAGCCCTCTGCCTTGGGCAAGCTCCAAATATCCATCGGAAAAAATGGTCAGCTGCCGTTTGCCGTACCGCAGCTCATGAGATAAAAGGGTTATGCCAAACGGTCTCTCTGAATCATACCGGTACCTCCACAATGGCCGGCCTCCCTCTTTGCCGGCATAGATCGAGGCGAAATCGGCAGCTCCAAGCAATTCATGAAGAATGACACGCCGGCCGATTATCTCCGCCACCACCTGGGTGATAACCGCATACATTGCTCCGCCGGCCTGTTTAACCACGCCCGCCCCGGTCGGTCTGCGGCCTCTATGGGAAAGAGCCCCATCCCGGCACCTCCGGGCCGCGCCCGTTTCGACAAGATCTCTCCGATGTTTCTTTCCTCCCCCCATTGATTTCCTCCCCCTGCCTTAGAAACTCGACCCAAACTGTAAGTAATGTTTCTTCCTTCTTTTCGGCAGATCTTCTTCAATCCAATAGCATCTTTGCGAACACAGGTCACTTTTCTGAATCTCTCTTGACTTTTCACTACCTTCCGAGTAATAGTTCAGGTCCATCGCAATATTGTCATCATTGTCATTCCTCTGAATATAAATATTACAAAATTGCGATAAAACGAAAAACCTCCTGCCACGGAAAACGAAAGTCGGCAAACGCGATTTCCCCAATTGAACCGTAAGGAAAGAGGCTTTTTCAGCGAGAAATGAGGCAGCGGATTCCTTAAAGGGTTTCTCTGCTGAAGGACCTGCCTTTTAGGCAGCTATAACTACTTACTCAGGAGAAAGACATGTGTCGTTTAGCCCTGAAAACAGCCAATGAACCTTTCTCGCCCTACGAGGTTCTGACAGCCATGGAAGCCATGAAGGAAGGCTATGACGGCTCCGGCTTAGGCATTCTTCTCAGGGGCATGGAATTCGAGGATTTTAAATACAACCCGAAATTTCCGATTCTTTCAGGTATTGCCCATAATGAAAAGTCTTGGCATCGTCTTGACAATTTCATGGAAAATCGAGGTTATGAGCTAAAATATGACCATAAATTTCACATGCGCCGGGACCTGATCCAGGCCAAGGACCGGTACCGCTATTTCGTCCGGGCCTACCGGATGCCCGACCGTTTCTCAGGCGCCACCCAAGAGGAAAAAGACGAGGAGCTAATGCTCACACGGCTGGCCCTGCGCATGGACGGTGAAAAACACAGCGGTGATCTCACGGTCTTTTCGTTCTGGCCCGATGTCATGATGATTAAGGAGGTCGGGTGGCCTCTGGAGGTCGGCAACATCCTCTGCCTGCATGACGGCCAGATCAAATCCCGCATCTGCATGGCTCAGGGAAGGCAGAACACCAATTACGGCATCAACCTCTATGCCTGTCATCCCTTTTTCCTCCAGGGGATCTCGACTATGACCAATGGCGAGAATACAGCCTTCGTCCCGATTCGCGACTGGTTGCTGGGCAAGGCATTTCCCGGCTACATGGGATATCAGAGCGATTCCGAGGTATTTACCCATATTCTCCATTACACTTTGAACAAGCTCAAACTGCCTCTGCAAGCCTTTAAACACATCATCACTCCTTTAAAGCCCGATGAGTTGGACAACCACCCGCAGGGCCAGTTTCTCATGGGACTGCGCAACGCCTGCCGGCGCCTGATCATTGATGGGCCCAATGCCGTAATCGGCACCCTGCCCGATGAGACCAGTCTGTTGGTCATGGACCACAAAAAGCTACGGCCGGCCATCGTAGGCGGCAGGCCCGGTCAGTGGGCCATAGCCTCCGAGATGTGCGGGGTCGATGCCATGGTTCCCGACCGGGATCCTATCTATGATTTCCAACCCATGCGCGAACATACAATCATCATTCCACCAGATAGAAAGGAATTATCAATATGGTCTCAGTACGATCCGTATCCGTTACCCCTAGCAGCCTGACCTACAGCGATTTTCCATGGATCGTAGAACACCGAGAGGACAGATGTACCCTCTGCGGGCAATGCACTGCGGTCTGCCCGAAAAACGCCATCTACCTGGCTCACCGCCGCCAGAGGATGCCGAAACTCGATATCTTGAACAAAAACAGGGGAAACGAGTACAGGACCTTTGTCGGTATCCGCCAGCGGACCACCATGGACAACGCCTGTATCGGCTGCGGCATGTGCGCCATGGTCTGCCCGAACGAGGCCATCGGCCCGGTTCCCAATGACAACGAGCACCGCTCCCAGTTCTTCCACAACCAGAAGGGAGAACCACGCAAACGCGGTGGACGGAGGAATGTCGCAGGCCCGAATA
Source organism: Desulfocapsaceae bacterium (assembly GCA_046704745.1). Lineage (GTDB taxonomy): Bacteria > Desulfobacterota > Desulfobulbia > Desulfobulbales > Desulfocapsaceae > CAWGGS01. The sequence goes on along the minus strand of JBJKRL010000085.1, from coordinate 147,318 downwards.
TGCTCGATCAGATCCTGTTTGATCGTATTTCCATGCTCACCGATCCGGCGCTGGATGCCGGACGGCATGAGTTTACCGTTACCACCACCCTTGGTCGGGTTCTCTCTCCCGAAGAATTTTTAAAGAGAACCGTGAGCGGTGGTTGGATTCCGCCTACCCGGCAGATCTTCCCCTTCATTATCGGCTCCATGTCCTTTGGGGCACTGTCACCCAATATGTGGCTCGGTTTGTTGCAGGGAGTCGCTTACTGCAACGAAGTCCTGGGCCTCCCGGTGGTCATGTGTACCGGTGAAGGCGGCTGCCCGCCCTGGGTATTAAAAAGCCCGTACTTGAAATATCTGATCCTGCAGATCGCTTCTGGCTATTTCGGCTGGGACGAGATCATCCGCGCTATCCCGGATATGCAGTGCGATCCGGCCGCCATCGAGATCAAATACGGTCAGGGAGCAAAACCGGGAGACGGCGGTCTCTTGATGTGGTTCAAGGTCTCCAAGCTGATAGCCCGTCTGCGCGGTGTCCCGGAGGGAGTCGACCTGCCGTCGCCGCCGGTCCATCAAACGCTGTATTCCATTGAGGAAAGCGTTATGAAGATGATCCAGACCCTGTCCATGGCCTTCAGCCACCGAGTGCCGGTCTATCCAAAGATCTCTGCCTCCACCTCGTCGAAATCGGTCTTGAACAACCTGGTGCGCAATCCGTATGCCGGTGGTCTGGTCATCGACGGTATAGACGGCGGCACCGGTGCCGCCTACAACGTATCCATGGACGCCACCGGCCACCCCATCGCCTCCAACGTCCGGGAATGCTATCTCGATCTAGCGGCCCAGGGCAAACAGAACGAGATACCGATTTTTGCCGCTGGCGGCATTGGCAAGAACGGCAATGTGGCCCAAAACGGCATGGCGCTTGTTATGCTTGGCGCCTCGGGAGTCCATATCGGCAAATATATTATGCAAGCGACCGCCGGGTGTCTTGGCAACGAGAAGAACCGGTGCAATGTCTGCAACCTCGGTATCTGTCCCAAAGGCATCACCAGCCAGAACCCGAAACTCTATCGGCGTCTGGACCCCGATCTGGTGGCAGAACGGGTGGCCGAGACGTTTATGTCCATCCATACCGAGGTGAAAAAGATCATGGCACCCCTGGGTCGCTCCCAGAGTCTGCCTATCGGCATGTCCGATGCCCTAGGCATAGCCGACAAGGCCGCGGCCGACAGGCTGCAGATCAAGTATGTCTGCTGATTGGGACTCGTTATGAAACGACGCAATCATTACTCCACTAAACCAACAGGCCGGACCGGTGCTTGCCGGCCCGGCTGTGAGCTGCTCTTTTAGAGAAGGAGTTCTTTGTGACTATGATAGTTGTAAAAGGCCGCGACGAACAGGGCCAGCGAATTACTTCCATGGATTTCGAGAAAATGGTACGCAAGGCGGCAGAGGAGTCCTCTCATGTCGTCCTCGAGTCCTATGGTCAGCATAATATAGGTATCAGGCTTCAGAGGCCGGACGGGCTTCATATCGAGGTAAAAGGTCCCAGCGGACAACGTCTGGGCTGCATGGGTTTGCCGGGCACAACCATCGTCTGCCACGGCGCAACCTCCGATGATGTGGGGTATCTCAATATCGGCGCCGAGATCACCGTGTTGGGCAATGCAACCAATGGCGCCTGCAATGCCATGGCCATGGGCAAGGTCTACATCAAGGGCTCAATCGGTGCCCGCGGCCTGACCATGACCAAATGGAATCCCGACTATACGAAACCCGAACTCTGGGTCCTGGGTTCTACCGGAGACTCCTTTGCCGAATTCAACTGTGGCGGTATTGCCGTCGTCTGCGGCATTGACCCGAAAAATCCCGACAATGTGTTGGGCTACCGTCCCTGTGTCGGCATGGTGGGCGGTTTTATTTACTTTCGCGGCAAGATTGACGACTCCTACCCGAAAACCAGCGCCCGCCTGGACAAGCCGAATGATGAGCAGTGGCAGTGGTTGATGGAGCGGATGGAAAGGTATCTTGAAAGAATCGGAATGCCCGAACTACTTTCAACTCTCACCGTTCGCGAAGAATGGCAGGTACTTGTAGCCATCACCCCGCAGGAGCGGGCTCTGATGTTCTCCGGCCCCATGCCCATGGCCGAATTCCGGGAAAACTTCTGGAAAGGCGCATTCGGCGGCGGCGACCCGTTGCGTGATCTCGCCCCTGGTCTTGACCGCAGTCCCATTGACGCCATTGTCACCGGGGAACTGCGGCGTAACCGGCCTTATTGGGCCAACTGCGAATCGGCTGCCCCTTGTACCTTCTACTGCCCGGTTCATATCCCGACAGTGGATCGATTGAGGTTGATTAGAGACGGCCGCAGCGACGAGGCCTATGAGATGATCCTGCGCTACACGCCGCTGCCCGCTGTCGTCTGTGGCGCTATCTGTCCCAATCTCTGTGTTGAAAACTGTTCGAGGCAGGGTGTGGACGATCCTATCGATGTCCGGGTCTTGGGCCGCGCTGTGAGTCACTTTGCCGCCCCGGAACCGGCTGAATCCATAGGGAAGAAAGTAGCGATTATCGGCGCCGGCCCGGGGGGTATGAACGCCGCCTGGCAGCTGGCCCTCGCCGGGGTCGAAGTTCATATGTTTGAAAAAGACAAAAAGATAGGCGGCAAGCTCTCTCAGGTCATCCCTTGGGAACGTCTGCCCCAGGCCATCTGGGACCAAGAGATTGCACGTTTTCTCTCCCTGTCCAACATCCACGTCAATCTCGGCGTGGACATGAATAAAGAGAAATTCACCAAGCTGAAGAAAGAATTCGATTACGTGGTTGTTGCCGTCGGCACCCATGCCCCCAGGCGTCTCCAGTTCCCCGGCCATGAGCGGGTCATTGCAGCTCTTGACTTCTTGAAGAGCGCCAAGAGCGACACACCGCCCTCTGTGGGCAAAAAAGTTGTCGTTATCGGCGCCGGCAACGTCGGCTGCGATGTAGCCTTCGAGGCCTATCAACTGGGAGCTGAGTCAGTGACCCTGGTTGATATTCAGAAGCCGCTGGCCTTCGGCAAGGAGAAGGAAAACGCCGAGGCTCTGGGTGCAACATTCCGCTGGCCCGTCGTCACCAAAGAGGTGACCGCAAAGGGGCTTATTACCGACAGCGGTGAGCTGATACCGGCCCAGACCGTCATCATCTCCATCGGCGATGTCCCGGCCCTGCCGTTTTTGCCTGCCAGCGTCGACACCGTTACCGTTGGTGGAGCCGCCTGGGTCAAGACCGACAAAGCGCATCTGACAAGCGACAAAAAAGTGCTGGCCATCGGTGATGTGGAGAAACCAGGCCTGGCCACCCATGCCCTGGGCGCCGGCAAGACGGCGGCCGAATTCATTCTGGCCCAGTTTCAAGGTGTGGACTGGAAGCCGTTTACCAAACAGCTGATTCCGCAACAGGCCCTGACCATCACCCACTACATGCCGCTGCAAGACGATCACAGTCCGGCCAGCCAGGCCGACCGTTGTTTGTCCTGCGCCTCCTGCCGCGATTGCCATCTCTGTGAGACTATCTGCCCCACCGGCGCCATCTCAAGACAGGATCTAAGACCTGAGGGCGTGGAATCGGCAGGTTTCACTGTATCCTATGAGTACATCTCAGACGACAAGAAATGCATCGGCTGCGGCTTCTGCGCCGACACCTGCCCCTGCGGCATCTGGACGATGCATCCCTATGAGTCGTAAAGAGCGCATTTCTCCTGTCACCTGCTAAAAAAACAAAAAGCCCTTCCGAAACCGGAAGGGCTTTTTGTTTGAGAAAAGACTTCTCTCTCATGATAAGCTCTTGATATTCAAGTTCAATTATGTTTGCTTCTGTTAACCGGCTGATAATGTTTAAACATTATTATCCCTTGAGTCACTTGCAAAAAGATCTTTTCTCCCAAACTCCGCGTTATGCTCAAAATTAAATCCTCCTTATGCAAAAGGCTCCCTTATAAAGACTTAAAAGACGAGCATCCATCATCCAGAGTCAACACAAACCAGGTATCGGATTCTCTGAATTCATTGAGCCTTATCGCCTCTCCATAGAGAAATTGCGAAACGTCTGCAGACAAGTCCGAATACCAGAATCGGGAGAAGGATGAAAGATGAAAGCATCAGAAAATCCAGGACCTTCTGGAGAAAAGGTTGTTTCCAGTCTGGTTGCTTATGCTGTATGAAATTGTCCAGCATACCGGGTTCGCTAGTTTTAATGCGCTCGAAAGGAAACAAACCGTTTTGTTTTGGGAAAACAAGACTTGCGGGATTCGTCATGTTGAAATAGCCATGATTCTGATCCCAGACGGGACCTCCATGAGTCAACGGCTTAAAGTTTTCCAATTCATAACCGAATATTGGCTCATATGGCTCCGCACTGCTTGCATGGTTTTTTATCGCCATGGTATCGGAAATTTTCGATATGAGATCGATCGGAAATATTTTCCCTTTGGCAATATCCTTATATATAAGAAAACTTTTTCTTATATCATACTTATATGCATATACCTGCTTAATATCCAACGACCTGTAATTTGTTAAATGGACAAGGGACAGAAGAGATATAAAAAGGAAAAATAATGTCGTGCCCTTGTGAATCCTGTTTTCCAGATATTTAAAACAAAATGCCCCCATGAGTGCGAAAGGGAAAATAAATGCTGCAGAATAGCGCAGATTGACGTGAAGTGACCGTAAAACAGGTAATTTGGAAAGTATATTGATGTAAACCCATCCGTCCGCAAGACGGAGTTCCAAAGTGATCCATATTGCAATTCCCAGTAATATCAACAAGGCAAGGTTTTTTTTTGTAGGCACTGAGACTCGCCGCAAGAGCTTTGGTAGAGAAAAGGCCACCATGACGAAGAGGATAAAGAAAGATAGGGGTTGACTCATATCAAACTCCCAGAGCCCGTATGCTGCTCCCGTCATGAATTTATATCTGAATATCTCATGACTGATTATTGAGAACTTCGAAAGCATTGCTATTCTTAAAAGATACGATATGAGAATGAATTGAAGAAAGATACCGAATATACCTTGTAGAAGACTGACATTATACAGATCGTGTACAATACGTGGGCAAATTTTCAAGAAAGAAAGGGAGGCACAAATCTTCGAGCCGGTCAATACAGTGGTTAAAAGAATGCCCCAGAGAATACATGAGACAAGCTTTCGAGGAGGAAAAATTCCTGGTCTTACTAGCATCAAAAAAGGGAAAATCATTAAACAGGATAAGAGATAAATAACAAGTACATAAAAACCTCCACAATGCACCTGAACAGCGATCACCAATGAGGCAAGTACCCCTCTTGTAAAAGGTTGGAGAGTTGATGAAGTGAGGGCGATGAGGATAAGCGGGAATAAAGGGAAGGCTTGATATCCCAGGTGTCCGACAAGTATATGTGAGAAAACAAACCCATTAACATTAAACAGGATTGAACCAATCGAACTTGCATAAGGCGAGAATTCCAGGATCCGGTTAAAAAAATAATAGGAGCTCCAGAATCCTATCAAAATATAAATTGCGTCTCCTGTGAGCACAGCGGTCCATGGAGGGATAAAAAACATCAGGAGTTGCGGCAGGGTGAATTGGGTGTCCTGCGGGTTCGGATAGGCCGGTAGCCCACCGCCAAATGAAGGAGTATACCACTGTATCGAAAACCCGTTTACTTTGTAATGGAGAAATGTATCCAGCAATCGTGGTATGAAGTATCTGAAATCATGTCCCACCAAAGGGTAACTCGCATTCGCATAAACGATAATAAACGAGATATAGCTAAACGCTACAAGAATAAGAGACAGAATTGCAATCCATCTCCTGCTCATTTTTTTTCCCAAATTGCAAGTATTGATTTTCCGATTCTGTAGCCTAGAAGAGGATCGAATATTTTCGAAATCGGTACGATATACGTACTCCAGAATTTTATTTGTCTATCAGTCGGAATTGATTGCTTCATGATCAACCGGTTGCCGAGTGATAGGAATAATCCCATGGAGTCGAGATACAAAATTCTTTCGAGACTGCATCCCGACGGTGTTATGGCCTGTAAGGATGTCTTTGTGTACCGCCGGTAATGCCTAATAGCTCGGTCGAAGCTTGTGTACAAAAATTGGTGTGCAGGCGACAAAACTATAAGTTTTCCTCCTGTAATCAATCGACCCGCTGCATGAGTCGCTTCATCTCTATCGTTCTTGATGTGTTCAAGGACATCTATATAAAGGACGGAATCAAATAACTCATCTCTGTCTATATCGCTAATTATTCCCAATATTGTTTGACAGTTGCCAGGTAATATGCCGTTTTCTATCTTTTTATTTAAAATCCGGAGAAGATGAGCATCCGGTTCCAGACAAGTCCATTTTTGACAGTTTGCAGTATGCAGGACCTCTGTTACCGACCCAATTCCGGCCCCGACTTCCAGTATATTGTTCCCAAGGTATGGAGATATAAAGCACTTGAAATATTTTTTCCAGGTTACCGCATGTGAAAAAATATCCAGCTCTTTTCCGATATAGTTAATTTCGCACATAAAAAATGTCGACTTCCAGTAAGAAATCTTCGTATATTTTGATCGGCACTGCGAAATATCCGCTTCTCGAATTCAGTACGATAATTGCGGACAACATTAGGAGTATGAAGGATTGAAAAAAAATCATGCATAATCCAATGGCCACATTGGTAGCCCATCCCGGAATAGCAAGCGCCGTCAAATACTTGATGTATAGCAGAATAAGACCACCAATACATGTTGCCAGAATGGTTCCCACTGTAAACAGGATCATCCGTATGGCTAGGATATCAGCATAAATCGAGATCGCACTTAATCCATGCATGACGAGAGAGACAAAATTCATTTTTGTTTTTCCATGGTATCTGTTTCCTCGTGGCAGAAGCAATGTGGTTTGTGGCAGTCCTGAACGCATAATTCCGACGGCAAAATGATTCCATAACTCAGGGAGGAGTGTAACTCGTCCTAATAGACATTTCGGTATAGAGCAATAATTGCCGAAGGCAATCCTCTTCCCGGTGAGAAACCAGAACAGGATTTTGTAGATGTGATAAAAGAGAAGAAATATTTTCCCCTCTTGCCGTTTCCCACGCCTAGCAAAAACGATCTTCTGGGAGCCACGTTGTTCAGCAATAAGAGCGGACAGATCCTCTGGGCGATCTTCTCCATCGGCATCCATAACAATGGTTATATCCGAACTATCAAGACTTTTAACATAGCTCAGACCGATGGCAATCGCCCGTTGATGCCCCATGTTTTTCGAAAGATGCAGGATTTCTATTCGTTCTATACAAATGTATGCCGATGGAGTTGTTTTTTTTATGGCAATTTGTTCAAAAGAGCCGTCATCTACTGCTATAATCGACACTGAAAATCCACTCCGACCTAAGCTCTGATCAATATTTTCTATCAGGTTTTTAAAAGAAGACCAGTCGTTGAAGACGGGTGTAACAATATAAATTTTCATTGTATCCATAGTAAGTTATTTCCCGTTACAACAGGAGGGAACAGATTATCTGCTCATCCTTTGATAACAACAGAGACATTCTCAATTTTTTCATTCCTGAGAAGGAAATCCCTGTTCCCCACGTCAGGCAGCCAGTGATAATTATCACGGTTTATTCCTGGCCTATCCTTTTTTTATTGCTGGCACTTCGCACACAATCATATATACGCTTATACCATGCTGGACAACGCAATACAAAATCATCCTCCTCAAATTGCAACTGATCTCGATTAGTCATATTGTCTGAGAAGCGACTCCGATAGACAGGATCTGAGACCCGAAGGTGTGGGATCGCCAGGTTTCACTGTATCCTATGAGGACATCTCAGACGACAAAAAATGCATCGGCTGCGGCTTCTGCGCCGACACCTTCCCCTGCGGCATCTGGACGATGCATCCCTATGAGTCGTAAAGAGCGCATTGCTCCTGTCACCTGCTAAAAAAACAAAAAGCCCTTCCGAAACCGGAAGGGCTTTTTGTTTTTAAATAAATCGTCTCACGCTGATATCTCGATTATCAGGCGCGACTGTACATGAACCAGCCGAACACAAGGAAATGTTTAAATGTGAGAAAGTCTCTTTTTTTGTCATTTATAATTCACAAGACAGGCACCACGTATTACCAAATGAGCCGTTTTTGATCCAAGTCAATTTTAATTCTTCGCGTCTGATATAGGATGGGAATAACAGCAATAGCAAAAAAAAACTTTTCTTATTTTAGGTTGGCTTAGTGAACGCTACTGGTCGGCGCGTTTGTTGTGCAGCCGGTAGAGGAGTGAGCGGCAAGGAATGCAGTCAACATCAACGCAGACTAAGCGCATACCATTCTATCTTGGCCTGGAGGAAGGAAAAATCATGACAAAGCTCAGAGAACTTATACGACCTGAGGACATTACGTCCAGTGAAACAACCCAGCAGATGATATCCAAGGCACGAAAGGATGGGGTCGAGCTGTTCTTCGACCGTGCCGCCGATATGCGCCCTTGTCCGATTGGCGCGGAATCAGCCTGCTGTAAGCACTGCTTCATGGGACCATGCAGGATGAATACCAAAGATCCCTATACCAAGGTCGGTATATGCGGAGCGACCATTGATACCATAATAGCCAGAAACTTTGGACGGATGGTCGCCGCTGGAACCGCTGCCCATACCGACCATGGCATGGCAATGCTGGAGCTGTTCCGCGGCGTTATCGACAAAACGGTGAAGGATTTCGAGATAAAGGATACGCTCAAGCTCAGGGAGGTGGCGCAATCTCTGGAAATAGAAACAAAAGGCCGTACCACTGACGATATCGCCCAGGACGTCCACAGGGAATTGGAGCGGACCTACACCCAGGTGGAAGGCGAAATCCCGCTGGTGAAACGCGTCCCTAAGAAAACCCTGGAATCCTGGCGGCAGGAAGGCATCGTGCCCAGAGGCGCCATGCGCGAAGTCATGGAAATGATGCACAGGACCACCATGGGCGTCGATCAGGATTACGAAAACATCACCAAACAGATCTCACGCACGGCGCTGGCCGATGGCTGGGGCGGTTCGATGATTTCCACCGACATCAGCGACATCCTCTTCGGCACACCTTCTCCGGTGGAGGTGGAAGTGGACATGGGGGTGCTCAAAGAAGACCATGTCAACATCATCGTTCATGGACACGAGCCCATTCTGCTCGAAGCCCTGATGGTCTCCGTCGAGGCGCCGTCTTTGAAGCAGATGGCGTACGAAGCCGGTGCCAAGGGCATCAACCTTGTCGGCATGTGCTGCTCCGGCCTGGACGTGCTGAGTCGTCACAACATTCCCCATGCCGGCAACTTTTCCTCCACCGACGCTATAATGGTCACCGGAGCGGTGGATGCAATGACCGTCGATATCCAGTGCATCAAGCAGGATCTTCACAAGGTGGCGGGTTGCTATCAAACCGAATTCATCACCACCAACTATCGGGCCAAAATCGAGGGAGCCACCCATATCGAGCTGGACCATAAGGACCCGATGCAATGCACAGACGAGATCGTCATCAAAGCCATAATCAGATTCAAGGACAGGGAGAAACCCGTGGAGATCCCGCGAAAAACAGCACGCGGTATCCACGGATTTTCCAATGAGTACATAAAGTACATGTTGGGTGGTTCCTTTCGCAGTGGTTATGTACCGCTCAATGATAATATCATAAATGGCAGGATCCGAGGGGCGGCCGGCGTAGTGGGCTGTACCAACCCCCGAACCAAACAGGATTTCTCCCATGTGGAACTGGTCAAGGAACTGATCAAGAACGATGTGCTGGTGGTGCAGACCGGTTGTTCCCAGATGGCGCTGGCCAAGGCGGGCCTCACCACACCCGCGGCAGCGGCACTGGCCGGTGCAGGTCTGGCAGAGGTCTGCGAGACGGTCGGAATACCACCGGTTCTCGGCCTGGGAGCCTGTGTCGATAACAGCCGCATCCTGATGATCCTCTCGGAGATGGTCAAGACCGGAGGACTTGGCGAATCGATTGCCGAACTCCCCGTCGCCGGTTGTGCACCGGAGTGGATGAGTGAAAAGGCCATCGCCATTGGTCAGTACTTTGTCGCCACCGGGGTGTATACCGTCTTCGGACATATCTTCCCGATAACCAAGGCAACCAAATTCGAGCGCCACCTCTTTGAGGAACTCGAGGACAAGGGATTCGGCAAATGGGGCTTCGCCGCCGATCCCATTGAAATGGCACGGCTGATGATCGCCCATATCGACAAAAAACGCAAGGCGCTGGGAATCGACAGGGCCAGGGAGCGGATTCTGGTCGATATGGCGGACCGCCGCGCACTGTAAGGTTCAAGGTGCCCTTTTTTGTTTCTATGCGGCTTTTTCGATTACCACAACCCAATAATCCTCCTCTATTTCCCGGGAGATTATGGAATGACTCCCTGCTGGCACCGGGCGCGAAACATTGGTAATGGGGCTCCGCCATCGATAGGACTGTTGGATCGTACTTAATTTTCCGGGTAGGCTGACCTCAGGTCGTCGCAGTTGATGTCCATGGTCCGGCTTGAACTGGATCAAAACACACCTGCAAATACTGCCTCTGGCAATCGGGTTGGTTAGCCTACGATTCAGCCGACAGGGGACACTTTCGTTAAATTGATGCCCTTTATATGTCACTATTTTTATTAACATAACTTGACATTTGTCCGTTGAAACGGTACAAGAAAACCCTTTGTTTCAGTTCAGTAGTCAAGCTATGCTTCCAGACACCAAGCATCAGGGAGATCTATGAAAAAAATATTTTTTATCCTTATCTGTGGAATTCTGGTCGGTTGCGTCCTCTCCCTGGTCGCAGCTGAGATGATCGAACGGACATCCGGCAAATCATTCTGTTCTTCCTGCCACAGCATGAAGGGTGTATCAAAGGCCTACACCGAGGATATCCACGGGGGCAACAACTCTCTGGGATTCGCCGCTAAATGTGTTGATTGCCATCTTCCCCACGACAACACCTTTCACTATGTGGCGGCCAAGGCGTACACCGGAACTAAGGATGTGCTTGGTGAAATCTTCTGGGCAAATTCTTTCGACTGGGTTGGTAATTTGAGACACAAAGAGGAATTCACGTATTCTTCTGGGTGTCTCCAATGTCACGATCTCAAATCCATGCGGTATAAGATCCCCAAGGCCTTTCTGGCTCACAAGGAATTCCTGATGGGTAAGGTTACCTCCTGTGTGAAATGCCATGAGAATGTGGGCCATAAAAATATTAGGGAAGCTATAGCCAAATAAAACTGGCATTTACACTTTCCCCGGATTTGTTCTGGAGAAAGTCATTTGTTGTTACAACCGTCAACATTGTTTATGGGAGGGAAAATGATACGGTTTTTCTTAGCAGTAGCGCTTGTTGTTGGGCTGGCCACCTCGGCATTTGCCCTGGATAGCGCGGTTAAGACTCTAAAGGTCAACTGCGGTATGACTGCCGAAGCGGCGAAATGCGTGGAATGTCATGCGAGCCATCAACCCGGCATCGTAAACGACTGGAGAGAAAGCCGCCATGGTCATGTAGGCGTCTCCTGCATCGACTGCCACAAGGTGGAAAAGGATTCACCCATGGCCGCCCAAAACTGTCCCGGCGTCAAAGGCACCGATACCTATGTAACCGTATTGGTTACGCCAAAGGTCTGCGGCCGTTGTCACGCAGAGGAAGTTGAACAATTTGATAAAAGCGGTCATTACCGCGCCCGCTTCCAATACACCGGTCCCGATGGCAGAAACTTCAAACCTATGACTGCCCTCATCGAAAAATTTGAAGGCCAAGGAATTGATAAATTTAAACATTCCGCAGAGATGACCGGGTGCATGCAGTGCCATGGCTCAAAAATCGAACTCGATGCAAACAAGGAACCGGTAAAGGAAAGCTGGCCTTCCTCCGGTATCGGCACCATCTGGCCGGATGGATCAGTAGGCAATTGCATTGTTTGCCACACCCGGCATAAATTCAGCATCGCTGAAGCGAGAAAACCAGTCGCTTGCGCCTCCTGTCATCTGGGTCCGGATCATCCCGATATCGAGATCTACAACAACAGCAAACACGGTCAGATTTATAATGCCGAAGGCGGTACCTGGAACTTCAACAGTGCCCCGGGAGCATGGGAACCGGGCGACTATCGGGCGCCGACCTGCGCCGTCTGTCATATGAGCGGAATCGGCAATCTCCAACCCACACATAATGTTTCCGAAAGACTCAAGTGGAATCTCTGGGCTCCTGAATCGAAAATACGCAATAGTTCCGATCCGCTAAGTCCGTTGGACGGCAACGGAGAGGAAGGCAGGAAGAAGATGGAGGCCGTTTGCAGCAACTGCCACAGCCCGCTCCATACCAAAAATTTCTTCGCCCAGGCCGATACCCATATCGAGCTTTACAATGAAGGGTATTGGAAGCCGGCCCTTGCCATGAAAAACGAACTGGCAGCCAAACACCTCTTGAAACCCATCCTTTGGGATGACGAATTTCAGAGAATCCTCTACCATCTCTGGCATCACGAAGGCAGAAGAATGCGCCAGGGAGCCGCCATGGCCGGTCCTGATTATGCCCATTGGCATGGGGTTTTCGAACTTCAACAGGATCTTTTCAAGCTCAAGGCGATATATACCAAACGTCTTAAGACAGGAAAAATCGAGGACTGATCTCCTTCAGAACCCTGGGGCTACCTGATACGGCATCTCCAGGGTTTTTTAACTCTCCAACCACCTGTTTTGCCAGTCTTCTTGGTCTTTTTATTTATGACGACACCCTCTACTTTCCCAAGACCCCTTATCTCAATAATTGGGGATTGATTTTTCTGATTCAACCGGCGCCATTGAGCTCAATATATGGTGTAATGAGACAGGTGCCTCTTGTTTCGCTTCATTCGGAAAAAATGGGAACTATGTAAAAGACAAAGTTGTTACACTCGTTCTGATGTCTGATACGCACTGAATTTACGAATATAGCCGGGGACGAAAGCGGCACTCTTTTTCTCCTTCAGATCAGAAGGACGTCTTTACGTAAAATCGCAACTGAGTAAGCTTAAATGGTCATTTACAATGGGCCATCAGTACATAATGTTTAGGTTTACCTGACTTTATCCAGATACCCTAATTTTTGTATTTGTAAATGATAATAGTACCTGTAGAGATACTGATTCAGGAAATACATTCGAGCAACTTTCCAGTATAATATATGATACTTCAAAATGAGGTAACATCATGAATATGATGAATTTTTCCATTCCGATTAAAACCCGAGAGATTAACAATCATCATTTTGATTCCACTATCTGGAATGATTTTAATTTCAGAGATGATGATATTGTTATTTCAACTTATGGTAAATCAGGGACAACCTGGGTACAGCAAATTATTGCCCAGCTCTTATTTAACGGCGAAGAGGGTCTTGAGGTGGCGGAAATGTCCCCATGGCTTGACCTGCGTGTTCCGCCAAAGGAAGAAAAACTTCCTATCGTAGAGGCTCAGACTCATCGAAGATTTTTAAAAACGCATCTCCCCGTCGACGCATTGGTCTTTTCCGAAAATGTAAAATACATTTATGTTGGACGCGACGGTCGAGACATTTTATGGAGTTTGTACAACCATCACTTTACAGCAAATGCAAGCTGGTACGAAGCGTTGAATGAGACGCCTGGAAGAATAGGACCGCCGATTGGCCCCCCGCCGTCGTCTATAACCCAGTATTTCAATGACTGGCTTGATAAAGACGGATACCCTTTCTGGTCGTTCTGGGATAATGTCAGGTCCTGGTGGGCAATTAGGAATTTACCAAATGTTTACCACTTACATTTCGCTAACCTGAAAAGTAATCTGGCCGCAGAAATTCGTAGGATAGCCGAATTCATCGAAACCCCAATCGATGAGAAAAAATGGGATTTGATAGTACGTCATTGCAGTTTCGACTATATGAAGGCGAATGCCACCAAAAGCGTGCCCCTTGGCGGTGCCTTTTGGGACGGTGGTGCTCAGACCTTCATTCATAAAGGAATAAATGGTCGCTGGCGCAATGTCCTCAGCCAAGAAGAGATTTTGAAATATGAGCGTCGCGCAGAAGAAGAACTCGGCAGCCAATGTGCAGTGTGGCTTGCAACAGGAAAAATAATATAAAAAAATACTTCACTGAAACCATATACCCACAACGTGAAGGACATGGGGCTGGATTGCGTTTACACCACCCCGTTCCTTCTAAACACTGCAACTTCTTACTGGCAACGAATTAACCACTCTGTTCTGAACGTACCTTGATTGAAGGCAAATCTTTCTTTGCCTTCAATCAAGTATGAGAAATGAAGGACATATTCTATTGATTAGGACTTCATTTCCCCGGCAAAAAAAAAGAAGCATTTCTTTCGGTATCTTCTCTTTTTCATTGTTCCGACATTGACAACAGGTTGTGAATGCACCACAAGACGCCATTACCTTCTAACTTCGACCAATGGAACATACAGGGGCATTCGTCACATTACAGAGGCGAACAACCGAAGTCATCACAGATGAAACTGTATAAGATGTTGCACACCATCCCTAAAATGGCTAAACTTTACGTGTGTTGACAACGAGTTTGACCTTGGAAATTCTCTTCCCTGATAGCGTTTAAGAGCGACTTCTTATCAACGTCTGATGGATGGATGCGCCGGTCAAATCGAATAAAACAACAACCGGTTTCATCATACGAATGGACAACTCGTAGAGGAACATCCACCGCTCGGCCTGTATAACGATGCCGAAAAACCAACTCCGCCGACAGAACGGGTTTACCTGATTTAGTACTGGAAAAGATTGTTCAGGAGACACAAATGAAAAAAACGATTCCTGTTGCCTCTGCCGTTTTGCTCATGCTGGGAATGCTGCTGCAGACCGTGCCGGCCTGGGCAAAATTACAATATCTCGATGTCGCATGCGGCAGCGGCCTGAAACTCACCCAAGCCTCTGGCGTGCCGGACGGTAACGTTCACAGCTATGTGTTCGAGGGCAGCTGCAGCCTTTTGTCGGTGTTAACAACAGGTCCGTACATCAACGATCGTCCACCGCTTGCCGCCACGGCACGCTGGGACAACCGCACCCATATGTATACCGAGAACCTGCATTTTTTGTCTGCCGCCAAGATCACAATGAATGCAGGAGATGGTTGGACCGGAACGGCGCAAATTACCATCAATCCGGAGGAGGCAACCTTTAAATGCAGCGCCGACCCCGTCATCCACAAGGATGCATACTGCTCCCTGATCAAACAACATAATGATACGGGATGGGGCAAGCAGAACGATGGTTTTGCCTGGCAGCCTATCCATAACCGACCGCTGCTTCTGGGTGCGACCACTTTTTCCGAGGCGAGCGCCTTATCCAAAAACAACACTATCAGTTACAGCAGTCTATACCTGACGGATGCACACCAGAGTACCGAACGGTAAGATGCCCGGCTGTCACTTTCGCGGCACCTTCGGCATATACCACAGCCGGCAGCCACCCGGTCTATACCTCTTCACCGATGTACTCAAAAGGCACTCAATCACCCAGAGACTGGCAAATACCCACCCGGACGAATACGTTCTCCGGAACCCACCAAGCCACAACCAGTGCTTCAGGCTCCGAGCAGTAAAAGCATGCTGGGGCATTTGCTGTGAGTGCAGCTGAGGGCCGGATCAACACGACAAGACCTCACAGCTTCGCATCTTATTTTTGTAATTCCCTGCAGTCAATGACAGACAACTCGATCCTGCGGTCCACGGCATCACTGGCGTCATTAGCCCCATTTCCCACTATGTTCTCCTGAAATCCTTTGCCATCCACGTGGCTTTTTTGGATGATTCCTGGATACGTTACCGCCATGACACCCTGTACGGTTTTGGCCCTGGACAACGATAGCTGTTCGTCCTGCAGTTTGTGTGTCGACCGGCTGCTATGACCGGAAATACTCAGACAGTACCTGTTCCTCTGCATGTACCTGGCGATATTCCTTAACAACCAAGCGTAGTTTTTGGCCATTTCAGGGCTGGGGATAAAGGCTGGCGAGTTGGCTCTGAACTGTAGGTTCAGGTCCAGGCGATGATTCTCCTCGATGGCTATTGTCAGCAGATCGGTGAAGGATTTGTAAGCGGTCCTGTACCAATGGCGTTTTTGCGAGGAGAGATACAAACCAGTATAGGAAGAAAGCGTCCTCCCCTCCAAGTGTTCAACGGTTTTTGCAAACGAACTTTCGGCATCGGCGAAATGCCCCCTATCATATGAGATAATTCCTCTCTGGATATTCGCCTTTTCCGGAAGAAATCGCATATACTCGGGACTGGCTGCCTGCCCTATTGACCAGCTGAAAATCAGTGTGGCCAGGCGGACGCTTTTATCCCGCAGAAAGAGAGGGCTGTCCTCATAAAAGGGAAGCGGTTCGGATGGAAAGCCAGCAATGTCGATCTGGCTTTTAGCTTTCACTATTCCGGTTGACAGCTCGACAATCGCCATGACAAGCTGACAATATGTCTGGGAGGCCTTTGATAAATTAGCGCTCTGCGACAGGGCACCGTTAAGTACATACCCGGCCTTGCCAAGATTTCGGGGAGAGATTTCATCTATTCTGAAGGCTGAGCTTAATTCACGCGTCAGGATCGATGCAATCTGTTGGTTTGCTTTAAACTGCTCACCACTTTCAATGGAAAGAATTGGATCAATAACAATTGATTGCCTTGGTTGCGTTGCACCTTTCTCTTTCTGGAGCGCCTCCTCAAGCTGATTCTTTAGATTGCGTCCCAGAAGACTGACGGCTTCCTCCAGCCCCAGTTTTCGATTCTTTTGGGGTTCCGACAATTGGGGGGAAACACAGGCACTAAAAAAGAGTGCAGCAACAGAAAGCAGCAGGATGAATCTTAATCTATCAATGAATAATTTGTCTACCATAGAAAGACTCCAGCAACATGCTCTATAAAGACTACTTGCAATTATTGGCAAGAAATTTTGCCTCCGACTTCTTGAGCACTTTCCCAAGCGCCATTTTTCTATACAAGGATCCACAACGATCCTGTTTTTTAGCAGGCTCCTTTTTCAAAGCAATTTGGTGTGTGTTCTCTTTTCCAGCTGTACCGGAAGCATCGGATAAAGATTGGGGAGATTGCTTTTCGTTTTTGTCAGGCTGATCGGCTCCGGAATCCGAGACATCGGTTGTTGTGTCTGAAAACTGAGTGCTAACAGCAGCCTTCTCTGTTGAGGTTGTAGTTGTCTGTGAGGCCGAGGGCGTCTGCAGTCCTGGGGGTTTTTCACCGGTCATTGTGCCGTCAATTGGTAATTGAGGTCTTTTAAGCTCTCGGTTTTCCGATAAGGAATTCGATTTCACCGTTGTATTGCGAGAGGTGAATTTCTTAAGTCCCCTGGGGATAATCATGAGGGCGATTATCAAAATGAGGACCCCCAGTGCAATAGAAATATAATTCTTCCACCCGATTTCAGGCCAACCTTTATTAACCAGGGATGCCAAACCGGCAACGCCGGATGTGTCCGATCCATTGTTCTCAATTGTTTCAGCTACAACCTCTTGGGTCTTCTTTTCCGACGCTGCAACAGGCTCTTGCAAAGGTGGTTCGATGGCAGGTGATGCTTTGGGGGTGTCTACAACTTCAGCGGTCCTCAGTGTATTGAGTATGGATTTTATTATCGAATGGACATCGTCATAGATATGTTCATCCTTGCTTTCCCGCGAGCCCGCCACATTAAGGATCTCTATATTTTTATTGTAAACCCAATCTATTAATGCCTCAACAGCCGCCAACTCACTGATAACATCCAGGTCCAAATGCAATACGGGTTTATTATGTTTTACGGCATAATTACCGGTCAAAGCAGAGACACCGGTATATTTTCCATGCGTGAAGATGACTGTTCCATCCGCGTCTTTGACGTTCTGCTCTGTCATCTCCTCATACCCCCCAAACGACATTTCCGTCATCTTGGTATATCGTAAATCCAGAGGGCCATATTCCGTCATTCGTCCTTTTGGCAACCATCCGCCATAGGGCATACCGTCTTCTATTGCAGCATCAATACCTGCAATGTCAGCTCCAGTTTGCCCACCTGATATGATTTTTTTTAAGCTCATAAATCCGTGCCAACAATCATATGAAAATGCATGTTTATAAAGTATCACTTTATTACTACACCAAGGCATCGCTTAAAGGCAAGCTTTGTCAGGCAAAATCTTTTCCCAAGCGCCAATTTCATTCTCCCAACATGAGCAATACCGCATCTGTCCCCCCTTCCTCTCTTGACGAAGGAGCAGATAAAAAGAAATCTATAGAAATTTATGCTCATCGTGTCTATTGGTAATGGAGAATGAGAGAAACGAGCCGCGATTTGGGTAGTGGTCGTCACGATCTCGAATCACCGGTTTGGCCCCAACGATGCCGCACTCGGTATACGACAAAAACCATGAAACTCTATGACACTTATCTTTTTGATGCCGATGGCACCCTGTTCGATACTGTGGACCTGATTTGCCGGTGCTTTGACTATATCCTGGAAAAATATAGCGGGCAGTCCCTGCCTCGGGCTCAAATCATGGCCGGAATCGGCAGTCCACTGGTCACACAGATCGTCACCCATTTGGGTCCGGACTTGGATTACGACATAATTCTCGAAGATTATCTCCAATATCAGATGCAAGAAATGAAAGGCAATGTCAGACTCTTTCCTGGAGTTGATGCAACACTTGCCGCCTTGCAAAAAACAGGCAGGAAGTTGGCAGTCGTCACCTCAAGAAAGCGCTTCAGTCTGGAGGTGTTGCTTCAGGCTACGGACACCTCCAAGTATTTTGATGTACTGGTTACGCCTGAGGATACCGAAAGACACAAGCCTGATCCGGAGCCTGCCCTTAAAGCTATGGCGCTTCTCGGGGCGGCCAGGGACAAAACGGTGTTTGTAGGAGATGCCCATTTCGATATTTCAAGCGGCGCTTCAGCCGGCGTCGATACGGTCTTTGTCAATTGGAGCCATTTCGATCCGTCAACACTCCCGATACCGCCGACCTGGATAATCGAATCCATGCAAGACCTCTGCTCGGCTCTTCCTGCGCATTTTGCAGGTAAACAGTATCTTCCTCTTTGATCTCTTGTTCTTTTTTCAGTCGTAGGAGTTCGGAGCAAAGGAACAGTGAACGTACTGACCTGAGGAAGAAGCTTGTGCATACATCCAAAGAAGATTCCCAAAAGGGGCTATAGGCGTATTTCATTAGTAAAACTCTGCAAATGCAGTATAACACCTGAGGTAATTGCATGATGGAGAAAAAAACGATTTACGGGGTAAAGGCATGTGTATTTGATGCTTATGGAACCTTGTTCGATGTTCATTCCGCTGTAGGGAAATATCGGCAACGGTTAGGTGATATTGCCGATCAGTTGTCCTGGTTGTGGAGAACCAAGCAACTTGAGTATACATGGTTGCGCAGTTTGATGGGCTACCACGCCGATTTTTGGGAGGTGACTGGGGATGCTCTGGATTTTTCCCTTGATGTGCACAAAATAGACGATCTCGCCCTGAAGGAGGATCTCATGCAAGCATATCTGAAACTTGATTGTTACCCTGAAGTTCCTGATACCCTAAAAATATTGAAGAAGCGAGGGCTGCACCTTGCAATTCTGTCCAATGGATCACCGGCCATGCTGGAAGCGGCCGTGCATCATTCGGGCATTTCTGAATTGTTGGAGGCAACGTTTTCGGTGGAGGATGTCAAAATATTCAAACCGGATCCACGAGTTTATAACATGGCTGTTGATGGATTGCTTGTTCCTGCCGAAGAAATTGTCTTCTTGTCTGCAAATGCGTGGGATGCTGCGGGAGCCTCGGCTTTTGGATTTAGGGTGGTCTGGGTCAATCGGTTCGGACAGAGCATGGAAAGGCTTCCCGGGCATCCGGATGTGGAAATCGGCAACCTTTCGGAATTAAATGATATTATTGTTTGAGTTTTAGACCGCTCAATGATCTTGCAATATCGGCACAAACGGTCTCCAAGGCGCTGCTGTAAGCTGCGACCACCGCATCATAACCGGCTTTTGTAACCGCTTGGTGCACTTGTGAGTGAGCTGTTTTCAAAATGGATTTGTCTGAAGTCCGTTGGATCGACCAGTAAGCCCCGATGTCGACACCTGCCTCCGGTCTGAATTCAAAACGCTGGATATCCATCATCACACGGTACTGCGCAGGCGGAACCGCGGTTTGGCCGTAAACAAACACCCTTGCAGGACGCAGCAGCCGAGTGAGATTTTCCGCCATTAAATGAGGAATTTCGCTTCTCAACGGCTCAGCCCAGAGATGTGTTTCAAGAAGCTTCACCTTATTGGCGGATACCCGTATGACCATCTCCGGTCTGTCCACAAGGTCGGGCAACGAGATAGGACCCACGGAGATTGAGAGAGGAACCATAGCGGAATGAGCCGACTTGGGAGCCAGAGCGGTTAAGGTATATAAGGTCGTATCCGGTGATCTGCCGCAACCTGATGCGGCAATCAGCAAGAGCAGCATCACCAATCCCGATATGAACTTGAAGAGTCTCATTGCTTACCTTCCTTTTTTCCCCGAAGGAGAGATTCCGGATCACGCTGCAGGTAATCGACAAGATTTCTCACCGACCAGGCGGCGCGGGAAAGCTGATGCAACGCTTCACGCAGATCGTTTTGCATTGGTGAATCTTCAGACAGGACCTTTTGCGCCGCGCCAAGTGTCTCATGTGCATCTTTGAGGACCAATTGGACTTCGGGGACAAGCTCTTTGTTCACAGTCTTCAGCAGCTTATCGGCGCTAGTAAGTGATTGATTGAGACTGGCAATGGACCGCCGCAGCTCATCTGCAATCTCGTTGAGAGGCATCTTATCAATTTTCCGTGCAATTTTTTCCAATGTTTGTTGGAGATCTCCCTGGCCGGATAGAGTTGTGGGAAACACGGGCGGCACTTTCTGCCAATTAATTTCTGCCGGTTCGGCCTTATCGACAAAATCGAGGTCAATAGTACGCCGGCCGGTCAGAAAATTGCTCCGTCCGAGCCGTGCACGCAGGCCACGGTGAACCAAATCGTTAAGAACAATCCTGGTATCTTCAGTTTTTTGCGATCCGGATTGCAAGGGCCCCACAAGGCGTTCGAGGAACAACCTGATATCAACGGCGACATAAAATTGCTTTAATTTGTGATCAAACACCAGGTTTATCCCCGTAACTTCGCCCAGAGGTACACCATTAAACTCAACGGCCGACTTTACGGCCAGGCCGCGTACCGACCCCCTGCAGATCAACCGAAATGCCTGTGTCGTCTGTGCATGGTTTATCGCGTCCTCCTTGCCGGCAAACAAGGTGAAGGTGGAATTGGGAGGTGCTTTTGGTGCCACTTTATTAGAATCCGGAACTTCAAAGGCAATACCACCCAGTAAGATAGAGAGGAGAGATTGCGTTTTTAGCTTGAGACCGCTGCTGGTAAACGAAAGATCTATGCCGCTGGCATGCCAGAAAAGAGAGTTTACCCTGACGAATCGGTCATAAGGCGATTTGATAAAAATAGTAAAAATCACACCCTTGCCGTCTTTGTCAAGATCGAATCCTGCCACCTGGCCGACCTGGATACGATGGAAATAAATAGGAGATGTGATGTTGAGTGATCCGAGATCCGCGGCATGCAGAAAAAACTTTGTTCCTGTCTCATCGGAGGTGACCACCGGAGGTATTTCCAAGCCCTCGAAGGCCTGCGACGTCTCTTTTGATTTGCCCGCGTCCACTCCGATATAGGTGCCGCCCATTAGTGTGTCAAGCCCGGAGACATAGCCGCCGGAGATCCGGGGCCGGACAACCCAGTAACGGGTATCTTTGGCAAGAAATTCCTTGTTTTTCTGGCCGAGCCGGGCAGTTATTATGACATGTGAGTGATCTTGGGCGATTTCTATTTTTTCCACCTTGCCTATCACTACATCTTTATACTTTATCCTGGTCTTTCCCGCCTCAAGGCCTGTTCCCGTTTCAAAGGTTATTGTGATTCGCAAACCACGTTCAAGGTAGGCATTGACGGCAATCGTTCCCCCGATGATCGCGGCAATGATGGGAAGAATCCAGACAAGTTGAATGGAACAACGTCTTTTCGGTGCTTCAACCGCATCGGGAATTTCCGGGATATCCTGCCTGGTAGATGCGTCATTCATGTCCAACCCCCAACCGGGATGAATCCCATATGAGACGCGGGTCAAACTGCCTTGCCGCAAGTATGGTAAACACCACCACGGCGGCAAAATAAAATGCCGCGGGTCCGGCCTCCACAGTTGCCAAAAAATGAAACTGCACCAATTTGGTGAGGATGGCAACCACATAAATATCAAGCATGGACCAACGGCCGACCACCTTTATCAGACGATAAAGCCGTATCCGTTGCTCCGGACTCCACCAAGATGGTCCACGCACGGATATAAGAAGCAAGGTGAGAGAGATCAGTTTTAAAAAAGGGACAAGAATGCTGGCACAAAAAACGATTGCGGCAATCCCCCACGAACCCGAATCCCACAATGAGAGTATTCCGCTCAAAATGGTATTATCCGTGCTTCCCGTAAGCGTACTCGTTGTCATAATCGGCAGTGTATTGGCCGGAACATAAAGAAGGCATGCTGCAATGAGGAAAGCCCAACAGCTTATTACGCTGGTCTGCCTGCGGATGTGGAGCCTGGCTCGACAGCGCGGGCAAAACACGCACTGAGCGTCTTGAGGTGGCCGCGAAGCCATGCCGCACTCATGGCAGGCTACAATGCCGCACTCCCTGGCTGTTACATACTCCCCGGTCATGATATCGACTCCTCACCACCTGCAGCTTCGGCGTATTTCCAGATATCATGCGGATCGAATGATGTCCACGCTGCGGCCAAAAGGATGGTAAACAGGGCATACGACCAGAGTGCCATGGCCGGGACCACATCGGCAAACATTGAAAGCTTCACCAGTGCCACAAGCAAGGCAAGCATGAATACCTCGACCATATTCCAGTGTCTGATGGCGTGGACTATACGAAAGAGTATGTGAATTCCTACAGGAATGTGCCCCCCTCTCAATGAAATCAGAAGATAGAGCATGACGGCAATCTCGACGGCCGGAGCCAAAACAGCTGTAAAAAAGACCAGGAGTGAGACAATTGGCATATCCTGGTTCATGAGTGCCCGTACCGCACCGAGCATAGTCGTCGTATTTCGTATTCCTTCGGCCTCGAGTGTGACGATGGGGTTGGCATTGGCTATGACAAACAAAATAGCGGCAGTGATAAGCAATGCCACCGGGCGATCGAGGCTTTGAAGAGAGTTGCGATAAAGAACGGCTCCGCAACGACGGCAGCGGGCGGCACAACCGGGTGAAAGAGGTATCCTTTTCTGGAGAAGGTCACAATCCGGACAAACGATGATCGGCGGTGGTCGCAACGGCGTTTGATTCACGGAACCTTCCGCTCTTTCTTTTCCAGAGGTCATGGCATTCCTTTGCTTTTTCAAAAAGAGGTTTAGAAAAAGCTTGCTAATTTTTCTTTCCCCCTTTCCAAGACAGGTCGAACAAGGAACAACAGCGAACAATTTTTTGCTTCATTCTGTATGAGCACCAGTCCAAGACTCTCACCCGGTTTCAGTGCCTCTTGCCATACAAAATTTTGCTCACCTTACTGACAAATGCTACTTACGAAACAGTATTTATCAAGTCCGAATGTTCCGAAAAATCTCTCCTCCCAACGACATTGCTTTTCGGCAATAAGTCTCAGACGTTGCACTCCAAAATTCTAACCGACATGATCATGAAATTTACAGAAGGCAAGCCGATCCGAATCAGAGTTCACGTTCGGATTCACGTAACAGGCATTGCATCATCTGGTCTTTTTGATCGCCATCGAAATCCAGAAATGTGGTGGCAAATCCGTTTTCTTCGATTCTTACAACACGGGCCTTGATTTTAAACTCCTGAATCGTGTCTTTTTCTGTTGTAAAGGCCAACCTGAGACCAATCTCCGCGTTCATTGAGGGAACAAGGGTAGCGGACCCTATTGCGCAGCCGCTTGTCGAAATATTCAGGATACAACCGGTGCCTGTTTGAGCATCGTCCGTACTGTATTCAGCCTGCGGAAGTGCTTTGTAATGAAATCGAAGTCCATTTCGTTGAAACGCGGCATCGAGTCTGTCTCCGGCCTCCTCCACACTGTGGGCATAGATTGGTTTGTATCCGCATATACGTGACGACAGGTTAACCACCTGCTTGAACAACAGGCTGTGGCTGTCAACTACTCGAACAACCTCGCCCACCCCGTTTCTGATAAGGTAGTTCATCAGTTTTCGAAATGTCGGTATACCGCTCACCGACACCAGGCTTGATTCCGAGTAATCGGCAATCACCTGAAATCCCGGATGCAGGTCGGCAACGCAAAAACGCACTTCAGTATAGATTCCTTCCCATTCCCTTTTGGAGATTTTTCCAGGGAGTTTCAGATACAACCTGTTCTTTTCAATATCGGCCTTCACATTCATTGCAACTGCACCTCAAAGGTAGCGAAGAAATATTTTACATCAAAAAACAAAGGGGGGCTTTTTATGGGTTGGTTGCGGTTCAGTTACTATCAACCCGGTGTACGGTTTAATGATTCATTCTTGGATAGAGCTGATATTCAAGTCTTGAAGTCAATGCTACTTATCGAGCTGCATTTTTCAAGTCCGAAGTCTCTGGCGATCTCTTCAAAACTGAAACTCCATCCGTTTCCGGCATGAAAACATACTTCAGTGTTCGTGAGAAATACGGGGGAGAGTCGCAACGATTCATCCTGACTTTTTTTAATAGCAGAATTCCGAAGGAATTGTTATTGAATACGAGAAAGGAAAGCAGATCTCCACTCCGGATGGCCTCCTTTTATCAGAGAGACACCGACATGTCGCAGAGTAAAAAACTGCTTCATGCTGGGATTATATCACAAACTCAACAAACTAAAAATATGCGAAAAATCACTTCGTTGACCATGCTTCTCTCGTTTGTGGTCCTGATCTTTAACTCTGTTGTTCTCTATATCGCTCCAGAAGGCAGGGTGGCCTATTGGGCGGATTGGCGATTCTGGGGATTAACCAAAAGCCAATGGGGAGACCAGCATGTCACAACCGGATTTCTTTTCCTGGCTGCAGGACTTCTGCATCTCCTGTACAACTGGAAACCCATCCTCACCTATCTGAAAAACAAGGCACGCGAACTCAAAGTATTTACTCTCTCTTTTAATGTCGCCCTTTTCATTACTGCCATCTTTGTGATTGGAACCTATTATCCTTTTCCTCCAATGAATGTCATCCTGCATATCAATGATTCGTTCAAACAAGCCGGAGCAAAAAAATATGGAGAACCGCCCTACGGTCATGCTGAACTCTCTACTCTGAAGATGTTTGCTAAAAAAGAAAATTTGGACCTCAATCAGGTGGTTATTCTACTTAAGGCTGCAGGTTTTACTCATGTTGCAGACACCAATACGATAAAAGACCTGGCCAGAATAAAGGATTTAACTCCGCAGCAGGTTTACGAAATTATCAAGACGGCAAGGCGTAACCCAGACACGACTATAGGTGTACAAGGAGCCAATACCTTTCCCCACACCCCTCCTTCAGGTTTTGGCAGAAAAACCCTGGAAACGTTTTGCCGCGAATATAATCTGAACCTTGATAAAATCATCGGCGAACTGGCAAAGCAGGGAATTGAGGTAAAGCGTGAGCTGACAATGAAGGAAAACGCGAGTGCAAATGGCAAAAATCCAATAGAACTCTTTGAAATGATAGAGGCGCTAGCAAACACATCTCCATAGATATAAAAACAGGGTGGAAATTACATTTAAATTTGTTTTGACCAAACGACAAACTATGCCCGATGCTTGCTTGCCACACCGAGCAATATTGTCCGGTGTAACCAGCTCGGCATAGAACTCGGCCGATAACTCGATACCCTTCAGATTCTGAGCCAGCAGGAAGCTGCACAACTCCTCTGTGTTGGCATTGGCCTGCAGGGTAGGATCCAGGATATGAATGCGTTTAACACCCTTGCCCAATACAATAACCGTGCGAGGCATGACCTTACGCAACCAACGGCAAATGGAGGCTACCGCCCGAGTGTTCCACGCGTAACAGGCAAATGCCACAAGCTGAGGACGGATGCCCAGCAATTTTTTGATAAAAGAAAGGGTGTTACCGTCCTCCAAGGCAGGATATTAGTCTGCATTATTTTTATGTCAACCTGCCGGGACAGGAAGGGATGTTGATCTGCATATGCCTTGATCAAAGGAAGTCCGAGAGAATAGTTGATTGGCTGGTTAATCGATACCAGCACCACGCGTCGTAAACAATCCGCTTTCAGTCGGCCTGATCTCCGTGTCATAACTTCGTATCTCTTACCCATTACCACCAGATCTTTGAAGGCATGATCATGACAGGCAATGCATAGTCACTCTTTCAGTCCATCTTGGCAGTTGCTCTTTCGAGCTTATATACTTTGTTAGTACGCCACAATCCTAACCCAACAATGTCCAAAGGGCAATACTTTTTCTCTTCATAATTTGTTTGATTAATCTTTTGTTACTTCTACATATAAAGTTGCTGACAGGTATAAAATTATTTCGCCAAAGACTTTGCAATTTAATTCTTGTTGGTTGCTGTTTTACACCTTATTATTGGATACTGTTCAAGAATCAATTTCCGCTCAAAAGTAACTCCAAGATTTCCGCCTTACAGCTATTAAAAAAGATGCCGACTAAACCCTTCTGGATGGTGTATGGGCAGGACGATGAATCGATAAGTGAAAACGCCGAACAGGCACTTAGAAAATTTTTTACCAAACAGACAAAAACAAGAGGATAGCTACAATGAAAATTCTTGTCCTAAACGGAAGCCCGAAAGGCGACCTCAGTGTCACGATACAGTATGTCCTCTTTATCCGTAAAAAATTTCCCCAGCATGAACTGAAAACCATAAACATCTCTCAGCAGATTAAGGCACTGGAAAATAAGGATGGCATATTCGAAGAAGTTATTGAAGAGGTTTCGTCGGCAGACGGAATACTGTGGGCCTTCCCGGTGTATTTCCTGCTTGTGCCTTCCAGTTATAAACGTTTCATTGAACTTATTTGGGAAAGGGGGAGCTCAAAGGCGTTTATCGGGAAATATACGGCATCGTTGAGTACATCGATCCATTTCTATGACCACCTTGCCCATGATTACATAAACGCCGTCTGTGACGATCTGGGGATGAAATATATTGATGGGTTCTCCGCCGAAATGGAAGATCTGATGGAGAAGCAGGAAAGAAGACGGCTGTCATTATTTGCCGAACATTTGTTTGATGCCATAACAAACTGTACCCCCACGTCGAAGAACTTCCGTCCTCTGGCTCATCAAGCCTTTGAGTATGTTCCAGGGCCCATGGCCCGGAAAGTCTCAACGCGGGGAAAGAAAGTGATTGTCCTCACTGATCGTAAGGAGAGGGAAGTAAACGTGAAACGAATGATCCAAAGCTTGACCGCAGCTTTTTCAGAAGACATTGAGGTAATCAATTTACATGAAATAGATATTAAAGGAGGATGCCTGGGATGTATTCAATGCGCCTATGATAACAGGTGTACCTACGGTGATCAGGATGGCTATGTCGAGTTTTTCGAAAAAAAGATTAGACCTGCAGATATTCTTGTTTTTGCAGGATCGATCAAGGACAGGTATTTATCGTCGCGTTGGAAACTGTTTCTTGATAGGAGTTTTTTCAACAACCACGTGCCTGTGATGAAGGGCAAGCAACTCGGATTCCTTATTTCCGGCCCCTTGAGCCAGACACCGAATCTCAAACAGGCGCTGGTGGCCTTTTATGAAATCCAACAGGCAGGGATTGTTGATTTCGTTACAGATGAATTTGGCAATTCTGAAGAAATCGATTTACTCTTACAGAGTTTAGCCCAGCGGCTCATCCGCTATTCAGACGAAGACTACAAAAAACCACCCAGTTTTTTAAGCATAGGAGGTAAAAAAATCTTCCGAGACAATGTCTACAGCCGACTGCGATTTCCTTTTCGAGCTGATCACAAATACTATAAAAGAAATGGCCTGTACGACTTCCCGCAAAAAAAATACAAGACACGAATCATAAATGCATGTATGACGATCTTATGTACGATTCCTTCTATTCGGAAGGAAATTTACGGCAAACGGATGAAGGAGGAAATGGTAAAGCCTCTTAAAAAAATCGTGGAAAAAGAATGAATCATCAAAGAAGTACAGATTCAAGACAGTTGCGGCCGGAGGACTTGGCGTTATAGAGACACCTGTCGGCGGCACCTATAATCTCTTCGACCCTATGTTTTGGGGTCGGTGCATCCAATGTGGCAATTCCGATGCTGATGCTGACATGATCGGCAACGGCTGAACCTTTATGTGGGATATCCAGCAATCTTACCATGTTGATAAGGCGTCTTCCCACCACCAATGCCCCTTGATAATTGGTGTGCGGCAATACACACACAAATTCTTCACCGCCGAATCGGGCTACAAAATCGCCGGGACGATTCAGGGCCACTGCCAGGCTCTGGGCAACCTTGCGCAGACATTCATCACCAGCAGTGTGGCCGTAAATATCATTATACTGTTTGAAATGATCAATATCGATCATGATCAACGACAGGGGAATGTTGAGCCGTTGGTGTCTTCGCCACTCTCTATTGAGTTCATCTTCGAAACGCCGTCTGTTGGAAACACCTGTCAGAGGATCGAGTTGGGAAAGGCGGAACAGCTGCTGATTCAAATGATTCAGGTCGTTTTGTTGAATATCCGAGATTTTAACCAAGTGTTTAAGTTGGGAAAAAAGCTTTTGATAATGATGCAACAGGCGCCTGAAATGCTCTTTACTCACCTCATCTGGAAAAACGTCATGTGCCAGGAGATCTTCGCTGTTACGGATAATATCATATTCCTTGTTAAACAGGTCGGTCATTGACATCAGATTTCCTCATCGCTGAGCTCGACCATATGAAAATTCAGCCGTTCAATCTCTTCCTTGAATTCTTCCCCACATTCTATGGCTGTATCGTTTTCTTCATGATAGCGCCAATTGACTGTAATCTGAGTCCCTTGAGCATGGGCGTTATCCAGGATCTCGAAAAGATTCATCAGGACCTTAGAACTGCTGGAATTAAAGTAATGCAAGGTAATGTTTATCGTCACCGGATCAATGCCGTTCTGTTGCAGAAAACGGTTTATCCATTCAATGACCGGTGCGTAGAAATTTGCCGCATTCTCAGGGTATGATTCGCCGGATATATCGAGAACCCTGGCCTTAACATCAAAAAAAATACGTGGAGACGATTTGGTTGCTTCAATAACAAGATTTTCCATGACGCTCCTTAGATTACAGCATTAATGGTAATAAAATCCCGATCATTATCGGCTTCGACAATACAGTATTCAAGCTGGCTGGCCTTGCGTGCCGTTTCGATAAGCCCGAGTCCGGCACCCTTGCTTGTTGCGTCGGGTGCCTTTCGGCGTTGATCAAGATAATAGGATTTCAATTCATCCTTATCCATGGCAATAAGCCGATCAAGCATGGACCGCAAGCGTCCTGTTTCCTGTTTTGCTATGAAATTACCGCTTATGATATAAAAATGGTCATCTTTTTTTCCAACCGTGACCATACCGTAATGCAGCTCCGTACTTCCGTTGAACTTCTCCGGTTCCGTCTCGACGGAATAATTAAGAACGTTCTGCATCTGTTCCACGAAAATGGAAAAAACTTTAAGGGAGACAGACATTTTTGTTTCCTCAAGTTCCATTTTCCGCCGTAATACCTCACCAATACTCTCCACGACACTTTGGCTGGTAGGACCCGTAAAACTAAAGATTATGCCGTCCGCTTTCAAGTTTTGATAAAATGTGTATGCATCTTTCATATCGTCAGGTTCTCCCTAGATGATCTCGAAGCTTTTATCTTGGTCTACAGACGAAAACCAATGACTGTGATATCGTCGCGTTGTTCTTCTTCCCCCATGTATGTCCGCAAAGTCTCCTCAACAATCTGTTTTTGCGCCGTCATGGGTTCATGACGGTGATTTTTAAGCATCTCTATAAAACGTCGCTTGCCGAAAGGCAATCTGCTTTCTCCGCCCGCCTGGCCGAAAATCCCATCGGTTGTAAGATAGATACAGGCATCTTTAGACAATTTGAAATGACGAGAGGTAAATGCGTATTCGGGATCGGATCTTTTATAACCGAGTGAACTCCGGTCACCGTGGATCTCTTCCACCTTTCCGTCTTGAACAACAAAAAGTCCTATTCGCGCACCGGCAAAGGTAAGTGAAGAGCCGGCGGGATCGACGAGACACATTCCGATATCCAATCCGTCATCTGTGGGGGAGTCCGATACGTTTTGACCAAGGGTTATTCGGACCAAGCGATTAAGCGCCTTCAGGATCTCAGCCGGGTCCTCCTCGCCGACACTCTGAACGACACGGTTCAGAGCCATATTGGCAATCATGGTCATGGTTGCACCAGGCACTCCATGTCCGGTACAATCGACTATCGCGGCAATGAACTTTTGTTCGTACTTATGAAGCCAGAAGATATCGCCACCGATGATGTCTTTTGGTTTCCAGATAACGAAATAGTCGCTAATCGCCTGCGGCAACAGGTCTCTGCCTGGTAGAATTGCCTGCTGTATCCTCCGTGTGTATTGAATTCCCTCTTTGATCTCACTGTTGGCAAGATCCAACTCCTCATACTGCAAGGAGAGTTCCCGGGTTTTATTTTGTACCTTTTCATCGAGATTTTCGATCATATCATCGAGCGTATCGAGCATGTGATCGAACTCCAGGCTGAGAACGCCCAACTCGTCGTTTCTGACCACATTGCTTCTTAGGCCGGACTCTCCCTGACGGATCCTCTGGGCAACATTGGAGAGGTGTTCGATCGGCTTAAGGAAACGTTTTATAATGAAAGTTCCCAAAACAAGCGAAACGAAAAAGGCAATACAGGAGATAAAGACAAGGCGATTGGTGAGTTGTTGTGATTGTTCAAACAGATCGTCAGTATAGACCGAGGAACCTATATACCACTTGAACTCAGGAAAATAGCGCATCCAACTGATTTTCTTATAAACATAATGCCCCGGATCCGTAAGGCGGTCCCAGAGATAGACCTGGGGTTTACCGGTTTGCGCCGCCTTGACTAATTCTTTAACCAAGGGTTGACCCGTCCGAGGGTCCGGAATATTGGAAAAGTTTGTCCCCTGCAATTGTTTGTTCGGGTGAATGATCATATTGAATTTGTCATCAAAGATGAACATATAGCCGGTTCTGGCAATGGTGATATGGCTCATCAGTTTGCGCAGCCGGCTGATGAGGGCCTGTCGGCGTGTATTCACTTCTTCTGTGATATCATCAATATAGACGCCAGTTCCGTAGACCCATTTCCATGGTTTGAAAAGTTTTGAGAATGTCACCTTCTCAGATGACTTGGTACGTCCCAATCGATGCCACCAGTACGACGTGAATCCTTGTCCGTGCTCCCGGGCCACGGTCACCATGGGCGGAACAATAAAATTGCCTTTGACATCACGTATTTTGGAAAAGTCGGCGTTGAAGAGTTTCGGATCGGGGTGGGAGATGAGGACCGAGTTAAAATCGGAAATCCAGAGATAATCGTCTTTTCCATAGCGCAGCATCCGCATGCCCGAGATGGCCCGTGCCTTGGCCTCGGCTTCAGAAATCTCACCCCTTTGGGCGGCTTCATACTGCAACTGGATATAACACCCTCCGACTTCGGTTATATGTTGGAGTTCCCGTTTCTTATCCTCCAGGGCACTTCGGTGATATTCGTTGATTTCCTGGTAGGTTGTTTCAACCAACTGATCGACCCGGTCCAGAGCGGCAATGGCGGATTGCTCCGACATCCGGTACGTCATCTTTTTGGTAATAGGTATTGCAACAAGAGAAAATGCAAGCGAGCAGACGGCTATGACTGCCAGAATAAGCAAAAATCCTTTAAACCACAGTTTCTTCGGCATGCTGAACCACTCTGTTTTTCAATCTTGTAAAAAAAAGGTTTATGAAATTTCCAATGCTTGTTCTTTTCCAGATAATCTCATCTTAACAAATTGTTTTCAAGAGGCAAGTCTCAATTTACCAGGTTTTAGCACAAAACTATTTTGTAAAATAACCTGTTAGAGACTCAAAGAGGAGAAAGATTCAAACCACACCATTCAACAAAAGATACCGACCGGAACTGTATCGGCTATGCAATCAATACCTCGATGCCGAATCGATGTTGTAAAAGAATAGAGCAAAAGAGAGTACCCGCCATTTGCATGTAAATTCCATGTCTTTTTATATGTGTCAACACACGAGAATCTCAATTCTTACGCCCCAAAAATCTTACCCTTGAAGAAAAAAATGACCGCGCCGAGAAGACAGAGTCCGGCCCAGAGGTAATCCCAGGAGACCCTCTCTTTTAAATACAATATCGAGAAAGGAACAAAGGCTACGGATGGACATCGGCTGAATCAGCATTGTTTTGTCTATTTCTTAATCAAACCAGATTCTATCATCAATTTTTCAAAACATTCAGGGCAGTAACCATGAGAGAATTTAGTGCCTGCATGTTCGCCGATATAGGACTCCATTTGCTGCCATCTACCTTCATCGTTACGGATTTTTTTACATTGACAACAGATAGGAAGAAATGCTTCCAGAACCTTGACCTCAGAAAGCAATTGGCGCATTTCCTCCGCCGATTTGTGTTCTCGATTAAGTAAATATCTTGCTTGGGAAATCGACCACGCGATTGCAATAAAAGCGGTAAGGCGAACTAACGTATTCCAGACGGCATGGAAGTGCGTGAGCTGCACGTGCCCTGATAGATTGTCCGCTCCAAACCAAACAATGGCACAAAGGATAGATACAAGTAAAGAAGCACCTCGCCCAACAAACCAAGCCGATATAGCTACCGGAATAAAATAGAATACAAAGAAACTAAACGCATAACCAGTAAACCAGTCGATAAATCCGAGGCAAATCGTGGTTGCTGTGGCGATGACCATCCATATCCATCCTGGCAATTCTTTTTTCATGAGTGTGTTCCGAACAGCAAGATTCTGAACTTATTGCACAAGGAGGTCGCATCCGCTGTCATGCTAAAGCTAACGCTAAGTGTTGCGCAATGTTTGTCTTTTTAACTAGCTGGAAATAAGTAGCCGGCCTTTTGCCTTTTTTCTGGATCCCCTCCGAAATTTGCCCTGTGGCGGAAAGAGCAATGCAATAAAAAAATTGTGCTTTCAATTAAGAAGTAGCTTCTTCGCTGAATGGATGGAGGATTAACCTCGAGCTTATTGTTGAATAAATACTGCATGCAATTTTTAGCGTCAATATTTGCTTGGCTGCGGCGGCTATCCCCCATTGAAAAGAGAGTTACCCAGGTTTACGGGTGTTATTGGCTCCTCTTGTTGAGAAAGGAAATCAGTGCCACAACCGCCTCAATTCCTTCGGAATCATCTATCACATCGAGTGTTATTTCCGTGGCATCGCCGGTGTGCACATTTTGCTTAATGAACATTTGATCGATAATCAGTTTTTCTTTTTTCCCCCAGAGGTGTTTGTCGGGGTGACTCAATATGTCAACGAGAACCTCCAGATGGAACTCCAGTACCCTGTCATCACCCCCTAAGTCCGTCAGGTCCATTTCAATCTTGTCCAGTAACTTTTCCGTTTCAGTATCCGCCATTGGCTCATCAATATGGATTGTGCTGAATCCCAACCCGTAATTGCAAATCAGATTATGCTTGGATCTGAGAAGCGTGCGGTACTGTTTAAGAGTGGCACGCTCCGCCTTTACCGCCGAGATGTTCCTGAGTGCAAGGACGAGAAGGTGATCCAGCGCCCGTTGTTTGAGTTTCAGACGGGTCTGTTCCTGGTTCTCGCTGGGGTCGATGAACCGGTGGGCATCGAAATTCACGGTCACCTGGGGGACGTCTCGTATGACGCTGTCATCGGATAGTTCCATTCCGAGAATGTTTTTCTCTTGTTTATCCACCACCATCATCGCATAGACAATTGGTAAGTGATCATCACGCTCTCGCAGGAAATTTCGGATTGTGCGGTCATTTCCAACGATATTTTGCATATCATTCATTGAAATGAAATAGAGACGTAGCTTCGGATTGCTCTCATAAGTCTTTGTATCCAGCATGATCGGAGGCGAAAGATCATCAATCAGTTCCCCAACATGATCAAGAGCCCGAATAACGGCCGGTCTCAGCTTCTTTTTGTAACCGGATACAGCCCGAATCCATGGATCAGTCCGATCCACAGCATGCTCTATTGCAGTTTTCAAGGTGTTTTCAGAGTAATTTCCCTCTTTACAACCATTGCCAAATAGAGAAGAGAGTTTCAGCATCATAAGTCTCCCGCCCAATTGAGTTTGCTCATCAACTTCTTACTAATGATGAGAATTCAGTAAGTTGTCTAACTTATATGACCCCTCCGAGAATACAAGCAACCCCTCCCAGGCATAATGTCGTCGGAGCGCCGAAATATTTTGCCGCACCGCCTGCAAGCAGGCTTCCAAACGGTGCTGTACCCATGATGGCCATTGCGTAAAAGCTCGTCACCCTCCCCCTCCGCTCATCATTTACGGTAGTCTGCTGGACAGTATTGCCTGATGCCATTTGCAGCATCATTCCCAGGCCGGACACTACCATTAAGACCAGAGATAAGATAAAAAACCGGGAAAAAGAGAAGGTAATGAGTCCAAAACCGGCTTTCCCGAAGCCGAATTGTTCCCCGAATCAACTCGCATCAGAAAAAGTGGCTCAATTACAAAGAGATAACTTAAGGCGTTAAGAAGAAAGCAGACACCTTTCCCGGCGGCGACTATAGGTGTTCCCGCAATGGAAGGACCGAGCAGTCGGGCTCCATTGACCATGGAAGAGTTCAAGGCAATGGCGTTCCCGAGATCCTCCTTTTTATCAACCATCTGGATGACGAACGACTGACGGGCAGGCACATCGAAGGCGTTTATGCAGCCAAGAAAGCAGCTTAAGACGATGATATGCCGGATTTTGATCGTGCCGGCAAGGACCAACCATGTCAAATTCAAGGCCTGTACCATAGCCAGGACCTGGGTAGCGATCAAAATATGATAGCGGTTCGACCTATCAGTCAATACCCCGGCAAAAGGAGCGAGAAAAAAGGTCGGAATCTGACTGATAATCAAATCATCGCTGAACTTGGCCCTTGTCAGGGCAATGATATCATCAGAATACTCCGTATTTCTTTAGGGGCTCGATTACAGGAGCAGAATTGAAGAGCCTTTAGAATCCATATGACTCCACACGTAAGAAGCAAAAAACAGGCCAAGAGAATTTGTCTTAATAAAATTTTTCATATTGCAGGGAGGTAACGCCATGGTTATATCCTGCCAATACAATAGAATATCGGAGTAGGGTGGGAGGGGAGAAGACCTCTAATGATATGATGAGAGTCTTCATCTCCTGGAAAACTTGATAAAAAGTGGACAGACGGCTTTCCTCAAAGCATTTCCGCCGGAGTCCCGGGTTTTATGGCATATTGATTATATAAGGCTGTCCTCAAGTGCCGGGAAAGTATTGCAAGGTCTTTATGGTAGGTAATAAAGATGCAGTGGTCAGCACACGTGGATACTTTTTATCCATTTCCAGTTGCCGGCTACTAAGCTTTTTACAACGCCGACAATTTATGTAAGGTTGCAGCTGAGGTTCTCCGGCATGGTATGCTTCTTGCTGTTTTTTATAAAAATCGGATAAAACCGGATTGATACAATATAATATAACATGACCTCCAATGAGGTGACCGAACCTTTGGGGATGCCAAATACGTAATGTAATCTATGCACGGGAACAAGAAACAAAGAATTGGTTTTTTTCATAATCGGTCGGTTCTACGGTGGGGGAGAATTGTCTTGCAAGTTTACATGGTAAACGGAAATGGATGAAGACAAAACGCAAAAAAAGAACCATCGACGCTGGTTATGGCTTGGGGTGGCGATAGTACTTGTTGCAGTCATTGTTTATAAACGACACACCGGGATCGAGAAGCCGAAAAGAGGAAACATGCCCCAGCGGGTAGGTGTGGCTAAAGTAATCACAGGATCCATGCCGGAAACGCTTACCGCACTGGGTACCGTTACCTCTACGGCGACCGTCGTTGTCCTGCCGCAACTGAGCGGATACCTGACGGAAGTAGGGTTTGCCGAAGGACAGGAGGTTTCTAAAGGACAGTTCCTGGCACAGATCGATCCCAGGCCGTATCAAAATCAGCTCGAGTTGTACCAGGCACAGCAAGCTAAAGATACGGCCATTCTCGAGCAGGCAAAATCGGATTTGCATCGCTATGAGATTCTACAGGGCAAGAATTCGATCTCCGAACAGCAGGTAACGGATCAGAAGTTCCTGGCGATGCAGGAGCAGGCGGCAGTGCGCATAGATCAGGCAAATATCGATACAGCCAAACTGAATTTGAAGTATTGCCGCATCATCGCGCCGATGTCGGGGAAAGTGGGCCTGCGGTTGGTGGATCCCGGAAATTACGTCACTTCCGGGAGTTCGACCGGTATCGCCGTCATTACCACAGTCAAACCGATAACGGTGATTTTCAGCATACCGCAAAAGGAACTGGCAGCCGTACTCGAGAGGATGCGGGCAGGAGCTGTCCTTACGGCAACGGCCTATTCCAGCGACTATGAAAAACAGATCGCCGTAGGTAAGCTGATCGCCGCCGACAACCAGGTGGACACCAGCACCGGCACCGTCAAGCTGCGGGCACGTTTTGCAAACACCGATGAAGCCCTGTTCCCCAATGAATTCGTCAATATCCGGTTGCTTGTCAATACGCTGGAGGGTGCAACGCTGGTGCCGTCACCCGCCATGCAAACGGGTACGCCGGGGGCCTATGTCTACCTGGTACAACCGGACCACACAGTAACGGTACGGAAAGTGACCACCGGACCGACCGATGGTACCCATGTCGTCATACTCGATGGGCTCAAGCCGGGGGATACGGTAGTCACAGATGGCGTGGATCGCCTAAGAGAAGGGATGAAGGTTGCTACAGGCGATTCAGCCATTCCCCCCGCTCCATCCGTTCAGGATGGCAACAAACGCTGGAAAAAGTCGCAGCGGCAGTGAAAAGATTCTTTCCTTTCCACTCCCTGCATAAACTTCCGGGAAAATACGATTCACCATGTCAATGAACCCGTCTCGCCTGTTTATCTTACGGCCGGTTGCCACATCACTTTTGATGATCGCCTTCGTGCTGGTGGGCCTGGTAGCCTTCAGGTTTCTCCCCGTATCCTCGCTGCCGGATGTTGCCTATCCGACCATTCAGGTACAGACCTTTTATCCGGGTGCCAGCCCGGAGGTCATGACCTCATCGGTTACGGCCCCGCTGGAGCGTCAGTTCGGCCAGATGGAGGGCTTGAACCGGATGTACTCGTCGAGTTCAGCCGGGGCATCGATCATCACCCTGCAGTTCAAGCTGTCCCTTGGCCTTGATATTGCCGAACAGGAGGTGCAGGCGGCGATCAATGCCGCAGGCAATCTCCTGCCCAGCGACCTGCCGGCCCCGCCGATCTACGCCAAGGTCAACCCGGCGGATGCGCCCATTCTGACGCTTGCGGTCACCTCTGATACGCTCTCGCTGACCGAGCTGCAGCGACTGGCCAATACGCGCCTTGCCGGCAGAATATCCGAGGTTCCCGGTGTGGGCCTGGTCACGCTCGGCGGCGGCAACCTGCCTTCCGTCAGAATTCACGTGAATCCCATGGCCCTGGCATCCTATGGCCTGAGTATCGACAATATACGGACCCTGGTCGGAAACCTCAATGTCAATATGCCTAAAGGGAGTTTCTCAGGTCCCGCACAGTCCTACACCATAAATGCCAACGACCAGATCACCGATGCAGCCGAATACAACGATCTTATCATCGCCTACAAGAACGGCTCTCCGGTGCGGCTTAAGGACGTGGCAACCGTAGTCTCAGCCCCGGAAAACCGGGAACTCAGGGCATGGATGAACCGCACCCCGGCGATCATCGTCACCGTCCAGCGTCAACCCAATGCCAATGTATTGAAGACGGTAAGCGCGATCAAGGCGCAGCTAACATCTTTGACCAACGGTCTGCCTTCGGCCATGAAGGTCGAGGTCCTGACGGATGGTACGACATCCATCCGTGCCTCTGTACATGACGCGGAATTCGAGCTGCTCTTAAGCGTCGTCCTCGTTGTGCTGGTGATATTTGTCTTTTTAAGGAATTTCCGGGCGACCATCATTCCCAGCATCTCTGTTCCGGTCTCTCTGATCGGAACCCTTGCCGCCATGTACCTGTTTGGGTTCAGCATCGACAACCTGTCTCTCATGGCACTCATTATCGCCACCGGATTCGTGGTGGACGACTCCATCGTCATGATCGAAAATATCTCACGCTATATCGAGATGGGAGACAGTCCGCTGGAGGCTGCACTGAAGGGCGCAGGACAGATAGGCTTCACCATAATATCGCTCACCGTTTCCTTGATTGCCGTCCTGATTCCTCTTTTGTTCATGGGCGATGTGGTCGGTCGGTTATTCAGTGAGTTTGCCGTGACCCTGGCGGTGACCATTCTCATTTCCGCGGTCGTCTCTCTGACCTTGGTTCCCATGCTGTGCGCCAAGATCCTGGACAGCAAGGAAACTCACCGGCCCAGCCGTTTTGAGGCCAAAAGTGCCATGCTCATCGACCGCCTGATCGAAAGCTATGGACGGGCCCTGCGCCGGGTGCTGGATCACAGGCGACTGACATTGTCGGTGGCGGTGCTGACCCTGATTGTGACTATCGTCATGTATTTGTATATTCCCAAAGGATTTTTCCCAGTCCAGGACAACGGCATCATTCAGGGGATCAGCCAGGCTACCCAATCCACATCGTATGACGCCATGTCGACAAAGCAGCAGGCTTTAGCCGATGCTATCCTGAAAGATAAGGACGTTGTCAGCCTCTCGTCCTATATCGGCGTCGACGGGACGAACACGACCCTTAATGTCGGACGCTTTCTCATCAATTTAAAACCGGCGGGCGAGAGAAGCGAACATGCAACGGAGATTATCCGACGGCTGCAAAAGGAAGTTGCAGGCGTACGGGGGATTTCCCTGTACATGCAACCGTTACAGAGCCTGACGCTGGACACCTCGGTATCGCCGACGCAATACCAATTCACGCTGGAGGATCCGAACCAGGAAGACTTTGCCAGGTATGTGCCGGTGCTGACGGCCAAGCTGCGAGCGCTGCCGGAGCTGGCGGATGTGGCGAGTGAGCTGCAGAATGACGGACTTTCCGTCTTCATCGAAATCGACCGTGAGAATGCCGCACGTTTCGGAATTACCCCGGCAACGGTGGATAATGCGCTCTACGATGCCTTCGGCCAGCGCATTATCTCCACCATTTTCAAGCAGACCGAACAGTACCATGTGATCCTGGGGATCGACCCGAACCTAACAAAAAATATTTCATCGCTCGGGTCCATTCATCTTCCATCCAATATTGCCAGTGGAGGCCAGGTCCCGCTCCGTTCCATCGCCACCTTCACCAAGAGGGCCGAACCGCTGGTTATCCAGCATCTGGGGCAATTCCCGGCCACTACCATTTCCTTCAACCTGGCACAGGCCGCATCCCTGGGTGCTGCGGTCAAGGCCATCGAGGCTGCGGAAAGCGAAATACATTTGCCTGCCTCGATGAGGACCA
This sequence comes from Desulfocapsaceae bacterium, assembly GCA_046704745.1. Lineage (GTDB taxonomy): Bacteria > Desulfobacterota > Desulfobulbia > Desulfobulbales > Desulfocapsaceae > CAWGGS01. Next base: position 107,526 of record JBJKRL010000085.1, on the reverse strand, counting down.
CTTTTGCCGGAACGGCACTGGCCTTTCAGAATTCGTTGAACAACGAGGTCTTTCTGCTGCTGGCAGCACTGATCGCAGTCTACATCGTGCTCGGTGTGCTGTACGAGAGTTTTATCCACCCGGTGACCATCATTTCCACCCTGCCCTCGGCAGGCATCGGTGCCTTGTTGTTCCTGTGGATTTCAGGCTCCGGCCTGGATGTGATCGGCATTATCGGCATCGTCCTTTTGATCGGTATCGTCAAGAAGAATGCGATCATGATGATAGATTTTGCCCTTAATGCCGAGAGAAATGAGAATAAATCGGCATACGATGCAATCTACGAAGCCAGCCTGCTGCGGTTCCGGCCGATCCTCATGACCACCGTGGCCGCCATGCTGGCAGCCGTTCCTCTGTGGTTGGGAGGGGGATCCGGCTCTGAGTTGCGTGAGCCGCTGGGACTGGCGATTTTGGGAGGTCTTACCGTAAGCCAGGTCCTGACTTTGTTCACCACCCCGGTCATCTATCTTGCCTTTGATGCACTGGCGCGCGGCACGAAAAGGGAGAGGGGATGAACATCTCGGCCGTCTTTATAAGAAGGCCCGTGGCCACCACCCTGTTGACCCTCGGTATCGCGCTTTCCGGGATTCTGGCTTTTTATAAGCTGCCTGTGGCGCCCTTACCCCCCATCGCTTTTCCGACCATTCAGGTGCATGCAAATATGGCCGGTGCAAGTCCGGACACCATGGCGGCCACCGTGGCCGCACCCCTGGAGCGCCGCCTCGGGGTCATCTCCGATGTCACGGAAATGACCTCGGATAGCGGTGTCGGCACTACCCGTATCACGGTGCAGTTCGGTCTGGACCGCGATATCGACGGCGCCGCCCGCGATGTTGAGGCGGCCATTCAGGCGGCCCGGGCTGACCTGCCCACTGCCCTGCGCTCCAACCCGACATATCGGAAATTCAATCCGGCCGATGCCCCTATCCTGATTCTTGCTTTGACCTCGGACACCCTGAACCAGGGACAGCTCTACGATTCCGCGGATACGCTTCTTCAGCAGCAGTATTCACAGATCAGCGGTGTTGGTAATGTGGAACTGGGCGGCAGTGCCCTGCCGGCGGTGCGGGTGGAGCTAGAGCCGGGCCTGCTTTTCAATTACGGCATCGGCCTGGAAGATGTTCGGGCGGCCCTGGCTGCAGCCAATGCCAACAGTCCCAAAGGCTACTTCAACGCGGGCGACCAGCGGCTGCAGATCTACACCAATGATCAGGCAACCCGAGCGGATGAGTACCGAAATATCGTGGTTGCCTACAGGAACGGCTCCGCTGTCTATCTACACAATGTGGCGGACGTGCAGGATTCGGTGGAGAATGTGCAAAATGCCGGTCTTTTCAACGGCAAACCCGCTGTCCTGGTGATCCTGCATCCCAGTCCCGGGGCCAATATCATTGAGACGGTGAATGAGGCCAAGGCCGCTCTGCCGCAGCTCCGGGCGGCTCTTCCGCCTACCATTCAACTCAGCGTGGCCATGGATCGCTCGCAGTCGATTCGTGCCGCCCTGTCGGATACGGAAAGGGCGCTGTTTATCGCCGTTCTGCTTGTGATAGGGGTAGTGTTCGTTTTCTTGCGGTCATCGAGCGCCATGTTCATCCCCGGCATTGCCGTGCCCATTTCGATCATCGGCACCTTCGGGCCGATGTATCTGCTCGGCTTCAGCCTTGATAACCTGTCGCTGATGGCCCTGACGATTGCCACCGGATTCGTGGTCGACGATGCCGTGGTGGTAGTGGAGAACACCACCCGCCATCTTGATGCCGGAGTACCGCGCCTGCAGGCAGCCCTGCGCGGCAGCGCGGAGGTAAGTTTCACAGTCCTGTCCATGAGCCTGTCCCTGATCGCCGTTTTTTTACCGATTCTTTTGATGCCGGGGATAGTCGGGCGCCTTTTTCGTGAATTCTCCGAGACCTTGGCCATAACCATCCTCATTTCCCTGGTCGTCTCCCAGACCACTACACCAATGATGTGCGCCTTGTTTCTGCAACCTGGGCATACGGCGGGCCGGCCACCGGGTTTGTTGAAACGGAAATTGGAATCAGGCTTTGAAACCATGCTCGCATTCTATGAAAAATCGCTGCGATGGGCCTTGCGGCATGCAAGACTGGTGGGCTTTATCCTCATTGTCACTGTGGTCTTGAACATTTTCCTCTTTGTAATCGTTCCCAAAGGGTTTTTCCCTGAGCAGGATAACGGTCTCGTCATCGGGACAATACGGGCCGATCAAGGTATCTCCTTTGAGCGCATGAAACAAAAACTGGAGCAACTGCAAAGCATAGTGCAGCGTGACCCAGGCGTTGCCACTGTTGCGGGATTCACCGGCGGTCGATCGACAAACAGCGGTTTTATGTTTATCACCCTCAAACCGCTGGAAAACCGTCATGCCTCCGCCGCTCAGATTGTCGGCCGCTTGCGCAGACCCTTGGCTGTCATTCCGGGTGTGCGCCTGTTCATGGTCCCGGCCCAGGATCTGCGGGTGGGGGGGCGGATGAGCGCCAGCGAGTATCAGTATACCTTGCAAAGCAGCGACAGTGAGGCACTGTATGCCTGGATTCCAAAAATCGTCGAGGCACTAAACGCTGACGGCAAGTTGGTCGATGTCAACTCCGACCTGCAGCAGGGTGGATTGGAGACCGATCTGCAAATCAACCGAACGGTTGCCTCGCGTCTGGGCATCACGCCCAGCCAGATCGACAACACCTTATACGACGCTTACGGGCAGCGTCAGGTGTCGACGATCTACAGGGCGCTCAACCAGTATCACGTGGTCATGGAACTGGCGCCGCAATATCTGCGAACACCTGACATGTTGAAGGAAATCCATATCAGCACCTCGGGCGGCAGGGCCAGCGGAACGGCCCAGACCAATGCACCGGCCGGAACGGTTGTCGCCTCCACGCACACGCCATCGGCTGCCGGTCTGGTAACCAGTGTGGCACTGGATTCGGCAACCAATCAGGCAATCAACAGTATCGCCACCAGCGGCAGGGCGAGTGCCTCCAGCGGTTCTTCCGTTAGCACGCACCAGGAGGTGATGGTGCCGCTTGCTGCTGTTGCTTCATACAAGCCCGGCAATACACCGATTTCGGTAAATCACCAGAGCGGCCTTCTCGCCGCCACCATCTCTTTCAATCTTCCTCCGGGTATGGCGCTTGGCCAAGCGGCCCAGGAGATTCAAAATACGATGAGCCGGATCGACGTACCCCTGTCTATTCAAGGGAGTTTCGCCGGGACCGCCGCTGCCTTCAAATCTTCATTGGAAAGCGAGCCGTTGTTGATAATTGCCGCACTGGCGGCCGTATATATCGTACTGGGCATCCTCTACGAGAGCACGATTCACCCGATAACCATCCTTTCCACTATCCCTTCCGCCGGGATAGGCGCACTTCTGCTTTTGCTGATGCTGAACATGCCGCTTACCATCATCGCGCTGATCGGGGTGATACTGCTTATCGGCATTGTCAAGAAAAACGCCATCCTGATGATTGACTTCGCCTTGCAGCTGGAGCGAGGTGAAAACCTTTTACCCGAGGAGGCCATTTTCAAGGCCGCTATCCTGCGGTTCCGGCCGATCATGATGACGACCTTTGCTGCATTGCTGGGAGCACTGCCGCTGGCCATAGGAGTGGGACAGGGGGCTTCTCTGCGGCAGCCCCTGGGAATTACGATTATTGGCGGGCTGGTGGTAAGCCAGGTCCTGACGCTGTACACTACACCGGTTGTCTATCTGTTCCTCGACCGCCTGGGAACGAGATTACGGGGCCGACCGAGTAGCGCCCCGCTGCGGACGGAAAACATTCTGGAGGCTGAATGATGCGATGCATTTGGATAGTTGGTCTGCTGTTGACGCTTAGCGGCTGTACCGTCGGACCATCCTATAAAAAGCCGGCAGCGTTTGTGCCGGTTGCCTACAAAGAGGCTCCAGGCTGGACCAGGGCCGTTCCTTCCGATGACCAAAGAAAGGGGGACTGGTGGCTGATCTATCATGATCCTGTTCTGAATCGTTTGGAGCCCCTTGTGACGGTTTCCAATCAGTCACTTGCCGCCGATTACGCGGCCTTCAAGCGGTCACAGGCGATAGTTCGGGAAGTGCGTGGCGGCCTGTTTCCGACGCTGGGGGCCACAGGGAGTGCGGTGCGCTCCGGCAAAGGAGGCGGAGGTCCTCAGAGCAGCGGCAGCCTGGAAGGAGATGCGAGCTGGGCTCCGGACATCTGGGGGAAGATCCGCCGTCAGGTAGAGGGAGAGGAGGCGGCCGAACAGGTAAATGCCGCGTCCCTGGCCAGTGCCACCCTTTCCGCCCAGGCGGCCCTGGCCGGTGATTATGTGAACATGCGCACACAGGATGCCTTGATAGCCCTCTTGAAGAAAACCGTAACGGCCTATAGGCAGAGTCTGCGAATTGCCGAGAATCAGGTTGAGGCCGGGGTGGCTCCGCCCCTGGACGTGATTACCGCCCGTACCCATCTTGAACAGACACAGGCACAACTGATAAATGCCGGAGTTGCCCGGGCGCAGTACGAGCATGCCATAGCGGTCCTGATGGGCAAGCCGCCTTCCGAGCTGAGCCTTGCTTCCGGTGTGTTGATGGCGGAGATCCCGAAAATACCGGTGGGCATGCCGTCGACCCTTCTGCAGCGCCGGCCCGATATCGCGGTGGCTGAACGAAGCATGGCACAGGCTAATGCCCAGATCGGTCTTGTCGTGGGTGCATTTTATCCGGATCTGACACTTTCGGCACTCGGCGGTTTTTCGGGAAGCCCGATCGACAACCTGTTTTCCGTTGGAAACTCCTTGTGGTCTCTGGGGGCCAGTGCCCCCGCAACACTCTTTGACGGCGGATCACGAAGTGCTGCCGTTGCAGCGGCAAGGGCCGGCTATGAGCAGAGTGTGGCCACCTATCGCCAGACTGTCCTGACCGCCTTTCAGCAGGTGGAAGACGCACTCTCCACCCTTCGAATCCTTGAGCAACAGGCGGTAAGCGAACAGGCAACGGTCAAGGACGCGGAGCGGACGGTCCAGATTGCATTGGATGAATACCGGGCCGGGACACAGGCTTATACTGCTGTGGTTACTGCCCAGGTCACCCTGCTTGCCAACCGTCAGACGGCGCTCATGGTCCAGCGCGACAGAATTCTGGCCAGTATCTCCCTGATCCAGGCTCTGGGGGGAGGATGGACTTTTACGGATTTGCCCAAGCCGTAAAGAGCGATTCTCCCTTTATCGAGTTTGAGGAAATTCGCCGGGGTTGTAGTAAAGGCTGAAAACCGGTTAATGCCGAGGGACAGTTTCCCATTGTCAACATTAATGAAAATGTCTTTTCAATCAACGCGAAAATATTTACCCAAAGGCAGGGAGCTACTTAAGAGACGGGCAAACGAATCGTAAAGGTTGTCCCTTTGCCTTCCTCTGTCTCAAAGGCAAGGATCCCGCCATGTTTTTTTGTTATCACATCATGGGCGATTGCCAATCCTTGCCCTGTTCCTTTTCCAACCTCTTTGGTCGTGAAAAAGGGATCGAAGATTTTATCCCGGATTTCAACCGGTATACCAGGTCCGTCATCGGAAATCATAATCTCCACAAAAGAATCAACAACTCTTGTTGAGATGTGTATTTCTCCTTTGGCACCCCCCGGATCTTCACCGAGTTTCTCACCAATTGCCTGAGCGGCATTAACAAGCAGGTTAAGAATAACCTGCCCCAATTCATCAACGAGACAGGGAACGGCGGGGACGTCTGCAGCCAAATCCGTTGTGACGTTCGAAACATATTTCCATTCGCTGCGTGAAACAAGAAGAGTAGTCTCAATGATCGAATTAACCACGGCATTCACCTTCTCTCTTGAGGAAGGATGGGAGAATTCCTTCATGGCCTGCACGATTGAACTCACCCTAGTTATACCGTCTTTCGATTGTTCAACAGCAGCCGGGACTTCCTCCATCAGATACTCCCAGTCCGTCTTTTCAAAAATCGACCTCAGCTTTTCCGACACCTCCGGAGACGATGAAGCCATGACATCCTGTATCGCTTGTGTCAGATCGGCCATGCCCCGGCTTGCCTCCTCAAGAAATTCCATATTAGTGCCGATAAACTGCATCGGTGTATTGATCTCATGGGCAATACCTGCCGCCAATTGCCCAATGGACTGCAGTTTTTGAGCCTGTCTGAGCTGCCTCTCCATCTCAAGCTCTTTGGTAACATCACGTTTGACCGCGATAAAGTTTACGATCGTACCCTTGTCATCTTTAACTGAGGAGACGGAAGCATCTTCATAATAAAAGGTGCCGTCCTTCCTTCTATTCTTGAAACGTCCGCCCCATACGCTGCCACTCTTGATTGTTTTCCAGAAATCTCGATAAAATTCGACATCATGGTAGCCACTTTTTAAAATCCGAGGATTTTTTCCCATGACCTCATCAATCGAATATCCCGTTATCTTGGTAAAGGCCGGATTGGCATAAATGATTGAACCATTGGAGTCTGTTATGACAATTGTCTCGACGGTATTTTCGATTGCGGTGATCAATCGATTCTGCATTTCCTGAATCTTTGATTTCTGCTCTATTTCACCTCTGAGTTGTCTGTTTAATTCAATTAAAGCAGCAGTTCTTTCGGCCACCGTTTCTTCCAACTCCCGTTGATGTTTTTCAAGCTGCCTTTTTATATTCTTAAGCTCATCAGTGTGTTGTCTCTCAATAAGATTATTATATCCCATTTGCGAGATTTCATTGGCCATTTGCCACAGAAAAGAGAGGATCTTCTCAAACTGGGAAAGCGACATTTTCGGCATGGTGTGAAAGGCCTGCGCCATTTCCACAGAATCAACGCCGATTTCCCGGGAATACTCCATGATGCGCTGCTCATTCACCTCCCGGACATAGTATTGTCCGATCAACCAGTTGGCGATATGCCGGCCGTTGATGATAATCGGTGCAGCGGCATCCGAGAACCCACAACTCAGGCATTGATGGTGCATGGGCCGCATGAGTTTTGCCGCCTTGAGACCAAGCTCTTTTCCTGATTCGATACAGCGCGCCAGGCCTTTTTCCGATGACCGGACCATCGTGCATACCTTGCTATGGTTGCTCGACCGGATCAAAGGGTTACCTTCAATGTCGGTAATGGTCGAGGCTATCTGACAGGCTTCGGAAAAGGAATCCTGGATCTTTTGCAACCTCTCTGGTTCGATAAGGTCAAGAAGCGAAAAATCCTGCGGTTTATTTGATGTCGAGGTTTTTTTTCTTGATTTCATCTCGAGATGCCCTGGCATCCGCATTTTGCGGCTTGGCATTACATTTTCCATCCGTCGGCTTAACGAATGAAATACTCTTTTCAACTCATTTCTCCCAAAAGAATGGAAGGAATCGAACGGGTTTCTCCTTCCTATTTACGGATGAAACGCAGCATCACCTTGTACTTCTGGGTATCGATATCCTTGGGCAGCAGGTCGGAGTCGGGAACAAGAACGGTGAGCACCCGTCCCTTTACCGGGTCGTTGACCTTTTTCCCCCGGCGCTCAACACCGGACGGCCCTGCTATCCCTTTTCGCGGTGGCCGGATATGCAGGAGTTGGGCCTCGACGGCAGGTCCTGTTTCTCCGGTGGGCTTGGGTGGAGACGGCCCAAGGGGCGGTATCGAGCCGATGATTATTTCCATAACATCTTCCTCTTGTTAAGACTTGCCGGGTTACGTCGTTCAACTCAGGATTTAACCATATCGACCTTCGATATAGTCGGCAGTTCTCGTATCTCTCGGTGTAACAAATATTTCCTCCGTTGTCTCATGCTCAAGGAGTTCCCCCATGAGCATGAAGGCGCATTCGTCACTGGCCCTGCGAGCCTGGGCCATATTGTGGGTTACAATCAAGATGGTGTACCGACCCCTGAGTTCCCAAATGAGTTCCTCCACAGCCTCGGTTCCTTTCGGATCAAGGGCCGAACATGGTTCGTCCATGAGCAGGATCTCCGGTTTGACCGGAAGAAGCCGGGCGATACAAAGTTTTTGTTGCTCCTCCAGAGACAGTGCCGTCGCCTTTTGTTTCAGGCGGTCTTTTACCTGATCCCAGAGAAGGACCTGGCGCAAAGCCTCTTCGACAATCTTATCCTCCCCGGCCCTTTTCACCTTTACGGAGAACGAGGTGTGCAGCTTATGCCCGAACAGGATGTTTTCCCTGATGGACAGCGGCAACGGATTAGGACGCTGGAAGACCATGCCGACCTGTTTTCTCAACTGAACCGGCTCAACTTCGGGAGCATAAATATTGGAATCCATGACCTTGATCTCACCTTCCACCCGGACATATCCCAACCTCTCATTAATCCGGTTAATGCTTCTGAGCAAAGTCGACTTGCCGCATCCGGATGGCCCGATCAATGAGGTTATTATTCCTTTCTTAATGGCAATGTTGATATCGGTCAAGGCCTGGAAAGTTCCGTACCAGAGATTCAGACCGACTGTTTGAACTGCGTATTCCATCTCGTGTCTCACTTGTTCCATCCCTATATTGTTAACCGAACCTTCCATCAAGATAATCCTTGGTCCGTTGATCTTGTACTTCGCCGGCAAACAAAGTTTCGGTGGGTCCCACTTCGACTACCCTGCCGTCAAGAAAAAGGGCGGTCCGGTCGGCAAGTCTTCTGGCCTGCTGCACCAGGTTGGTTACCAGGATGATGGTCATCTCCTTCTTCAACTCTTTGAGCACATCTTCGATTCGCATAGTGGTCACAGGATCGATGGCAATGGAAAATTCGTCGAGCATCAACATTTCAGGCTCTTGAGAAAGGGCCCTGGCGATGGTCAGCCGCTGCTGCTGCCCGCCGGAAAGCAGGCTGCCGAGCGTTTCGAGCCGGTCCTTCACCTCGTCCCAGAGAGCAGCCCGGGCAAGACATCTTTCGACGATGATATCGAGATCGGCTTTGACGGTAATTCCTGAGAGTCGGGGGGCAAAGGCAACATTTTCATAAACGGTCAAAGGGAGACCGACGGGCAACGGAAAGACAACTCCTATCCGTTTGCGCAGACTATAGACGTTGCGCCATTTTCTAATATCATGACCGGAAAAGAAGACCTTGCCGGAAAATTTCATAGCAGGATCAAACATATCCATCCTGTTCAAGATCTTGAGAAAGGATGTTTTGCCGCTATTGGCAGGTCCTATAATCCCGAAGATTTCATGTTCATGAATGGTTAACGATACCTCGCTCAACACGGTTCTTGCGTCATAGCTCACTGCGAGGTCCTCGACTTCGAGCCTTATCTGATTTTGCTCGTTTCCGGACGCAACCATGCTCTTTTTGCCCTCTGCTACCATTTTTTCCTGCCCCGCAGATAGACACGGAAGGCGATGGAGAGCGAATTCATTGCCAGCACCATGGCAATCAGCACCAGGGCTACCCCGTAGGGAAGATCTTCCGGGACACCCGGAACCTGGGTTGAAATGACAAAGAGATGCAACGACATGGCCATGGTTTGGTCAAAGACGGATTCCGGCAGCTGCGGGAGAAAGAAGGCAGCGCCGGTGAACATGATCGGCGCGGTTTCGCCCGCAGTTCGGGAGACCTCTAAAATAATACCGGTCAGGATACCGCTTATGGAATTGGGCAGGACAACTTTTCTAATCGTCTGCCATTTGGTCGCTCCCATATTCCAGCAGGCCTCGCGAAAGGCCTGAGGCACAGCCTGCAGGGACTCCTTGGTGGAAACGATGACCACCGGCAGGGTCATGATGCCCAGCGTCAGGCTTGCCGCCAGAATACTGGTGCCGAATTTAAAAAAGAGGACAAAGGCACCGACGCCGAACAGGGCATGGACGATTGAGGGAACTCCCGCCAGGTTGATAATGGCCAGATTGATAATCCTGGTGAGCCAGTTGTCACCTGCGTATTCGCTCAGATAAACGGCAGCGGCAACCCCGAGGGGTACGGAAAACAAAAGTGCCACACTGACCAGCCATACGGTTCCGATCAGGGCCGGAAAGATGCCGCCCGCGGTCATGCCGTGGGTAGGGTTGGTGAACAGGAAGTTCATGCTGACCACCGATCCGCCCCTATAGGTCAGAACCCCCAGTATCAGGACCACGGGCAGGATCAACAGGGTTGTCATCAGCATAAACAGAATTCTAAAGAGTTGTTCAACCTTCCGGTTGCGGATATTGAGTTGGGTTGCTGCAAACATCACCGTTACTCCTTCCGCACTCCGCGCAGAACCAGGTCGGCACTGAGATTAATTAGAAAGGTCACCAGGAAGAGAAAAATTCCCAGGGTAAACAGAGCATGATAATGATCGGAACCAACCGCCGTCTCCCCCAGTTCGGCAGCAATGGTTGCCGTCATGGCACGGACGGAATCAAAGATGCTGGTAGGCAGATTAATGGAATGACCGGTGGCCATCAACACCGCCATGGTCTCGCCGAATCCGCGTCCTACCCCCAAAAGAACCGCGGCTACCAACCCGTTCTTGGCTGCCGGAATCGCCACTTTGAATATCACCTGCCATCGGGTTGCGCCCATCGCTTCAGCCGCTTCGCGATACCGGTCGGGCACTGCCTTTAAGGCATCTTCGGCAATGGTTGTCATAATTGGAGCCGCCATCAGGCCAAGGATGAGACCTGCATTTAAGATATTGAGGCCGATGGGGACATGGAAGAGTTTGATGATCAAAGGATTCATGATGGTAAGCCCGATAAAACCCCAGACGACCGATGGGATGGCAGCCAAAAGCTCGATCAGGATTTTTAAGAATTCCCGTTTTCTGCCGGTGGCAAATTCTCCGATATAAATGGCCGCACCCAGGGAAAACGGGATGGCGACCAACATGGCAAAACCGGTAACACTGGCTGTACCGGCCATTAGGGCCAACGTCCCGTAGACAGGCTTGACCTCCGAGGTCGGAGCCCATTTGGGGGATGTGAAAAAGGTCTTCAGATTAAAAGGCTGATCAAGTGAGTTTTTGATGATCAACTGTTCATAGGGTTTGGCCTGCTCCGCCCCGATAACCGTTTCAACTGCCTTAATAAGAGCTTTGGAAGAGCGGTACGGCTTTCCTTCCATGGGTGACAGCGCATCGAGCAGATCATCCGGCATACCCTTGTCTTCCAGGAGATTAAAAAGCGGTTCGTTAAGGGCATAGTTTGACTTTATGACAAAACCGATCCCCTCTTTGGTGATAAAGACAAATATCCCAACAATAAAAAGAATTGCCGACATCCCGGCGATAAAGACCAGCGCTTGGACGCCCTTATCGACAATCCATGCAATATCGCGCCTATCCCTGGTGGTATCAAGCGTGCGATCAGCTCGGTCCACAGACTGCCTCCTTGCCGCGCATGATCTCCATCAGATCGTAGATCTTTCCCGAAAGAAAACGAAACAGCTCCTTGAAAGCCTTCTGCTTCTCGCCCTCCGATGCCGTAGCCTTGACAGGCGCAGCCTGCCATTCAAGGGCCACCACGTTAAAGGGCAATGCTGAGATATAAGACAAGACCGGTCCCTGCAGGGAGACGATCACATTGAACTCATCCAGTCTCGGCAGCATTTCAATAGTGGTGAAATCGCCGGATCCTGCATCGATACCGTACTCCTGCATTAAGTTGGTGAGATCGGCATCGTCCTCCTGATTGAGCTTGCGCCCAGCCCGGTAAAAGTTTCCGCACCTAGAAAAGGATTTTTTGCCGATGGCCTCGGCCATCCAACCGAGATAATTATCGGATTCGGAGAGGAAGAGAACCTTTACCGGTTTTCGTTTCTTGGTCTCGCCGGCAACTGCAAAGATCGTCTTTTCACAGATGTTCTTGGCAAGATCGCTTACTCTCTCGAGCGAGTAAAAGACCGACAATAGCCCCAGAAGATCCCGTATCGTCCAGGTTTCCTTATTCCGCTCATCTGAGAGATCGGCAAAGGCATTCTGAAAGGCATGGTCCACCTGGGAGTCGAGGAGTTTGGTGCTGCGCGCCAGCTCCACATTATCATCGTTAAAGGAGGTTATAGCCTGGTGCAGCATGTGCCGGGACTCCTCTTCAAGGAGCAGGACGTGCCGGGTCATCTTTTTATCCAGGGGTTTTGTCAGATTGACGGCCACCTTGGAGATAGCCACGCCCTGATCGCCGATCCTTTCCAGAAATATACAGAGATGGAGGATCGACGCCACCCAGCGCAGGTGCCTGGCACTGGGGATATGCCGGGCAATGAAGGCATAGCACATTCTGGTGATCTCTTCATTGTCGCGGTTGATCACATTGTCCTTGATTATGGTCTCATAGGACAAGGAGTGATCGGAGGTCAACAGGGCTCGAATGGCATCCTTGATGGCCGTTTCCGCCTTGAAGGCAAGCTCTGCTGTCTTTTGCCTTATCAACGAGATATCGTGTTCAAGACGTTCTTCGTAATGACTCATAGACTCTCCTGGTAACCTGCAGTGACCTTCGGGAAGCCTGCTCGAGCTGTTCCACCAATCTATTTGCAGGTAACGGGTCGAACGGGAGCATAGCCCTTTTTCTTGATGATGCATTGGCCTTCATCACTCAAGATCCAGTCGATATACTTTTTCACCTCTCCTGTCGGCTTGCCGCTTGTATACATAAACAGCGGCCGGGCAATGGGATAGGTTTTATTCGAGGCGGTGATTTCCGAAGGTTCAACGCATTTGTCTCCGTCTTTTTCCGAGATGCAGAGCATTTTCACCTGATCGGTATCGTAAGCCAGCCCGCTGTAGCCGATGGCACAGGGAGTCTTGGAGACCAGATCGATGACGTCCTTGGAGCCTTGCATATCCCGGGAGCCGCTTTTATAATCTTCCCTTGACATGATGGTCTCCCGAAAATAGGCATAGGTGCCGGAATTATTCTGGCGGCTCACCCGGATGATCTCCTGGCCGGCACAACTCGGGACTGTAACGCCCAGTTGATTCCAGCGGACGGTCTTGCCCTTTTCTCCGTAAATTCCGGCAAGCTGACTCAGGCTTACCGAATTGAGGGGGTTGTTTTTATTAATAAAGACGGCCAGTGCATCATAGCCGACAATAAACTGGACGGGAATGTGGCCGTTCTTTTTTGCCATATTCCTCTCGATCCTCTTTATCTTTCTGCTGGCATTGGCGATATCCACGGTTCCGTTGATCAAAGCGGCAAATCCTGTCCCGGAACCTCCGCCGGTCACGGCAACAGAGACATTGGGATTCACTTTCCGATAGGCTTCGGCCCAGGTCTGGGCGACATTGACCAGGGTATCGGAGCCCTTGTTTTGAATAACGGTTCCGGCATCAGCCCATGAGACAAGCGACAATACCGACAGGATAACAGCTAAAAACAGCCAATTAGATTTTTTCATTGATCCTCTCCCCTAGAAAAACATACATAGTTCCAACAAAAAGCGCCTTCCCGTTGCTTCGGGAAAATACCAGAAACGGCTGGATATTTCAATTCTTGCCGCCAAACTTTTTTAGATTGGATAAAACATCGTATCCTCAGGACGATAATTATGCAGGCAGCCCATGGCATCCAGCATGGATATCAAAAAACTGTTGGCGTTGATCCTTCCCAGCCCCCCGCCACAACAGCCGGTTTCACCGAATTCCCGGCACAAATCGCTGCGGCCGCGAGGAGAATAGATAAGAGAGGGAACAGGGTCCCCGCAATGCTCACCCTGGGCACTGTCCGATGAGTGATCGCCGGTAATACTGATGACCAGATTATCCGTCGGAACGGTTGCAAGGGCTGTGTCAAAACGTTCGAGGAATTCTTTCTTGGCCAATGGATTGAAATCATGCGAGCATATATCGGGCCCTTTCAGATGAATAAAGATGATCTCGTTTTCCCTCAGGGCCGCAAGTCCCGTCTGAATCTTGGCATCGATATCGGTATCGGCAAGTGCCGTAAAGGCAGGGGAAGTATGGACTCCGTGTTTTAAGAGCCGACCAAGGCCGACAATAGTGCAGTCTCCGGTTATCAAAGCTGCCTTCAGGTTCAGGTGATGCAGGAGATTGTCAAGATTCGGAATCGCCCCGGCACCCCGGCAGATCACCCCGTTGGCCGCAAGCTTTCCCTCCTGTTTGCGGATACCGTTGAAAGGATGATTTGCAAGAATGGCATGGGCGATCCGGGTAAACTTGTTCACCGCATCAGCGGTCCTGCGTGCCCGGGGATTCTTATCGTCCAACGGAACCACCGTCTGGATTTTCATACGACTCCCTGACATGGGATCCGAATCGGTCACGGCATCGGAGAGTTCACCGCCGGTGAGATGAAGGATAGCCCGGTGCTGCGTTGCCGGATGTACAGAGGCAAAAATACCGTCTCCCAGATCAACCTGTTGCAGACTCCTGGAAAGCTCGGCAACCGCCTGTTCACCGAGACGCCCGGCCCTTCTATTTTTGATTAAAAATCCGTCGCCGTCACGTTCAAGGGTTGCAAAGTTACAACGAAAGGCCACATCGCCGTTTTTTAAGGCAACACCCGCCCCTGCCGCCTCGATGGGCCCGCGCCGTAAGAGACGGGCATCCTTTACGGAAACACCGGCCAGCATGGCGGTGCCGGTATGGGTATCGACGGGAACACCGGGGGTCAACGGGTCCATGAGGCATCCCCTGCCACGGGCAAGCAATCCGTCCATCACCGGCGTTTTCGCCGCCTCAAGCGGCGTTCTGCCGCCAAGTTCTCCAACCGGACGATCTCCCAGACCATCTAGGATGAACATCAAACCTTTATGAGAATGGAGTGTCATATTCCACCACCTTCTGCACCGCAAAAGAGGTCTTCGGCCGTGGTCGAGAAATCCTTGCTCAAGGCGGCAACAATTATCTCCATGATCTTGCCTATGACTTGCTCTTTGTTATCGTTGATGACAATCGGTACCTGATACTGATCGGCCTCTGCTAAAAGATGGGACTGGATGGACCAGATCTCTTGAAAATGTTTCAGATATCGTTTGGCCCTTCTCACCGGTGCCTGGTCGCTTCTTCCGGCAATTTGCTTCTTTAACTGTTCCTGTTTCAACACTGCCAGCATGATCATCACCACCACCGCATCCTTTATCGGCGGAACACGCTGAAGCAAGGTCGGCTCCACATGGACGCCTTCCAAAATAAGGGATACCCGCTCTTTCAGGGCCCTGTTGATTACTGCCTCGCAGCTCGTCGCCAAGAGCTTGGCCTGCATCGAGTACCCATCGATCAAGAGGGAATCGGGCGGCGGTCCTACGGGGCTCTTAACCCTGGGCAACATTTGCCAGGCACTGAAAGAGGAGATATGCAGAATGGGCAGCAGTCCCTCTGGGATCATAATCCGCATGACTTCACGGAGCATATCCGTCGATTGAGTCCTGACGATATCGAGGCTGTGGGCTATTTCGGTTGCAATTGTCGATTTACCGCAGCCGGTGGCCCCGCCGATCAGAAGCAGCAGGGGTCTGCCGCTGCGTTGGTATTTTTTCCAGACCAGATAGTTTTGATCGTAAGGCGGCCCGAATTCGTTCTTCAGGATCTGATATATCCGAAACCCGAGAAGATCTATGGGGATCTCTCGCCGATTTTCTTTTGCGAGGGAATCCTTGAGCTTGCCGATCACCAGCATGGATTCATCCGGAGTCAACCCGCAGGATTCGAGCAGCCGTCTATGCTCGCTTGTTGAGAAACCGAAACGCGAACCATCACGTTCCACTATCGTAAACGGCTCCTGTGGCAGAGACTTGTCCGAATAGCGGGTAATGATATCAAAAAAACCCTCTTTGCCCAGCAGATCGACGACCATCTCTCTGAGTTCCATGGACTGAAACTCATTTTTCTGCGTCAATCCGTCACGAGCCCGTGAGGCGATTTCATACGCCATATCAAAGGGCAGGCCGCTGTCCTGAAGGGAACGGATGAGAATTCCCCGTAAGAAGGGGATACGGCTACCGGTCAAAGAATCAGTTATAAAGATCTTGGCCATCGATCCTCGTTATGTATGGATTTGCCACTTTTTGTCTCTATTTTTCCGGAGACTAATCTCTTGTCCTGAGACCTCAACGCCAACAAGGTCAGAGTCTTTCATCCGGATATATCCAACCAATTGCGCTTCCATCTGCGCTTGCGTATCAAAAAGCCATGCCGTCCGTCTCTCCAGGAGCTCAAGATCCTCGCTCCGCCCCCAATGAGTGAATCTATGGCAGAGGTAGTTCAAACAGAACATGGGCTTAAACAAAAAAATACAGCCCTGCTGGCCCAAATAACAACAATCGACATCCGTATCTCGGACAAAATCGACATCAACACCGGCCAGCATATTCATGAGCAGTTGAACCACATCCGTCTCGGCGGCAAAGGCGGTGCTGCAGCATCCACCGCATTCCCGCCCGCACTCGCCACAGATACGGTCCATGTCCATCACCTTCATCTGCTGTCGAAGCTGCTCGTATCTTTCACGCAAGACAGAAAGAAGTGATGCGGTTTGCCCATCTACCGTTAAGTCTTGCCCATAAAGGGCAAAAAGTCTTTTGGCAACCGCCAGCTTTTCGCCTACCCCTGCTGCATAAAAAAGCTCATAGAGCTTCGACTGCACAATCATCCCGCCGCCGCCATTTGCAAATCTGTTTACCACCGAAGCTCAGCCTGGACTTCCAGCGATTGGTGGGTACCAAAGAAAACACCCGGACCGAATTGGAGTAACATCGGCACGGCCGTCTGTGCCACTGATCTTCTTACTAATTGTTTTTAATAAACAATTCTTTTTTCTCGTGACACCGCAAAAAATGTGGTGTTAGAATAAAGCTAAGTTCCAGGTTTGGACGGCCCACTGATGAAAACACGGAAGAATGCCTCCAATATCCTGATGATAGCAGCAAATCGGTTCATCGATTATATCATATTCTTTTTATTACCGCTCATTATTCCATGTCGAAAATCCGTATTCTTCCTGAACATCTCGCCAACCGTATAGCGGCAGGAGAAGTCGTCGAACGTCCGGCCTCGGTGGTCAAAGAACTCCTGGAAAACAGCCTCGATGCCGGAGCCAACCGTATAGAGATCGAGATTGAGGGGGGCGGTACCCGTTTGATTCGCATTATTGATAACGGCGAAGGCATGGATGAAGACGACATCCTGCTCAGCCTGGAGAGACATGGTACATCAAAGATCCAACATGACCGGGATCTCGACGCCATTGCAACCCTGGGGTTTCGGGGTGAGGCCATTCCCTCCATCGGCTCGGTGGCCAAGATGGTTATCATTTCCCGCCCCAAAAACCGGGACCTGGGAACCCGGGTGGTCTCCGAGTACGGCAAGCTGATCAAAGTTCATGAGAGCGGCGGTCAATACGGCACCACCATCGAGGTTCGCAATCTCTTCGGCAACACCCCGGCGCGTCGCAAATTTCTGCGTACCGTTCGCACCGAACTCGGTCACATCGACGAGATCGTTAAAAATTGTGCCTTGGCCTCACCTGAAATAAGTTTTATCCTGCGTATAAACGGTAAAGAAACCCTCCAGCTGGATGGCGCCCTGCCGCTGGACAAACGCCTGGCCGCCATCATGCACTACCGGGGCGCCTTCTTGGAGGTCGGAGATCCAACACGCCACGGTGATACACGCTTTGTCTACGGTTTACTTGTACCGCCCGAGGCCCAGGTCTCCATGTCTTCCCCGCTTCGGCTCTTTGTCAACGGCCGGATAATAAAAGACCGGATGATGACCCATGCCACAGCCGAAGGCATGCGCGGTTTTTTGATGAAAGGCCGCAACCCTGCGGGTCTACTCCATTTACATCTTCCTGCAAACGAAGTGGATGTCAATGTCCATCCCGCCAAACACGAGGTTAGGTTCCGCAGCAGCCATGATGTTCACGAGCTGATCAGTCGGACGGTCCAACAGGCCATGCAAGGACTCCAGGTGACAATAAGAGACGATGTCTTTTCCCCTGCGCAAAAAACCACAACTTTCCCGTCGCCGGCAAGCCGTTTGCAAGCCTCGCCGTCTTTCTCTTATAAATCGGAAAAGAGTGAGCATTTCCGTCCCCAACCTCTGAACTATCAGCCAATACCGCAGGCATCTCAAAACCGTATCCCTGTTGCGGAAGAATCTTCCCCCGCCTATAACGGGACCGGTCAGGAAGCTGTATCCCCCTTGCCGCAAACAGATGCCACCCAGGAGCATTCGAGCACTACTCCGTCCGCTGGGGAGCCGTGGAAACAGCATGGACTGGAGATCGTCGGCAGCTTTCTTGATCTCTATATTTTTTGCCGCTCAGGCGACAACCTGGTGGTCATCGACCAGCATGCTGCCCATGAACGACTGCTCTATGAAAAGCTCAAAAAACAGTTTCTGAGCGGGAGGATCGCCGCCCAAAACCTGCTCTTCGCCCAGACAGTAGAACTCTCTCGCTTTCAATCGCAGCTCGTGGAAAAAAACCAGGAGGAAATCGAACGTCTGGGGTTTAGTCTCAGAGATTTCGGCGGTAATACCTATATTATCTCGGCCGTCCCAGCTCTTGCCGGGCAGACCGATCCAGCTGAGTTGTTCATCAACATCCTGGATCGCTTCGGCAGTGAACACGAAAAAACTTCCGGGCCAGGCCCGTTGGAAGAAATCCTGGCGGATATGGCCTGCAAGGCAGCCGTCAGATCCGGAGACAGACTTTCTGAAAAGGAAATCGATGCCCTCTTAAATCAAATGGCTAAAGCGGACTTTTTCAGTCACTGTCCCCATGGCCGGCCCGTCATCAAATCCTTCCGGGCCGATGAGATTAAAAAATGGTTTCATAGACCGTAAGCAAGGATACTCCCTCATGACACTGTTTAAAACGCCTCCTAGACTTTCAGCATCTTTCATTCTCATAGCCGCTGCTCTTCTTTTTTTAAACAGTTGCGCCAAGATGCCGGTGGGTCGAATAATGGAGACCACAGCCTACTGCGGTGGGGACAGATGCGGCAACTATGTCAGAGGCAGCTATAAGTATCTGAAACTCGATATCTGGAACCGATATTACAGTTCAGGACCTGATGCAGGAAGGCCCTACTCCGGGCTGACTGCAAGCGGGACCGAACCGTGTGAGCCCGAACCGGGTCTGTTTTCGGAAGACAGCATCGAACGCCCATGGATGATCCCGATCCGAATCATCCTTTTCCCCTGGCTTTTCCTGCCCGAGGACGGAACCATCGCCGCCGATACCCGATACTATCCCTTCGGCACACGCATGTATGTGCCGGGATACGGCTGGGGAGAGGTCGAGGACAGGGGCAGCGCCATCAAAGGTCCCAACCGGATCGATCTGTATTTCGACAGCTATGACGATGCCATGAATTGGGGTAGACGCAAGGTTTGGGTGAGCATAGAAAAACCATGACAGACAACAACAAGATCGTAATTATCGGCGGCGGTCTCGCAGGTTGCGAAGCCGCTTGGCAGATTGCCACTGGGGGATACCCGGTGCGTCTTTTTGATATGAAACCCAAACGATTCAGTCCGGCCCACCAATCGTCTGATCTCTCCGAGTTGGTCTGCAGCAACTCATTGCGTTCAAACGATAGCACATCGGCCGTCGGGCTGTTAAAAGAGGAGATGCGCAGGCTGAACTCTTTGATCATGCAGACGGCAGACCAAACAGCGGTGCCGGCAGGCAGGGCCTTGGCTGTAGACCGGGAACGGTTTGCCGCCCATATTACCGGAACAATCCATGGTCATCCGTTGATTGAAGTCATCCGGGAAGAGCAAGAGGAACTTCCCCCACAAGGCCACTGCCCGACCATCCTGGCAACCGGCCCACTCACCTCCGACGCCATGACCCGGGCCCTGTCCCGGCTTACGGGCAGCAAAGGGCTTGCCTTTTATGATGCAATTGCCCCCATCGTCGTTGCCGACTCACTGGACCACGCGATCGTATACAGGAAATCCCGCTATGATGAAGGCGAGGGTGACTATCTGAATTGCCCGCTGAACAAGGGAAACTATCTCCATCTGATAGAAGAACTGCTCCAGGCCGCCTATATGCCTTTGCAGGATTTCGAGGAGGCGAAATATTTTGAAGGCTGTCTACCCATTGAGGTTATGTGCGAACGCGGCATCGATACCCTCCGTTTTGGTCCGATGAAACCGGTGGGACTGGCCGACCCCAAAACCGGAAAAGACCCATACGCCGTGGTTCAGTTGCGCATGGAAAACCGCGAGGGAAGCTATTATAATATGGTGGGTTTTCAAACC
This sequence comes from Desulfocapsaceae bacterium, assembly GCA_046704745.1. GTDB lineage: Bacteria > Desulfobacterota > Desulfobulbia > Desulfobulbales > Desulfocapsaceae > CAWGGS01. The sequence continues at coordinate 87,333 of JBJKRL010000085.1, read as the reverse complement.
AAGCTGACTTATGGCGAACAAAAACGAATCTTTCGTCAAATCCCCGGAATGGCCACTGCAGAATTCGCCCGTCTCGGCTCGATCCACCGCAACACATTCGTCTGCGCTCCGGAAATTCTGCAACCGACCCTGCAGATGAAGGTCCGTCAGGACATCTTGCTGGCCGGACAACTCTGTGGTGTTGAAGGTTATGTGGAATCGGCGGCCATGGGACTTCTGGCCGGGATAAACGCAGCCAGGATCTTCTCAGGCAGACAGGGCCTCGTGCCGCCGGCTGACACGGCCATGGGCTCTTTGATCGGCCATCTCACGCAGACCTCGGCCAAGCATTTTCAACCATCCAACGTCAACTTCGGGCTTTTCCCTCCTTGGGAGAAAAAGGTTCCCAAAAAATTCCGCGGCCAGATGCGGATGGAGACGGCCCTGGCCTCTTTGCAGCATTGGATTGAAACAGAGGTAAGAAATCAGAATTCTGACTCCTGCTCTTCGAAAAACCCCCAAAAAGGATAATCCAGGGTATACCGGCCGATCAGGCCGGGGCTGTGTTCGCGGCTGGCCACCAGCCACAGCCTATTGCTTCGGGTAGCCGATGTGTCCATTTGTTCCCAATCGGGATAGAAGACCATAGCGTTATCGGCACTGTATTCGATATCTCCGGAACCTTTGAAGATTCCGAGATGAGGCGCCTCTTTGTAGGAACCTTCCGGCCCCCGGGTCAACTCCGAGATCACCAGAAAGGAGACCTGAAGCTCATCCCTGATGGATTCCAACTGACGCAGCCAGGCATCAATGCCGCTTCGTCGCTCGGAGATATCTTTGAACGGCAGCTTGTGCAGGCTGTCAACGACGACCACTGTATATTCGGAACGGGTTTCATGACGTATAAAATCGATATGTCTTCGCATGATTTCCGGATTGAGCTTACGATCATTTACCACCCGGAAATAAAAGAGCATTTTATTAAATTCCAGACAGGCATGATCATAGCGTTCTTGATCCTGTTCCGACCAATTCTTACACCGTATCTGTTCGGTTGCCAACCTGCACATCCGGGAAAGCGTGCGCTGGTATATTTTTTGTCTGCCGTTTTCAAAATCGTAGTAAATAACAGGGATTCCTTTACCGGCCATCTGTGTTGCAATCTGGATCATGAAGCAGGATTTCCCTATTTTCGGAGCGCCGCCGATGACATTGATCCCGTGAATGCCACCAAGGGCCGTATCGAGTTTAAGATAACCGGAACGCAGGGCACCATACTCCTCACCTGTTTCCTGAGACAATCGATCAAAAAAGCGAGTCTGCTCTTTTTTCGGGCTGGGAAAAGGAGAAAAGGCACGCGAGGCCTGGATCATCGAGGAAACAATACTGCGGATTTTTTTGCCCTTATCCCTGGCCAACTGCCAAAGGCAATATTTACGAGACAACCCGGTAGGCCAGGTAAAAAGACGGACTTTATAACCAATTCGCGCCGCCAGGCTCCTGGCTGAGGCCTCTGCTTCGGCATTATTTACCATTACGATAAATAATGTGTTAATGAAGGCAAAGCGGTCCGGGTCGATCGTCTCCATGGTCCGGCAATCGGGAACGGCGATACCTGGAAAACCGAGCTGTTTCAATGTCAGGAGATTGTCTTCTCCCTCGCAAAGAAACAGAGCTCCATTTTCACAATGCTCAATGTCCTGGACATTAAAAAGCTGAAATTTTTCGTCAAAAAGACGTTCATCACCATGCCAGAAGAAATCACTGACTTTATCGGGAAAAATACAGCGAGCTGAATAACAGTTGCCGTCACTCTGAAAATAGGGATAGACCAGATACCGACCATTATACCCTATACGCATCTCGGCTAGAGTTTCCGAAAAGACCTCAGCCTGTTGAAAATGAGCCAGGAGTTCGGGTGTCATCCGGTCTTGATAGCTCCTGATTTCATTGTTGATGTTGCTGCTTGGAAAATCGGCCTGGAGCAAGAAGGGTTCGCGATCGGGATCAAATCCAGGTGTCCCAGCCGGGTCGATACCGGCAAGACGGGAAAACCAAAGAGGAAAACCACCTGGACTGCAACGGCTCAAACAGCGGAAGTAGCCATGGAAGAACCCGCTTTTATTGAGAAAAACGACTATTTTCCCGGGTGGTTCAACCCCTTGCAGCCGACAGAATGGGCAATCGGCCGTCAAGACATTTTTATCAAGCCGACCCGAAGGAAGATGCGTTCGGTAAAACTGTGAGATGGGATCTGACTGTTCACTCATTACTCTCTGATTCCTTGCTCACGTTCAACAATTCCAACAAATCTCTGGGGGAGAGTTCCTTGTCGAAGCAAATATGCACGGAATATTCATTCCCCACCACAGGTTGACTCCGCACGGCAAGGATGGTACCCATAACATGGAAGCTTCGCTCCCCGGATAACGGCAAGGCCATGCGCACCTTTCTGCCCAATAATAACCGGGCATTCTTTTTCTGAGAGATACGAAGGAAAAAAGAAAGCCCACCGACCGAAATATCGAAAAGTTCACCTTTGGCCCCGACACCGGTGTTTTTCCGATCCTTATCGAGCAGGCTCATGGCGGTCCTGCCCCGGATACGTTTTCGTTCCAGGGTCCTGCGATCACGACCGAGTTTCTTTATGGATTCATAGGGAATTCTGAATTTGAGACAAAAGTCGTTCAAGCTCGACTCCAAGGAAGGATGTTCTTCTTTAAGTTCTTGAAGTTTAATGACTTGCAATAGAGACAATTCAGCACCGAGACTGCGGGCGGATAGCGTCCAGACGGAGACCTCGAAAAAGGTACCGCTCCCCAGGATATCTCCCGGCCCCAGAGTCTTGATCAGGATCTCTTTGTCATTCTCTCTATAAAAAAGCTCGACTCGGCCACTGTTGATAAAGTAGAGAGCCGATTGTCGGGAACCCTGCCGGGCAATTATTTCCCCTTTAGCAAAACTGCGATGTTCAAGTATGTGATACAGAGAAGAAAAATCTTCGGGATCAAGAAGATCGGATAATCCCGACCAGGTGTTCAGATACTCCTTATCAACGGCGGCTTCCTTTTCTTTTTCAATTATTTCCGCTGCCTTTATAATATCGCTCAAGGCCAGAGAATCTATCTCGATGAGCCATTCCCGTAGCTCTTCCGCCTTAGCAAAATTCCTCTGCCCGGCCAGTGATTCGATCAATTTCAATAAGAGTTTTTTCCCTTGTTCCTTCTCTCCCTGATCGAACAATTTTCGAATCTGCTGTTCCTCCGGAAGACCGGTAGACGTCATGAATATCTCCTTAGCTAGTGTTCCTGTTTTGCAGCATCAACGATTTCCTGCATGTCCTCTATCCGTATGGGATTATCAAAACGAATATGAACGAAATATTCGTTGGGCGTGGTCTTGTGGAGCGATACGGCAACAACCAACCCGGCAACCTTGAAGGGGTTTTCGGATTCAAGAGACTTCACAGAAAAAACAATCCTAACATTTCTTCCCAAAAGAAGACGGGCATTTCGTTTCTGGGACATATGGACAAGAAAGGAAATCCCACCAATTGAAATATCGACCAAATCCCCTTTAGAGGTGATACCGGTGTCCTTGCCATACCGATCAAGGATAATCAGCGCGATCTTTCCGGTTGCTTTCTCACGCTCATACGCTCTCCTTTCTCTTCCCGTTGTTTGAAAAAAGTCTTTGAGTCCGTCAAATTTCATGCAATAATCAGCAAGCTTGGCCTCCAAAGCTGGATAGTCCTTGAACCAATTTTCAGTCTTCTCCTGGTCCAGAACGGAAACCTCTGTGTATCCCAAAGCAGCAGCATTAATCGTCCAGACAGAAGAGGAAAAAAACGAACTTGCTCCCAACACCTCGCCCCGCCCGATAATTTTACAGAGGGTCTCGGCATCGTCTTCTTTGGAGAAAAGCCTTATTCGACCGGAATTGATGAAAAAAAGTGCAGGAAGGATGGTACCCTGTTTGATGATGATTTCCTCTGCATCATACTTTTTCTGCTCAAACGAATAGTAGAGTGTGTTGAACTCCTCCGTACTCATGATTTCGTAAAGACCATGCCAGGTCTCCAGATGATCTTTGTCAATGGAGGAACATTTTTCATTTTCTATAATTTCAGCGGCTTGTAAAATAGAAGTCAAGGCCGTGGGATCGATGTCGATGAGCCATTCCCGCAGCTTTTCCGCCTGAACGAACTGGCGCATTCCAGCTGTTTTCCCAATGAGGATTGACAAAAGCGCCTTGGCTTTGGCCTTGTTTCCCTGCTCAAGGTAGGCTCTGACTTGTTGTTCCTCGGGGAAATTCGTGATGAGTTGTTCTCCCTCCAATTCATTCATCGGAAAGCCCGATGTTCCACCCGTCTGTTCTTGAACCGACGCCGACTGTCGATTTTTCTCCTCCAGGTTGTCATGCATCTGCTGCAGGGCCATTTCAGCCGATCTCCAGACCGCAGGATCAAGTTTTTTGGCTTTGCCCTTTCGGCGATGCGAGAGCAGTTTTTCCAGAGCTGCAAGACCGCTTTTGGAAGCGGAATGGGAGAGAGCCCTGCATACCTGCTGGATAAGGGGTCCTCTTACTTCGACGGAAAAGTGTTCCTGATCCTGCAGAAGTTCGACGAGACTTTCCACCACGTCGTCATCAACCAGGGGGACAAGGGCCTTGACTATCTGGACTTTCATTGTCTCACCGGCCAGGGACAAGGCGTTGAGAAGAACCCTCTTCCTCTTCCCGCCACTGATCTTATAGAGACAGACGAATGCTTCCCGCTGCACCCGAAGGTCATCGTGGTTGAGAAACGGCAGCGCAGCATCCGAATGCTCCTCGGAACCTGTCTCAGCCAAAAGTTTCAGAAGGTTCCGTTTCCCGAACCAAGGCATCGGCTCCGGCAGTTTTTCAACAAGTACTTCCGGCAGCAAAGGTCCCATATTGGCCAGCAGATCCAGGATTCGTATTCGTTCACCGGCATTTTCCGAAGTAGTCAGGTTTGTGATTAAGAATCGGGCGGCAACCGGCCCCTGCATACTGATCCTCTGCCCGAGCAACTCATCGACGGGATTGGCTATGCTGCTTGACAGAAAGGACCCAAGAAGCGTCTTGTCGACAAAGCGATCCTGAATATTCCCCGTAATCTTGCAGACTTCCGGTGATTTTTGTATGAGTCCGGAACGGATTGCAAACATCACATTGAGTATCTGGTCGGCTGTTTTGTTATTGCCGATCCGATATCCATGCTGCATAACCTGCTGAAGGACGGTGACAATTCCATCGTACACGGGATCAGCCTTGTCCACCTCTTTTACCCAACGCAAAAACGGTCCGGATAATTTTTCCAGCCAGTCCCACTTCTCTGCCTCGACTAAAATAGTGCCTATACTGCTGAGACTCTGACTCACCTTTGTCTCGATCTTTTTATTGCCCTTTAACAGTTCCTTTGCCAGTTTCTCAATCAACTGGGCTGCAATTTCGTCTTTACTGTTGGCAAGAAGCCTCTCCACTATATGGGGAAGGTGTCCCACGATCTCGTCATTTTCCAAGACAGCGATCTTCCCTTGAAAGATGGCATTGATGCCGGCCTGTATCCGTTTCTTCCGTCTTTCTTTTTCTCCTTCTTCTAAGAGTGAACGGGTCTTTTCCAGGGCCAGGTACTGTCTCCCTCTTACAGTATCCAAAAGGGCAGTAGTTGTTTTTTTCACCAGGTGGTACGGGGTGGATCCCTCTCCGAATTTTTCCGCATATACTCTTCCACGTTTCTGCAAGAACTCTGTTATCCGACGAAAATCCTCTATCCCTATCCGCGCCATCAATGCCTGAAAAAGTGCTTCTCCAAATGGATTCGGCATATCTTGACAGAACAGAACAGCAAGGAGAGGCCCTTTCAATCCTTGTAGCAAAAGATCGGCTGTTTTCAGCGCAACGGCCTCTTTTTGGGTTTGATTAAGGTATTCGTCGATATTCTTCTGGATTTTCTCGAAAACTGGAGAAAGTTCAATTGCCTCCTTTTTCCAGATCTCTTGCAAGGCATTGACAATACACGCCGTGATGGTCCTGGCCGCCCTATCCGGATCCATGAAATCTTGGACAATCTCCCGACCGATCTCCTCATCATCAGCAATGCCGGAAAAATAGTCTATTACCTCTTTTCGCGTGTCGGAAAATGACTGAGAAAATGAGTCCAGGACCTTATCCGGATTGTCACCGTCATCACGAGCCATCATCACGGTATACCCTTCTGGAAATACATCTGCAAGACCCGTCCGGATGGCAAAAGATTGACCGCCCCCTTCATTTTTGATCTTTTGCAAAGGGGTGGTAAAAAAACTCAGTATCTGCTTAAAAAGCTTACGATCAAGACCCGGGTGAATAACAGCGCAAGAAAGATTGAGTAACCTCAGATGTTGAAAGACATCGGCGCCATGCAGTTTCCCCAGGGTCTGTTTCTGTATCGGGCTGCCGCAAAGCATGCCTTCCCCGTTTTCAATGCTGAAAACCAGGTCACCGTTTTTTCTAAGATGACGTTTAATTGCCTGATAGGCTTTTTCCGCCGATGCCGGGACCTGGGGCGCATCGGCAGGGTAGAGGCGGGTAGTTGTCACAGCGGTATTAAAAGCCTTCAAGGCTTCCAACGCATTATTTTCACTGGCTGCATCTGTCATCATTGAACTCCCGGTCTTCTGCTCCATGCTCGCAATTCCGGTTTTTCACATTCTTGGCAATATCTACTGAAACCTGGGAAAATCTTTTCTTGAATATCTTCGATCTTCAAGAAATTCTTCTAGAAAATGACTATCATAGCACCCCTGTAAAAGTCAATAAATTTCACAGGCCGGCGGCTATAACACCGTATCGGCAGAGGCAGGCAACCACTTCATAAAGCGGAAGACCGACCACGTTTGAGTACGATCCCGTAAGGCTTGCTACCAGAAATGCCCCAAGTCCTTGGATTCCATAACTCCCCGCTTTGTCAAGCGGCTCCCCCGTGGCCACATAAGCCCTGGCAATTTCCTTTGTAAAATCAGCAAAATCGACCAAGGTTGTTACCACATCATGAATCAGGACCTTCTCCTTTTCACAACCAACGCAAAAACCGGTCCGCACGCAATGTCTATGACCGGAAAGCGACATCAACATCGCCACCGCAGCATCCCTGTCATTGGGTTTACCTAAGATTCGATTCTCAAAAACAACTACAGTATCGGCTGCAACAACCCAGCTTTTGGGAAAATTCTTCATCACTGCCTTAGCCTTTTCTTCAGCCATGCGTTTGACAAATTCTTCTGGATTCTCCCCGGGTAATTTCGTCTCCTCAACCATTGAGGTCCGAACGGTGAAGTTCAGGCCGAGGTCTTCGAAATATCGCTTTCTTCTCGGCGAGCCCGAAGCAAGGATAAGCGGCTTCAACGTACTGAAAATGCTTTTTTTTTCCATCCTGCCGGTCTTACCCTTTAATTGCATATCCACCATCGACAACGATAACCTGTCCCTGAATCATAGCCGAGAACGGACTGCACATAAACAAGGCGACATCGGCCACATCATCCGGCGTGGTCAATCGGCCGAAAGGAGTCTTTTCCAAGGCGGTTGCCAGAATTCGGTCCCGGTTGGGAAATTTTTTCAAGGCGTCGGTATCCACAACTCCGGCGCTTATGGTGTTGACATTGATTCCCTTTTCCCCCAGTTCCACGGCCAAATGACGGACCAGAGATTCAAGGGCAGCCTTTGACGCTCCGACAATGGTATAATTTTCGATGGCACGGACAGCCCCAAGGCTCGACACGGCAATCACCCTACTTCCCTGTTGCATCAAAGGCACCGTCTGCTGGACAAGGAAAAGAAAGGCTCGGGCATTGATGTCCATTGCCCAGTCCCAATGGCGCTTGGTAAGTTCTAGACACGGCTTAAGCACTCCGGATGCTGCATTACTGACCAAAATGTCAATACGTCCGAATTCCTCATCTATAGTCTTGACCATGGCCTTCACATCGTCTTCATTGGCAACGTTTGCCTTTACCAGAAGACAGCGGCGGCCGAGCTTTTCCACAGCTTTTGATGTCGCCTCCGCATCCTTCCTATGTCGTACGTAATTGACAATCAAATCCACACCATGTTCGGCCAGCCTTACGGCAATTGCCCTGCCTATTCCCCTGGAACCGCCGGTGACAAGTGCAACCTTTTCTCTTAATTCAAACATATATTATCCATATGAAGTGTTGAGTTTCTTTTCGGAAATACTGCATCAGGGTGTCCTCCTTCCGAGGAAATATTTTAGATCAACAGGACTTCCCAGAATGCTTTTCTTTCTATTTCACCACAGTTACGACCGTATAGCAAGGACGATTCTCTTGAGATGTCCGGAAAAAAATCGAAGGAGATTGAAACGAACCGGAACCAAAACGAGAGGTGCCATGAAACCCGAACCGTGGAAATCTTCTGGTCGTAAAAATGGGAACTGTATTTCAGAGAGGAAAACGCCGGATTCTCCCCTATCTCTTGCCTCGACCCAGATAGGACTTTTCTGAGATTTCAACTCAAGGGCACTCAAAAGAGCGGTATCCACCGACAGAGGATTTTTGGAGGCTGCTACGCAGTTCAATTCAAGGGATTTCCCCCGGAGGGGACCGGCAATGTGCATTACTGTGATGCCGTCAACAATTGCGACATGCTCAGGCAGGAGATCCAGAAGATCAAGGATGATGCCGGCAAATTGCCGGTGAGACCCTCCATGTCGCATATGCAGAAGGGATTTTCGCGTCCCTTTGACGATACCGAAAATATTCTTGACCGCCATGGTCATGTACATCTGATTGTGGGCCTTGATCTTCGGAATATTAACCAGAAGGTCACAGTCCAAGGCCTCGGCTGCTACGGTGATCTTATGACCATTTGCCAGGGTGACAGCCTTAGGCGTGGAGAATTCGATGACCTTTGCCCCCAGTCTGTCCAGTTCTAAATGGGCGCCAAGATACCGCAGTACCCAAGCGGTCGTGCCAAAAGCCGGGGAATCTCCAACCAGTACCGATGCTCCATGCGCGACGAGCCAATGGACAACGGCAATAATGAATCCGGGATCGGTGCAGGCAAGCGGCGGTCCCCAACTGCTGATTAAATTCGGCTTTACAAGAACCCGTTTGCCTCTGATATTTCCGTTAATCTCTATTAGTGGGAAAATTTTTTCCAGCTTCTCGGCAAGAGAGGATGGAGCATAGGAACACCTGTCCAATAGAACGGTTTCCAATTGATTCATCCGATGACCTGCATCTGAAGATAGGCGAGCCCCTGAAACAGGAAAGCCGGTCTCACATAAGCAAGCCCGGCTTCTCCTGGAGAAAGGAGAGAAGAGATAAAAAGCATAATATCTATTGCACTATTCATGCCAAAAGCAACATTGTTTAATATATATAGTGTTAACGGCACATTACCAATTGCAAAATTGTATTTACAAAGCAGACGAAAAGGTCGCTGATACAATTTTTTATACACACCGACTCCCTTATTATCACCTGTCTTATTTCCTTGAATAAATTCAATATATTAAAAGTGAAGATTTTTAAACTCCTCTAACTTTGTCAGTCTCTTCCTTACTCTGAGCATGGATCGTCAGAATAATAATATTTAATTACAACAAGATAGGCTGTACTGCTTTATGGATGTCCCTACCACAAAAGTCACAATTTTTCAATTCTCCTCTATACAACAACAGAGGCCTTCCTGTTTTAGGTCAATTCGATAAGGCGTGTTCTAATTACATCGTGGTTGTTTTTCACATCACCTAGAATGCTTCCAGGTATTTTCGACTCTACGTCGATAATATTATAGCCGATCTTTCCATTGGATTCATTGAGATAACTGGCAATATTCAATCCGTAGCCGCTTATGACCTTGGTGGCAAAGGCGATCATTCCCGGAACATCACGATTGATGACAATCAATCTGCTTTTGACCTTGGCCGATGGCGTCGATTCGATATTAGGAAAATTGACACTGTTGGCGACATTGCCGTATTCAAGATAGGAGGAAAGTTCTTTCACTGCCATACATGCGCAGTTTTCCTCTGATTCCGAAGTAGATGCCCCCAGATGAGGAGTGGTCAGGATTTTGGGGTGGCCGATATTGGCAGCCGTAGGAAAATCAGTAATATATCCGGAAAGATAATCGTCATTCAAGGCTTCAATAACCGCCTTTTCATCCACGATGGGACCTCGTGCGTAGTTTACCAAAATCGCCCCTTTTTTCATCTTTCTGATAAAGTCGGCATCAACCAGATGTCTGGTACCGGAGGTCAAGGGCAGATGCAGGCTGACTATGTCGGCATCTCCAATCGCCGCTTTCAACGTTCGGGTAATCGTCACCTCCGCCATAAGCTGATGGACGTTATCCAAACCCGGCGTCGGGTCAAAGCCTTTTACCTGCATATGTCTATGAACCCCGCCGTTTGCCAGTCTGACGCCGATCTGGCCGAGCCCTACGACCGCCAGATTTTTGCCGGCAATCTCAACACCTTTAAAGGCTGATTTCCTTCTCTCGACCTCGGCAGACACCTTATCCGGATCGATGTCGACCAGCGTTCGACAAAACTCGATCCCTTGAAAAATATGGCGCATCCATACACCTATCATGGGAAAAACCAGATCTACGACTGCATTGGCGTTTGCGCCAGGCGTGTTGAACACGCAGATCCCATTTTTTGTGGCTTTTTCAACAGTTATGTTGTTTACACCCGAACCGGCCCGTGCCACAGCCAATAGTGACGGATAGGCATCGACATCGATCTTGGCACTCCGCACCACGATACCATGGGGAGAAGACTCCTCTTTCGATACCTGAAAATTCTCTGAAAAGAGTCGCAAACCTTCCTCAGCAATCGAGTTTATGGCCTTGATTCGATAATTAGACATGCCTTCTCCTTTGATTTCAGCTACCTGTTAAATATCATCCATGTTAGGTATGGAATATACTACAGGTTTCTCATACGTCAATTCCTTCACCTTAATTATTGCCATCAATGAACGATCAAGCTGTCGATTGAGATTTACATGAGGTTTAGGGAAACTCCGGAAAGTTTTTCAATCAAGCTTCAGACGCACAACACGAGAGAGCCCATAAAGATCCGTATCCTTTTCCGGCAGAAAGCAAAGCCATCCATCATCTCTTTGATCAGGGTACCCGAGCTCAACCATGGCCGCCTTCGAGAAGCGACGAAAAAGGGCCTGCTTGCAGAAATGTTTTTTCCCCCCGCCGGGATACACCCCATCGAGGCTTTCCGGCAACAACTGGAACAGTCTCTTTTTCATGGCCGCAGCCGACTCCTCCCCATCTGAACTCAGACAATCTGGCACAAACCGGTGCCCGCAACGCAGCCAGTCATAACACACGAGGTCGAAGATGAGTCTGCGGTCGGTTCGGTTGGAGACGGCTTCAAGCAAAAGCGTACTTAACAGTTCCTGGGTCGGTGCACGGTCAAAAAAGAAATGAATGCGGCAGATGGAAAGAAGATGCGAAAAAAACTCAGCGATATCCTCTTCTCTGCGACGAAGGTATGCCCATAGGCTGAGGAAATAGCGGGTATTGACGAAGCGTTCCACGCACTCACAAAACCAGTAGAGTTGGCTGAGTTCTTCATGAGCGAGCCATCTGTTGGCAAGTATGCTGTATGGCGGTTGCCGACAAAACCGGTATCCATATTCCTGCGCCGTATGACAGATGGGTGTGTCAGGAAGGATTTTCAAGAGTCCCATCTGAATATAATGGGCCGACATGGAAAAGACCTGGGTAAAAGATCGGTAAAAGCTTGGGGCCGTTTCAAATGGAAGCCCGAGGATCAAATCGACATGGAGAAATATGTTTAGAAAAGATGCCAGTCTGGCAACGTTCTCGCTGGCCCTTGATATATCCATGGGCCGCCGCACTGCTTTCAAGGTCTCGGTATTTGTCGATTGGATGCCGATCTCAAAGCGAAAAAGTCCCTGCGGAACCCGGCTGAGAAAGTCAAACATCTCTTCGGTAAAACCTGTAGGAGAAATCTCGAAATGGAACAGCGTTCCCGACTGCTGCCGGACGAGGAACCTCCAGATGGCAAGGGCTCTTTCCGGTCTGTCGTTGAATGTGCGGTCGACAAATCGGATGACCTTGGGCCTATGGCCAAGTATCTGCTCAAGTTCAGCCTCAACAATGGAAAGATCTTTATACAGTATTCCTTTTTGGGTTGCAGACAGGCAGTAGGTACAGGAAAACGGACACCCCCTCGAACTCTCATAATAGACATGCCTATTTGCAAGATGAGAACTGAAATCCGGGTTTTGATACGGGGAGAGAAACTCATATTTTTTCGCCGGCAAGGTCGTGGTATACCTCAGTCGGAGTTTTCTCTTTTCAAGATCCCGGTAAAAAGCAGGATCCACCGCCTCAATGGGGCCTGTCACCACCGTACATAACCCCTCACCTAAATTACTCGCGATCACCGGAGCCTGGGGTCCTCCGACCACAAAACCACAGTCTGGCATACAGATAGAAAGATCGCGAATCGATCTCTCAACCAGATCACTATTCCAGATAGCAGCGGAGAAAAACACATAATCAGGCCGCGTTGCCGTTATTCGTAAAAGTATTTCATAGGAGGAATCATTGATGGTCAGCTGGAGAAAATTAAGCTGGGTATTCGGGCATTGACGCTCAAGTTCATTGCGCACATGGAAGAGTGCCAAACAGGAATGGATATATCGGGCATTAAAGCCCACCAGTGTGATTTTCATTATCTCAACCTTCCTGATTATGATCATAACTGGAAATCAAAGCATTTTCTCCGAAGTGAACCCGCAGCAAGTATAGATACCCAATTGACCGTTGCACACAAGGAAAAAATCAATACTATATTTCGCTTTTACCGGGTTGCTGTTTATAATTATTTCTGGTTACCACTGAAACTCAGCCTATCGGAACGGAAGGGAGAGAACAGTTCTCTCCTAAAATCAGAAGCTGAACATTCGTTGTAATCAGATAATCATTTAAACAATCACCCCATGAACAAAAGGAATTTTATGCCGTTTCCTTCTCTCAACTTTTACAGATTCTTTGTTCTCGCCCTACTCTGTTTTCTGATTGCCAGTCCGGCAGAAGCATCCGGCAAAAACCCGAAGGAAAAGCTGTCCTCTCCAACGCCTCCAAGGCTTATAGTCAGCAATATACAAACCAAAAATCAGCATGGACAAATAGTTTTTTCCTTTCACCTCTCCCAGAAAACACAGACTCCTTTGACGTTGAAGGTTCCCATTTTAATCACCACCGGGATCGGTGAATTCCATTTTGCAAGAACCATCTCCTCTTTAGATACCGATCTCTCCTTTGCCCTGCCGGACCCGCCTCTCACGCTTGTCATCGACCCAGATCATGTTGTAAAACGCCGTTTGACTCCTGCTGAGAAGCCACCCCTCTGGTCGGGCATTACCGAGGCAAAAGAAGTTACAGTGGTACCGGAAACAACGTCACTGTCGATCTATGCCCCTCTGGTCCATGCTCTTGCAAACAGGGTCAGCATCGTGCCAGCAGACCAGATTAAAAATTCCATGCTTGGCAAGACGACGCTCCTCTTTTTGGGTGCTGACAACACAGCTGCACGCAGTCTGTTGGCAAAACCCAAATTTCCCCAAGCCGGATTCAACCTCGATATTCATCGCAATCCCCTAAATCCCGAATACTTAGCAGCCCGTGCCGTCGGCAGCAGTGAACAAGAGATCAAGGCAGCACTCGGGAGGCTGAAAAAAGACGGCGACTTTTCCTTTATCCGCTTTCATCAGGGAAAACTCATAGATAAAGGAATTCGCAAGGCGGAAGCAGGACAGGTCTATTCCCTGGAGCAGCTTCCCGCAGGTGCTCCCACGTCAGCTATCAGGAATTTTTCCAACATCATCGATAAAGTAGCCGCATCCCGGGTAGTCTATGTCGGGGAGACCCATAATTCGACAGCCGATCACCGCCTTGAATTCCGGATCATCCAGGCACTCTACAAACGCAATATCCGCCTGGCCGTCGGCATGGAAATGTTTCCCCGCGCAAGCCAAAAGGCACTGGACGAGTATGTCCTGGAAGACAGAGGCATGAGCGAAAAAGCGTTTCTTAAAAAATCAAACTACTTCAGTGTCTGGCGGTATGACTTTCGCCTTTTCCGGAATACCTTTGACTTCGCTCGCAGATACAAGATTCCCATCGTTGCTTTGAATATCGATTCCAAGATAGTAAGCAGCATCTTCAAAACCGGTTCAACCGATAGTCTCTCCAGGGAGGAAAAAAGCGAACTTCCCGCTGACCGTGACTTGGACTTGCCCGGATATGCCGACCGGCTCAGAGAAATATACGGTTTCCACTCCCAGGAGATGAAAGAGCATGGGACGGCAAGCGGATTTATCCAGGCCCAGGCCGTCTGGGACGAGAGCATGGCAAAAAACATCGCTCAATATCTCCTGAAACATCCAGGCTCCCATATGGTGGTTTTAGCAGGTGTCCAGCATGTACGCAAAGATTCGGGAATCCCGCCGCGGGTCGAGCGATATCTCCCGATCCGGCAATCCACCATAGTCAATATTTCATCCCAGGATCAATATGCAAATCTTGGAAATATTGCGGATTACTACTTCATGGAACACGTCTCTTCTCTGCCGCCGCCGGCAAAAATCGGCATTGTTTTGGAGCAGATAAAAACGGGAGACACATCCCAGCTTAAGATCGACGCTTTCAGTCCACATGGAAAGGCTGAGGAAAAAGGGCTACAAAAAAATGATATCCTCCTGGCAATCAACGGCAATCCTGTTTATGATATGGATGACGTCCGGATAACGATGCTCGATGTCGAACCCGGTCAGTCCGTGACGGTCAGAATCAAGCGCAAGGATGCTGCAGGGCGAAGCATTGTAATCACAAAAACAGTCACGACCAGCTCGCTTTTGCTCACCGGAATGCATCCGTAAATACCATAACCCGGATAAAAGGCGAGAAGAAAGGAGTAAAAAGGTGGACGCACTTGCCCGGATAGCGGAACGGAAAATCCTCGAAGCCATCGAGGCCGGAGAATTAACCTCGGGAAAATGGAAGAACAAGCCCTTGCCCCTGGATGACGACCGTTTTGTCCCCGATGATCTGAAAATGGCCTATAAGATTCTGAAAAACAGCGGTTATCTTCCACCGGAAATTGAAGCTAGAAAGGAGATCAAGAAGATTGAAGACCTGATTGCCTGCACCGAGGACGAACATATCCGGCTTAAGCAGATGAAGAAACTGAACCTGTTGCTGATGAAGCTGGATGCAAGACGGTCAACCCCTTCCAACATAGCAGCCCAGGACGACTATTATCGAAAAGTCGTTGAACGAATTACGCTCAACTCGCAGAAGAACAACAAAGCGGGGTAGCTTTCCAACCCGGCTTTCTCGCCCATGGTCCGGGGGAGATCCACCATATACATCCTGAATCTTTTTCAGAAATATTCAAAAGTTATCTCTGATACTTGGCTTTGCCCAGATCACGCTTGACCAGGAAGGCCATGATGCTAAAAAATGAAAAGAGCATCATGGACGGATGAAACAGCCACAGCAGAAGGGGCATGAGGAAGTAGAAGCCTCGAATGCCGAGTGTGAAATGAATTCCCGAATTGGTATACATATTGGCCAGAAAATCCAATGACTTAAGATTAGTGATTTTCTGCAACTGCTCGTCTGGTACATTCAACACAAGAGCCATATTATGTAGCTCTCTTGTATGCCAAAGAAAATGGAAAAATGAATAGAGCAGGACGACGATGATCAAAAGCACTTTAACGATCCCCAAGTTGGGATCCTGCAAGCTGAAGAAAAACAGTTTTCCCGTCTTTATTTTCTCGAAGTCCACGCCAAAAACAAAGTTAAATCCGCCTATTATCAGAATAAGGGCGGTGGAAGCCATGAAAGAGGAGACCATGGTTTTGTTGCGTAAGGTCTGGACGACAAGCAAAGGATTTCCTCCCATTCCATATTTAGCGATCCAGGCGCTTCGTATTGACTGGAGTTGGTGGATATAATTTTTCTTACCAGTGTCTTTGACCTGTTGCGCAAGAAAAATCTTATAACACGTTGTCCCCACCAGGAAGACGAAAAGGGCGATCATGTCTAAGACCGGGAGTCGTGTCAGCCATTCCCATAAGAGATGCAGGTTGGGTATCATATCGTGGTCCTCACCTTGCGGGTTAAACCAAAATCCCATGCCCCGTTCGAAGCTTCAGATATCGCGCCGTCCAACGGTTATTATCGTAAAAAATGAAGTAATTGTCTATACGCTTGATGAAGAAGAAATTGAGGACCGGTCCTCTGCTGTTGCTGACATTGTGTGGACAAAGTTCGCCCAGTCCCAGGAAGGATCAACGATTATCCCACCGATCAACCGGTTTGTCTCCTGCAGAGCCGACCATATTGGTTTCAACAAAATTCTGAAAAAAATCTCTTTATGTCTGACAACTACAATATACCAGGGCGCCTCTCCGTCAATACGAGATGGTAAGTCCTCAATCATAAGACCGTTCACAGATAAGTTGGAAACGACGCCTTTATAATAGCCGATTCCATCCGATATTTCCGCTAATAGCCCCTGTGAAATAATCCGTTGTTCTCTTCTTCTTTCCATCATATGTCCTGTGCTTGAGATTGTTGACAACATTCCCACGATACGGGCTGTTCCGGCATCACGAACAAACAGTAAAATAGTCGACGGAAACAGGATAAATGGAGAGGTAATCAACTTTTACTCTTTGCATATTTGCAGCAAAAACAGAAGATCCCCTAACCTTTCGCATGAAATCCCTCATAAAAAATAACATACATACGGCAAGTTACAAAATTCGACTATACTAGTGTAGCCAGACCGGTTTTTTTTTCAAGATAAATTTTGCCAAGCTTTCATGAGCTTCACTGCTTTATTCCGCCGTTCTTGAAAAACGCTGGTGGATATCTATTTATTTATATAATATCAATACGATATATACATTTTTCTATTAATAGAGGGGGACGGTTTGTATCTGGAATTTCTTTCGACTATCTTCTGTATTTTTCACCTTTCAGGCGCCCTGCAAGAGATAAGTGCAGACTTCGAGTACCCTTGGGGTGCGCCCTGAAAGAAGTGACCTTGGGGCACGAATCGATATGGACCGATTTCCCGCGTGATTTTTGCCAAAGGCCTAACCAACCTGCCTTTCGCAAGTCTCCTTGTCCAGCAGACCATCTCAATCCGAGGACGGCGGGTTAAGGGTTCATGCAAAATTTTGCATGGAGAACTTACATCTCACATATTGCTATAACTTTTTCAAGAGTTATACTAGTTTCCATCCTGATACGAGGGATTTCGGAGTCTTCGCTTACCTCTTCTAAATCTAGGCGCGGTGGCAAATTTAACCGGAGGCATATCCTTAATATTCCGAGGATTAAATTTGGCAACGCAACGACGAGTTAGGGGGAAAGCGCCGTTTTCGGATGGAAACTATACTAATGGGCGAATGATTTTCTATAACTAGCATGAGGGGGGAGGATTAACCTTTTTCGAAAACAAGATGAAAACGTACTGTTCAACCGTCTTTATCATGACGGTTTGCGCGGGATTTCTGCTCACCGGCTGCCTGAAAGTAGGGCCTGATTATGTTAAACCCGACCTGGCATCTCCTGCCTCATGGCAGGCACCAGCCGACAAGAATCTGAGCAAAACCGTCCCCGATCCAAATAATCTGGCTCAGTGGTGGCAGAATCTCAATGACCCGGTTTTGACCCGCTTGATCAACCAAGCAGTTGCCGGAAATCTCGATCTCAAACAGGCTCAAGCCCGTCTGCTTGAGGCTCGCGCAAGACGTGATATCAGTTGGGCCGCTCTTTTTCCCACCATTGATGTTTCCGGATCGGCGACAAAGACCCGCAGCAGTAAAAATCGTGGTGGAGGCAGTGTTTCAAATACGTACTCCGCAGACTTTGATGCCGGTTGGGAGATAGACCTCTTCGGCGGTGGAAGGCGTACGGTGGAGGCGTCTGAGGCAAGAATCGAGGCAAGTCGCGAAGATCTCCATGATGTCCTGGTTTCCCTGTTGGCCGAAACAGCTTTGAATTATATCGAAATCAGAACTTACCAGACCCGTTTGCAGATAGCGCGGGAAAATCTTGCCGCCCAGCAGGAAACCTACTCCTTGACCAAAAATCGATATCAAAGCGGGCTTACCACCGAACTCGCCGTACAACAGGCACGATATCTGGTGACCAACACCCAGGCGCAAATCCCCACTCTGTTTACCGGCCTAAGCCAGGCCGAAAATCAGCTGGCAATTCTTCTCGGACGCAATCCAGGGTCACTTAACTCCGAATTTCAAAATATTAAACCACTTCCGAGTCTCCCGCCCACAATCACCATTGGAATTCCGGCAGATACACTGCAGCGTCGTCCCGATGTCAAAAAAGCGGAACGTTTATTAGCGGCGCAGACCGCCGAAATCGGTGTTGCCGAGGCCGATCTTTACCCGTCGTTGAAGCTTGGAGGAACTATAGGGTTCAACTCCGCTTCCGCGGGGAATTTGTTCACCGCCGGCAGCCGGGGCTACTCCATCGGTCCCAGCATCAGCTGGCCCTTCTTTGAGAGCGGAGCAATTCGAGCCAACATCCGGCTCCAGTCATCACTTCAGCAGGAGGCGCTGGCCTCTTATAAGGCAGCGATACTTGGTGCTCTGCAGGAAGTGGAAAACGATCTTGTAGCCTTTGTTCACGAACAGGAAAGGAGCAAAGCCTTGCAAGAATCGGTCGCTGCGGCAAAAGCGGCATCAACGCTTGCCGAACTGCAATATAAAGCAGGTCTAACCAGTTTCAGTGATGTCTTAGATGCAAAACGCTCGCTTCTCTCTTTTCAGGACCAGCTGACCCAGAGTCAGGGAACCGTGATCGCTAACCTGGTCCGCCTTTATAAGGCACTTGGAGGAGGATGGAATTACCAGGCGGAAGAAGATGAGAGTCATGGGATAAAAAACGATACAAAGCGATCACCTCGCAATAACTCTTAGAGATAACAAGGCAATGGCTACGAACTCATCAGTGAACGATAGAAATTCAGACATACTAAAAACCCTGGAGATGACCTCCGGGAGCGGTTCGAGGAAGCGTTTTAGACGTCTTTTTGCCTGGACCGCCACGGCAGTAGTGCTGGTTCTTATCATAGCCGTATGGAGCATGCACGACAATTCGGCCCAGATCAGATATAAAACGCAGCCTGCCCGGATGGGCAACATCACGGTCACGGTCACCGCCACCGGTAATCTGCAGCCAACCAACCAGGTTGTCGTCGGCAGCGAACTCTCCGGGATCGTAAAATCCGTTGAGGTTGACTACAACGATCAGGTCAAGGTGGGGCAGGTTTTGGCCCGCCTTGATACCTCCAAACTCTCCGCCCAGATACTCCAGTCTCAGGCCGCCCTGGATTCCGCCCGGGCCAATGTCCTGCAGACCAAAGCAACCATAAAGGAAACACGGGCCGGGCTTAAACGTCTGCAGGAAGCAGGAAAGCTGAGTAAGAACAAAGCAGTGTCCCAAAGCGATTTGGATACCGCCGAGGCTGCATTCGCACGTGCCGAGGCAAATTCCGCCGCTGCCAAGGCTGCGGTGTCCCAGGCAGAGGCTACCCTCCAACTGAATCAAACAGATCTCGCTAAAACCGAGATCAAATCACCCATAAACGGGATCGTCCTGATCCGCTCGGTGGAACCCGGCCAGACAGTGGCCGCTTCTTTGCAGGCCCCGGTCTTGTTCACTTTGGCAGAAGACCTCTCCAAAATGGAGCTTGATGTGGACGTCGACGAAGCCGATGTGGGACAGGTCAAAGCCGGACAACCTGCCGTGTTTACTGTGGATGCCTACCCAGACAGGACCTACCCGGCCTCCATAACCCAGGTACGCTATGGAGCCAAGACAACAAACGGTGTGGTCACCTATGAAACAATTTTAAAGGTCGATAATTCCGATTTATCACTACGGCCGGGTATGACGGCAACCGCAGATATTACAGTCAACAAGGCTGAAAACGTACTCGTAATCCCCAACGCCGCCCTGCGTTTCACGCCAACGACCGAAACATCAGCCACTCAAAAGAGCCAGGGCAGCATCCTGAGCAAGCTTTTTCCCCATCGTCCCCATGAACGCAACACCAAGGTTCGGGAAGAAATGGGAAGTACCGTTCGAACCCAAACCGTCTGGATTCTCTCCCAAAACAAACCGGCCGCGGTCAAAGTTACCACTGGTCTGACCGATGGAACCAAAACTCAGGTCATACGCGGCGATATCAAACCTGGCACGGCCCTGATTGTCGATATGGAGACAGGACAACAATGACCGTTCGGCCCTTGAAACACCCCCTTATACACCTTGCAGGTGTCACCAAGATTTTCGGCACCGGCAGTGCTGCAATGCATGCACTGAGGGGCATCGATCTCAGTATCGCTCCCGGTGAGTTTGTTGCGGTGATGGGCCCGAGCGGTTCAGGGAAATCGACCTGTATGAACATCCTGGGCTGCCTGGATACCCCGACTTCAGGCACATTTTCGTTCGAAGGCCAGGATGTGGGACGCCTGTCCCGCGATCAATTGGCCCTTATTCGCAGACATTACCTGGGATTCGTCTTCCAAGGTTTCAACCTGCTGAATCGAACCTCGGCAGTTGAAAATGCTGAACTCCCCTTGATCTACAGGGGAATTCCAAGCACCGAACGACGAAGGCGGGCTCTTGCTGCCTTGGCGGCGGTCGGTCTGGCAGGCTGGGAAAACCATACCCCGGGCGAACTCTCCGGAGGTCAACAGCAGCGTGTGGCTATTGCCCGGGCGATCGTCACCGAGCCCAAGCTGCTCTTGGCCGACGAGCCCACCGGCAACCTGGATACCGCCCGCAGTAAAGAGGTCATGGACCTGCTCACTGAATTCAACCGTGAGCGAGGGCTTACCGTCATCATGGTGACCCATGAGCCGGACATGGCCGTTTATGCAAGCCGCCGCATCCACTTTCTTGACGGTTTGATCGATACAACAGCCGAACAGGAGGAGAACCGATGATCTGGGAAACCGTTATTCTGGCCTTTCGTGAAATTCGACGCAACGTTCTCCGGTCTTCACTCACTATCCTGGGTATTGTCATCGGTGTTGCCGCCGTCATCACCCTGGTAACCTTGGGAAGCGGCGCCACGGCCCAGGTGGCAGCCGAGATTTCAAGCTTGGGAAGCAATCTTCTCCAGATCAGGCCGGGTCAGGGATTCAGGGGGCCGGGGGGGGCCAGCGCCTCTGCAAAACCATTCAAGCTCGACGATGCCAAGGCCATCGCCCAGCAGATCTCGGGAATTGCAGCGGTCGCTCCCAATGCGTCCAGTTCGGCCCAGGTCATTGCCGGCAATCTGAACTGGTCGACAATGGTCACCGGCAGCACCAATGCCTATCTCTACGTCCGTAACTGGACACTTGCCGAAGGAAGAGAGTTCACTGACAGCGAGCTGCGTTCGGGAAAAGCGGTGGCCATCCTGGGAGCCACGGTAAAAAAGGAGTTGTTCGGAAGTCGGGATCCCGTGGGACAATCGATCAGATTCAACGGCATCACCAGCAAGGTAATTGGCGTTTTCCAGGCCAAGGGACAGTCGGGCGGCGGTAATGACCAGGATGACTTCATCCTGATACCGCTGCATACCCTGCAACGGCGTATTGCCGGCAACACGGATGTCAGTGCCATCTATGTATCGGCCAAAGACGGGGTATCCACCGCCAAGGTCAAGGAAGATATCGAGCGGCTGCTGCGCGAACGTCGTCATATCAAAAGCGGCGAGGCCGATGATTTCTTTGTTCGCGACATGCAGGAGATCATGACCACGCTGACCGGCACAACCAGGATACTTACCACCCTGCTCGGAGCCGTGGCAGCTGTCAGCCTGCTCGTCGGCGGCATCGGCATCATGAATATCATGCTGGTATCGGTTACCGAACGGACCCGGGAGATCGGCATTCGGCTGGCCATCGGAGCCATGGAAAAGGATGTCCTTCTCCAGTTTCTGGTGGAATCCGTCGTCCTGTCCTGCTTCGGGGGCCTGTTCGGCATCGCGTTCGGTCTGGGTGCGGCAGCCGTCGGTGCTCAGGCCATGGGAATGCCTTTTATATTCAACCCCAGTATCGTCGTTGTGGCGTTTCTCTTCTCAGGGGGCGTGGGTATTGTCTTCGGCTACTTCCCGGCCCGTAAGGCAGCCAGGCTCGATCCGATAGAGGCGCTGCGCCACGAGTAAACCAGCGAATGTCCTTATCGAGAAATCCGGTTTTAGCCCTGCGGAGTCTCCGCTCGAAATTTGCTGATAATTTTAGGCAGGAAAAAGGAAAAGATAAAAAGGGCAAGGGAAAGATAGGTCCGCCAGCTATTCAACCGGCTCCAATCACCTCCGGCCCAGACCTGGGTCAGGGTACCGATAAAAAAGGTGAATATAAAAGTTCCCACCAAAATGCCAACACCGGTACCTACAAGGTAATCCTGAAAGCGTACCCGCGTAAGTCCCATACCGAAGTTCATTGGGGTAAAGGGAAAGTAGACAAGACGTAAATAGAGAACGGTGGCAAAGCCGTTCCGTTCTATAGCCTCATCATATCTTTGCAGCCGCGGCCCTATGAGCGACGCGGCAAACTCCCGGCCCAGATATCTGCCGATCAGAAAGGCTCCGGCAGACCCCAGCATAGCCCCGATCCAGACATAGACAAAGCCCTCGAAAGGCCCGAAAACGGCTGCACCGACAGCCGTGAGAAGCGTACCCGGCACAAACAGGCAGACTCCGACGGCATAAAGGATAATAAAAACCACAGGAGCCCAGACACCTGCTGTAGCCAGCAAGGCATTGATCTGTTGCGGGGTTAGATACTTACCGACCGACGTAAAGCGAACAATGACGATGGCAATGAGAATAAAGGCCACCATAACCAGCGCTTTAAGGATTCCTCTCCTGTTTCCGATTCCATTATGCTGCGTTTTCGTTGTCATTGCTCACACCCAAAAAGTAAAGAAATAGGTATCGTTAAAACCAACGCGTTAAAAAGACAATAGCAATTTTTACCTCTTATTAAAATGAACCTCCAGGCAAAAAAAAGGCGTCAACCGATTATTAACGGTTGACGCCTTTTTATGAAAAATAGTGGACCGGCCTGTCAGTATCCGTGGATCTTATCCAGGACTTGCGGAACGATCATTGTTATCTCAGGTATATAGGTAATAATGCCCAAGAAAGTCAGAAGAACCAGGAGCCACGGCACGCAGGCTTTGATAGCCCATCCCATACTTTTTCCCGTTATTCCCGAGATGACGAAGAGATTCAAACCGACCGGCGGCGTTAACATGCCGATCTCCATATTGACAACCATGATGACCCCTAAATGCACCGGATCTATCCCCAGTTTTTCAGCAATGGGGAAGAAGATCGGAGCCATAATCAAAACGATAGCGGAAGGCTCCATGAAATTACCGGCGATGAGCAGAATGATGTTCACAACCAGGAGGAACATCCATGGCGAAAAGCCCATCTCGACAATCTTTTCCGCTATATGATGGGGGATACGCTCCGTTGTCAAAACATGGGCAAAGAGCATGGCGTTGGCGATGATAAACAGCAGCATGATGCTGACCTTGGAGGCATCAAGCACGACCTTGTTGATCTCTTTGTCTGTGATGATTTTGGGTAAGGTGCAAATAATCTCCTTACCATTGCGAATAAGCAATGCCGCAAACGACTCACCCTTCTCTCGCCAAGGAACATGTTTCAAAGGCCCCATGTCCCTATATCCCCAGATAGCTACTCCAAAGGCGTAGATAGCGGATACGGCCGCAGCTTCCGTGGGACTAGCGATACCGCCGTAAATGGAGCCCAAAACGATAACGATCAACATCAGACCGCCGGAAGCGCTTATTCCGGACTGCAGAATCTCGGTGAAGCCAAGCCACGGCTGGCTGGGAATTTTCTTATACCGGGCCACCAGATAGATGACGATCATTAACATGACACCCATCAAAATGCCGGGAAGAAATCCCGCTTCGAACATCCGGGCAGCGGAAACCTCGGTTGCAGCAGCATAAACCAGCATGACAATGGAAGGCGGAATCAGGATTCCAAGTGTGCCTGCATTAGCGATAACGCCTGCTGCAATTGATTCAGGATATCCCACCTTCACCATACCGGCAATGGTGATGGAACCGATGGCGGCAACGGTTGCAGGAGATGATCCTGACACGGCCGCGAAAATCATACAGGCGATGACGGAGGCCATGGCCATACCACCCTGAATGGAACCCACCAGACTCAGCGCAAAACGTATGATACGCTTGGCGACACCTCCTGTCTGCAAAAAGCAGGAAGAGAGGATAAAGAAAGGAATGGCCAAGAGCGTGTAATGGTCGGAGAGCGAAGCAAACAGTTTCAGGGAGATCGACGACAGGGAATCCTGGGAAAACATCAAAATCGTTGCCACACTCGACAAGCCGAGGGCAAATGCGATAGGCATACCGATAATCATGCAGCCGAAAAGGAGGATAAAAAGTGATGCGGTAGCCATTATTTCGCCTCCTCTTTGGTGAGGTCTTCGACGAGTTCCAGACTCTCTTTTGCCTCATCGGCGTGCTTGAATCCATCGGTCTTTCCGGTGATGACTTCCCAGAAGATGATGAGAATTCGAATGGTCAGAAAGACATAGCCAATCAGCAAAATACCATGAGCAAACCATATGGGGACAGGGAGATCCTCCATCTCCAGACCGATGCTATTGACTTTTGCGAGATAGACCCAACTGCCGTAAAGGATCAGACCACAATAGATAAGGGAAAGCACGGCCCCGATCCCAGTCAAAATCCTCCGGCCGCCTGTGGGAAAAAGTTTTACGAATGCATCCATGCCGATGTGGGAGCCAACCTTCAGTCCATATGAAGCACCAAAAAGGACAAGCCATGCTCCTAAGAGCAAAGTCAGTTCCTGTGACCACAAAAACCCGGCATCGAAACCAAAACGCATGACAACATCCATAAATACGAGCAGAGTCGTTGCAACCAGCAAGATGCAGATTATCGCCTCTTCAGTACGATTAAGAATGCGCATAAACATATGATTTACCTCATACAGACAAGAAAGTTCCAGCAGTCTTCCTCCGCAGAAATACGGCTGAGGAAGACTGCTGATTCCACCTTACATATTGGATTTGTATGCTGCGTCGATTACACCTTTACCTATCTGGCTTTCAAACTTTTTCCAAACCGGTTTCATTGCCTCTACCCACTGTGTTCTCTGATCCGGGGTAAGGGTCAAAATCTGGCAACGTTTAGAAGCGATGATTTTTTGTTTGGCTTCCTGATCAAGTTTGGCTGCAATGCTATTACCGTATTCGATTGCCTCATCAAGAGCTTTCTTAACCTGAGGACGAATGTCTGAAGGCAGGCCATTCCAAAATTCCTTCGAAGTTATTACAAGATAGTCAAGCAGACCATGGTTGGATTCGGTGATATAGGGCTGAATCTCGTAATATTTCTCTGAATAGATATTGGAATAGGTGTTTTCCTGGCCATCGATGGCTTTGGTTTCAAGCAGGGTGAAAACCTCAGAGAAGGGTTTTTTCAATGGAACTGCCTTGATAGCCTGAAATTGAGCGGCTAGTACGTCGGAGGTCATGATACGAAATTTCAAGCCTGCTGCATCTGCAGGAGTCTTCAACGGAGTACTGGCGGACAGCTGCTTAAGTCCGTTATGCAGATATCCCAGGCCGACAAAACCTTTCGGCTCGATGGATTTGAGGAGTTCCTGTCCTTTGGCGCTTTTTTGAAATTTCTCAACGGCAGCCATGTCCTTGAACAGGAAGGGTAGATCGAAAACCTGAAGTTTCTTGGTATACCGTTCGAATTTAGAAAGTGCCGGGGCGGCCATCTGTACATCACCCAAAAGCATGGCTTGAAGAACTTTGTCGTCACCGAACAGTTGAGAGTTCGGGAAAACCTCGACTTTGACCTTCCCGGCCAATTGTTGCGCAACCAATTCTTTGAATTTGATCGCGGCCTGTCCTTTCGGGGTGTTTTCAGCAACAACGTGGGAAAACTTGATAACGATCGGACCGCCCGCAAAGGCCGTTCCCGCTGCCAGCATCGCTGCCACTGCAGCACTTGCAATAAGTGTAGTGACTTTACGTAACATACTTTCCTCCTCTTTTTTTAATGTTGACATACCGACTGAGCCGGTACCCCTGTCAGGCAGTATGTACTCCTGCCTATCTCGGCTTGAAGAATCATCTCCTGCCGAGACAAGGTAGTAGGAGCAAAAATCAGACCATTTGGGAAATATTTTATAATTGTTTGTTTTAATGAATTTTTATCAATATTATTGCCCTTGATACACCTAATAAATGGCGGGAATCCACCCATCCTTTCCTTCCAGGACAATATTTACATTTTATGTTTTCTAAACAATATATTACATAGACTTTTCCAAGCAGGAAACCATCTTCCATCGGCGGAAATCCACCCTTTACAAAAGTTGGACCATCTCCGGGAAAGAATAAAAAAGGGTCATCCGACTTAAGCGTGCTGTTTTCTGACCCAGGATGAGTGAGTGATTGATCGAGGGCGCATCACAGGGGGCCGAAGGTATTCCATCCAAGGCCAGGAGGGTTACGGACACGACATCCGCAACTGACAGCAGACCAGGGACGGCTTCCCTGTCAGCCTTGGTTTACAGGCGTATAGACCGTAGAGCAACGGCAGGAATCAAAGACTTCCGCTGGATTGTTTTTTCAGCATTACCGACAAAAGTACGCTTAATCCGGAAGAGTCATAAAAAAAACGTATCAACAATTTCTGCTGATACGTAATGGAAGGGCAAAAAACCACAAAATTCTTTTGTTGAAGTGTGTCTTTTTATTCCAGCGTCGAAAACCACGTCCTCTGGATGTGGTCAGAGTTCAACGGCTCTGCCTGTTGAACAGGAATCGGTGAACGGCAGGAAACACACCGAACCGATTAGAAAATATGTTAAATACCAAGAGGTACTGGAACGTATGTCCGAAAATAATCAGTTACCTTGTCCTAAATTACCTGGGACAACTCCCTCAACTTCCACGGAGGCAAGCGGCAGTCTTATCCTCTTTTAGGGGGGAAACACGCCACTACCCCTCTGGGGAGAGATTTTATTTCTCGATTCAAAACCTTTTCTTTGAGGTTCTACCTGGGACAGCAGGATACTTTGACGGGTGAGAAACACTTTCCGTTACTCGAAGCGCACTTAACGCTTGCCCACAGAGGTCCATACGACATTCATTGTAAAGAAAAGAAGAATACCAGAACAAAGATGGGTGAATTTTATCGTGGCCTTTTAGTTTTCCTACCCCCCCTTAAATGGCATCTTGGTAAAATTCCTGATACAACCTATTGCCCGGCTTGATTCAATCGAAACCTTTTAAGCCTTTTGCAAAATGAGGATTTTCGGTAAAAATCAAGGCATGCGAAAAACTTTACCGCAGGCATATAAATGCTATCGGAGTCTATGCTTACCTCCGAGGATAAAATTTAGAGCATAACGCGGAGTTTGGGCGAAAAGATCTTTTTGCAAGTGGCTCTGTTAAGAACCTTGATTTAGTGATGCCATTCAACCGATGTTTTTTGTTCACAACATCCGTCGATTATCGAACCTTTCTAAATCGATTGACGAACTTCACTGTTTTGATGGCTTGTAATCTCTCTTTTTACAAAGAGATTTTCATAAAATCGTTTGCCTAAAAATCCGACAAGAAGAGCGAGCGGAAGAACAACTTGCACGGTGACGGGCAAAAGCCAAAGAGACACAAGAGCATTAGAAAGCGACATGGGGCACCTCCATAGGTAGTATTGGTATTCTGACGAGTTTGCAGAATACCTTTTAGGTTTTGTTTACACGCTAATGGCGATTTCAACCATATACTTAAAGTACGTTTTTCCCGAAAATCAGATGATGTTTCAACCGTAGGTTCTTTCTGCTTAGTTCCTTGAGTTTGCGGAGATTATTTTTCCTTCTTATGGTTATATAGTAAGAGTTTTTCTCAAAAAAGTCAAAGCTATTTCTCCCCATGGCGAGGGGAGAAACAGCACTCGATAAGACAAAAGGCAAAAGACGTTATGGTGCTTTATATTGATAGGCATTTTTTCTTGCACATAATTTGCGCACAACTCATACAGCCTCAGAAGCAACATTAGCTAGATTAGATTTCAAATCCGATTTAACCCTGGTTTAAAATATTCTCTTCCTATCTTTTGCACAATTCGCACAGCGATCCCTGCAAGAAAAAACGAGAATCTTTCCCTCATAAAAATTTGAAAAAAATTACAATTCAATTTATTTTGCCGCAAATCCAGGTTGCAACCTCAACCTTCTCGCCTTATTGGCCCATATGGTATATTACTTTTGCTATGCTCCATACAAATAGAACAAAATTCATCATCAAACAGCTCGGTCTTTTTGGGTTCTCAATCCTCTTTTTCCTCATTCTCATTCCCAGGTGGGGCGACGCAGCCACGCTTAAAAGGTCTATCCTCTATATAAATTCATACCATAACGGGTACAAATGGTCGGACTCGGAGCTGGACGGGATTCGTTCCGGACTCGACAGCGGTTCCTTTAAGATCGATCTCCAGGTTGAATACCTCGATGCCAAACGATACAACATTCCTTCGGTTATCGAGAGCATCTATCAGGTGTTTAAGAAAAAATACGCCAATGAACATTTCGATGTGGTCATAGTCTCAGACGATGATGCTCTTCACTTTGCACTACGTTATCGGCCAAACCTCTTTCCCGGAATTCCTATAGTTTTTTGCGGTGTCAACGACCTGAGAAAGGGGGAAATGGCAGCGGGAAATCTTACCGGTGTCATTGAGAGTTTTGATCTGACGCGAACAATTGACGTTGCCCTCAAGATGCATCCTGAAAAACGCCGTATGATCGTCGTCGGCGATGAATCAACCGCCGGATTGGCCATTAAAAAGCAGATAGAGACAATCGTCCCACGTTTCAAGAACAGGCTGCATGTCGATTATTGGATACAGCTTGATCTTGCCGAGGTTCAGCGGAGAGTGCAGCACCTGCCTGACGACACCTTTTTGTTTTTTATCCCCTACTTTCAGATTATCAATGACCGGACGTATACGGCCGAAGAGGTCATGAGTGCCATTTACGCCCATTCTCGAGTCCCGATCTACACCTCATGGAAATTCTTGCTCGGATCCGGCGCAGTGGGTGGCAGCATGATCTCGGGTGAAGATCATGGACGAATCGCCGCCAAAATGGCCTTAAAAATATTGGAGGGTGCTTCAGCTTCATCAATTCCTGTAATCAAAAAACCCTCAGGAGCCTATCTTTTCGACTACAAGGTCATGCAACACCTGAATATTTCGGAAAAACTCCTTCCTCCGGGCAGCACTGTGATCAATGCTCCCAAGGTATTCTACGAATTACCAAAGAATCTGGTCTGGACCATCGTCATAAGCTTGCTCCTCCTGTTGATTACCTCGGTTTTTCTAGTTACGACCATGATCGGCCGAAGACAGGTGGAAAGGAAAATAAAAGATCAACTCACCTTTCAAGAAACGCTCATGGATACCAATCCCCAATTGGTTTCATGGAAAAACCTCGATTTTAAATATATCGGAGCCAACCGTACCTTTGCGAACTTTTTCGGGCTCAACGATCCGAGCGAAGTCATTTCCAAAATGACCCGAGACGTTATCGGCGACAAAGAATATGTGCAATGGTCTCAGAGCGCCGATGTGGCTGTGGTTAAAAACAAGGAGGCATTCCGCAAGGTCAGAAAAAAACTGACCGACCATCAGGGTAATACTGCCTGGATTGAGGTCAACAAGGTTCCCTTGCGGGATCAGTCCGGCAAAATCGTTGGTATCCTCAGCACTGCCGAGAATATCACCAGAGAACTCGACCTGGAAAAGCAATTACTCCAATCCCAAAAAATGGAAGCAATCGGGACCCTCGCCGGCGGCATTGCCCATGATTTCAATAATATTTTGACCTCGATTATCAATTCAACCGAACTTGCCATCGGCGACCTGGACCCCGAATCCCAGACCAACAAAGACCTGAAACGGGTCCTTAAGGCCGCTCGCCGGGGAGGACGGGTGGTAAAGCAGATTCTTGCCTTCAGTAAACCTTCCCAGGAGGGATTTCGTCCAACCAACCTGACCTCGGTAGTAACAGAGGTCGTGGGCCTGATGGAGATTTCTCTGCCGGGCAACATTGAGATGCGCTCCCATATTTCACCGAATATCGGCTGTATTCTTGCGGATCCCACCCAAATCTATCAGGCGGTGATGAATCTCTGCACCAATGCCTTTCAGGCACTCAGGGAAAAAGGCGGGGTCCTCCAGATTCGACTTGAGGAGACAACTTTGGAGGAAGAAGAGGCAAAGACCCTGAACCTCGAGGCCGGAAGTCATGTCCAATTGACGGTAGCGGACAATGGTCCTGGCATCGCTTCCACTATCATCGATAAGATTTTCGATCCCTTTTTCTCAACAAAGGACAAAACCGAAGGAACTGGTCTTGGGCTTGCAGTAGTCCATGGAATCGTTAAATCGCATTTGGGAAGACTTAAAGTGGAGAGTGAAGAATGGAAAGGGACGACCTTCAGGCTGTTCTTTCCGAAAATCTCCCCTTCCGATGACCTGCCGGAGCAACAACGCGTGTCTACGGGCAACAAAGAAGGGACCATACTTTTCGTGGAAGACGACGAAGACCAACTCCACACCACCCCGCGAATCCTTGAAAATGTGGGATACTCAGTTACCGCAGTCGGTGTTCCCCAGGAAGCCCTCGACCTCGTTACAGCCCAACCGAATCGCTTTGATCTCCTGATCACCGATTATGATATGCCGGGCATCAACGGCATTGAACTTATACTGCGGATCAATGCCATAAATCCTGGAATACCTTCCGTTCTCATCTCCGGTCGAGAGGATGCAATAACGGCAGCCCATGCCATTCCTTCCATCCGTCGAGTATTTATAAAGCCCTACGACACTATTGATCTGACGTTTACCATCAACACTATCTTGGAATAGGACAACGTTATGGCGAGCATTCTCATAATCGACGACGACCAGGAGATCTGTGAGACCTTAAGCAGTTTGGCAACCCGACTCTCCCATCATTGTCTGTGGGCCCATGCTCTGAGTTCCGGCCGAATACTCTGCCGGGAGCAGCGCTTCGACATCATTTTTCTCGATGTTCGTCTTCCGGATGGGAATGGTCTTGATCTACTCCCCGAGTTCATGGAAATGACCGATCCGCCCGAGATCATTATACTCACCGGCAAAGGTGATCCGGATGGGGCGGAACTTGCCATCCAGGGCGGGGCCTGGGATTACCTTCTCAAACCATCAAGTATACGGGAAATCACCCTTACCCTCAATCGGGCTCTTAAATACCGCCAGGAAAAACAAAGCAAGGTCGAGGCCGACAACCTGAAAATGAATAAAATTGTCGGAACGAGTTCCCGGATAAAGGCCTGTTTCGAACTCATGGCCCAGGCGGCCCGTTCCGAATCGAACCTGTTGATCACCGGAGAAACAGGCACAGGCAAGGAACTCTTTGCCCGGACCATCCATGAAAACAGCAACCGTCAGACGGGAAAATTTGTCTTCGTCGATTGCGCGTCACTCACTGAATCTCTCGTAGAATCAACCCTCTTTGGGCATCGCAAAGGGGCTTTCACCGGAGCTCAGGATAATCGCATCGGTCTTATTAAACTTGCAGATGGAGGCACTCTTTTTCTCGATGAGATCGGCGAAATGTCCCTTGCACTGCAGAAATCGTTTTTGCGTGTATTGCAGGAAAAGACCTTCCGGGCTGTAGGGGATACCGTTGAGCAGAATAGCGATTTCCGGTTGATTGCCGCGACCAATCGCAATCTGGACGAAATGGTGGAAAACCATGAGTTCAGAAGCGACCTGCTCTTTCGGATTACCACCATGCGTCTCCCCCTGCCGCCACTTCGGCAGCGACCTGAAGACATCCAGGCCCTGATCAATTTCAAGGTGGCTCAACTCTGTGGCCAATATGGTATGCCGGAGAAGACAACAGACGAAAATTTCATTGAGATCCTGGAGGGCTATAGCTGGCCAGGCAATGTAAGAGAACTCTTCAACATCATCGAACGTTCCGTTATAACGGCCGGAGGGGAAAAGAGTCTCTTTGCCATGCATCTTCCCAGACAGTTACGTATCCAGGTGGCAAAAAAACAGATCCGCGAGATGACCGGCTCAGAAGTCCTTGACGACAGTGACGACTCAGAACAGGCAGAAGACATACGATCCATCGGTCAAAATATCTTTCAGGATATTTTTGACCGTCCCCTCCCATCACTCAAAACCTTTAAAAACGCTTCAGAAAAAATCTATTTGAGCGAACTTATCCGCCAGTGTTCAGGAGAGATTCCAAAGATTCTCTCAATCTCAGGACTCTCACGTTCTCACTTCTATTCGCTTTTGAAAAAATACGGCCTCTCCATTCAAATCGACGGTCCTGAAACTTGACAATATCGTAACATACTGAAAATACAAAAGGTAAATACGACAAATCAAAATTTCACAATATAAAGGCAATTACCGGGAAACCAGGTCAGCGCCGGCAATGAAAAAACAATGTCTGAAAAACCGGACACCGGGTCTTTTCTTTTACCTCTCTTTTTTTATCGAAAACGCCCTTTATCTCCTAAAGCTTCTGGAACATACTCCGGATAAACCATAAATACTCTTTGTATTTTCATCAGCAACATTTCCCAGTCACTCTAACAGACTGAAATTCCACGGCTCAAATTTCTAGAGCAAGAACCTTTATGTATTTATGATTTGTCTGAAAATTTGGTCTGTCCAATTTTCCAGACAAATCATAACTACTATATTGTATTATTATTTCAAGTTGTTATAAATACGAACCGACAAATTTAATCAGCCACACACCCTCTCTCCTTTCAATAAATTTCCGAAAATTCATACAATCTTCAGACCAATAAACCTCTAAAGAGTTCTTTATTTAATTATTCCTTTGTTTTTACATCATTTTATTAGATATCGAAAATTGGCATGACCATTGCTACCACGGGTACACAGACCAGGTACCGGCAGTAGGGATGCTTTTTTTCACAGACAGTGATGCAGCATCTTTTTATATCCGTTGCACCGGATGAACCGGTGCCGAAGAATATCCAATTCTCAGAAGGAGGGAATCATGAGGAAAATCTGGATTGTCGCTACGGTTCTTGCGATGTCTCTGTCGTTAGGAATCTCGACCAGCTATGCCGCAGCAAAGCGCGAAAAATTTGGAGTTGATCCGCGTCATCAAATGGCGGAAAGGGTCAAATTCAAACCATCCACGGAGCACATTCGTTGGAAGATGGTCATGCCATGGTCCAAAGGACTTCTTTTCTACGATATCGCCGTCCATTTTGCCGACAGCGTCCGGTTGGCCTCTGCCGGTCGACTGGATATCAAGCCGTTTTCCGCTGGTGAGCTGGTTCCGGCCATGCAGACCTTTGATGCCGTAAGCCAGGGATCCGCTCAAGTCGGCCATGACTGGGCCGGCTACTGGAAAGGAAAAGACGAGGCCTTTGTTCCTCTGGGAGACGTCCCCTTCGGTCTGGATAGTGAAGGGTATAACGTCTGGCTCTATCAGAAAGGCGGTATGCAACTGGCCCAGCAACTCTATGGCAAGTTTAACCTGATGGCCTTCCCCTGCGGCCAGACCGGCCAGGATATGGGACTCTTCTCCAACAAGCGCGCTACCAAGATGACAGACTTCAAAGGTCTGCGCGTCCGTACCGTGGGCTGGTATATGGACATTCTCAACAAGCTGGGGGCCTCAGTCAGCCCGCTGCCGGGCGGTGAGGTTTATCTGTCCCTGGAGCGCGGCGTTATCGATGCCGCCGAATTCTCTGCACCGGCCATCAACTGGCCGATGGGCTTTGACGAGATTACCAAATACGTCATCGAGCCCGGTGTCCATCAACCCGGCAGCCAGTGCTACATCTTCTTCAATAAAGACGCCTGGAACAAACTTCCCGAGGATCTGAAACATATTGTTGAAATCTGCGCCAAGGAGACCCAGCTGTGGTCCTATAACTGGATTCAATCCCTTGATGCCGAGGCCATCAATAAATTCGCTAAAAAAGTCGAAATCGTGCAGATGGACAAGGATACCCTCCTGCAGTTCCGGAAAACCACCCACGATTATGTTGACAGCTTGATGGCAAAATATCCCGAGGTAAAGAAGATCGTGCAATCCCAGCGTGATTTTGAGCAGGATTTCGCAACCTGGCGCAAAGCCCGAGGCGGCGTTGCTCCCTGGCCTTACAAGACCTATGAGAGCGGAGAGATCTATCAATAATTAACAGCTCATAAGAAGCAGTTAAAAACGGACCGGCCTCCTATTCGAGGTTGAGTAGGAGGCCGGTTTTTTGAGTACCATTGTTACATTGTTATGAGGGACATTCCAATGCTGGAAAAAATCAGCTCAGCCATCGATACATTCAATCGCAAACAGGGGGAATGGAGTTCGCTGTTGATCATTCCTTTAAGTCTTATCGTCATTAACGAAGTGATGATGCGATACGTATTTGATGCCCCGACCATCTGGGGATTTGAGGCAACGACCTTTCTCTACGGCATCCATTTCATGCTCGGCCTGGCCTATACGGACGTGGTGGACGGACATGTGAAGGTGGACATCTTTACCTCCCGCGCCAAACCCCGCACCCAGGCCTTCCTGACACTTATTACAAACCTTTTCATATTCTTACCCGTATTTTCACTTACAACTATCTATGCCTGGAAATACGCGATTGATTCAACAAAGCAGCTGGAACACAATTCCACCAGCTGGGCACCGGCGATCTGGCCCATCAAGCTCATCATGGCCATTGCCTTCAGTTTTCTTCTGATACAGGGAATATCCACAGTTATTAAAGCAATCAATGAACTCACATCTGCAAAAAAGGCCTGATTTCGGCCTGGAGGTTTAGGTATGCACTTTAGTCCGGAATTTTTAACAGTGGCAATGTTTGTATTGCTGATGTTGTCAATTACCTTGGGCCATCAGCTGGCGTACACCATAGCCGGTGTTGCCACGATAATCGGCCTGATTGACAACGGAGGCAATATAACAGGGCTCTTCAACCTGTACGCCAACGACGTCTGGGGATTGATGAACAACTACACGCTGGTTGCAGTCCCCCTATTTATCTTCATGGCCCAACTTCTGGATCAATCCAAGGTTTCCGAGGGCCTATTCGAATCACTGTATGTGGTTCTCGGCAAAGTAAAAGGAGGACTTGGTCTGGCAGTCGTCGTCGTCTGTACAGTCTTTGCTGCCACGACCGGCATTATCGGCGCCTCCGTCGTAGCCATGGCACTCCTGGCCGCTCCGGCCTTGATGAACAAGGGCTACCAGAAAGAATTGACCAGTGGTATCATCTGTGCCTCCGGGACCTTGGGGATTTTGATACCGCCGAGTATCATGATGGTTGTCTTCGCCGGTCTGACCGGCATGAAAGAGACCTCCGTGGGCAACCTTTTCGCCGGAGCCATCTTTCCCGGTCTTGTCCTCTCGGGTCTGTATTTCCTGTATATCACCATTCTCTGTAATGTAAATCCGAAACTCGGACCGCCCATTCCTGCAGAAGAGGCCGCCAAATACACCGCTTCCCAAAAATGGGGAATGACCCTGAAGTCGCTTTTGCCGCCGCTGGCCCTGATTCTTATGGTCATGGGCACAATTTTGGGCGGCATTGCCACGGCCACGGAAGCCGCCGGCATGGGTGCTTTGGGCGCCTTCATCCTGGCTCTCTTCAACCGGGCCATCAGCTGGAAGGTCATTCGCAATGCCAGTACCGCCACCATGAAGACGACCTCCATGGTTATGTTGCTCTTTATCGCCGGGACCTTCTTTTCCACAGTTTTCCTGAGCATGGGCGGCGGTGACGTGGTTGCCGATCTTTTCGTCGGCAGCGGCATGAATCGATGGCTGGCACTGGCCATCATGATGCTCATCATCTTTGTCCTCGGAATGTTCATAGACTGGACGGCCATATTGTTGGTAACTGTCCCGATCTTTCTGCCTATTTCGCAGCAGTTGGGTTTTGACCCGTTGTGGTTTGCCATCTTGATGTGTGTGAATCTGCAGACCTCGTTTTTAACCCCGCCATTTGGCTATGCGCTCTTCTATTTCAAGGGGGCAGCGCCGAAAGGGTATACAATGATGCATGTCTACAAAGGTATCGTGCCCTTTGTCGCTCTACAAATCCTTGGAATGATACTTATTTGCGTATTTCCAGCACTTGCCACCTGGCTGCCGGCGTTCTTCTTCTCCAAATAAATCCACCTGCCGTGCTCCTTCTCAGGGCCGGCCGGCGTGGGCCGGCCCTGAAGCCAGGCTTTTATAATAGGATCGCATTCCACTTCCCCAGGAGTATATAACCATGCTGCCCAAACTTAAGACCATCCTCTATGCCACCGGCCTCGGTCCCGGAGCACCATATGTCTTCCGTTATGCCCTGGTTCTTGCCAGACAGCATCAGGCGAATATCATCGCCGTTCATGCCATGGAGCCTCTCACACCGTTCGGGCAGAGTCTTGTCGAACAGTATATCTCCCATGACACCTCGGAAGAAATACACCAAAAGGCCAGAGAGGCGGTCAAAGCTCAACTCGAACAAAAGATACAAGAACTCTGCGAAAATGAATGTAACGGCTCTCCCGACTGTCGAAATCTCGTCATCTCAACCCGGGTGGTTGAAGGGTATCCCAGTCAAGTCATCACGGATATGGCACAGGAGTACTCGGCTGATCTTATTATCATGGGCGCACACCACCACACACGTGTGGGAGAATTTGTATTAGGCAGTACGACCCGCAAGGTACTCCACACCTCCGAACAGCCGGTCTTTGTCGTCAAAATCCCAAAAGACCAGAAAGAAGAACTGCAATAGCCTAGCACGCAGTATACCGGACATTTCCAACACCGTGAGTTCCCCTCCCTTTACCGGAAGATCGCACGCCGTCTCGCCCTTCGGCCCCGGCTCCCGGTAAAGGGACCTCTTGGAATACCTACAGGAAATACAACAGCAGATGAGACTGTCCGGATCAGGGAGGAGAATATGATCAGTACAACAGAGGCACAAAACGATCAGGACCTGATCTGTGCTCAATTTAGTGAAAAAGCCCAGGCTGTATCGGCCGTCATTTCCAAGATCAGAACCTTTGACGAAGCCCTGGCGTATACCGTGGATCTTTGCGGCAAACAAGGTGCCTGCAGGATAACGATTTCCGGTTGTGAGGAACACCTGTCTCCCCCTGCAGACGGCCTTTGCCACTTGAAGCACGAGAAAATCGTTGCAGCCCCGGGCCTTGAGCAGGGGCGATATGCAAAACTTGAAGACATTTGCAGGCAAAACGGGTTTGCCTGCATCCGAACAGGCCTCCGATCTCACTTGAGCGGCATCGATATCGGCTTTACGTTGGCCGATCTGGCCATTGCCGAAACCGGCACACTCGTTATCAGCTGCCCGAGTGAAGACCTCCGGCTGGCCACGATGATATGTGAGTATCACGTCTGTGTCATCCATCGAACAAATATCTACACCGATGCTACTGCCGCCCAACAGCATCTTCTTAAGTTTTTATACAAAACTCCTAATTATACGGCCTTTATAACAGGAGCCAGCCGCACGGCCGACATTGAACGCGTCCTTGCCCTGGGCGTTCATGGACCAATTGAACTGCATATTCTTGTGCTGGAGGATTGAGCATGCAGAAAGCAAAAAATCTCAAGCAATACCGTCAGGAAATTCAGGAGTCGCTCGACAACGACTTTTTGCGCAACACCCTGGACACCTTTGCCGTCGCCTATCGTACCGGTAGGGCAAAGGCTTTTGCCGGCTTCGATGTCAGGCGGTTGGTGGCGGATGTTGCTCAGGCAAAGGACAGCGTCCTGCCGAGAATCGACGAATTGTATGCCGAATTCAAGAAAAATGCCGAAAATGCCGGAGTCCATGTCCATTTCGCCAAGGATGCCGCTGAGGCCAACGCCGTTATTGCCCGAATAGCCGAAGAAACGGGATCGCAAAAGATCGTCAAATCGAAATCGATGACAGCGGAAGAGACGCTGCTCAATCATGCCTTGGAAGATCACGACCTGGAAGTCACCGAAACCGACCTGGGGGAGTGGATCATTCAACTACGGCACGAGGGACCATCGCATATGGTCATGCCCGCCATTCATCTCTCCCGCTATCAGGTCAAAGATCTGTTTACGGAGGTAACCGGTGCCGATCAGGAACCCGATATCGAGAAACTGGTCAAGGTCGCTCGCCGGGAGCTGCGGGAAAAATTTGTTGAAGCGGATATGGGAATTACAGGAGCCAATTTCGCCATTGCCGAGACCGGCACCATTGGGCTGGTCACCAACGAAGGCAACGCGCGTCTGGTCACCACCCTGCCCCGGGTTCATGT
Source organism: Desulfocapsaceae bacterium (assembly GCA_046704745.1). Lineage (GTDB taxonomy): Bacteria > Desulfobacterota > Desulfobulbia > Desulfobulbales > Desulfocapsaceae > CAWGGS01. The sequence goes on along the minus strand of JBJKRL010000085.1, from coordinate 48,798 downwards.
CGCTCTGTTCGGCATTGATAAATTAGTGTCGAAACTCGGCGATGCCTTAAAGATCCTCAAGGTCCTGCCGCGCAACGCCACCGGCCAGAATCTCACCTCCTACGTCACCTGGATAACAGGGGCGAACGAATGCGCTGCAACAGACGACAAAAAGAAAAATATCCATTTCGTCGTCCTTGACAACGGCCGCCGGGAAATGGCCAAGGATCCGCTGTTCTCCCAGATCTTCCGTTGCGTCCGTTGCGGGGCCTGCGCCAATGTCTGCCCGGTTTACCGGCTGGTGGGCGGCCATAAAATGGGTCATATCTACATCGGGGCCATCGGTCTGATCCTCACCTACTTCTTTCATGGAGCGGAAAAAGGTAAGAACTTGGTACAAAACTGCATCAACTGTGAGGCCTGTAAAGATGTGTGTGCGGGCGGTATCGACCTGCCGCGGCTGATCAAGAGGGTCCATGCCCGCATTCAGGATGAAAGCGGGCATCCGTTTCCCAGTTTGTTGTTGGGCAAAATCCTTAGGAATCGCAAGTTGTTCCATACCTTGTTGCGCACAGCCAAATGGGCCCAGAAACCGGTTTCCGGCGGCGACGGCTTCATGCGCCATCTGCCGATGATGTTCTTCAAAGAACACGCCTTTAAGGCCTTGCCGACCATTGCTGAAACGCCTTTCCGGGACCGATGGCCAAAACTAGCAAGGGAAGTGAACAACCCCAGGATCAAGATCGGGCTTTTCTCCGGCTGCGTCCAGGATTTTGTCTATCCGGAACAGCTGGAAGCGGCAGTCTCGCTATTTTCGGATCATCTCGTCGCTATGATCTATCCCATGTCCCAATCCTGTTGCGGACTGCCGGTGCAGATGATGGGAGAGACAAAGGCTTCAAGAGATGTCGCCATACAAAATATCAGGACCTTCGAGAAAGACGATGTGGACTATATTGTCACCCTCTGCGCCTCTTGCGCCTCGCATCTGAAACACAACTACCCCGTCATCCTGGCTGATGATCCTATGTTGCAGGAAAAGGCCCGTGCCTTTGCTTTAAAGATTATCGATTTCTCCTCATTTGCCCATGATATCCTGATGCTGTCAGATAAAGATTTTGCCGGCGACGCTAAAAAAGCTACCTTCCACGCCCCCTGTCATCTCTGTAGAGGTCTGGGAGTACATGAAGCACCACGCAATCTGATTCGCTCAGCCGGCCTTGACTACACAGAAGCAGACGAATCTGAAGTCTGCTGCGGTTTCGGCGGCACATTTTCAGCCAAGTTTCCGGAACTTTCAGCAGAACTCCTGAACAAGAAACTAGATAATGTGGAACGAACCGGAGCCGATATTCTGTTGACGGACTGTCCGGGCTGCATCATGCAGCTTCGCGGCGGGCTGCAGAAACGTGAGTCACCCATCATTGTTCAGCACACCGCCGAGGTTTTGGGTCGGCGGAAGAAAAAGATGTGATTCTGCATAGATATTTTGACAACCAAACAAGAACTTGCTTAAGGATATGAAGATGCTTCGCAGTTTCTGGGACCTTCTTGAAACCTCCATTTTTGCCTCACGTATAAAGCACGCCGTTTCATCCCTTGCCTTGGTCATCTTAGCTCAGCTAGTTACGACGTTTATCGTTGTCAGCTCTCTTCTCCACATAATTAAACTTGCAGATGACAGTAAAAATTACGCCGAAATCATAGCAACTGTTCGCTGGGATAGTACAGTGGGTATTATTGGTTTCCTGATTGGAACGTTCTTATGTCTCCTGATCGGAACAATGCTCAGGTATCTTGCGACAAAACCTTTGGAACAGATAAACACAATTTTCAAGCCGCTATCGGAAGGCCATGTCGATTGGTCCGAGAATATCAAAGAACTGCACTATCCTGAACTCAAACATGTTTCCAAAGGCTATAATACGTTTATGGCCAATCTCAGAAATATCATCGAAGATATACGAAAATCCGGAATTCGTATCGCTGTGGGCAGCACCCATGTTCATAAATCGATTGAGACAGCCGGCAAAAAAACAACCAAACAAAAGGAACTTTCCGATCAGGTAGCAGTATCCAGTTCCGATGGGAACGTTGCCATCAAGGAGATTTCAGAAAACGCCCATTATGTTTCGGCCAATACATCAACTAACCTCGGCAAGGTGCGTACATCAAGTGAAGAATTGGAAACTGTTGCCCTCAAGGTGGAATCCATCAACCAAACGGTGGCAAATTTCCGAAACACCATCGAGGAACTCAATCGCAATTCGGCAAGCATTATGGAAATTATCGCCGTCATCAATGACATGTCCGATCAGACCAATCTGCTCTCACTGAATGCCACCATTGAGGCTGCGAGGGCGGGTCAGCACGGCAAGGGATTTGCCGTGGTGGCCGAGGAGGTCCGCAATCTGGCCAAACAGATCAAACCGGCAACTGAAGATATCTCCCATAAGATAAATAACATGCTGGCAACAGTTGAAAAAACGAAAAACGAAAGCGACACCATTATCGATGCCAGCCATGAAGTCAATACCATCATCAATGAGACCGCTTTTAATTTCAAATCCATGATCGGCGATTTCGAAGAAACAAACGAGCAACTCCTGAAAATCGCAGCCGCCATTGAAGAATTATCCCTCACCAACTCCGAGGTCAACAACAAAGTCGGAGAAATAAACAGACTCTCAACTGAGATTTTTGCCGACATGGAATCATCCGGGAAAACCGTTCGAGGTCTCAATGAAATCACCGAAAAGATGCAGGAAATGGTCTCCGGGTACAAGACCGGTCAGGGCGTCCTTGATCAAATTATCGAATCCGCCCGCCGTCATAGAGATAAGACCCAGGAGTCACTGACAAAAATACAGAAACAGGGCATCAATATCTTTGACCACAACTACAGACCTGTCCCCAATACCAATCCGCAAAAATTTACCGCCGCATTCACCGACCCTGTTGCCAGGACTCTGCAATCCTACTGTGACACCGTCTTAAAAGAAATCCCCGGCTGCATCTATGCCCTGCCGGTTGATAAAAACGGCTATCTGCCAACCCACCACTCTCATGTGGCTAAACCGATGACCGGCGATTACGAGCGTGATCTCCTGCAGAGCCGGGACAAACGCATCTATTTCAGCAATCAGACCGAAATTCGACGGGCGACTAATACCACTCCGATGCTGCTTCAAACCTATATGCGCGATACGGGCGAAGTTCTTAATGACCTTTCCATGCCCATCACGGTGAACGGCAAACATTGGGGCTCCTTTATTTTAGGGTTGAATCCGGAAATATTCTCTGCTTGATTCTTTACCTAAAACATTTGAATCAATACAATGTTCATAGAAAACACCGAGAAAACATACGTACCGCCTTCCTGTTGCAACTGCGTTTTCCAGCAAAACACTCCAGTTGATCGATTCCTCAGCCATCATCAGAACTGATCCAGACTGTCGCTGAACCGTCTATACAATAGCAGATTAGAACCTCGTGATGGCAAACTACGGGCGTCTGTTGATCCTCATCAAGGGCAATTCCTGTTCTATTCTGTCCCCAAACAGAACGAAGCACATCAAAATAACTTGGTTTTTAGCTAAACCATTTTTATCAAGTATACATTTTCCTCTTTAAATTCGCCTTGCCAGGTTGTATAACAAAACTGTAATAAGCCGTACAACAGGGTAAATATATTTAGAAATAACGCGAGTGAGGAGCAACCATGAAAGCAAAACGGACATTTTGGAATTTTTTTGAGTCTTCAATATTCCATTTCCGCATCAAACGAGCAGTGGCCTCAATAAGTGTTGTAATTATTACTCAATTGATTATTTCCTGTCTGACGCTGGCCTTCATCTTAGACATCACCAGCAAGTCAGGGAATAGTCCGAATATGGCAGCCATACACTCCGACGCCTGGTGGGCTTCCGCAATCCTGATCATCGGTTTTTTCATTTTCGCCGTTCTCAGCATACTTATTTGGAGAATGCTTGGCTGTCTGACAGTAAAACCCTTGAACCAGGTTAATGAAATCTTTGAACGTCTGGCCGAAGGGCATGTCGATTGGTCCGAGGATATAAAAGAGCTTCCCTATGAAGAACTTAAACATGTCTCTGTCGGTTATAATTCCTTTATGGCAAGCCTGCGAAAAATCATTGAAGACATAAGAAAAGCAGGAATTCGTATCGCCATTGGCAGCGCCCACGTTTTAAAGGCGGTGGATCAAGCCGGAAAAAAGACCACTCAGCAAAAAGAACTCTCCGATCAGGTCTCCGTCTCCAGCTCCGATGGGAATGTTGCCATAAAAGAAATTTCGGAAAACGCCCATTACGTTTCCGAGAATACCGGCGGCAATCTGACCAAGGTGCGCACCTCATTCGGTGAGTTGGAAACAGTTGCCCAAAAGGTGGAATCCATCAATAAAACAGTTGCCAGCTTCGGCGACACCATAGATGAACTTAATCGCAACTCGGCAAGTATTATGGACATCGTTGCTTTGATAAACGATATGTCCGATCAGACCAACCTGCTTTCACTCAATGCGACCATAGAAGCAGCCCGCGCCGGAGAACACGGAAAAGGTTTTGCCGTGGTCGCCGAAGAAGTTAGAAACCTGGCCCGGCAAATCAAACCGGCAACGGAAGACATCTCACAGAAGATTAATAACATGATTGCAACGGTCGACAAGACAAAAGCCGAAAGCAATACCATAATTGAAGCCAGCATGGAGGTGAACACCATAATCCGTGAAACGGCGGTTAACTTTGAATCCATGATCGGCGATTTCGAGGAGACCAACGAACAGTTGTTAAAAATTGCCGCTGCCATCGAAGAATTGTCTTTGACCAATACCGAAGTGAATGAAAAGGTAGGTAGCATAAATACCCTCTCCAATGACATCTTCACCGACATGGATGCCTCGTCCAAAACAGTCGAAGAGCTTACAGACATCACAGAGAAAATGCAGGAGACCGTCGCTCAATACCGGACAGGACAGGGTGTACTGGATGAGATCATTCCAAAGGTTAGGAGTTACAGAGATCATTGCCAGGATATACTGACTGCCATGAGTAAAAAAGGAATTAATATTTTTGATGAAAACTATAGACCCATCCCGAATACCAACCCGCAAAAATTTACCACAGCCTTTACCGATCCGATGATCAGAGAATTGCAGGGGTACGTTGATAAAATTCTAAAAGAAATTCCCGGCGGTGTTTATTCCATCCCGGTAGATCGAAAAGGCTATCTCCCTGTACATCACGCCCATGTTTCAAAACCGATGACCGGCAACTACGAAGTGGATCTCGTACAAAGCCGCAATATGCGTTTCTTCTTTACAACCCAATGCGATAAGCGCCGGGTAACAAATACTTCTCCCATGTTATTCCAAACCTACATGAGGGATACGGGAGAAGTCATGAACGACCTCTCCATGCCGATTACCGTGAACGGCAGGCATTGGGGTGGTTTTATCGTCGGTTTGAAGCCGGAAACACTTACCCAGTAGAAACGGAATCATTTGAAAAATCGGTCGATTTAAAAAGGGCAAAAAGAAAGGCCGCTCAGGAGAGCGGCCTTTCTTTTTGCCTAACTAGAGGCAAGCACATCTGTTTTATTCAGGCAAAAGAGTACTTACTTGGTTTCTTTCTTGTGGCAGCCGCGGCAGGTGGTGGGGCCGGCCTTCTCTCCTTTGGCCTTGTCCGCCTTATGGCAAGTCTCGCAGTTCTTCATGACGTCCTTTTTCTTCAGTTTCCCGCTGTCGATAGCAGCCTGAATGGCTCCTTTTTTCATGGGGAACAACTCATGGCAAGCCTTGCAGTTGTGCAAGGTTTTCTGATGGAGCTTATGGGGAAAGTGCACATCGCCAAGAGAGCCGCCCTTTATTACAATATTTTCTGCTCCGGCGGCAAAGGCGGAGCCGGCAAAACCAAAGGACAAAACGGTAATCCCTACGATGATTGCTTTCTTGAACATAACTATCTCCTTGAAGTGAGGTGATACATAACCGTTTATTCAGGTTGGCCTGAAAAAACGGGTCTACCGGGCCCAGACTCATTGTCAACGCCTACCAATCCTACCCGATCTCTACCAGGATAACAACATTTTCAGACGTATCGCAACGTTTCTCGTACCGTTTCTGCAGACTGATAAATCTGACCGCCCCCTCTTTTCCCGTTTTCAGCGCAAACATCATATCAACAAATACGGTATACAGAGTTAAAGATGAGAAAGTCTGGAATTAAGGAAAAAATGGCGAGGCTGACTCTTTTTCCATGCTAAAAAGCGATAGAGATCAGGGACATGAGAGATAAAAAAAAGGCTGCTCTTTGGAGCAGCCTTTTTTATCCGTACGTGTTGCTTTAACCTATAGTCATAATTGTTAGAATTTGTAATTAACCGCCAAAAAGACAACGTGGGCGGTATAGTTGGGGTTGGCATAAGCACCGCTTAAATAATTCACTCCCCCCTGGATCATCATATAGTTCGTATACTGGTCACTATTGTACTTATATCGTTCATAGACATACCCGACTATATAGGTAAATCGACTCGCCATGGGAGTGTACTTGAGATTTGTCGAAACAGAACTCAACCGATAATCATCCAACTGAGAGATATCGAGATCTTCGTTGGTATTTCTTCCCAGGGCGGATGCCAGCAGATAGCTGAAGTCTGCATTGCCGTCTGACTTAACATCGTCATACTTCACCGCAAGCGTAAGACGTTTGGGTATCAGGTAAATCTCCGTCCCCAGGCCCCAGTTGTAATTTCTGTCTTTTAACGTTGCATCCCAGTTGTAATCCGCCGTATCCTGAACTGCCGGGTTGGGGCTACCGGTTGGTGTGAATGTACGTTGGAACTGGTAATCTTTTCTAAAATCTAAGCTAAAGTATCCGTTCACCTTGGCCCTCTCACCGATGGAGTAGCTCGCATCGATATTGAACTCATTGCTCTTGGTACTTCTCAGGCCGAGAATCGTATCCCGATAGTCTTTGTCGACATACTTGTAGCCGAGGTTGAAATCCAGATCGGCAATGGGATAGATATCAACAGATGCTTTAACGGTGTTCCTGGTTTGAGGAGCAACATTGAACCTCCAGATATAGTATTCAATATCCGTCGGATCAGCTTCCGGGTGATCGGCATTCCTTCGCATATACTCATAACTGAGTTTGGGCGTCATAAAGTCGAGTCCCCGCCAGCGGAGTTCTGCGGAAAGGGTATTGTCCTTGGTTTCCGGCAAGACCTCATCGAACTGTCTGGTCATATCCAAGTAGTTGTAAGCCGTGTCCAGATGAAATTTGGCGGGCAGATTCCATCCCAGATCAACGCCGAACTTGTTCTTCTTATATCCCAGCAGATCGTTGGTGTTCCCGTCTATCGTCAGTTCGTCGGATTTGTTTTTCCTCTGGTAATATTTATAGTCAATTCTGGCATCGAGCAAACGAACAGGACGGCTGGTCAGGATGAGATCAATGTTGGTGGTATCCACCTTTCCGTTAAAGGTAGGCCCGAAATTGGCCGTCAGCGCCCGGATGATATTGTCATCCGATTTTGTCCTGCCTGTGGCCAGATTCATACTGAACTGACTGCGTAAAGGCATCTTGACACTTCCCTTAAAGGCAACCTTATACGACTGATTGTCGGGCGGCACGGAATATGCGTCCGGAGTCGAAGAGATCCCGCCTGTAGGCCGGTCAAAATACATGGCCGAGTTGGAATCGGTGAACTTACTGTAGAAAAGTTCCATGGCAGCGTAAAACGGGTTTTTGACATAGCCTGCCATCATATTGACTGAATTGGTCGTATAGTCGATGTCCATCGGGAGTTCTACCATCGACGATCCGAGAAAGCCCGCGCCAATACCCGCTCCGATTGGATAGTTCCCGGTTTTTTCCTCATGAGGCACCGTGACATTGAAAAAGAACGGTTTTGCCAGATCAAGTGAGAACCCAGCCTCATACCTCTTCCTGTCGGTTGAGTAATCGAAGGATTTCCAGCTTGATATATCAGAAGGATTCGTTGTAACGGTCAGGTGATTTGAACCCGCGCCGGAGTAAAATGTTCTGGCTCCGAAGGTTATGTTGTGAGGAATTTCGGAAAAATTAAAGTAGGCCTTAAATTTCCCGTAGCTCCCTCCTTCGAGATGGTAGCTCTGAGTATCATATCCGATATCTGAGGCAGACCCCTGCCAGAACATGTCCTCAGAGTCATACTTCATGTCAAATCCGGTATAGAGACCATTATCATCGGTCATGTCCCGGTATTCATTAAACTTGGCCTCATTCCCGCTGAGGTTGACATGCCAGACCGAGACATTGACATCTCCTTCAAAAGTGCCTCCAGCCGCAAACAGAGGGAATGGTAGGATTATCAAAACTGCACCCGCTAAAATCATACGTAGTTTCATATTGGACCTCCTATCGTGTAAAGTCCCCGCCGTATGACGACGAGGCGTTACTGCCGTGAATATTCGAGTGGCAGTTCAGACATCCCCGGGCGTAGAACTGGCTCTTCGGTGCACTACCGTTGAAGCCTGAGAGCGCTGTATAGGGCGTTCCCGGATGTCTGCTTGCATCATGGCAGTTCTGGCAGAGTTGCGGCGGATTCTCGACCAGAAGTTTGTTGTGATTACTGCCGTGCGGTGTATGACAGTTCAGGCAGTTTTCCTCGACAGGAGGATGTTCGAACATGAAGGGGCCTCTCTTCTCAGCGTGGCATTTATAACAAAGTTCATTGACTGAATCGGCTTTAATCTGATTATCACCGAAAGTACCATGGGGATCGTGGCAATCGGTACAAGTGATCAATCCTTCCCGAATCGGATGGTGGGATTGCCGGTTCACCTGCGACCTGATATCCTTATGGCAGTTGAAACAGAGGGTCGGCAATTTCTCTTTTAAAAATTTCACCTGCATGTTATGGGGATCGTGGCAATCGGTACAGGAGATGTCCTCACTGCTGTGTTTGCTCAAATTCCAGTTGGTGAGCTGATGGGTTTCTTCATGACAGGCGAGGCATCTTGCCGATTTGTCCTTGGCAGGTACATCTTTATTGAAGGCGAAGATATTCACACCACGGCCACCACCCTTTTCCACATGGAGTGCGCCGGGTCCATGACAGGTCTCACAGGCATTTTCCGATGCGGGTCCTTTTACCGATTTTTTGGAATGAATGGAGTTTGAATACGTCTTGAACTGTTTCTCATGGCATTCCTTACATGTTTCCGCTCCGATGTAATGGTTTGTCTCCATTTTTTCCGCTTTCGCACTCTCCATATCTTTGCCTAACGCGAGTGAGAAAGAGAAGAAAAGGAGAATCTGCGGTAGCAAAAACAAAATAATATGCTTTCTCTTCATAGAGTGCCTCCAGGGTTTTTTTTCTATAAAATCATCAAGCTTTAGCACAAATCACCTCATTTTCCGATCTTAACCAGTCGAAAACCAAGCGCATGGTGACCGAAATCCGGTGAAAGCCCCACGCGATGGGAGCTTCGTATCCCCAGAGGCCCATTACTCCATCCGCCACCGCGCATAACGCGATATTCCCCCATTCCTTCAAAATCGGGATTGTCTTTTGGAAGTTTGCTGTAAGCCTCGGCGTTATAAACATCCTTGCACCACTCCCAAACATTTCCCAGCATGTCGTAAAGCCCAAACTGGTTAGGTTTGAAGCTGCCTACAGGCGCCGAAACTACATAGCCGTCGTCACAAAAAAATGTAATCCAGGTCGGACGTTTCTTTTTTGCCGCCAGATCCGCAACATTGGCGTATTTGCACGTGTCGTCCGGGTTGTTGCCCCAATAACGGATGGTCGTCGTCCCGGCACGGGCCGCATACTCCCATTCGGCTTCCGTCGGTAACCGATATGTCTGTCCGGATTCTTTTGAGAGCCATTTGGCATAGGCAACGGCCTCATCCCAGGTAACATTGACCACCGGCTGATCATCCTTGTCCTGGGTAAGTCCTTCAGAGCTTTCGCTTTTGTGCTGGGGTTTAAATTTTTTGTACTGGGCATTGGTTACTTCATATTTACCCATATCGAAACCAGATACGCAGACTTCGTGTACCGGTCTCTCGTTAGGATCACCGCCACCGGCGGAATCCCCCATCTGAAAACAGCCGCCCTTGAGGGAAACGAACTCCATTCCCGTCGTGGGGTCTGTATACTGGGATCCTGCATAAACAACCGCAGGATAAACCATGAGCGAAAGAATCAGTACCATACCCGGGATTTTGCAAGTCATCCTCCACCTCCTCCTTCATGTTGGATTACCTGGTCTTTTACCATTACGGCGACAGACCAATACGAAACGGAGAGAGCGACAACTCGCCCTTCCCGTTCCATCCTCTCCTTCTTATAACAACTGACAAGGCTAATCTCCGGATCGTTTTATCGAATCCCGGAAATGGTATAACTAATTAAATATATTGAGACTACAACCCATCCAATGAGAATGGAGGGGTAACGTATTCTAGAAATGCACTCATGATCGTCCCGGAGTAATGGCACGACGGCGAAAACCACGATACCACAATGTGGTATTTTTTGGTATATAAATTTTTGTACTGATTTAATTAAAAATTAACTCAAAATTACAATTAAATGTCAAGATGAATTGAGAGTGAATCTTATTCTGTATAAAATATACATAAAAAAGTATAAAATTTTTCATGACTTTCTCTATGGAATTGCGATATAAAAAAAACACTAGTACGAATTGGTTATATTCTGTCGAGATATGGCGAAACTCGTTGGTTCTAAAGATAACCCTTGAAAAGGAGGTAGAGTGATGTCTGAAAAGAACACCGATTTCCCCAATGGATCTCAATCCTGGTGGGACCAGTTGCGGACCTCATATTCGACACCTCTGGGTATGATCGGTGTAGGAATCACCACTGTTTTCTTTATCCTGACGGTTCTCGGTCTCATTGCCCACATGTTAGGTATGGTGCAAAATCCCTATGCCGCAATCATCACCATCGTCCTCTTTCCGACCTGCATGTTCATTGGACTCCTTCTCGTTCCCGTGGCAGCGATAATGAGAAGGAAAAAGATGTTTGCTAAAAGTCTCACCCGAACAGGTTTTATAATAGATCTGGGAAACGAACATCACCGCAAGGTCATACTGTTACTTCTGGTTCTTTCTGCGATCAATATTTCACTCTTTGCCACAGTAATCTATCAAGGATACCATTATATGGATTCCACGGCCTTCTGCGGCACTGCATGTCATACAGTCATGGCCCCTGAATATACTGCCCATGAACGCTCCCCCCATGCTGATGTCGCCTGTGTAGAGTGCCATATTGCACCGGGTATCGGCGGTTATCTGCAGGCAAAATTTGCAGGTCTGAATCAACTCAAAGATGTTTTGCTCGGCTCCTATCATCGTCCGATCCCCAATCCTGTTGAAAACCTGCCACCTGCCGCCCTCACCTGCGAAAAATGTCATTCCCCGAACAGATATTTCGGCGACAGGAAGAAGGTTTTCATAACATATTCCAATAAGGATCAAAAGACGCCGGAAAAACAGGAAATCTTCTTGCACCTTGGTGGACTCGATCCGATCAGCGGCGGATTCAAAGGGGTCCACTGGCATGCCGATCCAAATATCCATATTTATTATCAGCCACTGAAAGCCGATTTGACGAAAATCGGTGCAGTTAAGGTAGTTATGGCCAACGGTAATGTTAAGCTATTTAAATTAGGTAAAAAAATTGATAAAATCCCATGGAAACTTATGGATTGCGCCGACTGTCACAACCGGCCGACCCATATCTTTGACGATCCTGTAGAAAGAGTCGACTTCGGGTTGTACAGCAAGAAAATATCCCCTGATATCCCTGGCATACGGCAGGATAGTCTCGCTATTCTGCGGAAACAATATAAAACCCGCGCCGAGGCCGGCAACGAGATTCTCCCAGATCTTAAAAATCTGCAGGAAAAACGAAACGGCAAAGACTTTATAGATAAGAATGAGAAGACTATTACAGAGGCAGCCGCCTACCTCAAAAAGGAATATCTGGCAAATATCTGGCCGAAAATGAAGATAACCTGGGGGACATATAAGAGCGAAATCGGACACCAGCATGCCGATCAAGGAGTCGGATGTTTTCGCTGTCACGACGAAGAACACATGACGGATTCCGGAGAGACCATTACCCAGGATTGCGGTCTTTGTCACAAAGAACCGGAGTAACGGTTTTTATGGAGGGCAGGTTCCCAAGGCACCGATCAGGTTGTTCATATGGGATTTCTCGGCTTGAGAAATTTTTAAGAAGGCATCGCGGACCTTGGATTGCTTTGCGCGGTCAGCCATGGTTCTGTAAAGGTCGAAGGCTGAATATTCAATATTCAATGCCAACTCAATTAAATGGACGCAATGACGTATCTCGACCAAAGCTGCCCTGTCCAAAGCTTCGGCCACGGTCAAGCCACCCTCCAAAACATCACCCTGCAGTCTGGAAAAAATGGTATCGAAATCATCTTTTACTTTATTTTCCCGACTGAGGATTTGATAGATCATCATAGCATGTCCGATTTCCGCCTCGGCAAGGCGGGCAAACACTTCGCTCCAGGTCTCCCCGCCCCAACGCTCATCCGCCATGGTATAAAATCTCATGGCACCTTTTTCCAGATCCATGGCTGTCATCATCATTTGCTCGGGTGTAGCTGAAGCATCGAAAATACGAACCTGCGGAGGTCTTTCAACAACATTACCCTCCCAGGAGATAATCCCTCCCGCAAGATTATACACTTCGGTCTGCGTTGATTCCTCTTCAACCAGTGTTGAAGCCGCCATGGAACGAGCTCCGCTTCGGCAATAGAAAACCAGCTCTTTATCCATCAGCAAGGTATTTATACTCCTTGCAAGCTCAGGTAGAGGAAGAAGTCGTGCTCCGGGAATATGTCCCTGCTCGTATTCATCAGGTTGACGCACATCAATCAGCAGGTAATCACTTTCATGATGAGTTCTAATAAATCGCCGCAACTCATCCGGTTGTATTTCATGGAAACTCATGAGCTCTCTCCAAGAAAATAGTACGGTAATAGGTTAATGTCTTTATTTATTAATAATCATCATAGTCAACCTCGACTCACATGTCAGATTGCCATGATCATCCACAATCCTGATCTTCCAGACATGTGTAGTTCGACCCAGGTGCAACGGAGTAGACCGTCCCACAACCCATCCCTTACGCGCGGATCTGATATGATTGGCATTTATCTCAAGCCCAACACATATTTTATCTTCTTCGATACAATGAAACGACCCCATGCTGCCCAGCGTTTCGGCAAGGGTGACGGATGCGCCTCCATGCAGTAACCCGAATGGCTGACAAGTTCGACCATCAACCGGCATCCGAGCCTCTAAAAAGTCATCTCCCACGGCGGTAAATTCAATACCCAGATGTTGCATCATGGTATTGTTTGAAATCTCTTGAAGTTTTTCAACATCAGGTTTTGTTGACCAAATCATTGCACAACCTTTTCAAGAACAGATTCTGTATTCATGACATTTACAGTATTATACGCATTAAGAAAATCCGCCGGAAGCTTTTTCTTAAAAGTTCCGCCTCTGCAATTGGATATTATCATAAAAGAGATGTATAATACGTACCTATAAATTCATCGACTCTGTAGGTCGAAACCGTATTCAAATATAAACTACATACGACGATTCGTTCTGCATCAACTATGCTGTCTGAGAACCCCTTTCAGGTTCCGGCAAACCTGGAAGGTTATGCCGGTTGTACAGGTTATTTTCAAGGACGTTCTCACCTTTTCAGTTTTTGTTTCGTTTCAGTCCGCAGCTTAAAAAGTGAATCGTGGACCAGGAAGGGAAACAATCCGGTTATTGTTCTCAAAGTGCCATCTGTTTAAAACCATAAGGATTAGAAACATGAAAACAATGAAAGCATTGGTCAAGGCAAAAAAAGAACCGGGTCTCAAGCTTATGGATGTTGCCATTCCTCAACCCGGAAAAAATGAAGTTCTAATAAAAGTGTTGCGTGCCGCAATCTGCGGAACTGATGTCCATATTTACAACTGGGATTCCTGGGCACAAAAGACCATCTCTGTTCCCATGCATATCGGACATGAATTTGTCGGTATTATTACGGAAACAGGAGACATAGTTCGCGACTTCAAACCTGGAGATGTGGTCTCGGCAGAGGGACATCTCGTCTGTGGACATTGTCGCAATTGCCTAGCCGGCAGGAGGCACCTGTGCATGCATACCAGCGGTGTCGGCGTCAACAGACCTGGAGCCTATGCCGAATACATAACGGTTCCCGTCACCAATGTCTGGTATTGCGATCCAACAATTCCCCTGGATACGCTTGCCTGTTTTGACCCTCTGGGAAATGCCGTCCACACAGCTCTTTCTTTTGATATCTTGGGCGAGGATGTCCTGATCACCGGCGCCGGGCCCATCGGCTGCATGGCAACAGCCATTGCCAGACACGCAGGGGCCAGATACATTGTCGTGACCGATATCAATCCCTATCGTCTAAAACTGGCGAAAAAGGCAGGAGCAACCTTGGCGGTCAATATACAAAAGACCGATTTGGCGGATGTTCAACAAAAACTTGGAATGAAAGAGGGATTTGATGTGGCCATGGAGATGTCAGGTAGTCCCGGCGCCCTGCACGCCATACTCGACAACATGTGTCATGGCGGCAAGATAGCTCTTCTTGGCATCAGTCCGGATAGAATCGCCATTGATTGGAACACGGTAGTCTTTAACGGCTTAACCATAAAAGGGATCTATGGTCGGGAGATGTTCGAAACCTGGTACAAGATGACCTCCATGATTCAGTCCGGCCTTGATATCAGCCCGCTCATCACCCATCGGTTCCATTACACCGAATTTGAAGAAGGATTCGAAGTTATGCGTACCGGCAAATCGGGAAAAGTGGTCTTGAACTGGGAGGAAATTCCCAGATAATTCTTTGGGGTCGGCCTCGGAAAAAGCCTGTTTATCGACCGGTCGATGCCGTACCTCGTTGTTATATAAAAAGTTTTTTTTATAGGAACGAAATATGTCTTTAAAGAAACTCGATATAAGTCTTTCCCGAGAGATAAAAGAGCTACAGGAATCCGGGAAAGCCAAAGGCCCGGAGAGAGTCATTACAGGCTATGTTCCTCCCAAAAACGGATACGGTCCCCGCTACCGTCTCCAAGGCGAGGATAAGGACTTCCTCCGGATGAATTCGAATTCCTACCTGTCGCTCTCTCATCACCCCGCCCTGATAGAAGCAGCAGATAAGGCTGAAAAAAAATGCGGAGTCGGTCCCGGTGCCGTCCGTTTTATTGACGGCACTTTTAATTACCATATAGCCCTTGAAAAACGAATCGCCCGTTTTGTCGGCAAACCCGCGGCAAAAATCTTCAATTCCGCCTATACGGCAAATTGTGGCCTGGCACTCACCATCGGCAATCACAAAACCTATTGGATCGGTGATCAGTTGAATCATAACAGCATAATCCGAAGTATGCGCATCGCCGGTGTTTCGCACCAAAACAGAGGGATCTTCAGGCATAATGATATGGAGCATCTTCAGCATTGCCTTGAGCAGGTAGGGGAAGGGATTGAAAGAGTTGTGGTGATTTTCGACGGGGTTTTTAGTATGCGCGGCGATTATGCTCCCATCGACAAAATCAAAGAGATTTGTCAAAAATTTAACAGCCGGTTTAAAGACGGGGTCATCACAGTGGTCGACGACTCCCACGGAATAGGCGCCTATGGTGCAACCGGTCGCGGAACCTCGGAATATTGCGGGACGTCACCGGATATTATCGTCGGCACCTTCGGTAAGGCTTTCGGCGTCAACGGCGGTTTTATCGCTGCTAGTTCGACTGTTGCCGAAGCAGTACGTCAGAAGGCCGACACCTACATTTATACAAATCCCTTAAGTGTCGCCGACTGTGCTGCAGCCAATCAGGCCATTAAGATCTGCGACAGTCCTGAAGGCGTCAATCTCCTTAAAAATATTCAAGAAAGGACATGGCAATTCCGAGAGGGGTTGGCTCACCTCGGAAAAAAAACAATTGCCGGCCCTCACCCCGTGGTGCCGCTTCTGGTAAAGGATACTGCGACAACCAATACTCTGGTGGATAGACTCTTTGCCGGTGGCATTCTGGTCATCGGGCTGACCTTTCCGGTGGTTCCTCAAGGAGACGAGAGCATTCGCTTCCAGATAAATGCCGCCCATACCCCAAAGGACATCGATTATGTCCTGGATCTCCTCTCTTGATGGAAACTATTTGTCCTTGGAGTGGTCCTTGGCAATCAGCATGTAGATGCAAGGGACCACAAAAAGGGTAAAAAAGGTCCCAATTGTCATGCCGCCGACCAAGACCAGACCGATGGAGTTCCTGGCCAAGGCCCCGGCTCCGGTCACAAGCGTTAAGGGAAAGTGACCGGCGATGGTCGCCCCGCTGGTCATCAACACCGGCCGCAGGCGGATCATCGATGCCTGGTGGACGGCTTCACGTTTGGATAGACCCTGTATCTGCAGTTTATTGGCGAATTCGACGATCAGAATACCGTTTCTTGAGATAAGCCCTACCAGGGTGACCAACCCCACCTGCGAATAGATATTCATTGACGTAGTCCACCCATGGGTCCAAAATGGGATATTTGGGTTAGGCATCTTCAAAAAAGTAAACGCCAAAGCGCCGAACATGGCCAGAGGCACAGAACCAAGCAGAATGACAAAGGGATCGCGAAAGCTGTTGAATTGGGCCGCCAGCACCATGAAAATCATGATAACCGCAAGGGTAAAGGCAGGAATGAACTTATTTCCCTCCACCCGGAGCTGACGTGATTCACCTGTATAATCAACTACATATCCTTTTGGAAGAACTTTTGCGGCTTCCCCTTCAAGATAACGCAGGGCTTCATCCAGGGGCCGGAGAGCCACACCGCTCAACTTGACGGCGTTCAACTGCTGG
This sequence comes from Desulfocapsaceae bacterium, assembly GCA_046704745.1. GTDB lineage: Bacteria > Desulfobacterota > Desulfobulbia > Desulfobulbales > Desulfocapsaceae > CAWGGS01. Next base: position 31,854 of record JBJKRL010000085.1, on the reverse strand, counting down.
AAGCGATTCAAGGATCGTGCCCCAGTCGTATTTTTAATGGTGGCGACTGTAGAGAGCTGAACCAGCTTTCCACCTGGACCGGTCACATAGATATTCTGCAACTGATTCGGATTCAACCGATCTATACGCTGGATCTGAGGGATAACCTTATAACTGCGACCAGAGATATTGAAGCGGTTAACGTAATTGCCCCCCATCATAACTCCCATGTCGGATCCTACCTGCTGCAGATTCAGCCCCAGATCCGCTACCTTGTCACGGTCGATCACGATCTCGGATTGCGGCTGGTCCATTTTTACATCAATAAGCGGCGGAAAAGCAAATATTCCGCTCTTCATGGCCTTCAATTTTATTTCTTGCGCAAACTGCAGGATCTGTGACTCATCAGCGGTCGAGGCAATGACGAACTCCACCGGGAACTGTCCTCCACCAGGTAGAGCAGGCGGAGTAACGGGAAAAATCTGGGCGCCGGAGATAGCATGCAGTTTCCTCTGCACCTCGGGCATGATCTGGAAGATGGTACGTTTCCGTTTATCCCACGGTTTGACCACCATGCCACTAAAGCCCGAGTTCGGGTACGTGATCTGAAAGGTAAAATCGGTCTCAGGAACCCTCTGAAAAGCCTTGTTGACTGCCGTAGCATAGATACTGTTCTGATCCAGGGTGGAATTTGCAGCAGAATTCATGATACCGAAAATGACACCTTGATCTTCGGCGGGCGCCAATTCTTTTGACGACATCGTATACATCGGATAGATGAGCAGGACCAGCACAATCCAAACCAGATAAACGGCCGGTCGGGCATTCAGCGTACCGTCAAGCAGCCGTCCATAGAATCTTTTCAATTTGTCGAAATCCCGCGATACCTTCCCGGCAAACCCGCGTTCCTCGCTGCCGGACTTCAATATTTTTGCTGACATGACCGGCGACAGGGTCAGAGCGACAATTCCGGAGATGGTAACGGCTCCTGCCAGGGTAAAGGCAAATTCCCGGAAAAGAGATCCGGTGAGCCCACCTTGGAGACCGATGGGAACATAAACGGCGGCCAGGGTAATGGTCATGGCGATGATCGGCCCCACCAACTCTCTGGCGCCATGAATTGCCGCATCAAAAGGGGTTTTCCCCTCCCGTAAATGGCGCTCGACATTTTCCACCACGACAATGGCATCATCCACCACAAGCCCGACGGAGAGGACGATGGCCAGGAGAGTGAGTAGATTTATCGTGAAACCAAATGCCTGCATTAAAAATATGCCGCCGATGAGTGATACGGGAATGGCGACAATCGGTACCAGCACCGAACGAAACGAGCCGAGGAAAAGGAAGATGATCAAGACCACGATCAACAGGGTATCGATCAGGGTTTTAACAACCTCATGGATGGCATTTGTAATATAATCCGTAGCATCATAGGCGATCCGGGCCTGCATGCCGGAGGGCAGCTGTTTCTGGATCGAGGTCATCTCGGCCCTGACCCGTTTGATCACATCAATTGAGTTGGCATTGGGCAACGGCCAAATCCCCATAAAAACGGCAGATTTCCCGGAAAAATGCACCTCTGCATTATAATCTTCGGCGCCAAGAACAATATCAGCGACATCCTCTAGCCGGACAACGGCGCCGTTTTGCTCTTTGATGACCAGCTTTTTAAACTCACCCACCGATCTGAGATCGGTATTGGCGGTCAGATTGACCTGGATGAGCGACCCTTTGGTCTGCCCCACGGCAGAGAGAAAGTTGTTGGTCTCCAGGGCATGATAGACCATTGCCGGACTGATGCTGTAGGCCGCCATCCGCTCAGGATTGAGCCAAATACGCATGGCAAATGTCCGACCGCCCAGAATATCGGCCCGTTGCACACCTTCCAGAGCCGAAAGCCGCGGCTGCACCACCCGCACCAGATAATCTGTTATCTCATTCTGGCGCAGTCCCTTGGCGGTAAAACTCAAATACGCCGAGGCAAACTGGCTGTCCGCCGATTCTACGTTGATTGTCGGGACTTCTGCCTCCGGCGGCAGATCGTTTCGGACCTGGTCCACCTTGGAGCTGATCTCGGACAGGGCCTTGATGGGATCGTAATTGAGCTTTAAGCGTACGCTGATTGAAGAAAGCCCCTGGGAACTCTGCGATTCGATATAATCGATACCATCCGCCGCCGCAATAGCCCTCTCCAGAGGTTCAGTAATAAACCCGCGCACCAACTCCGCGCTTGCCCCGACATAAACGGTTTTAACAGTAACCACGGCATTGTCGCTGCGAGGATACTGGCGAATGTTGAGGGTCCTGATCGCCTGGATGCCGGCAATGATGATAACCAGATTGATCACCACTGCCAGAACCGGCCTGCGGATAAAAAGATCTGTGAGTTTCATGGGTAACTCTCTAAATATTATTTCCGAACCTTAGGCTCCTGCATGATCCATTACCGGCTTGATCTTTAGCCCGGACTTGTCATCAGAAATCCGGGTCAGCTGTCCGCAGGTTTGGGAGCGAGTTTGAATTTTGGGGAGAGAGTATTGTCAACGACAACCGACTGTCCGTTACGCAGTTTGAAGACGCCGGTAGTGACAACGGTATCGCCTTCTTTCAATCCGGAAAGCACAGCAATAAAATCCCCCCGCTTTTCTCCCAGACGAACGAACTGCTGCCGAACGGTCTTCGCCACCTTACCGGTTTTTTCATCTTTCTTGCTTTCGACCACGAAAACCGAATCACTGTAAGGAGCATACAGAATTGATGTTGCCGGGATCGCCAGCACCTTTTCCTCACGGGGCAAAATGACCTTAACGTCAGCGAACATCCCCGGCCGCAGATCCTCGTCGGGATTCTCCAAGGTCGCCTGTACCGAGATATTGCGTGTGGCACTGTCGACCTGGGGGTTGATAGCCGTTATTGTACCTTCAACGGTCTTGCCGGCCAGAGCATCCGAGCTCACCCGAACCTTATAGCCTTCCTTAATCATTCCCAGCTCGTTTTGCGGCAGCTGAAAATCGGCAAAGATAGGATTCAAGGTCTGCAAAGAAACAATAGGTGTGCCATCCTTGAGATATTCTCCCAGATTGACCAGTCGAATTCCGAGACGGCCGCTAAAGGGCGCCCGGATGGTCTTCTTGGCAATGGCCGCCCGGACGGTATCCGCCTGGGCCATATTCGCCTTGAGCTGGGCGTTGGCATTATCGAATTCCGAAGGGGAAATGGCATTTTTTGCCAGGAGTTTTTTTATACGGTTGAAGTTATTTTGCGCCAATACCACCTGGGCCTCGGCCGAGCGCAGTTGGGCCTCCTCGGTGGTGGTATCCTGTTTGACCAGAAGATCGCCTGCGCTGACTTTCGCTCCCGGTTCAAATGCTATTTGTGCCACCTTACCCGAAAGCTCGGTAGATACGGTTACGCCCTGCACTGCAACCAGGCTGCCTACGGAATCCAAGGTCGATTCCCAGTCACTGTTCTGGGCAACGGCAACCGTCACTACCTCCGGTGGAAAGACCTGGTGTTTACCGGTATTGATCATCTTTCTGATCTGAAGAAACTTAATTCCGGCGAGCAGACCGACCACAACAATCAACCCAAGGATTGTAAAAAATATTTTCTTTTTCATAGTCAGAGCCTGATAAAGAGAGGAGCGATAAAAGATTTTTTCTCCGATCAATTGCGTAACAATAATGAGCGGATCGGTTATGTCAATGCACAAAAGCAATACTATGGAAAAACGTTAGTATCCGTTCCTGCCATGGTCGGCGAAGTGTACATTTTGTGCTTTCAACCATTGATTTTAATTGAATTTTTTTTGACATACCATCGATGCCAGGCTCTCCGGTGTTTGGACTGATGAGAAATCTGGTCTAAACACTCTTTTTGATAGATTCCCGATGTCCTGGACATCATGCCGTTTAAAATCGATATGGAGACCCTCTAAAAAAAATCAGCTTGACCGAAATTCCTGTTTCTTGTCATATATCCCTATGAAAGGAGTAAAACCGACCATCTTTGCTCTCAAGCACCCTGCCGTCCATGAGGGACAGATGCGAACCACCGTCTTTTTCAAGGGATGCCCCTTAACATGCTGGTGGTGCCATAGCCCGGAAGGACTCTCGCCTGATATTGAAATACTCACTTTTATCGATAGGTGCGTGGGATGCGGATACTGCGCCGATCAATGCCCGGAGAACGCCCTCTCCCTCTCCTCCTTAGCCCTGGTCAGAGATAAAAACAGATGTATCGGCTGTTTCAACTGCGTTGAGACCTGCCCCGCGCAGGCCCATGAGGCTTCCGGCTGGATCACCTCCATAGGTTCTGTGATGGAGGAAATTAAAAAGGATCTCCCCTTTTATGCTCAATCCGGAGGTGTAACTTTTTCCGGCGGCGAACCGCTGATGCAGCCGTGGTTTCTCCTTGACCTGCTCAAAGAATGCGGCAAACTGAATATCCATCGGGCCGTGGATACAAGCGGGTATGTCAAAACCGACATTCTCTTGGAGGTGGCCCGTCATACCGATGTCTTTCTTTATGACCTGAAACTTATGGACAGTGATCGACACAAACTGTACACCGGTGTGGGAAATGAACTGATTCTTCACAATATCGATGCGTTGGCAAATGCCGGCCACCGGCTGAGGATCCGCCTGCCGTTGATCCATGGTGTAAATGATGACCATGAAAATATTATCCGTACCGGTTCTTTTATTGTGGGTCTGCCGAACGTGACCGAAGTCGACATACTTTCCTACCATCGAACTCCAACGGTCGATTACCGGAAATTCTCTTCAAGCTCTCCTGGCGCATCCTTCCCCGAGGTCAATGAAGAGATGGTGCATGAAACCCGTGCCATCCTGGAAAACATCGGCCTTACTGTACGCCGCGGAGGCTAAACGGCGCGAATCAGATGAACCATAAAAGAATCAAAGAAATTACGAATTACACAAATGGGCCACGAATTACTCTTTTGTAATACACAACCCGAGAAACCTTTGCATATGATTCCGGGCAACACATTTGGAGGTGAATATTTTATTGTATATTACCTAATGGTTACATTATTTCCTTGTCAAAAGATGGGGAATGGCACGCCTCTTGCTTTAACGAGGGCGAATACCATCTGTAGCCCCCCCCTAACCGGGCGGAATTAACGGAGTGTGTTAATTCTGTCCGGTTTCCTTATTTTTCCTCACATGATATACAGAGCCAGACCGCCCAGGGCGATCATAAAACTGTAAGGAAGCAGCAGCATTCCGGAAGAAAATTTTCTGCTCCCTTTTAAGCGTGCCATAATTCGAAAAACGGCATAGAAGGAGGCCAACATACCGCCCAATACAGTCATATTCTGGAAAACCACCGTTGTATCCGGCCGCAGCAGCCGGTGCGCCTGGTAAACGACATCACTACCCATCAGTTCGAGAACGTTCGGCCATATACTCCAGGCCCCACCTACAAAGAGTTCGAAATGCGCGGCCATATAGCAGCCGAGAATCATCGGGATGAAACCATAGCTGAGCAGGGACACAAGCACATCTTTACTTACCTCTGTAAACCTGGCCTGTATGGCCACCATAAGACCATAGCCGAGTTCAAAAAGGACGATAAGACCGAAAAAGACAAGCGATGCTGCAAGTGCCGGTGGCAAACGGATTCCCAGAGGCAGGATAGCCTCCCAGACATGGTCGACCAGCGGCAGGAACCTGCTTTGAAGAGCGAATGGGAAAAAAATTGCGCCAAGCGCCACAATCAGAAAACTGTCCGGGCGTCTGGGAGTCTCCAGGTTCCAAAGCTCTTGGGGTGCTAGACGCAAATTGAGATGGATGGCATTGTCGCGGCAGTTTTTAATGCATCTGGCGCACAGGATGCAGTCCCGGTTGTTGTCCACCAGAAAAGGATGCCTGAACATCGGACACCCCTCCTGCTCATTTTCCGGAGCGAAACAGACATGCTGCCGGCAACGGTTCAGGCAGAAGTGACGGTTGGCGCGCAACTCCAAAATAGATGGCATAGCAAAAATCGCATTTATGGCCCCCAGCGGGCAGACATACCGGCACCAGACACGCCGTTTATAAAGGGCGCTGAAAATAAAGGAACCCAAAGTGACGGCAATGATAACTGAACCGCTGAGAAACGGATTGCCATAAGCATCCCAGATGATTTCAACCCACAAGACGATAATGCAGAAAATGGCCATGATCCAGCCCGAATACTTTTTTATAACCTCCGGTGTCCTTCTCTCAGGCTTCAAGACGTTCTGAATTATTCTGCCGGGAACGGCAAGAGTACAAACACTGCACCAAATTCTGGCAAGGAAAAAGAACGAGAAAAAGAGAACCGGCCAACCAATCATCCAGCTGATTGTAATGCCGATGTTTTTTTCAGGATCTTTTGGACCGAAAAAAAGCGCCAGAACAGCCACCAGAAAGATGGAACCTACGATAACTCTCGGCAGAGTAGGAAAAATCTTGCTCTGTAAAAGGCTTCTGATCCAGGGAATGCGGAGGAGATTAAACTCCCATTTGCCTTCCGCTTTCGGCAACCCCAAGAGAATCTGATCGGTCAGAATCTCGTTTTCCCGGGCCAGCATTACCGCCCGCTGGATGACGCTGGCCAGCTCGGAAAGGTTGCCGGGCCAGTCGTAGTTAAGCAGTATGCCCATCGAATCCGGCGGCACCTTATGGATATTCTTGCCGTAGTCCCTGCTGTAGCGTCGCAGGTAGTGGTCGATAAGGCGGGGCAGGTCCCGGCGATGTTCCCGGAGCGGCGGAACCCGGAATTGCTGGCGCAGCAGGATCTCCTGTAACTGGGGCACAAAATACCCTTTTTCCGTCAGGGTCTCCAAATTCTTTTCACTTATTAAAATTATCCGTGATTGAAAGAGGAAATTGCGTTTGCCGCCGATCCTGGTGAAGATTCCGTCGTTGATGGCCCCCAGAATTTTCTGCTGAAGCGAAACGCTTAAAAACTCGCAGTGCAACAGTACAACCGTCCCGCCCCTAAACTGTTCAAAAGTGCCTACCTGGTGAGCCTTGGTAAATGGAAAGGCGTCCTCCTGGTTGCCGAACAACGTTTCTGCTATAATCTCCTCTTCCATGTCCCTGAGATCAATCTCGATATACGGACCGTTGGAATAAATACCCTGGAGGTGTATCTGTTTAGCGAGAAATCTCCTTCCTGTTCCCGATTCTCCTGTCAACAAAACCGGGTCGAGATTATTGGCAAAAAGATTGCTGATGCTCTGGATTTGTCTGGCGGCGGAAGAGATACGCATGACGTTTTTGGTATTCGTATCCACCTCCGCAACCGCTTGTTCGAAATAGGCGGAGAAGTCACCCTTCGGGAAATGTCTTCCCCCGTTTTCGTCAGCAAGTTCTGCTGATTCGGCATAGGAAATTCTGAGTCTTTCGGCGAGTGCCAGGTTCATCTGGTCTTGGATGGCAGCATCTCCTAAAAGCGCCTCATGGAAAACGCGCTTATCGAAGCTGATCAGAACCAAATTTCCTAGTGCCCGGGCTGCCAAGGAGTGCGGTTTTCCGGTAATAAGCGAGGTCTCGCCGAAATGCCCGCCATAGCCGATGCGTCCGACAATTCTCTCATCTCCGACCTTTCGTGGCAGGACCAGTTCCGCCTCGCCCTCGGCTACCACATAGAAGGCTTCGCCGGGATCGTCCCGGCGATAGATATATGTGCCGTCTTTAAATACCAACACCCGGGATATCGATGCCGCCGTCAAAAGTTGGGTAGGCCCCAGCTTTTGAAAAAGAACCGATTTGCGCAGAACCCGAGCAATATTTTCCTTTTTCATGACACTGATCTATACGACCCGCGAACAAACTTAGAGGAGCAGGACCCGGTCCGGAAAGAGTCCTAGAAGGTTTATGACAATTTCAACTGCTTCCTGAGAACCCAGGCGATCAGAGGTGCAACCGAATAAATATCAAAAAGGTCGTCGCTGACCCTGCCGGGGTAGGTATCGGAACCAATAACCCGGGTTATGGGGCTGGCGGCCAGTTTTTCTCTCGCCGCTCCGGCAATCACCAGGTGGGTGGCCATGACCGCCACTTCTGTGGCACCGGCCTCCAGACACCGTTTGGCCGTCTGGATGATCGAACCGCCGGTTCGGATCATATCGTCACAGACAATAGCCATTCTACCGCGGACAACACTTGAAACCTGCCCGACAATGGTTTTATCGACGTCATAACGATCTTTATCTGCCGCTGTATGGGAACAACCGAGCATACTGGCGATACGGGCTACCCGTTTGGAAAATCCATAGTCGGGTGAAACGAGGACAAAATCAGAAAAGCCGCATCTTTTAATCTTCTCGACTACCTGGTGATCGGTCCAGGCGTGAAAGGTGCTGATCTCCCCGGCATGGGCATGCAATACGGCCTCTGAATGCAGATCAATAAAGGTGACGAAGTCCGGCCGCGCCCGAAAAATCTGTCTTGTCCGGGTCACCCCTTTGGGGACTTCATTGGAGCCAGGCTTTGCCCTTTCCATCGTAGAATACCCAAGATACGGAATAACCACATTGACCGAAGCGGCATTCCAGTATCGCCCGCCCTGGATCAGATCAAGAAGCTCCTGATGCGAGGCATCATCATGGGTCGATCCAATGATAACCAGTTTTTTTGCGGTCACATCACCGGGAAAGGCGTGATAGATTTCACCATCGGCAAATCGCTTTATTGTCATTTCCGAAAAAGGACGATTCAACTCCCCGGCGACCCTGCGGGCCAAATCGATGGAAGCCTCAGTGGCCACCATCATGATGTCGTCTTTCTTGGTCATAAGGATTAATCCTTGATTTACAGTTCACCGACTATGGCATCACCCATGGCCGCGGTTGAAACCGCAGTACTTTTATCAACCGCGATATCAGCAGTAAAGATGCTTTTGTTTAAGGTGTTTTCCACTGCAGCATCGATGGCATCGGCTGCAGTGTCTAATCCGAAGCTGTAGCGCAGCATCATCGAGGCAGACAGTATCTGGGCAATGGGATTGGCAATCCCCTTCCCTGCGATGTCCGGTGCCGAACCGCCTGCAGGCTCATAGAGCCCGAACTTCTCAGTATTGAGGGATGCCGAGGCAAGAAGCCCCATGGAGCCGGTGAGCATCGCCGCCTCATCCGATATGATGTCGCCGAACATGTTGCCGCAGAGCATCACGTCGAACTGGCGGGGATCGCGGACGAGTTGCATGGTCGCATTATCGATATAGAGATGGTTCAGTTGAACGTCCTGATACTGTTTTGCCACCTCGATTACGACCTCACGCCACAGGACCATGGTTGTCAGGACATTGGCCTTATCCACCGAGGTCACCTTGCCCCGTCGTTGCCTGGCCGCCTGAAAAGCCAGATGGGCGATACGCTCGATCTCAGCCCTTTTGTACGCCATGGTATCAAAAGCACGTTCTTCCGGCCCCTCACCGTCTCTCCCTTTGGGCACACCGAAGTAAATCCCGGAAGTCAGTTCGCGCATGCAGAGAATATCAAAACCGTTTCCGACGATATCGGCCCTGAGTGGGCATGCAGCAACAAGCGACTTGAAGACCTTGGCGGGACGCAAGTTGCAAAACAGGTCGAAATGTTTGCGTAGAGGTAGAAGAGCCGCCCGTTCCGGCTGTTTTTGCGGCGGCAGACTTTCCCATTTGGGCCCCCCTACCGAACCGAACAGAATTGCATCACTTGCTTCACACAGAGCCAAGGTATCAGGGGGCAGAGCATCCCCGTGGTTATCGATGGCGATACCGCCCACGTCGGCCCGGGAATAACTCAGTTCAAAAGAAAACTTTTCCTGGGCTGCATCAAGGACCTTAATCGCCTCTGCCATAACTTCCGGACCAATGCCGTCTCCAGCCAATACTGCTATTTTTTTCATTCTTTTCACCTAGTAACAGTTACAAATTTTATTGCCCGCTATCTCTTTTCCCGGCCGGACCCAGCGTATTCCCCTTATCCGGAGAGGATTTTGCCAAAATTTCAAAAAAAATTGTGTTTACCACTGGAATTCAGCCTAACCAAATGGATAGGGGGAGAAGTGTTCGCCTTTCGGGTCTCTGCATCCTGGACGGCGTAAGCGTTGCCCCCATGGATGGGTTTTATGGCGTTCCGAAAACGAACAGATCTCTCTCTGGATCAGTACTTGGACATTTGTGGTAATCAGTAAAAAGATTACAAACGGTAATCCCATTCCAAGGGCATGTTCATTGACTCTATAGCAGATTCACGCTGATTTTGCCAGGGACTTCAAGACCAACAGACACCGCTTAGCCCCGGAAAAGGGAAGTTCATGCCGAATTGTCCTGAGTACTTCCAGATTTCCGTCCCGGATTGCATCTGCTGCAGCCTCAAGTTCCTGCCGCCACTTCGGCCCTTTCATACAGACGATCTCGGTGTCGTGTCTGACAAACCTGGCAACCATAACCAAAAAGGTAGCAATATCGGCAACCGCCCTGCCGGTTATATGGGTAAATGCTTCTGAGGATGGAAGAAGCCGTTCATCTTCAATGCGGCAGGCAAGCACCGAGACATCATCCAGTTGCAAAACCCGGATGATATGTTTTAGAAAGGACACCCTTTTTAAGCGCGGCTCGACCAGAGTAAGCGAAATTTCAGGCCGTGCGGCCTTGCAGACCAGGCCGGGAAAACCGGCTCCGCTCCCGACATCAAGAAGGTGGACACGATGATCCAGTTGCGTCAGAAGCAGCAATGAATCGAGAAAATGATTCTCGATAATCCGCCTTTCGCTTGTCTCCTTGGCAATCAGGTTGATCTTACGGCTCCAACGTTTAAGTTCCTCATGATAACAGGCAAGCCGCTCTACAGCCACTTGGTCCAAAGTAAGGCCGAGGGCTGCACTCCCGCTGATCAGCAAGGAGCGAAAATTGGTTTCAGGGTCCTGTAATGCTCTTTTCTTCCCGGCCGGCACTTCTCCTCCACGGCAGCAACGGTAAAAACTTTATTTATCCTTGAGGCGTTCACTTACCGAGGCGGCATGCGCAGTCAGACCTTCCAGGTTGGCGAGAAGGCGGATCGAATCGGCGTCTGCTTTCAAGGCCTGTTTAGAATAACTGATGATGGAGCTCTTCTTCAAAAATGTTTCAACACCCAGGGCCGAGGCGAAACGGGCCGTACCCATGGTGGGCAGGACATGATTCGGGCCTGCCAGATAATCTCCAGCCGCTTCTGGTGTATTGCTGCCTAAAAAAATCGCTCCTGCGTGCCGTATGTGAGGAATCTGTTCCCAGGGATCCTTTATCATAAGTTCGAGGTGTTCAACTGCTATATCATTGGCAATTTCGATTGCTTCCTCCAGATCCTCCGCCACCAGAATCACACCTCGCTCTTCTATGGATTTGCGGGCGATATCCTGTCGGGAAAGTGCTGCCAATTGCCGCTCGATCTCCATCGGTATCTTCGCAGCCAAAGAGGCATCGGTAACCACCGCCATGGCCCGTGCCTGTGGATCATGTTCCGCCTGCGCCAGCATATCGGCCGCAATAAAGGCGGGGTCGGCATCACAATCAGCCACAATCAGGACCTCGGAGGGACCGGCAATCATATCGATGCGAACCATTCCGGAAACCTGACGCTTTGCTTCAGTCACAAATTGATTGCCGGGACCGACGATGACATCGACTTTCGGTATGATTTTGGTACCATAGGCCAAGGCCGCTATGGCCCAGGCCGAACCGGCCTTGTAGATCTGGGAAATCCCGATCTCCTGGGCTGCAACCAGCAGGTGGGGACTGACGGCACCATCCTTATTCGGAGGGGTAGCCATTACCCGCAGGCCGACTCCGGCAATAGCAGCCGGGATGCCGTTCATCAGTACCGACGAGACGAGCGGCGTCGATCCTCCTTGTCCTCCCGGCACATAGAGACCGGCTGAGTCCAAAGGCCTGACCAGACGCCCGACAATGGTTCCGTCTTCTCTGGTCTGCATCCAGGAATCTTCCATCTCCCGCTCATGAAAACTTTCAATCCTGGTTATAGCCTTTCCCAGAGTTTCCATAAATTCCTCGTCCACCTGCTCATAGGCCTTAAGCATTTCCCGGCTTGTAACCTGCAAGCACTCGATGGTAAACGTCGGAGAGTCGAACCGACGGCTGTATTCCACCACCGCATCATCCCCCTGCCTACGAACATCTGCCAGGATATCAGCAACGGTCTTTTGACATGAGCCGTCGGATGCTTGAAAACGATCCAAGAGGCCGGCGAGAATCTCCTCTCCTTCCGGTGAGTTTGTCTTGACCGGTAAAATTCCCATACTTTGAAATCCTTTATTTTTTATCAGCAGCAAAACAATCTGCAATTAAATACAGTCTCATGATAAACCCGGGGTCAACCCATGTCTCTGCTCTCCCCCGCGGATTTTCCAAACAACGGTCCATTACTATATACACTATCTGAAAAAAAGAGGAAGACGGTATCAGACATTTTGTTTGAAACCTGCTGATATCGGATATATTGTACCTATACCGGAATGAACCGGAAAATATTTTGTTACTACGGAAAATGACAGCTGATTTTATCGATTATGAAGTAATCCTGGAAATCCATAATCCGGGAGATCAGGCCTTTATTAAATCTCTTTTTGAGGCTGAAGGGATAACCTTTTTATGTCAGGGAGAGCACGTGGCGCCATACCTTTTTCATGCATTGCCCATGCGTCTTATGGTACGAAAAGATCAGGTTGAAAAGGCAAAAGAAATACTCCGTGACCTGACACTTTCAACAGCCTACAGCGGTCTGAAACGACGTGAACCGTTGAAAGACGAAGAATAAACATCAGGCTAACGAACAACGACAATAGGTATTCCCAAATGGTGACGAACGGGATCAACCGTCTCTCCCCATAGCAGATCTCCCAGCAGTCGATGCCCGTGTGATCCCATAACCAGCATATCGACATCGTGCGACTCCACAAAGGTGATCAACTCTCTGGACGGCTCGCCATGCAGAAGCGCAATCTCGACCGCCACCCCTGAGCTACGAATTTCATCCGCTATTTCGGCGAGGTACTGTTCATCATCCCGCGTGTGTTCATCATAGACATCACGATCATAGACCTGCGATGGAGCAGAGTCGGAAACATGCAGCAAACTGAGCATCGCCTTCTCAGCCTTGGCCAGGGATAAGGCCCGGCTGATAATTACACTGTCACCACTGTCTCTGCCCAGGGCCGCCGCGATATTTTTTGAGTGATGGGTTCTGATTCCTTCAAGAACCGCAAGGGAACCGGTGGGGCCTTCCTCTTCCCAGGTTTTCTCTCCCCGGATAAAGGGGAGGACGATGATATAGACCAGAAACAGCGATATGAGCACTACAAAGACGATCATCGGGATCGTGAGCAACAGAGACATCGTCCCCCCTTTTGACCACTCCATGACCTGATCGTATACCAGGTTCCCATTCAAGGCGATGATAATGAAAGCGGTAATCCAGGCCAGAACCTTGACCCACAATTTATTAGCAAAAGAACCCATTTTCAGCTTGTCGCTGGTAAAATGAACAAGAGGGATGACGGCAAAGGGCAGTTGGAGGCTTAGGATCACCTGGCTGAGTATTAAAAGCTCGTAGGAACCCTTGTCCCCGGAGATCGCAATGACGATTACCGCCGGAATGAGAGCAAGGGAACGGGTAATCAAACGCCTGAGGTATGGACGCAGACGGATCTTGACGAAACCCTCCATAACGATCTGACCGGCAAGGGTACCGGTCAGGGTGGAACTCTGGCCCGAGGCCAACAGAGCCAGGCCGAAGGCAATGGAGGCGGAATGAGTCCCGAGAAGCTGCTCCAGAAGTTTATAGGCTTGTTGAATCTCAGTGACGACAATACCGTTTTTATAAAAAACTGAAGCGGCAAGGATCAGAATCGCTGCATTGACAAAAAATGCAGCGTTCAAGGCAATTGTAGAATCAAGAAGATTCAACTTGCAGGCTCTGGCCTTGGAGTCAACAGTACGCGACACCCTGCGTGTCTGAACCAGGGATGAATGCAGATAAAGATTATGGGGCATGACCGTGGCCCCGATGATTCCAAGAATAATGTAGAGAGACCCTTCCGGCAATGTCGGTATAAGTCCGCCCACCATCGGCCCCCAATCCGGTTTAGCCAGGAACAGATTGACGATGAATCCACCGGCAATGACGGTGATCAAAGACAGGATAAAGGCCTCCATCTTACGAATTCCCAGTTTCTGGATAGCCAGGAGCAGAAAAGTATCAAAAAGCGTTACCAGCGCCCCCCAAAGCAGAGGCAGGCCGAAAAGCAGATTTAATCCGAGAATAGTGCCCAGCACCTCGGCAAGATCGGTTGCGGCGATGGAGATCTCACACATGATCCACAAGATAAACGAGCTTATTTTGGAATACTCCGACCGGCAGGCCTGGGCCAGGTCCTTGCCGGTAACAATACCCAGGCGGGCGGACAATGTCTGCAGCAGGATGGCCATCACATTCGACATCAGGATCACCCAGATCAATGCATAGCCGAAACGCGATCCGCCTTCCAGGTCGGTTGCCCAGTTGCCCGGATCCATATACCCGACACTGACCAAATAGGCCGGTCCGGCAAAAGCTAAAATCCGCTTCCATAATTTGGGATATTGGGTCTCGACGGTTGCATTCACCTCACCAAGAGATTTATCACCAGCCGGAGACACATCAGTTGGGTTCATATTCCGCTTTTTATCCATGAGTCTTCATATCCTTTCCAGCTACCAATCCATCAATGAGATATTCCTGAAAATCAGGATAGGTACCTATCAAAACCGTGGCCGTGACTTCGTCCTTTCCCATTTAAAAAAAATTCCCGATTACCACTGAAACTCAGTCTGCCGGAATGGAAGGGAGAGACAGTTCTCTCCCTGAATCAGTAGCTGAACATCAGTGGTAATCATATCAAAAATTATCGCAACACGTTCCTCATGCTATCACACAGGATAAAAAAGTGTCAATTTTATCGTGTATCTATATTTTCGGTAAACAATATAAACACGGGGTTCTGTATGTCTTATTTAAAGTGAAGTAATCGGTTTATTTGATGACTTTGAAAGGGAAAGAGGAGATCGGCAGCATGTTGATTCCGGTTGAGAACTAATCTCAAAAAAAATTTGATACCTGATTTGTGATTTTGCAAAAATTCAGCTACTATTGACTGGAAGAAATTGCAGTCCCGCCTTTTCTGATCTGGGAAGATAGTATTTTAACGAGGCTATCCTACTGACCCAACTCCGACCATATGCCTAAAACAAAAGCTATTCCATTAGAAAAACAAACAATTCTTCTTGTTGAAGACGATGCCTCCGTTCTCAAGTATCTGACACAAAAAATTGAAAAAAGAGGCTTCCCTGTTGTGAAGGCGGAAAACGGAATCAGCGCCTGGGATCTTTTTCTTCTGGAAAAGCCTTCACTTATTATCAGCGACATTTACATGCCGGAGCTGAACGGCCTTGAGCTTTTAAAACGTGTCATGCACCTGTCACCGGAATTGCCGTTTATCATGATGTCCGGAGCCGGAACCATGGACGATGTCATCTCAGCCATGAGGCTCGGAGCCTGGGACTATATTACCAAGCCGATAGAAGAACCGGAAATTTTCCTTTACACCATTGAGAAAGCCCTGGAGTGGGCGAAATTAAAGAAACTATCGCTGGAATACCAGGAAATGCTGGAAGCCAAGGTGCTCGAAAAGACAACGGCACTCCAACAGGAACTCCTTACACGAAAAGCAGCGGAACAACATCTTGATCAGGCTAAAAGGGAATGGGAGCAGACATTCAATGCCATACCAGAACCGATCGCCCTTGTAAATAAAAACAAAAGAATCGTCAGGGCCAACAAGGCGATGGCCTCTGCGCTCGGAGTATCACCCGGCAAAACCGCCGGCAAGACGATCTCCCAACTCTTTGACGATCAATGGCCGCAGCAGATCGATGAAAAGACAACTTTAGAATCTGACAAGTGGAAACAACAACAAATCGAAATTTTTGATAAGAGAAGCAAACGGTATTTCGAATTGTCCGTCATCCCCTATAGTAACCCGGATTCCGAACTCCAAATGGGATCAATTTATAGAGCCCGTGACATCCATGCACGAAAAGAAGCCGAGATAGAAAGGGAAAAGATGCATCTTCAGCTTCTGCAGGCTCAAAAGCTGGAGTCGGTCGGACAATTGGCGGCAGGCATTGCCCATGAAATTAATACACCCGTTCAATATGTATCCACCAATATGGATTTTCTCGACCAGGCCTTTTCAGACCTTAATGAAGTGATACGCGCCTTTAACAGTTGTCTCGAGAAAACCGAAGGGAAAATCCTAACACCTGAGATCTCGCGTGAGTTGCGACAGACCCTCGATGAGAAGGATTGGAAATATCTGGAACAGGAAATTCCGGAATCGATAAATCAGAGCAAGGACGGTCTGGCCCGAGTCAGCTCCATAGTCAGGGCAATGAAGGAGTTCTCCCATCCGGGAAGCAAGGAAAAAGAACAGGTAGATCTGGCCCATATTATCCAAACAACGATTGTCGTTGCCAGAAACGAATGGAAATATGTTTCTGAAATAGAAACGGATTTTGACAGCAACCTGCCCGCGGTCGTTTGCGTTGCCGAAGAAATAGGCCAGGTTGTTCTCAATTTGCTCATTAACGCCGCTCATGCCATTGAAGCAAAACTGGGAGAAAACCCAGAAGGCGGGAAAGGAACCATCACTATCAAAACAAAACAGAACGGCGATTTTGCCGAAATCCATATCAGTGACACCGGAATAGGCATTCCCGCTCAGATCAAAAACCGAATCTTCGATCCATTTTTTACCACAAAAAAGGTTGGGAAGGGAACAGGACAGGGACTTGCCATCGTGCATAACGTGATTATCGAAAAGCATGACGGCAATATAGTCGTCGATAGTGCTCCGGGCCAAGGAACAACCTTCATTCTCAGCCTACCGCTTACAAATCAAAACAAGGTAACTATATCGGCATAATCAACGTTTTGCCAAATTTTCAAATCTTTACGAAAGGGAGATATACATGAAAGCAACTATTACCAAACAGTGCATGGGTGACAGAAACTGCAACAAACTGTGCCCCGAAGTTTTCGAGTTTGATGAAGATCAGCTTCTCTCGATTGTCAAATATGATGTAATTCCCAAGCATTTGGAAGAAATCGTGCAAAAGGCGGCTGACGAATGCGGGGCTGACGCCATAATCATTGAAGAATAAGGGTATCTATGATGGTCGCTTTTCGCCAGAGCCGGACTGCTCAAAACCTGTTGACATCGTTTGCAGCGGAAGCCCAGGCCCGTAGCAGGTATAATTTCTTTGCCGACCGGGCACGCGAGGAGGGTTTCATCCAGATCGGAAAACTCTTTGATGAAACAGCCGCCCAAGAGCATGAACATGCCCTCAGATTCTTCAAGTTTTTCAATGGTGGAGAACTGGAGATTCAATGGAGTTTTCCGGCTGGTGTGATCAAAGATACCCATGCCAACCTGATTGCATCAGCGGAACTCGAATTCTACGTTCACGACAGTATGTACAAGGGATTTGCGCTGATTGCCAGGGAAGAGGGATTCGAACGGGCGGCGGATACGCTGGACGCCATCAGCGTGGCCGAAAAAAACCATGAAGTGCTTTTCCGGGGGCTTGCCGAAAACATCGTTACAGGCAAGACTTTTAGCCGCGAGGAAGAGCGGGTCTGGAAATGCATCAACTGCGGCTACCTGCACAGAGGAAAAGAGGCACCTGAAAAATGTCCTGCCTGTGTCAGGCCCAGGGGGTACTTTGAACTCCTGGCTGAGAACTGGTAGCTAAAAAACCTGTCGACAGGTATTGGGAGACCGTTTGACTCTCCCGAACCCGACCGACGGGGAATGAGGCAACCAGAGGGGAGAAATCCCTTCGTGATCAGGAGATTATTTAACACATCCAATGGAGACTGGCGGAGATAACCCCACCGGTCTCCATTCTGTTGCATAAAGCAACCCTCTGGGTCGATACACCGATCAGTGTGGAAAAAACGGCTGATCACTATTTCCAGACGGGCCAGCCTGGTTTTGCTGCTGTCCTTCGACAGGCCTGGATTTCTCCATCCGACGCTGTTTTTCCGACTCCCCGTTTGTCGATTTCGACTTTTGCACAACAGGGGGTTTCTGTTGAATATTTTTTTGGCTTTCGTTTCTCGGCTCTACGATAACCTTTTGTCTCTTCTCCTGGATACCATAAACTTTTGGCTGGGGGCCGAAACGTCCTGAGGACGGTTCCCTGTTGCCCACCGGAGCCTTAGGATTCTGCCTTATTTCCTCCCGGGTATTATCGTATCTTGGCTTAGGAACAGCACGTCCGGGTGTCAGCTCCCTATTCTCCACCGGTGCCGTTGGATTTCGTTTCATCATCTCCTGCTGTTTTCTTTCTGAATCCCGGCCAACCGGCCTTGAAACAGGCCGTTTACCAATTTCTTCACGAGCCTTGACACCAGTCGGGAAGCCCTTGGGTATGGCCGCAGGCCCGACTACCAACTGACCGGGATGCACAGGCAGACGTTTCACCCGACCGTGACCGAAATCCGATTTTTTCACGACAACCATTGAATGGCGGACCTCCCTGTTTCTGTAATGATGGGTATATTCAACCTCTTGATACCTCGGGCCACCCCAACCTCCCCACCAAGGAGTATGGGTCTTCCTCCACCAGGGAATGAGCGGCTCTCCCCAGCCAAGGGCCATCCATCCGACAGTAGTGCTGACATTTCCCGTTTCATCAGTGTCTTTTAAAAAGACGACAAGGGCAGGTGCGTAGGCCGGTTGTTCCACCTGCGGGCCCGGAGCCCAGGCCCATCGACCCTGCACCGAAACCCAACGTCCGTAATGATAAGGAGCCCACCCCCATGACGCATTGTCAACCCAGGTCCAACCGTATACCGGATCGTTGATCCAGGAACCCGTGCTGTAAGGAGACCAATCCGAAGAAACTTCCTTCGGAAACCAAACCGGACCGTACTCAGAGACATTTTCCCAGGTTCCGGTCCGGTCCAAATCCTTGAGGCCGTAAATATCGCGGGAAACATAACGAGAGCTTGCGGCGTCAAGAAGAGAATCTGTCCGGGAAAGGCACCACCTATCCCAGGAATCCAACTCTCTGGCTAGAGAGAATCCAACACGTGGGTAGTCGCTTCCTTGAAGTTGAATCTCCTGATTGCCAGTCAGCATGTATTCTCTGCCTTGAACAGGGACAACAGCGGCCCGGCCTTCTTGATGAACGGAAAACGAGGTGGATTCCGCACTGACATCCAATCGGTAATACCCGGAACTTTCAACGGTAAACGCAGCATTCGGCGTATCGATCACCACACTCATACCAGGATCAAGCGTCCGGATATCCAGGGAAACATGGCCTTGGTTCACCTTGAATCTGATATACTCCGGCTGATGATCCACCATGCCCATTCTGGTATTGCCCGACGCACGAATATAGCTTTCCGCGGCAATCTGCAACTCCAGATTACCGGTTTGACCTGTAGAAAGCTCGTCACCCACGGCAAGGGGGGTATTTATATATGCTTGCGACCAGTCGGTATTACCCGGTCGCCAAAACGAGACCGGCCCGTCCACAAGACTGAGCCGCGGCGGAGTAATATCCCCCGTCGCCTGCCCTTCCTCTTGCGCCTTGAGCACACCCGGAGTTACAACAGTGAAGAGAAAAACCAGGACAAGCAACAACATACTGAAAATTCTTGCAGAACGCATATATTTTTCCTCCTGAAAACGCATTTGCAAAAATGGTAATCCTCAAATCCGGCCGTGTCAAATACTACTTGTTAGGATAATCTGCTATACCATTATACAGCCGTTGCCTGCATCGAGCCCTATCCGGCACCTCTTTTACAGAAGAATTATAAGGAAATTATTGCAGGTATTGAGACGGCAAAGTATAATAGACGGTTTTTTAATAATTATTTTCAATAAAAACAAAACGTTAAACAGCAACAAAACAGCCCTCGACATTCCAGTGACCCTTTCCCCTAAAAGCCATATGAACAAATTGCGGCGCCGCTATAATGAGCTTTTTTGCGACATAATGGTGTATTTTCTTTATTTGATTGCCATAATAACCGCCTTTTTCTGGCTGGGATCGCATCACAAAAGGCTGGCAGGAACCCTGGGGCTTAACGATGGGGTCATGCTGAATCTGGACTCTATTGCAAGTGTTCTCAGCATTGTGGCTGCGGCCCTGGCTGTGGTTATCTCCAACCGTCAAATAGCTCGAAAGGAACAGCAATCGACCAGGGACCAGATCTACCAACAACTGGAGATCGAGTCGATCAATCTTTTCCGATTCGAGATCGAGCACACACACCTCGCACGTATAACCTGGGGTGACACAATGGAATACGAGGAACTCGAAAAAGACGGCAACCTGAAATATCAGGTGCTGCAACATGTCTGTCAAGTTCTCAATTTATTCGAAATGTCCGTTCGTTTCAAACACCACGACATCATCCATGACGACGTCTTTAAAAGCTGGATTGCATGGATATATGATCTCTGTTCCTCGAAAACATTTCTCCATTTTTGGTATTGTGATGGCGTGCGGGATAACTATATTGAGCTTTTCCAAAACATCATTGATAAAGGTTTATATTTCGCCCATGGGGAACAATCGGTAAAAGAGACAAGAGCATCAGCCCAACGGATTACGGCTACCGACGACGAGGGAAATCAACACCGCACCGAATTTGCCGATTACATGAAAAAACTGCATTTGCATTCCCACGTAAGACCGGAGGAGCAATGACGACTATCCGAATTGTCGAAAATCCCTCTTTCGCAGTTGAATCCGGGCGTTTTTTCGCCGCCAACGTAGATATCGACTACATCTCCCATGGTGAGATCATTGACGCACGGGCGGAGAGTTTTGCAAAATGGAGTCCTGGAATAGATAAAATCTTCGCAAACGACACTGTGGAGGCGATTCGAAATGCCCATGCCCCGGAGTGCGACGGGCTGCATCTGGCCGCCCTCTTCAAGGACGATACTTTGGCCGGGCTGGCCCTTTACGAATATCGCAGCCGTCTTGGTATTCGTACGGCCATCCTACAGGACCTCATAATAGCAAAGAATTATCGGAATCAGTCTCTGGGTAGGCAATTGTTGAAATGGCTGGAAGAGCAATTTACAAATGTCGGCAAAGTCACTTCCATTTTTCTGGAGAGTGGGCGCAACAATACAGAGGCACACAGGTTTTTCCAACGTCACGGCTATACCGTCTCTTCCATAGTCATGACCAAACAGATCGACAGCAATTCGCAGATAACATGATGAAATTTGGTGGGATAGAAGATAGATATGCCGATTTCCAATCGGCTGCTGTTCTGCTTCAATCAATTCCCTATGATGGAACCAGCACCTGGGGAAAAGGGGCCGATAAAGGATTTGAGGCCTTTATTGAAGCCACGGAAAATATGGAACTCTACGACATTGAAACCGATTCCGAAGTATATAAACAAGGAATCCATGTCCTCCCGGCGATATATGAAAACAGAACTCCTGAACAGGTCTATCAAGCTGTCCTCAAGCAAACCAACGAACTCTTGAAGACTGGAAAGTTTTTGACCTTCGTGGGGGGCGAGCACTCGGTAAGCATCGGCATTATAGAGGCCTTCCGCCTTCATTTTAAAGACTTGACGGTTCTTCAGCTCGATGCCCATGCTGATCTTCGTACGTCTTACAACGGATCGGTCTACAACCACGCCTGTGCACTTCATGAGGCCGGCAGGACCACAAACCTCATTCAGGTTGGCATACGAAGCATGGACAGTTGTGAAAAACCTTTTGTCAACCCGGAAAAATGTTTCCTTGCCGACACGCTTTCCGAGTCGCCGGATTGGATGGATACCTCCATAGACCTTATGACGGATAATGTCTATCTTACCATCGATCTGGATGTATTCGACCCGTCGGTAATGCCAGCCACCGGAACGCCCGAACCCGGGGGGCTGGATTGGTTTACAATTGTGCGGTATTTGAAAAAGGTATTTTCCAAAAAAAATGTCGTCGGTTTCGACATGGTTGAATTTGCCCCGATTCCCGGCCTTCATCACCCCGGGTTTCTGGTGGCAAAATTGTATTACAAACTCCTCTCCTACAAATTCAACAAAAGCAATGAGATATCATGATAGAACATAATGGATCCGTTAAAAAATTCATGCTTGAGCATTTCAAGCATTTCAATTCGGCAACTATAATCGATGCGGCTGTGGGCTACGAACAGCAGTTGGCCAAAGGTAATAAAATGATGGTAACCCTTGCCGGAGCCATGAGCACGGCCGAGCTGGGAAAATCCCTTGCGGAGATGATCCGCAAGGACAAGATCTCTATCATCTCCTGCACCGGTGCCAACCTGGAAGAAGATCTGATGAATCTGGTTGCCCATACCAAGTATGAACGCATCCCCGGATATCGGGATCTCTCCCCCCAGGAAGAATGGAACCTCCTGGAAAAGGGATTAAACAGAGTAACGGATACATGTATCCCCGAAGAAGAAGCCTTCCGGCGCCTGCAAAAACATATCTTTGAGATCTGGCGGAATGCCCAGGAAAATAATCTCCGCTACTTCCCGCATGAGTATATGTATAAACTCCTTACCTCAGGGGTTCTGGAACAATATTACGATATCGACCCAAAAGACAGCTGGATGTTGGCGGCAGCTGAAAAAAATCTTCCCCTCATTGTCCCGGGATGGGAGGATTCGACCATGGGCAATATCTTTGCCTCATACTGCATCAAGGGTAAGCTGTCCCCGAGTATTACAAAATCGGGGATAGAGTATATGATGTGGCTGGCTGACTGGTATACCCAAAACAGCAAAGAAAAACGGATTGGTTTTTTCCAGATAGGCGGCGGCATTGCCGGTGATTTCCCGATTTGTGTAGTCCCCATGCTCTATCAGGACCTGGAAAGAACCGATACACCTTTCTGGGATTATTTCTGCCAGATTTCAGACTCGACAACCAGCTACGGTTCCTACTCAGGCGCCGTGCCCAACGAAAAGATAACCTGGGGAAAATTGGATATTTCAACACCGAAATTTCTTATTGAGTCGGATGCAACCATTGTCGCACCCTTGATTTTTGCCTACCTGTTGGGTTGGTGAGCATATCGGCGAGAATCACGATTCGGCAATTTAGTAATTCCTTCTTCTGAAAGATCAATCTAGGCAGAAGCAAATTCCTATTCTTTTTCAAAGTAGGTATACCCTCGCAGTCCCTCATCAAAGCTGCGCAGAATGGATTTTCGCTCCTTGCTGGTGATGAATCCCTTTTGGATCGCCTCCTCGGCCAACAGCTTGATCCTGTTTTTGATCGACCGGACATCATACTCGACATAGGAGAGGACATCCGAGACCGAATCGCCTTCCAGCTCCCGGACAAACTGGTACGAGCCATCCTCCTGGGCATGAATTGACACAACATTGGTATCACCGAAAAGGTTGTGCAGATCACCCAAGGTCTCCTGATAGGCCCCTACTAGAAAAGCCCCCAGATAATACTCCTCATCGTCTTTCAGTTCGTGCAACATAAGGGACTTTTTTTCATGAGCATAATCGGGGAAGGTATCGATTTTTCCATCACAGTCGCAGGTGATGTCCGAGATGATAGCAGGATGCCTGGGGCGTTCCCTCAGACGGTGGATAGGCATCATCGGAAAGATCTGGTCGATGGCCCACACATCAGGAAGCGACTGAAAAAGACTGAAATTCCCGTAATAGGTATCGTAGAGAAGTTTGTTGATTTCCTGGACGTCTTTGGGCACATGGGCAAGTGTCGTTCCAACCTTGGAAATTTTGATCAAAATATGCCGCACCAGGTTTTCGGCAAGCGCCCGTTCTCGAATATTGATCTGGCCGTGTTTGAAGAACTGGCGAGCCTGGTTCCTGTAAAAGAGTGCATCATTGCAGCATTCCTGGATATCCTTTGGTGAGACCATCTCATAGGTGCTGAGAAGATTTTCCACTAAACCGTTCGATGAAGGTGGAATATCTTTAGGAATGGGAGGTGGAATATGGGAGGATACGTCCAGGACATTGAAAAGAAGAACCGAATAATAGGCAACGATAGCCCGGCCGGATTCGGTAATGATGGTGGGATGCGGGATCTTGTTTTTGCCCAGTACCGTAATAATCGACTCAACGATATCATAACAGTACTCTTCCATCGTATAGTTGCGGCTGGACGAGTAGTTGGTCTTGGAACCATCGTAGTCGACCGCCAGGCCGCCGCCGAAGTCGATATACGACATATTTGCCCCTTCTTTGACCAACTCTTCATAGATCCTGCAGGCTTCCATCGCCCCGGCACGGATATCCCGAATATTAGGAATCTGGGAGCCGATATGATAGTGGAGCAGTTGCAGACAATCCAGCATATCCTCCTGTTTCAGACGATCCAGGACATCGACCACATGACTCATACTCAGCCCGAAAACACTGGCATCCCCTCCGGATTCCGTCCAATGGCCTTCCGCCTGGGTTGATAATTTAATCCGCAGCCCGAGATTGGGTTTTACTCCCAAATACTTGGCCCGTTCTATGATGAGATCGATTTCACCGGGGACCTCGACCACAAAAAAACACGCATACCCCATCTTAAGTGTATACAGGCCAAGATCAATGAATTCCTCATCCTTATAGCCGTTGCAGATCAGACAGGCATTCCGGTTGTTCAGCATGGAGATAGCGGCTAAAAGTTCCGGTTTGCTGCCTGCCTCCAGACCATGATTGAACTCCCGACCGAACTCCGAAATCGCCTCGATCACCTGCTCCTGTTGATTAACCTTGATTGGAAAGACTCCTTTATATTCTCCGGCATACGAAGTCTCTTTAATGACCTTTCGGAAAGTTTCGTGCAATAACTTAATCTGGGACCCCAGGATGTTCTCAACCCGCAGGAGCACAGGCATGGACATGCCGCGGTCCTCTATCTCCCGGGCGATGGAGTACAGACTGATGCCGGGACCGTTGTCGCGTCCGAAAGGGGTAACAACCACATCACCATCGCTGTTGATGGTAAAGTAATCTGCACCCCAATGATTAATGCCATAGAGTTCAGCAGCATCTTCTATACTCCACTTTTTCACGGGCGAATTCTCCTCTCTTCCGTTATTTGGCACCAATTATCTGAAGAAAAAAAAAGCGGCTATACCCGATAGTCGCTCTACCCGGGATTTTTTTCGTGTTGATCCGGGCTACTTGTTCTTTTACAAAATATAAACCCCCTGCCAAACCGGCGCGGGTTGACAGGGGGAAGAAGACTGGAACCGTCGTTCTGTTGGCTTTTAGCCCGACGTTTAGTCAGAATTTACAGTTTTTCAACTTTTTCGGCAGCCGGTCCTTTGGCGCCATCTACAACTTCAAAGCGAACTCTTTCCCCTTCCTTTAGAGATTTGAACCCCTCGCTCTGGATGGCGGAATAATGAACGAATACATCTTTCCCCCCTTCTTGCTCTATAAATCCAAAGCCCTTTGAATCATTAAACCATTTTACTGTTCCTTCTGCCATTTCAGCAACTCCTTTGTACTTGGCCCAAAGAGAGCCTTTTTAAAAATACCCGGATTGTTCAAACTCAATCCGGTTAACAGTCCGGCGGTCATCCGAACCGGAATACCACCTGGAAATGCCCGCATGCCGACTCTCCGGTCATAAACATCCCCAGCGGCGTACTACACTGGGCCGCAACGTAATAACCGGCAGCCCTGATATAGAATAAAGGAACACGTCGTGTTCCCTGTTTATATTACTTGATATTTTCAGAAACTGCCTCCCATTTGACAGTTGAGGATACATGGGTTCATGACACACCTACATGCTGCACGACTCTTATGCATGAGATACCTATTAGAGACGTGAAACAATAAGACATGGGATACACTGCAGAAAATCAAAGAGGAAATACCATAGTTCATCTTACATTACTCAACTGTTAGCAATTTTAACCAATACTCTGCCGCATGGCAATAAAATAGTTACAATATTGCATTTATTTCGATCAATTTATCATTTTTTTGCTCCGATCAAAAGAACCTCGCAACACGTTTGCCGGGATAAAGTACAGGCTATATTGACAAGTGCATTGCCCCATCTTAGTCTTTAACTAGACGTTTTTCTCTAATAGATAACTTACGTCTTCATACGGAAATTCTACGAAAAAACATGGAATGGATTTCACAAAAGACGTTATGGGAACATACACGGAGAAAGGTACATTCCGTTGCAGTTACACCCGTGATTATCTCTAGGGATTGAAAAGAAGTTTGGATGGGAAACGCCCTTAAATAAAACACAAACATAGAGGGATGCTTTCTCTACATAATTGGACTCAACCAACCCGGAGTCCATCCTGTTAAGACGGTAACTCCATTTGCCAAATAAAATAGAAGGAGATTCCAAATGGCTCATACATGTAAGAATTGCGGCGCAGTCGCTGATGACCCCGGCCATCTCTGTAATCCAACCACGGAAAAGATTTCCTGCTCCTATTGCGGAGCTGACGATGTCAGTATCAACCATGTCTGTAAAGGCAAGCTTGCTGCCATGAAATTCTCCTGCCAGACCTGCGGCAGGATTGCAACGGATGAAGCGGATATTTGTATGCCGACGTCAATAACCTGATCCGACACCCCTGTCCGGAAGATCGTCTTTCGGGCAGGGATTCCTCCCATCCCCGCATCCCGGCAACACACCAAATGCCGATAGCTTCCCAAGATCGTTTTTTTGTCAAAAGGATTATTTTACAAGATCCTCGCCTCCATCTTTGTGCGCGTCTCCCCTCTTTCACTCCCGTCGCTCCCGTGTTAATCGTGTGTGATGTGCTGGCGGGAGACATATGAAAATTGATTTGATAATGATCCGGTCTTATGGTTTTTTAGAATTTTAGACAATCACCTAAGGTTGCCTAAAAAAATAAGATTTTTCATTCAAGAACAAGGCACGTGGAGAAATTTTACTGGAGAACCTATGGAATTTGAACCAAAATGGATAGCCTGGGAAATCACGAGACGCTGTAATCTCAATTGCATTCACTGCCGGTCCGCATCCGAGATGACCGTAGAGAATCATCCTGATTTTTCCCTTTCCCAGGCGAAAAGCATTATCGACGATATTGCCTCTTATGCCAGCCCGGTTCTGGTACTGTCCGGAGGTGAGCCGCTTCTGCGCAGCGATGTTTTCGAAATCGCCCGTTATGGAACCGACAAAGGGCTGCGGATGTGTCTTGCCACCAACGGCACGCTGGTGACCGATCCCATCTGCAAGAAGATCAAAGAATCAGACATCAAGATGGTTTCGATGAGCCTGGACGGCGCCAAAGCCGCAACCCACGATAACTTCCGAAACCAAGAAGGCGCCTTCGACGCCACGATGAATGCCATCAAATTGTTTAATAAACATGCCATTCCTTTTTTGATCAACTCATCCTTTACAGCCCGCAACCAAAAAGAGATCCCTGAGATTTTCAAGCTGGTTAAAAGCTTAGGCGCCACCGCCTGGTATATGTTCATGATCGTGCCAACGGGCAGAGGCGAGGAAATAATGGATGAACTGATCCCGCAAAAGCTCTACGACGAGATCCTGGAATGGCATTACCAAACGGAAAGAAATGAAACGGAGATGCTGATGCGGCCGACCTGCGCCCCTCACTATTACCGGATCGTCCGCCAAAAGGCAAAAGAAGACGGAATCTCCTTCAAACGGCGGAACCTGAAGTTTTCCACAGGAGGATCCAAGGGGTGTCTGGCCGGTCAGCTTATCTGCCTGATCACAGTAGACGGTGACGTCTTTCCATGCAGCTATTTCCCGAAATCGGCAGGCAATCTTTTTTCCTCGTCTTTCAAGGAGATCTGGGAGAATTCAAAAGTATTTCTGGAACTTCGGGATTTCAAAGGGTATAAAGGTAACTGCGGCCATTGCGAATACCTCCAGGTATGCGGCGGATGCCGGGCACGGGCCTATGCGGTGACTGGTGACTATCTTGCCCAGGAGCCCTTTTGCAACCATGAGCCTCTTCGGCAACAAATGGCACCAACATCCGACGGCTGAGGCCGTCCCTATCTCTTTTCCGGACGACATCCTATGAACGATACATTTCTCAAGGCCTGCCGAGGCGAAAAAACCGACTATACCCCTGTCTGGATGATGCGTCAGGCGGGTCGTTATATGCCGGAATACCAACGAGTCAGAGGCAACATCTCTTTTCTCGATCTATGCAAGACACCGGAACTCTGCGTCGAGGTGACTTTACAGCCTGTCGACCGTTTTGCCATGGATGCGGCCATCCTTTTCTCCGATATTCTGATTCCCATGGAAGCCATGGGAGCAGGGCTTGAGTTCCATGAGGGACGCGGTCCGGTCTTTGAACAGACTGTCCGGGATAAAACGTCTGTAGACGCACTTGCCGTTCCCGATCCGCATGAGTCCATGGGGTTTGTAATGGAAACCATACGGCTTCTCCGCGGGGTGTTGAAGGTCCCATTGATCGGTTTTGCCGGCGCCCCGTTCACCTGCGCGACCTATCTGATAGAGGGCGGCACATCCAAGACCTTCTGGGAAACCAAGAAGATGATGTTCACGCAGCCAGATCTCTTCCACTCGCTCATGGAAAAGATCTCTCTCTGCACCACGAACTATTTACTGGCCCAGGCGGAAGCAGGCGCCCAGACGCTTATGATCTTTGATTCCTGGGCGGGAATCCTTGCTCCCTGCGATTTTGCAGAGTTTGCCCTGCCGTACGTTCAGCAAATCGTCAAAGGGCTACGCCAGACAAAATTACCGATCATCTATTTTGCCAACGACGGTGCGACGCTGATCGATCTTTCGGCAAGTTCAGGTGCCGATGTCATAGGCATCGACTGGCGAATCAACATCCGGGATGCGATCAGACATGTCGACGGGAAGGCCGTCCAGGGAAATCTCGATCCTTTCGCCCTGTTGCTGCCGCAAGACAGGCTCAGGCAACGAATCGGACGATTGTTGCACGCCGCCCAGGAGGCCGACGGCTACATCTTTAACCTGGGACATGGTATTCACCAGTTTACACCGCCGGATCAGGTTAAATGTGCTGTGGACGCCGTACACGAACTCAGCGGAAAATAAATCATGCCTGCAGTCCCCTCCATACATCAATGTCTCTTGTTGATGGACGAGTTTGCCATGCTCGACAACATAAAAGACCACTCGATTATGGTTGCCCGGGTGGCCGACGCCCTGCTTGCTGGAATGGACGGATACGGCAAGACGCTGCCGTCCAGAGAGCTGGTCATTTCGGGTGCTCTGCTGCATGATATCGCCAAGACACAATGTATCAGGGAACATTGCGATCATTCCAAACTCGGCAATACGATCTGTCTGGATCTCGGCTTTCCGGAAATCGCCGAGATCATCCTGGAACATGTGATCCTGGCGGATTTTCCCACAGACCGCTATCAAAAGGGCATCTTTTTGGCCAAGGAGATCGTCCATTATGCCGACAAGAGAGTTCTGCATAATCAGGTGGTCTCCCTGGACATCCGCCTGGACTATATCCTGGAACGCTACGGCAACGGTAATCCGCTGCGTCACAGACTTATCACAGACAATTTCCGCCGCTGCCAGGATCTGGAAGGCTACCTGTTTGCTCACAACCGCTACACTCCGGATCAACTGCCGGCCTTAATCCCCGACTTTCCGGTCGTAACCGAAGAGCAACACTGACGAATTCATAACGACTGCAAGGAGAAGACCATCCATGAAATATTCCCGGGCCCGTCAAGGAAGAATTTTTATCTTGAGGCTGGAAGACGGCGAGATCGTCCACGAGGTGATTGAAAAATTTGCCGCGGAACAGAAAATATCAGCTGCCAGCCTTTTAATCCTGGGCGGCGCCGATGACGGCAGCCATCTGGTGGTGGGCCCCAAAGAAGACCGAGGGTTGCCGCTTGAGCCCATGGAGCAGGTCCTGAAAAATGCCCATGAGGTGGCTGGAACCGGCACGCTCTTTTCCGATGAAAACGGCACACCCCTCCTCCATATGCATATGGCCTGCGGCCGCAAAACGGAAACAACAACCGGCTGCATACGAGCCGGCGTCAAGGTCTGGCATGTTATGGAGGTGGTGATCTTCGAGCTGCTGGACACGACGGCCAAACGGGTTGTCGAGCAACCGTTGGGAATCAAGCTGATGCAGCCGTAACAGCTCATTATCTAACGATATTTCAAGAAAGCCGACCAAGTTCTGTCAAAGGCACCGGCTGACAACCTGCCCGAAAGAGGCAGGCCGGAATCGGCAGAAACTAAAAAGACGGTAGGCCTCAGGCTCTCGCCGGAAACCCTGTCGGCCTTTAAATCGTCTGAACGAGGCTGGCAAACCCTCATCAACGTTGCCCTTCACGACTGGCTCAAGACCCAATCTCCCGGCATGTAAACGTCGGGACATTCTCCCCAGTGTTCTGCGAAAATCACTCACGCGCTCCAAGGGTGACTTATCCCATCTTGGCAAAAAACAAAAACATCTTCTCGCGTTCAATCAATTAATAAGATATGGCTATTAAATTGCCTTGTTATATCTTGTTTGGGAGTATCATTGTTTCCTAACACTGTTAAGGAGTAAACTTAACCGGTGGGGTATGATTTCAAATAGAAGGTTACCCTGAAATATCTTTATATACTCAAGTTTGCGACTCGCTAAAAAATTTATCCTTTTACGCTTCAGTGTCTTGTCCAATGTTGCTCGGCTACCGAGGCTAGTAACTCACCGAAATTTCGTCATTCATATTTCTGGCTTTGGACAAACTAATTCCTTTTGTCCTATTGGTTGTAACAAAACAAGAGCAAGGCCCATGGAATGTAGGAAAATTGTGGGAGGGGTGAAGTAGGTAGATGGATATTTAAGAGGCAACGGGCTGAACCTCATTAATCCTTTGCGAGTTCTTCTTTGAAATCTAAAGATATTTTTGCTAGGAAGAACCAGAAAACTCTAACTAAAAGTCAGGTATAAAGAATTTATTTCGCTTGTCAAAGAGTGGGTGTTCGTTGTCATTCGCTATATTATTCATCAGTAGGGGGGAAGACAAGCTTGTCGCTATTATGGGCGATAAGGACTTACAGTATCTACAGTTATGGAGGGGGAGTTAATAATGGCGTTATTGAAGCATAGAGAAATACGGGTTGAGCAGCAACGAGACGAAAAAGGACAGGGAAATTTTATCCGTGGTTGGCGACAGGGGCTTTTTCTTCCGTTTTTTAACTGTCTCCTGATTTGTTTGCTGATAGAAGGGGTATTTGCTTTCCCTGTCTTCGCTGACCAAACCGTCAATGGCGGTGGCATCGATCTATACACCCCTAACCCTACAGGGAATATATTAACAATTAAAGGTTCTACATGGTCGGGTAGTGGTACTTTTCAGAACTTCGGCACTATGGATTGCCACGGTTATGGCCTTACATTTAGGTATGGTACCCTAAATAATGAAAAAGGAGGCACTGTAAACAATTTCCTCTACATGGGTTTTGATTTCGGAGCCACCCTGGACAACTCCGGTACTGTGAACAATTATTATCAGCTAGGCCTTGACAATACCGGCGGCAACCTGGACAATTCCGGCATTTTGAACAACGAATCAGATGGAAATTTGGGAATTCATATCGGTACACTGAAAAACAACAACGTCATGAACAACTCCGGTAAACTGACAAATTCCAGTGGTAAACTGATCAATGAATCAAAAGGTACTCTGGAAAACGACAATATACTGATCAATGAGTCAGAGGCTAGCTTGAAAAATTCCGGTAAACTGACCAATTCAAATACCCTGACCAATTCTGGTATCTTGACCAAC